>CATJTQ010000086.1 GCA_949743325.1 uncultured Lachnospiraceae bacterium
GGACCTCCCGTCAAAATAATTCCCTTGGGATTCAGAGCTTTAATCTTTGACAAATCAGTTTTGTAAGAATAAATCTCACAATAAACATTACACTCCCTAACCCGGCGGGCAACAAGTTGATTGTATTGACCTCCAAAGTCAATAACAATAATCATCTCTCTTTCCATTTTATCCTCCTGTTATATAGTACTGTTTCAAAAATACTACTAATACTAATTTAAAATCCCCGACAGGGGCATGTTTAACGATATGTACTCTTGTAACAATATCAAACAATTATCAAAATATTCAACCAAATACAAAAAAATTAAAGCATTCATCATATTTGTAAAAATACAATATTGTAAACATACCAAACTGCCTCTTACTCTATAACAATAGGCGAGGCAGAATTAATAAACTATATTATAAAGCAGAGATTGATGAAAAACAAGACCTTACAATAATTTTGCAAACAAAATTTAAAAATTTCTCAAACTTATAAATACTATCACTACTTTTCATACTTTTCCAAAAAATACTGCATATCCCTGAACTGTCCTGAATAAATAGCTTCCATTAAAAAATCCAGACCTCTAAGCATTTTGCATAAATTATCAGATTCAACGCCGCCATTCTCAAAAACATCTGCTGCCTCAGCTAAATCCACTACACGAACTTCGCCATTCGGATAAATTATAACATCTGCCATTAAATCTACAAACATAAATTCATCTTTCAGTCTGTCAAAAATACAATCGCCTATATCACAATACCAATAAAGAAGCTCACCGCCAGACTTATAAAACTTACTAACCTTAATACCCTTATCAATAAAAAAAGCTGAAATACCATGACTTAAATTTGGTTTAGGACGTATAGTTCTCCATTTTGTAACCAATGTATTTTCATCCCAGAAAACAATATCATCACTAAGTTCAATAACCTCCTGCGGAAAATACCTCTTGCGAAATAATTTCATAGCTCTCTATCCCCTTTTGTATTTTTAATTACAGTCTTAGATTCATTCTTTACAAACTGCTTCTCAGACGTCTTTCTTGTATATAACGCTAGATCATAGGCGTCAGTATCCGTCCCTTTCGCAAAGGCGCTTGGCGTGCTGCCTGTAATATCCTTAAAAACACGGTTAAATGTTCTTACGTTATCAAAACCACAAGACAAAGCAATATCTGTAACCTTATCAGACGAACTTTTCAGACACTCAGCTGCCTTTTCCACGCGAAGCATATTTAAATAAGTAACAAAATTAATTCCCGTCATTTTTTTAAACGTTTTAGAAAAATGACTCTCACTAAAACCTACCATTGCAGAAGCATCAGCCAAAGAAATATCTTCTGAAAAATGCTTTTCCATATAAGATAACAATCTCTGAAAATCATTGAGCTGCTCCATACGTCTGCTCAGGCTAGGTTTACTTGCATTTCCTCTTGGTATGTTTCTTTTTAAAAGATACCAGATTTCACATAGTCTTGATTTTACAACTTCTCTATAATATCTATTGCAGCTTTCAAGCTCTCTTGAAACATTATCAAATAATTTGTCCACAATACTATACAAACCATAACTTTCAAGCTCATCCTTTTTTACAAACGGCGATATAAAACATGCCGGCTCATACATTCCAGTAATTACTCCAGGATCAAAAATAATAAACTCCAAGGAATTTTCCATATCTTGTGAATTGCTGTAATGAATATCACCGCTGTCACATATAATTAAATCGCCCTCTTCAGCCAGAAAACTCTGGTCAGTAACACAGACTTTGGCCTTGCCTGACCTAATATATATCAATTCAATTTCTTTATGCCAATGCGACAGAAAACTTATATCTTCATAGGCAGAAGCCCATACCTTAAAATCTTCATGATAAGTACGCACCTCATGAAAAGCTTTCATAAATCTCACCTCTGCTAATATAACATATAAAAACTACTTATATTAAACCTTATGATTAAAGATTGTGCTCTAGTTAAGTCCCAACAAAAAATACATTTTTTATAATATTAATCTTCTAATACATATTACATATAGACATTATAAAAAATCACATCCATAAAAGTAGTTTTAGATTTCTTACACTTTCAAGGCGTTACTATTAAGCACAATAATAATATTAATTCCAACTGTTTAATCCATTGTAATTTTAAACGTCAAAATAGAACATTCAATAAATAAAAATATCTTTGTGAAATGTGTATTGTAAGTATAACAATATTAACAAAAAATGTCCATATCATAACAAATATTTTCGTGATTTTTTCCAATCAGTATATTATAATACTTATAAGTAATAGATTCAATCATCTTTTGCTGTGCATCAATTAACAAATAATTTTACAGGAGGTAATTAAAATGGCAGAAAACAGACTTATTGGGGAATATCCGGTAATTGGTATCCGTCCTATCATTGATGGAAGAAGAGGAATTCTGGATGTTCGCGGTTCACTTGAAGAACAGACTATGGGATTAGCAAAAGCTGCTGCAGAACTTTTCCGCACTAACTTAAAATATTCCAACGGAGAACCTGTAAAAGTCGTAATCTCAGACACAACTATCGGACGTGTTGCCGAAGCTGCTGCATGTGCAAAACAGTTTAAAAAAGAAGGCGTTGACATTACACTTTCAGTCACACCTTGCTGGTGTTATGGCTCTGAGACAATGGATATGGATCCAACAACAATCAAAGGTGTGTGGGGATTTAACGCAACAGAAAGACCAGGCGCTGTATATTTAGCTGCCGTACTTGCCGCTCATGCACAGAAAGGTCTGCCGGCATTCGGAATTTACGGACAGGACGTTAAAGATGCCGATGATATGGTTATGCCAGAAGATGTAAAAGAAAAATTATTAAGATTTGGTCGTGCTGCAGTGGCAGCTGCAACAATGCGCGGAAAATCATACTTACAGATTGGCTCAATATGCATGGGTATAGCCGGATCAATTATTAATCCAGAATTCTTTGAAGAATATCTTGGAATGCGCGTTGAATCAGTTGACGAAGTAGAGATAATCCGACGCATGGACGAAGGTATCTATGATGAAGAAGAATACAAGAAAGCACTTGCATGGACAAAAGAAAACTGCCCTGAGTGTTTTGACAAAAACCCTGACTTTGCACAGAAGAGCCGTGAAGAAAAAGACAAAGACTGGGAATTCACTGTTAAAATGATGTGCATTATCAAAGATCTTTTAAATGGAAACGACAAACTTCCAAAAGGCGCTGAGGAAGAAATGGTTGGACATAACGCAATTGCCGGAGGTTTCCAGGGACAGAGACAGTGGACAGATCACTGGCCAAATGCAGATTTTGCAGAGGCAATGCTAAATACATCCTTTGATTGGAATGGAGCAAGAGAGCCATTTGTATTTGCAACAGAAAATGACACATTAAATGCAGTAAGTATGTTGTTTAACAAACTGCTTACAAATAAAGCCCAGATGTTTGCCGATGTTCGTACATGCTGGAATGGAGAGTCTGTAAAACGCGTAACAAACTATGACTTAGAAGGACATGCTAAAGACGCCAACGGAATTATACACTTAATCAACTCTGGCGCATGCTGCTTAGACGCCTGCGGCGAAGTTAAAGATAATGACGGCAATGCAGTTATTAAGCCATTCTATGAAATGACAGAAAAAGATATTGACGCTTGTCTTAAAGCTACAGAATGGGCTCCTGCCGATAACGGATACTTCAGAGGCGGCGGATACTCCTCCAGATTTGTAACAAAAGCAGAAATGCCTGCAACAATGGTTCGTCTCAATATCGTAAAAGGACTTGGTCCTGTTCTTCAGTTAGTAGAAGGATGGACAGTTGCTCTTCCTGACGAAGTTACAGATACATTATGGAAAAGAACAGACTACACATGGCCATGTACTTGGTTTGCGCCAAGATGTACAGGCAAAGGCGCATTTGCCAGTGCTTATGATGTAATGAACAACTGGGGAGCAAACCATGGTGCAATAAGTTACGGTCATATTGGAGCCGATCTTATCACACTCTGCTCAATACTCCGTATACCTGTATGTATGCACAATATCGATGATGAAAAAATATTCAGACCTACATGCTGGAATGCATATGGAATGGATAAAGAAGGACAGGATTACAGAGCTTGTGCTACTTATGGTCCTATGTACAAATAATAATTGCAAAGACCACTTTTTCTAGTTATAGCTTTTTCGAATCTCATTGGAATAAACTACAATAAACATTGCAATTAAAACATACCCCGCAGAAAACTACGGGGTATAAATTTGTTTTACAATACAGTAAAAATAAAACATGCTCAGCATAACAAAATATTTTTGCAGACATTACATCTTAATAAATAGTAATCCACAAAACAACAAGAATATTTATTAAATAATTATTTTATCCCAGTGCTACATCTAAAGCCATCATTAGCACAAATCCAACAGCCGCACCTATTATGCCCAAAACACAATGTTCTCCTGACTGTGTTTCTGGTATTAATTCATCAATGACAACATAAAACATTGCCCCTGCCGCAAAAGATAACAGATACGGTAAAATTGCTGTCATCTGTTCAGCAAGAAGAATGGTAAAAATTGCCCCGACAGGTTCCACTGCTCCTGACAAAACTCCAAATACAAAAGCCTTTCCCTTTGACATTCCTTCACTGCATAGAGGCATCGATATAATTGCCCCTTCAGGAATGTTTTGAATTGCAATTCCAAGAGCAAGCGTTAAGGCTCCGGCAAATGTTACTCCTGATGTACCCATAAGAACTCCGGCAAATATCACTCCAACCGCCATTCCCTCTGGAAGATTGTGCAATGACACCGCTAATACAAGCATTGTTGTTTTAGATAGTTTACCTTTAGATTTATCTGAACTGTCATTTTTAAAACTTAAAAGAGGTACAAGAAAATCAAGAAAAATAAGAAAAACTACTCCAAGTAAAAATCCTATCGCTGCAGGTGTCCATGATAATATGCCCAAATTTTCAGACATATCAATAGACGGAATAATTAATGACCAAACAGAAGCTGCAATCATTACTCCTGCTGCAAAACCAAGAAGGATTTTTGCCAGCTTAGGATTCATCTGGTTTTTCATAAAAAATACCATGGCAGAACCAAGTGTCGTTCCTAAAAAAGGAATAAGTAATGAAGAAAACTCTATCATAAAATCTCCTATTTTCACAACTTAACAGCTGTAAAGCTGATTATTGCAAAAAAATAATAACCAAACAATATATATTTTTTATTATTATATTAATAACACATGTACTATATGATTCCCGATTTTTTGATAACAATTTTCGTTAAACGACAAAAAAATCGGCAATCTGGTATGACTGCCGATAAAAACTTAACAATAATATAACGAACTTTTAATAATCTTTAACCATTCTCTTAATATCTGCTACGCTTACATGCATTGTTTCCTGACCATCTGCAAGCTGTTTTGCAATTTCATAATCAATATACTTAACAACTGAACCCTTATCTGACAGATAATCTTTCTCTGCTTTTTTCATATTTTTGCCGATTTTCACTTTATCACTGTTTGTCTTAAAACGCAAATCAGCTTCACACTGTTTTACATATGCATTGAGATCATAATACTTACCATTATATGTAAATTTATCTACTTTGTCATCTGCCCCTACCTCATATTGCGCTAAAGGATATTTCTTACCAAAAAGTCCCATTTTTGCTTCCTCCTTAATTTTAATTATCTGAGAAAATAATAACATGAAATAAATGTTTTTTCAACAATTTCTTAACCTTTTACGTTATTAATAAACTTGACTCCTGCGACATTTGTCAAATCTCAATGTAAACAGGGCTATTTTCCTCATTGCTTACGAAAACATACTTATTCCGTGCCGCCCTCTTTATAAATTAAATAACATTCGCTGTCTGGATACATCTTTTCTGCATTCTGTTCTGTCTTTGTATCATCAAAAACAACCTCTGCTTTCTCATCTTTATAAAGACCATAACCTGTATCAAGAGCAGCAATAAGCGTAGTATTCTCAGGAAGCTCAACTACAATATCATTCTCTGGTTTACCATCCTTACTTAATTTATGCAAAATTACCTTTCTCTTATTTACATTTGCCTTCTCTATCTCTTGAATAAATCCCGGAAACTCAACCTTTTTATCATACTTAACTTCAGCTTTGGCGACAACATACTCCTCTGTCTTTAAATTTTCCGTCCTCATCATTACCGCCTCATATTTCTCTATTTCCAGCGTCTCTTTATCAGTTGTATAACGGTAATAACACTTGTCTTTATCTTCATTTTCACCATAATATGATAAAATTACATATTTACCGTCCTTCTCTTTAATTTCATCAAAATCTTCCTGACTTGATTTAGATAATAAAAATTCATTCACATTCTCATCCATATATTTTTCATATATATCATCCATAAACCAGCCTTTGCTGTACTTAGGATTATCCTTATCTTTAGAGGCATCCTTGTAATAACAAGTCTCATTACAAAACACCTGACTCTCTCCGCTCTCAGATTCTCTTGATATTACATAATCATCATCATCCATAAATAAATCCCATTTCTCGGCAATTTCCTCCTCATTGCCATCTTCATCAGTCTGACCGGTAAATGTTGTAAGTATATATTCAACACTGCTGTGTTTTTTCAATAATTCTGTTCCATTGTTTGCCTTATATAGATCATCATATGTCAGCTCGTCCGCAGAAACAGTCTTTTCCTGAGAATTTTTTTCTTTTTTATTATCAGATTCTTTACCATTTGAACAACCGACTATCACAACGGCTGAACAAAAAACAACACAGAACAATATAATAATTTTTTTCATAATAACCTCTTTTTTAATATTTTAGTTTGTTATTTATCGTATATTTTACATATTGCTGATATATTATCAACTATTTGAATACCTTTCGGACAAACTGTCTGACATGCACCGCATTTAATGCATTTTTTCGCACTATTTCCTCTAACATGTATATTAAAGTGCATTTCAGGGAAATTATAATTTCCAAATAATTGAGAATCGTTATAAATTGATAGTATCTTGTCAATCTCTATATTCTCTGGACAAACTTCGCTGCAGCTGCCGCATTCAATACAGTTAATCTTTTTATTCATTTTAATAATTTTTGTTATTTGCTGTATTGTTTCATATTCTGCATCACTAAGTTTTTTAAACTTATCAGCTCTCATATAAGAACAATTATCCCTAACATGATCTATATTAGACATACCGCTTAAAACCATAAAGACATTATCAAGACTGGCAGCAAATCGTATTGCCAGAGAGGACGCTGAAGACTGCGGCTGAACATTACGCAAAAGTTGATCTGCAGCAGGCGGCAGACTGCTCAATCCTCCGCCTCTTACTGTTTCCATAACGACTACCGGCATATTATGTGACACAGCCACCTCATAACATTTCTTTGACTGTACATAATTAGACAACCAATCATAATAATTTATCTGCAGCTGCACAAAATCCAAACCGCTATGCTCAGTTAAAATCTTATCAAGCATTTCAGGTGTATCGTGAAACGAAAAGCCTGCAAATCTAATTTTGCCCTCTCTTTTAAGCCTCTGCTGAAATTCAAATGCATCTGATTTCTCAATAAAATCCGTATCGTTTCTGTTTACATTGTGCAGCAAATAAAAATCAAAAAAATCAACATGACATTTCTTTAACTGAACATCAAATACACTCTGCAGATCAATCTTACCATCAACAGCCCAGAGCGGCAATTTATCACTTAGACAAAAACTATCCCTTCCAAACCTGTCAACAACACAGGCAGCCATAGCCTCTTCAGATTTTCCCCTATGATAAATAAATGATGTATCAAAGTACTTTCCACCCGCAGACATATACTCGTCCACCATTTCGCACATCTTATCATATTCAATGTGGTCTTTTTCTCCATTAGTAGGAAGTCTAAGACCTCCGAACCCTAACTTCATCGGAAACATTTCTCTTAAATCCATAAAATCAGTCCCTCTTTAGCTCAGTAAAAAATCTAAGTCTGCATTCATCACATATATTTCCGCCCTTGACTTGTTTCCCGCAAGAACGGCAAGGTGCCTTACACCAAAACTCACCTTTTCTTATCCATTTTCCAATTAACCTCTCATGTATTCCAAACATCTCGGATATCTCTTCGGATGCAGCGTCTGTTGCCAACGCATGCTCCTGAGCTTTCTTTTTAATTTTATTACATTCAATACACAAATCACTGCCGCTAACAGGCTTTTTGCACATTTCGCAAACACCAAACTTATCCAACAGATTTCCCATATATCTTACCCCTTAATACAAATATTTATCAGCTATATCCCGCAATCTTTCAGGATTGTTCTCATACCAGTCATTAAATGTTGTATTATCCTCTGAAACCGCCTTGCCAAGAGCGACGAAAAAATCAGGTATCTCCCGTTGAAGCATCATACCCCACTGCTCGCCAAACCTTTCATTTCCTTCAGCATCAGAACCATTAACATGAAATGTAAAGGCAGGCTCAACAACATCATTTACTCTTTTTACACCGCCATGAAAACCAAGCTTACCTATCTGATGTGTACCGCATGATGATGTGCATCCTGAAATATGAATTTGCGGAAGAACACCGTCTGCAAAATTGTATTGCTTAACTTTCTCAACAATACTATTTAATAAGCCTTGAGAATCTCTAAGTCCTATCTGACAAACAACGGAACCCACACAAGAGACCGAAGTCTCAAAAATATTAGCAGCGCCGTCGTCTGTAACTGACAGTACTCTTTTCGCCTCATCTCCGGTCAGATTTACAATATAAAGGCTCTCGTCAGGTGAAATTCTGCATTCTGCATCTGGCATATCTGCAATAACATTATAAATTTCCTTAAACTTACTTACAGCAGGCATACCTCCGATTGGATGATACACCACCGCATAGAGACCATCCTGCTTTTGTCTAATAACACGTACATCATCGGCTGTAGTACCATTTCCAGATTTATTGTTATCACTGTTCTCTATATCAAGTTTCAGTTCTTCAGAAACTTTAAGTTTTTCAACTTTAGAAATATATATTTCTTTCAAGCCTTCTTCACCTAATGTCTCCTGCATATATCTTGTTCTTGCTTTTCCACGATTCTCATAGTTTCCATTTTCAACAAATGTCTCAATCATAGCCTTCACATAATATAATACATCCATCGGCTCAATATTTTCAGCCGCTTTTACGCCCATTCGCGGATTATTACCTAAACCCCCAGCAATGTATACGTCAAATTTCCCAGAGCAATTTGCAGCAAAACCCAAATCACGAAACGTTGCATGAGTTATATTAGACGGTGAATTTGAAAACCCTACTTTTAGCTTTCTAGGCATCTTAACCGTTTTAATAAATCCAAGCAAAAAACGGGACACCGCCTTTGCATAAGGCGTTACATCAAAATACTCTCCCTCTTCCATACCTGACAAAGGTGAACACATAACGTTTCTTGGAAAATCGCCGCCTCCGCCTCTTGTAATTATTCCAACATCTATTGCTGATTCCATAATTTCACATACAGCTTCCTTATTTAAATCATGAAACTGAACTGTCTGACACGTAGTAAAATGCGCCTTCTTTATATTATACTTATCAATTGAATCTGCAATAAACTTTAACATTTGTTTAGTCATAACACCAGCCGGCATACGAAGTCTGAGCATACTTGCCTCTCCGCCTTTTTGAGCATAACTTCCGAACCCACCGGAAAATCCCTTATAATCCTTTACACTCAGCTCTTTTGCATAAAATTTCTCTGTCATATTACGAAACTCTTGAATATCTTCACGAAATTCATTGATAAACTTATCCATAAACTAAACCCTCCATATTTAACAGATATATAATAAATAACAGCATATAAATAATATAATTTTCATACACAAATGTATAGCTTTAAATAATGGAATTTAAAAATTGACAGATTTCAAATAATATTTAGAAAATATTATTATCACCCCAGCAACATTCTATCATTATCAAACTGCTTTTGTTTCTTTTCAGAATATTTTTTTAGAAGATCATCAACTGTCATCTTCTCCCTCTCCTCTTTTGATATGTCCAGTATTATCTCACCTGAATCAAGCATAATTGTACGGTTTCCAGTAATCATAGCGGACGACATATTATGTGTAATCATAAGCGTTGTTAAATTATTATCTCTAACAATTTTTTCTGTTATATTCATAACTTTTTCAGCAGTAGCCGGGTCAAGCGCCGCCGTATGCTCGTCAAGAAGAAGAAGTTTTGGCAAGACGATAGTACTCATAAGAAGTGTTACTACCTGTCTTTGACCTCCCGACAGCAGCCCCATCTTTGTCTGCATCCTATCCTCAAGACCCATATCAAAACTTGCCAGCCGTTCTCTAAATAACTGCCGCTCTTTTTTTCCAACCGCCGGACCAAAATACTTATGATGTCCTCTTGAATATGACAAGGCAAGATTTTCTTCAATTGTAAGATTAGGCGCTGTTCCCTTCATAGGGTCCTGAAAAAGACGACCTATTGATCTTGCACGCCTATGCTCAGACATAAAAGTCATATCCCTTCCGTCCAATATAATCCTGCCCTCATCCAAAATAAAATTACCGCACACAGCGTTAAACAACGTTGACTTACCAGCGCCATTGGAACCTAGAATAGTAACAAAATCACCCTTTGCAAGAGTTAAATTTATCTTATTAAGAGCTGTGTGAGCATTAGGAGTACCCTTTGCAAAAACTTTCGAAGCATTTTCAATCTTAAGCATTTTTGCTGCCTCCCTTCATTGAGCTCTGCCTGATACTCAATACTTTAAGCGCTGACTTTATCGCCGGAACAGCCAAGGCAACCGCAACAATTACTGCCGATACAAATTTTAACATATATGCAGGAAACCATTCTGATTTAATAGCAATCGCTATTATGTAACGGTAAACAATAGAACCCACAAAACAGGAAATAAACCCTAAGACAACAGAACGTCTTCCAAAAAATAATTCTCCGATAATTACAGATGCAAGACCAACAACTAATATTCCAACGCCGGAATTTATATCTGCAAAACTCTGATACTGAGTAATAAGTCCGCCGCATAGAGCAATCAAAGCATTACTTATTCCAAGCGCTGTTATTTTCATTCCATCAACATTTATCGATGATGCACTAACCATCTCGGCATTATCTCCAGTAGCGCGAATTGCAAGTCCCAGATGAGACTTAAAAAAAACAAATAAAATAACAACAGTAATAACTGCAACTGCAATTGCCACAATTATTCTAACTATTTCCTTATCCACACTTGAAAGCATACCCTCAAATACAGAAAAAACAGTATCGCTGCCAAGTAATGTAAGATTAGAACTGCCGCCCATAACTAATAAATTAATTGAATATAGTCCGCTCATAGTCAGTATACCCGCAACAACAGGATGAATCTTACACTTAGTCTGTAAGAAACCTGTAATAATTCCTGCGGCCGCACCTGCTGCCACAGCCAGCAAAATACCTAAGAATGGATGTCCCTTGCTGGCAATAAGAGCCGATATAACAAGCCCGAAGGTAAAACTACCTTCGGTTGTTAAATCTGGTATATTTAATATTCTAAAGCTAATATAGATGCCAAGCACCATTATTCCGTACAATAATCCCAATTGAAGGGAACCTAATAAAAGTGTCATTTTAATCTTCCTCTACAAATACTGCTGATTCTTTTATACTATCTTCCAATTCAATTTCAAGAGCATCTAAAGTTTTCTTATTGATAACCGTATTCGACGCTGGAACAACTATTGATGGAATATCTTTTACATTTTTACCTTCAAAAATTTCAACTGCCATATCCGCACTCTGTGCACCAATTTCTTTATCACTGATAGCAATTGTAGCAAACGCTCCTGAATCAACCATTGTAGCGCTGCTTCCATACACAGGAATCTTAGATTTTCTGGCAACTTCTGTTACAAGTGACATTGAGGACTGAATCACACTGTCATTTGGGATAAATATTGCGTCAACATCGCCGACGAGAGCCTGAACTGCCTGCTGTACTTCTGCTGAATTAGTTACAACCGACTCCTTATATTTAATATTATTTTTATCACAATACTCTTTAGCATTTTCTATAGTAGTAACAGAATTAACTTCGCTTGTACAATATAAAAAGCCATATTTTTCTACATCTGGCGTTAGCTTTTCTGCAAATTCAAAAATTTCATTTATCGGAATTGCATTAGATGTACCTGTCGCATTTTTATCAGGTTTATCCATATCTGATAGAACACCTGCCTCAACAGGTGCAGACACTGAAACAAAAACAACCGGCGTGTCTGTACCCAAATTAACCATCGCCTGTGTAGGCGGCGTAGCGATTGTACACACTAAATCAAAAGTACCATCTGCCATAGATTGTGCTATAGTCTGCAAGTTAGTTGCATCCCCCTGTGCACATTTATAGACAAATTCAACTTTATCTTCTCCATATCCTTTCTTCTCCAGCTCTTCAATAAAGCCCTCTCTCATATCATTAAACGCACCATTCTCAATCATCTGAATAATGCCCACCTTAAGCTTACCATCAGATTTTTTATCAGAAGCTTTACCGTCGCTTCCGCATCCTGCAAATATAACAAGCGACATTATCCCTAATAAAAATAAACCTATAGTTTTTTTTGCATTTTTCATTATCCATTCCTCTTCTTTCATAATTTTATTGCCACAAGGAGCTGTCGCATTAAACTGAATAGGTGGAAAAAGTCCCTGCGGGGGACAATCAGACATAATATGTGGTGTTGCAAGCAAGCTTGCAAACACACATACTTGTGTCTGGTTGGCGCGAAGCGCTCTTTTTCCACCGTAGAACTGTTTAGTGCGACAGCCTCTTATAATTTTGTAATTTTTCAAATGCGCTGTACAGCATCTCTTTAGTTATTCTATATGGATTATGCTCAATATCTTTCATTGACACTGTTTTTTCAATTACATCCTCAAGATCTTCTCTTGTAATCTCCACATCCTCAATACATATCGGCAGACCCACACTTTTATTAAATTCATATAACTTCTCAAAAGTATCCATATCTTTATCGCATAAGAGTAGAAGCAATACGCCAAACGCAACAAGTTCTCCGTGCAGATGCCCTTCCTCAATATGCGGAAATGAAGTCAACGCATAATAAACAGCATGTGCAAGCCCCGTATTATAATCGATTATATGATCCTGCGTAACAAGGATTGATACTATAGCTGTAGTGACAATAATTGCCAGTACTGCCTGCTCAAACTCATATGAAACCACTCCTGCACATTGATCATCTAATGCCTTTTTTCCAAATGTAAGCAGCGGCTCATAACACATTTTACTCATGCCTACACCCAAGGCGACGTAGTGCACAAGATTATCACCCCTTGCTGATACAGTACTCTCAAAATATTTTGCATAAGTATCTCCAATTCCTGCCCACATATATTTTTTAGGAGTATTTATAATTACAGATGTCTGAATAAACGCATGAACTGGAGGCTTGGGAAAGAAAAATGGTTCCTTAAAACTACCGTCTTCATTATACATAATTGATACGCTCGTGCATGCAGAGCAGTTTGAGGCAATAGTCGGTATTGTAAATACAGGTTTATTTACCTTAACAGCCAGACATTTGGATGTATCCGTAGCCTTTCCTCCTCCAACTGCAAAAATCATATCAGCCGATTTTACTGAAGCATTTTTCATTAGTATCTCAACGTTTTCATAAGAAGATTCTCCGCCAAACCAAACAAAATCAATTATTTCCAATTGTGAGCCGGAAACTGCCTTTAACAGCAGCTCCTTTACAGACGCTATAGCCCGCTTTCCTCCGACAGCAACTATCCTTTTGCCAAAAGGAGCACATATTTCAGGAATATTGTTATATACATCATTTCCTATTGAATAACTTGGCAGATAAATACTATACCCCATAATGGATATCCTCCTTAAAGTTAAAGCTTATATTCAAAAACTGCTTTTCTATTTACTCTTAAAACCATAGCCGCCAGAGCGGCTTTTATGCGGGGACCTATACTCCCGCTGAAAATATCAAGTCCCCACTAGCTACTTATATATCTATAACCCAAAATCAGAGAAATTACTTGATAAGATTAAATCCAATCTCCAAACAGCGGCGTTGAGAAATACCTTTCAGCCGTGTCTGGAAGCACTGTGACAACTGTTTTGCCCGCCCCTAGTTTTTTGGCTAAAGCTAGGGCAGCCGCAACATTAGTGCCGCTTGATATACCGCACATTATTCCCTCTTTTCTCGCTAGATCTTTTGCAGTGCGTATTGCATCCTCATCAGTTACTATGTATATATCTTCATAAATCTTCTGATTTAATACGGTCGGAATAACACCATCGCCAATTCCCATCTGCAGATGAGTACCAATAGAACCTCCTGAAAGGATTGCCGCCCGCTCTGGCTCAACTGCCCAAATTTCAATATCAGGATTTTTCTCTTTCAGCACTTCGCCAATTCCAGTAATTGTTCCTCCTGTTCCAATTCCTGAACAGAAACCATGAATCTCACCATTCACCTGCCGTAATATCTCAACTCCAGTAGTATCTCTGTGAACTTGTGGATTTGCAGGATTCTCAAACTGCTGCGGAACAAAAACCCGAGGATCGTCCGCCGCCATTTTAAGCGCGGTCTTTAGACAATCATCAATACATTTGCCAATATTTCCATGGTCATGAATCAAAATAACTTCCGCTCCATAATGAGCAATAATTTTTCGTCTCTCCTCACTGACAGAATCAGGCATAATTATGCGAACTCTATAACCTTTAACCGCTCCTACCAACGCAAGCCCAATACCCTGATTTCCACTTGTAGGTTCTACAATAATAGTATCAGAATTGATAATTCCAGCCTTTTCTGCTGCATTTATCATATTAAAAGCAGTTCTCGTCTTGATAGAACCCCCAACATTTAACCCTTCAAACTTGACAATAACCCTCGCCATATCATCAGTAACCATTTTGCCCAATTCAATCATCGGGGTATTTCCCATGGCTTCTAGAACATTATTATAAACCATTTTTGCCTCCTACATTTTAAAATGCCGCTGGCATTAACATCACCCTATACTATAACATTTGTTAAAAATAATATCAAGTATTCTGTAAATATTACATACGCCATAAACACTGAAACAACCTATATTATCAATATATACAACAACTCATTCACTCTGTTCGTCGTCTAAAAATTCAAATACAACTATATACAAAATGTCACATTATAAACGCCTCTTTTATACTATCATAATGTAGGAAAATACCTTGTTCGGCAAACTTTTTTATATCATCCAATTCAGCAAGCATAAATCCATCCGCCTCCTTATCCCTCAGTTTAATGTCTGTCTCTTCAAAATCACCGATAAAACGATATACATCAACAAAATAGTTATCTCCCTCACCCGGATTTTCTCTGTGATAAGTAAACATATATCCGCCTTCAAAACAGCTCACATCAAGCCCTGTCTCCTCTTTGACTTCTCTAAGAACCGCTTCTTTTGACGTTTCTCCGGCCATAGCTGCTCCGCCGGAAACTTCCCACCAGCCCGGAGCCCAAGGTTTTGTCATAACTCTCTTAGTAATTAAAAATCTGCCGTCTGTTGTCGCAACCACACCCAACACAGTCAAATGATACTCTCCATCTTCCAAAATCCAATCATTCTTTTTCATCTTACGCCCTGTAATCTGCTTATCTTTATCATAAATATCCCAGTATTCCATATATTTTCTCCTCTCATTAACTTTCTAATTAGAATATTAAAAACCACAAAAAACATTTGTATAAATCAATTTCTGAAGCAAAATTAACCTTATGTAAATATACCATTAAATTAATATAGTTGTAAACACATTTATGCAGACATTTGACTTTTGGTCATATTTATTGTATACTTTGTATATAACAGGCACTTGCAATACTTATATATTTTAAACGGGAGGAAATATAATAATGAAGAAGGTTCAGGAAGATAACCTTGGAACAAAGGTTAAAGAATTACGAATTCAGATGAAACTTACACAAGCAGAAGTTGCAGAGGCATTAAATGTAACTCCAGGGTACATAAGTAATGTTGAAAACAATAGAACTGCAATGTCTCTTCGAATGCTTACATATTATGCCAAGCTTATGAATATCACGCTTGACTCATTAGTTGGATGTGTTGAGACGGAATATAAACAAGTAGCAATTAACAATGAATTAGCGAGTCTTATAGATCAATTATCAGACGAAGATAAATCTAAACTTATTAAAACATTAAAAATCTGGGTAAAATAAACTTTTCTTTTCTCTTTCAGTATAACTTAGTATTCGTAACTATTCAATTACAGAAATCTGAATAGTTACGATAATTATTATTCTTCAAGCAATTTCTCAAGGAATTCTGAAGCGTCTCTAACACAATCAGGACATGAACGAAGCATTACTCCGGTGCCAACCCCTTTTAATTCCTTACACGTTACACTGCTGTTACGCTCCTTAAATTGTTCCATAACCTTTCTTGCAAGCTTTCCTGTAGCGCCTTTGCTGTTTGGTTGTTCAAGATTACCAGTACTATTTTTTAAACCAAGCACAATACATGCTCCGGCAATAGCTCCACAAGTTCCTTCCATATTTCCCATTCCAACTCCCAGCGCTTCCGTCAACCGAAACATTGTCTCTTCATCTATTCCTACCAAATCACAATAGTTACAAGCAACAGCCTGAGCACAATTATAACCTTTATTTTTCTTTTCAACAGCGCTCTCTACTCTTGTTTCCATAGCATTATTACCTCCTATTAAGTTAAATTAAGGCACATCTGTCCCCAAATGTGCCTTTAATTTTTTCAATCAAATCAGCAAATATATCTGCTCCTAAAAAGTCTGTATTTAAAACATATGTAAATATATGTTATCTATCTCTTTGATAAAACATCGGCTTCATATTTCATAACATCATCAAACCATGACATATCGCCCGCTACGCCGCACTCTTTACAATATTCATCCCAAATATCACCAATTGGAAGCATCTTCATCTCTTCCTGAACAACCATAAGTTTAGTATAATTGCCAGAATCCTGAAGTTCCTTTAATTTATCATTTGGCATACATAGTGCAGTTAGCAAAGCTTTCTGCCAACTTCTAAATCCAACCGTCCATGCAGATATACGGTTTATACTTGCGTCAAAATAATCAAGCGCCATAAATACACGATCAAGCTCTTTATTGCATCTTACCATTTCTTTTGCCATCTCAAGCGTCTCATCATCATACAACACTACATGGTCTGAGTCCCATCTGACACCTCTTGTAATATGAAAAGCGCACTCTGGGAAAAATGTAAGCACTGCAGGTATTTTGTCTGAAACAAGCTCAGTCGGATGATAATGACCATTATCCATAAGCGGGATACAGCCATCATGCATGGCAGCAAAACTCAATGTAAATTCAGCGCTTCCAACTGTATAAGCCTCAACACCTATTCCAAAAACTTTTGACTCTATACAAGGTTTTACTTTTGATTTATCAAAAGGTTCTGCCAAAATAGCTTCTATTGACTCCTTATAACGAAGTCTAGGTCCCATACGGTCAGCCGGAACATCCTTTAATCCGTCTCCTGTCCATATATTCATTACACAAGGAACGCCTGTCTCCTCAGCAAAATACTGTGATATTCGAATACATGCCTTTCCGTGCTCAATCCAGAATTTACGGATTTCAGGATCAGGACTTGACAATGTAAGACCATCTTTCATATTTGGATGTGAGAAAAATGTTGGGTTAAAATCAATACCAATATTTCTTTCTTTAGCAAAATCAACCCACTTCTTAAAATGCTTTGGCTCAAGCTTATCTCTATCTGCGAACTGGCCATCATCAAAAATGGCATAACTTGCATGTAGATTAAGCTTCACTTTACCTGGAACTAAAGAAATAACCTTATCAATATCTGCCATTAACTGTTCTGGGGTTGTAGCTTTTCCCGGATAATCTCCTGTTGTCTGAATACCTCCTGTCAAAGGTCCGTCATGGTCAAAACCAATTACATCATCACCCTGCCAGCAATGAAGGGAAACTGGAACATCCTTCAGCTTTTTAATAACAGCGTCTGTATCAACACCCCATTTTGCATAAAGTTCTTTTGCTGATTCATATCGTGTACTCATTTACACAAATCTCCTCCTTTTTTATATTAAATTAACTATAACAATAATAATTTTACATCTAACATTATCATATATACTATACCTCATTACAGATTAAAATGCAAACAGATTTAACTTTTTATTTCGCATAATTGATTGAGTTTTTAACTATTTTTTGATATAATATTCAAATATTGTTGTAGATTATTACTTTGCATTAAGGAGCGGATGAAAATGAAACATGGAGCTTTTATAACAGAGGGAATGAGCGACTGGCAAATATTACAGCACCACAACGGATATGCAACTGCACACTTTGCAGGTACTTGGATAGTTATAAAGGATGCTGTGAAGATAGGTATAACGGAGGCCATACCCATGATACGAATTGTGAGTGAAGAAGACAACTCACAAATTACCGAATGGCTGATTACATCATACTCACCAGATGATGATTTGAAAACAGGCAGCTGGGAAATAGATTTACAGATTCCTGCCGGGGGACCTTACCGAATTGAGACATGCCTTAGTGTAAAAAGTATCAGAGAAGATTTATGCTGGATGTTTAGAGGAGACGTAAGACTGCATGTAGGAGTTGGAGATGTATTTATGATTGCCGGACAGTCTAATTCTGCAGGATACGGAAAAGACACCGCTTATGATGCCCCTGAACTTGGAGTTCATCTATTTAGAAACAGACACTCATGGGACTTAGCTGCACACCCGTTTAATGAATCCACATTTAATGCAGATGTTCCCAACGCAGACCGCGGTGTCACAGGAGTTTCACCATATCTGGCTTTCGGCAAATACTTTAAGAAATTGTCACACTATCCTGTTGGACTCATTGAGACTGCTATGGGAGGAATGCCTATTAAGAAATGGAAGCCTGGTGTAGGCGGTCTTTATAAAAATATGGTTGAACAGGCAAAAACATGCGGAGATCTAGCCGGCGTACTTTGGTATCAGGGCTGCTCCAACACAAACGAAAAGGGGCTTGTAGACTATAAAGAAAATTATTATGATATTATCGAAAATTTTAGAAAAGATATAGGCTATGATGTGCCGTTTTTTACATTCCAGTTAAACCGCGAAATTAACAGCTCGCTTGACGATGGATATGGTACAATACGAGAAATTCAGCGCCAAGCTGCACACGATTTAAAAGAGGTCTATATTCTCCCTACACTAAACTGTTCCCTTTCAGATGGGATACATAATAACGCACACTCAAATGTCATGCTTGGAGAAAGCCTAGCAAAATTATGCGGAAATATACTTTACGGAACAATGCCGTTCTTTGCCCCTGAAATCAGCAGTGCAGTATATGAAAATAATATATTATCAATAGCATTCGACAATGTCAGCACATCGCTTTTTCTTCCTTCACAAAATCCTCAAAACTGTGGTTTTACAGTTAATGATGACCAGGGGATTATTGAATATGAGACAGTTAAAATAAACGATCTTTACCAAAACCAATTAGATATTTATATTACAAGAAAACCTGTTGGTACATGCACTGTATCATTTGCTTATGAAGCTGATCCTACAAGAGTTTTGCTTATGGATTCACGAACATATCTTCCGCCGCTCTCTTTTTATAAATATAAAGTAGATATACGTTAAAAAATTTTTATTATCAAAATATAATTAAATACACCTCATCCGCCGCTACATTTATAGCTGCAGGATGGGGTGTATTTGAGCTTACACTGTACAAAATTATATTCGAAGTGCCCTAGTCGCATTAATAACTGCTATTATCATAACTCCAACATCTGCAAATATTGCAATCCACATATTCGCAATACCTACCGCACCAAGAGCTAGACATATAAATTTTACAAGCAGGGCAAAAACTATATTTTGCTTAACTATACTCAGTGTTCTTACTGAAATTTTCATAGCAAGGGCAATCTTTGCAGGATCATCATCCATCAGAACAATGTCTGCCGCTTCTATAGCAGCATCCGAACCCAAACCACCCATTGCAATTCCAACATCAGCGCGGGACAAAACAGGAGCATCATTTATTCCGTCTCCGACAAACGCAAGCTTCTCTTTCTCAGATTTCATATTTATAATTTTTTCTACCTCTTCAACTTTATCTGCCGGCAACAATTCACTTTTGACAATATCAATTCCTATATCAGAAGCAATTTTTTCTGCAGTCTGTTTATTATCTCCAGTCAGCATTACAGTCTGTTTAACACCATTTGTCCGCAGAGCATCAATTGCGGCTCTGGATGTATCTTTAACAACATCTGCTATTACAATACACCCTGCGTACACATTATCTATCGCTACATAAACTATTGTTCCAATCTTATCACATGCTACATCATTAAGTCCTAATTTTTTCATAAGTTTTATATTACCTGCACATACAGTTTTGCCTTCTACAACAGCGCTAATTCCATGACCGGCTATTTCTTTAACATCAGAAATTTTCTCTATATCTAATTTCTTTCCATAAGCCCTTTTTAGACTTAAGCTAATTGGATGACTGGAAGCATTTTCTGCATATGCTGCAAGTTCAAGCAGCTTATCTTTAGTAAATCCATATTCAGGAAATATATCAACTACTTCAAATACTCCTTTTGTTAATGTTCCTGTCTTGTCAAACATTATATATTTTGTCTCAGACAAACTTTCCAAATAATTAGAACCTTTTACTAATATTCCATTGGAGGAAGCACAGCCAATTCCTCCAAAAAAACTTAACGGAATTGATATTACAAGAGCGCAAGGACAGCTGATTACAAGAAATGTAAGAGCCCTTATTACCCAAACAGACCACTGTGGCGAATTGCCGGTTATAAGTAATATCAATGGAGGCAGAAATGCAAGAGCCAAAGCTGCATAACATACTGCAGGTGTATAATATTTTGCAAATTTAGTTATAAAGTTCTCTGAGCGAGACTTCTTCATACTAGAATTTTCCACTAAATCTAAAATTTTAGAAACAGTTGACTCACCGAAAGGTTTTGTCGTTCTTACAGTAATTGCTCCTGTCATATTTATACAGCCGCTTATTATCTCATCACCGCTGACAGCACTTCTAGGAAGACTCTCACCTGTCAATGCACTTGTGTTAAGCGTAGTGCTTCCACTTACAATTATTCCATCAATTGGAACCTTCTCACCAGGATTTACTATTATTTCAGTACCAATTTCTACATCATCAGGATCTATCTGCTCTATCTCTCCATCAACTAATATATTTGCATAGTCTGGACGTATATCCATTAAAGCAGAAATACTTTTACGGCTTTTTCCAACTGCCACACTCTGAAAAAGTTCACCTATTTGATAAAAAAGCATAACAGCTACGCCCTCACGAAATTCCCCCAACACAATTGCACCGACTGTAGCAACTGCCATCAGAAAATTTTCATCAAAAACCTGTCTGTTAAAAATCCCTTTTACTGCCTTCTTAAGAATGTCATATCCAATTATTAAATATGGCGCCATATAAAGCACAAATTCTAATTGAATTGGTATATTAACAAAATGCAGAAAAATTGAAATAGCAGTTAAAAGTATAATTGAAATTATAATACTATTTAAAGCCTTTTTTTGTTTTTTATTCATACAGCCACCCCGCCTAAATTACAAAAATATCTCACAGTCATCTTCAACCTTTTTACAATTTTTAAGCGCATTTTGCATTACAGCTTCAATATCCGCACCCTCTTCAAATTCCACTTTTAACTTCAATGTCATAAAACTAAGCGCAGCATCTTTAACACCCTCTGTTTTTTTAACTGCTTCTTCCATTTTTGCCGCACAATTTGCACAATCAACCTCAACTTTATAAGTTTTTTTCATATTAATCATCCTCCATTTTATATTTTATTTACTTTACTCATTTTTTACAAAGATAAATATTACTTACTCCATTACATGTTCCATACATTGTTTAATAATCAGTTCTACATGGGAATCGGCGATTGAATAATATATTACCCTTCCCTCTTTACGATATTTAACTAAATTAGACTGCCTTAATACCCTTAACTGATGAGAGACAGAAGATTTAGTCATTCCAAGCAGTGAAGAAATATCGCATACACACATTTCAGCCTGAATAAGTGCATACAGAATCTTTACTCTTGTAAAATCGCTGAAAATTTTAAAAGCGTCTGCCAAATCCATCAAAATATCGTCTTCTGGCATTTTAGCGCGTACCTGATTGACTACTTCTTCGTGAATAACAGCACAATCACATGAATCAATATTGTTAGCATCTTGCATTATTTCACCGTCACTTTCTAAATATAATTGAATAGTTGAATTATTGTTCAACTATCATTATACACATATTTTATTATATGTCAATAATAATTTTTTATAAAAAAAGAACCTGAACACATCTTTTATAATGTATTACAAGTTCTTTTTTTAACTGCTTTTATTAATAGATTAATTTTATTGTTTTATCAAAGTGTATGCTAAAAGATCATCTTGTCGTTTCCCAAAAAGATATTTTATTTATCCTTAATAAAACCTATCTAAAAATTATTTTTTACAGTGTCTTTTGACGATTCTGAGAAAGAAATATTCACATCATTCTTTTTCATAAACAACAGTCCGAAAGAACCCGGACCACAATTACTGGCAATTGCAGAAGAAGCTTTCTGCAAATAAACACGTTCAAAAGGACAGTATTGATTTACAAGCGACTGAATATATTCAAGCTTTTCTTTATCCATTCCGGTGTATGTAATAAACAAAATATGGCGGTCAATATTTCTTACATCTGTAAATACCTTTCGAACATAGCGTTTTGCAACATGTGCAAACCCACCCATCTTCATACTGACAACTGCCATCCTGCTTTTTTTCAAGACAATAATTGGATGCAGCAGAAGTGTATCACAAAGAATTTGTATTCTTTTTGATATCCTACCCGAATGACACATCATATGTGTACTGTCAATAATAAATGCAGAGGAAATAAAACGTCTTAATTTCTTAACTGTTTTAACGATTTCTGTCTTTGCAACATGATTTTCCGCCATTGAAGCAGCGTGTAAAACTAACAGTCCCATACTGCTGGACAAATGCCCTGAATCCAATACAGTAACATTCTCAAACGATTTTGCTGCCTCAAGCGCATTATTATATCCCTGACTGACATGTTTCGCCATCGTAATGTGTATTATATTCTGAGCCTCAGTAAGTTTCTCTGCGAAAAACTTTTCATAATCTTCTACATTTGGAGCTTGTGAAAATCCAACTTTACCAAGAGATATATGTTCTAGAAGTTCATCCGCTCCAAGCTCCAATTCATCAAGAAACCGCCCTTCTTCAGTGCATACATAATAAGGACACACGGAAATACCAAATTCCTTTATCAAGGATTCCGGCAAATCACATACACTGTCTGTAGTAATAATCAGCGATCTCCTTCTAGTCTTCTCGAATATTAAAATATCCTTTCCAATCTCGGCCTGAGTAGTTTCTTCACTTAACTCTACCAATTCTTTTGGCAGAATACTCAAAACCGCCGCTTCTAACAAAGCGCCGCTAACCGGTTTTGCAAGATATCCGCTAAATCCTTCTTTTCGATAAAGAAGCTGGTTATCACTTCCTGCATTAGCAGTCAACGCTATTACAGGTGTATCCTGACACAAACCTCCTGGCTGTACTTTCAGCTTATGAAGACACTCTACCCCGTCCATCTCCGGCATCAAATGATCCATCAAGATTGCGTCATAATGCTGAATTTGTGTTAATTTCAGACATTCCGCAGCACTTGATACTGTATCCATCTGAATCTTTGTCTCAGAAAGCAGTTTGCGAACTACCATCAAATTCATATCATTATCATCTACAACAAGTATATGAGCCTCCGGAGCCTCAAAACTCTGCCTGTATTGTTCTCCATCATGAGTTTTCATACGAGAAGATAATGTAAATTCACCTAGTTCTTTGTCATCTATAATATCCTGATCCAGCATAACTATAAAAGTGGAGCCTTTCGTATAAACACTGTTGACGCTGATCTCGCCTCCCATCAGTTCCACAAGCTGATGAACGATACTAAGCCCCAATCCAGTTCCTTCAATATGACGATTCTTTTCTTCGTCCACTCTCCTAAATGCATTAAAAATATAAGGTATATTCTCCTTTTTTACTCCTCGTCCAGTATCCTCAACAGAATACCACACCCGCACTCGATTAAGCGTCTGATGTTCACATCGAACAGAAAGTGTAACGGATCCCTCACTTGTGTATTTAACGGCATTGTTTAATAAATTAATCAAAACCTGCTTAATGCGTACCTCGTCTCCGCAAAGCATACTTGGAATCGAAGAATCTACATGCAGCCGAAATTCCAGACCTTTTTGTTTTGCCTTTATCCAAATCATATTTACTATTTCAGAAAAAAGAGCTCCTGTCTCATAGGATACATTTACAATATCCATCTTTCCTGACTTGATTTTTGACAAATCCAAAATATCATTAATAAGAGTAAGCAGCAGTTTACTGGCGCTCTGAATATTCCTCGCATTTTCAGCTACCTCATCTGAAATACACCCTCTTAGAATAATTTCATTCAATCCGATAATCGAATTTATTGGTGTACGGATCTCATGACTCATACTGGAGAAAAAATGATTTTCCGCCTTATTCAATTCTTCTATTTCCTTTTTCTGTTGTTTGGAAATCTCATTTTCCTCTTCATAAAGTTTATTTAAAAACACAACTAGAACGCTTATTAAAACTCCTACCATTATTACAGAATTAGCTGAATCAAAAAAAGAATGTCTCTGTGTATTCTGTGAAACGTATTGCGGAAAATAAAAGGCAATATAATAACACAACAGCGTCTCCGCTGCACAAAACAGGAAAAATATATATTTACGCTTTCCTTCCAGCGTAATGCTAATGTAAACAAAACAAAGAACAAACCACTCAGGCATTCCGCTATAAAATCCGCCCGCTGAAAAAAAACTCAATGGAAAAAGCAAAAGAAGCATTACTGTAATTAACGTAGCTCCTGTATTAATACATTTTTTTTGAATACTGATTTTTACAGTAAAAGCTAAACAAAAAAGACTTATCGCCAAAATCACCAAATTTACAAAACTTCTGCCCATAGGCAGAATAAATATCAATGCGAACATACATATTCCAGTAACTACGCGAAACATGCGTTCTCGCAGACTAATCTTATGATCAAATATTAGTTCCAGCCATTTTTTGAACACGCAGTATTTCCTCCTCTCAAAACATGGACATTCTCAAAAAATTTATATTCTGCCAATACTAATACAAACCTGCTCATACATATCAATTAACATAGCATGGTTTTTTTTGATATATTCTACATCCCCTGTTTTTCCAGCCTTTTCAAGCATCTTTGCACAATTTGAAAGCTGTTCTGCACCAATTGTCAGCGCTGTGCTTTTCAATGCGTGAACCTTAATCGCATAGTCTGCCCAGTTTGAGGAATCGTACAAAGAAACAATCTCATTCTTTTTTTGCCCATATTGAGAGCTAAACATCTGCAGCATTTCTAAATAAAATTCTTCCTCTCCGGCACAATAATCCAGTCCCATTTCTACGTTTATTCCAACTTTTACAAGATCCTCTAAAGACATAGCAGACACATTTAGGGAATCATCATCTCTTATTTCATCCCCATTTATTTGAGGCTCCTGCGTATTTAGCTCTTGTGTTTCAGAATAATTAGTTACAGTTTCATCTGCTTTATCTGAGTCCAAATCCATAGATGCAGAATTATATTTAATACAGTTATCTGGAAGCACTTTACGCAGTACCCTCTCCAAAACAGCTCGCTCAATCGGTTTTGGTATAAATTCCGTAAAGCCTTCGTTGCGAAACATTTCTCTTGCTCCGCTGATTGTATTTGCAGTCAAAGCAATCACAGGCAAATCCTGATGTATTTGATTATCCATTTCCCGAATATGCCTTAATGTTTCCACACCATCAAAACCAGGCATCATATGATCAAGAAAAACTATATCATAGGAGGCTTCTCTGCATTTTACCAAAGCCTCTCTTCCGCTCAAACATGTATCTACCTGTATCCCATAGCTGCTCAAAACCCCTTTTGCCACCACAAGATTCATTCCTTCATCATCAACGACGAGCGCCTTAACTCCAACACAAGAAAATGGTCTGCGGCCTGTTGCCTGTGCTTCTTCAAATCCATTTTCTTTAACTTCTCCGTTTAACAGATTCACAACTGAAAGGGCAAAAAACGGCTTGCGTATCACAAGCAGTCTGCTGTGTTTATGGAGAGAAAATTCTTTTTCTGCAATTATTACTACCTGAATATCATCTGATATATTTTCATAATATGAACTGTTCTCTTCATATTCAGTCTGTGCAATAAATATATGTGTAATCTTATGATTTTTCTGCAATTTAAGCAATCCGTCAAAATTATGGGCTTGATAACCCTCAATGCCAAGTCCCTCTACCATATGTAAAATCATTTTATCATAATATATCCTGACCTCGTCACAGCTATATTTTTCCGTTCTGAAATAACATGCAACACAGAGTCTCTCCACATTTGAAATGCTCATACTAGGTCTGTCATCTTCCACTCCCTGAGGGATAACAATATGAGTTTGCAGACCTGCCTGCTCTTTGCTGTCAAAATGAATAAATCCTCCCATAGCATGAAGCAGACCTTTTGCTATTGGAATGCCAAGTCCAAGCCCGCCGGCAAAACGACTGCTTCCAGACTCCACCTGATAAAAATCATCACACATCTGTGTAAGCTGGGAATCAGTCATTCCAATTCCTGTGTCATATATATCTATAATAAGATTAATCCCATAATTCTCCTGCCGATAATCAATGCATATATCAATACCGCCCTCTTCTGTAAATTTAATTGAATTCTCTAATAAAATTTTAAGTACATGAGAAATTTTTTCTGAATCTCCAATAAGCACTGCAGGCATCTTCGGATTCAAGTCAAACACCATTTCCAACTGATTTACACTGTTTTGCATAGCTGTTGTTGTAATTACATCATTTAACAGAGATGTAATCATGTACGATTCCTTTGCAGAAGTGAGCGTACCCTCAACAATCTCAGTGTAATCAAGAATATTGTTAATCTGATTGGAAAGACGTTTACCTGCCATCTGTATTGAATGTATATCTTCCCGAATATCCTGCAAAACTTCCTTTTCCAATGTTATTTCGCTAATTCCAATAACCATATTGATCGGGGTACGAAGCTCATGCGATACATTCGACAAAAAATCTGCATTCTGACGCCCCGCCATCTCTAATTGCTCAAGTGTACTGTTATACCGCTTTCTAGCTGCATTTCTCCTGTTAATCCGATACCATCCAATCGCCCCTGCTCCTGAAACAATCACAAATCCAATTGCCAAACGTACTATATCTTCAAACCCCATATCGTAAGTGATTGTATGCAGAAACAAAAAATGATAGAGCAATGCCAGCAAATACAAGGCGACCATAATATTCAACAGTTTTTTTCTATCAAACATCGAAAAAACAAGAATAAGCATACAGGCTACGGCAGATATATCAAAAAGAACCGAGCTATGAACCCCATAGAAAAAAAAGCCAATCAGCAAAAGACCAATACACAAATTTTCATAAAATATATTAGAACCTGCTCTTCCTATATGAAGGAACCATATGATAGAAGTTCCAATTACAATAATCGGAACCATCCAAAATTCCCATGACATAGCTATAGTTGTCAAAATCAGCATTATTCCAAACACAGTGACAATACTGGCTAAAAGCAGATGTACGCTAGTCTGCTCTTCCGTTCTCATCTTTCTCAAACCCCTTTGCAACTCGTTTTAGTAATTCCTGTGGTATAAACGGTTTTTTCAGATAATTAACAGCTCCCATACTTAGTGCATCCAATACATTATCCTCGTCTCCTGATGCAGTCAGAAAAATTACGGGAATGTCAATTTGTTCTTCTCTCATATGCTCAAAAGTTTCAATTCCATTCATATTCGGCATTTCAATATCTAGAAGAACCATATCAATCTTTTCACTTCTCAGTAAATCAAGAGCTTCTTCACCTGATTCTGCAAAAAGCAGATCATAATGTCTCTGCAAAATTATCTTTGTCCTCTTCAAATTCATTTCATCGTCATCAACTACTAAAATACATTTCTCCATAAATCTGCCTCCTTGTTTAATCAATTACATATGGAATCTATTTTAAAACAGTATCAATATAAAATCAAGTGCAATATCTGTAACTTTATATCATAACCATTAGTACCATTTACTACAGACATGGCTCTAATATATTATAAAAAACGAGACTTTATAAGTAGTCTCGTTTTGTTTTTTATCTTATACATAGAGTTTTTGGAGAATTACACATTCAATAAAAATTTTCCAATTAATATATTCTTTTCCACATTGACAATAATCTTAATGTCTATATAATGAAAAATCTTTTACTCACCCGAAAATCCTTCAAAATCAAAAAGGTCATCTAAATTAACATCCGCATTATCAGCGTCCTCTGAAAATGGATCTATTTTGTCTAATTTATCAACAGCAGATTCTTTAGAAGCGTTCTTCTCTGATTCTAGCAGTTTCTTAGAATCTTCTTCTGCTTTTCTGATATCTTCTGTCACTTCTCCTACGACTTCCTGCACTTCTTCTTTCTTAGCTTCCAACACATCAGGATTCAATTCTACTTTTATAACACCAGCGCCCATTCCAAAGAATTTCTCTACTGCGTCTTCACTCATTACAAATCTGTTATCCATAGTTTTCATAACATCCAAAATCTGAGTTTTAGCATAATTTGATTTTAAACTGAGATCAATAATAGTATTATTATTAAAACTTAATATAACAGGTCTGAGTACATTGGCTTCATTTGCAACAATAACGATTCCTTTATCATTATTTGTCAAAGTGACGCACACGCCAGGAGCTAAGATGTGAATACTGTCTGTCAACGCCTTGACAACGTTCTCCTCATACCTCTTGTCTACCTGAAGCGAACGAAGTGCGGTAACCTCTGAAGTAGGTTCCGTATATGATTTCATAGCAGTAAAACAGTCAAATCCTTCCGCAACACGCAGCACCTTCGTTCCTCTAAGAAGTTGATCTCTATCAAGTTCATTTTCTGATAAAATATTATGATGAAACTGTGTAATTATTTTCTTTACATTTGGAGAAACAACAGATTGATTCTGCAGCAGAGATTGTGCCTGAAGCAGCTCTGATTTAACAATGGCATACTGTTTATCATTCTCATCTATTGTCTGATTTCTAAATTCCTGTTCAACCAACTCATCCGGCAGAGAAAGTTTATGTATATCATGCAAAAGCGCTGCTAATACAACATCAATCTGTTCCTCTAATGAAAAATCCATCTGATTTGATATCAATGCGCACAAAATTGCTGTATTTACAGAGTGTTTATAAATATAATCTGACTTACTTCTCAAATTCTGCATAAAATTTATTTTATGATACAGATTTCCATACATTTTTACAATCTGATTAGCAAAAGAATTAAGTTTCTTTGCCTCTTGTTTCTTAATTATAGCCGTCAGCTCATCTTTAATAGTAAACACAGACATTGTCTGAAAACGCTCAAATTCCAAATCATCTTTAGTCATTGGCGGAACCGGTTCTGCCGGCTCCAATATAAATAAACCTATCAAACCGAAATTGCGGACACTTATAATACCCTGCTGAGTGAGTTTTGAATTACGCTCATAAAGCAGTGTACCATTTCTATTATAAATAGGTCTTGCTAATCTCATTCCTACTTTTAAATCTTCTGTCTTAATATATAACATAACAGTACCTCCCCATTAAGCTTCAAATTCTACTTTTAACACATAAGCAAAGTTGCATGGCTTTTCTTTAGGCAAAAGAACTTTAAGTCCAGAACTCATCTGCTCAAACGTAAGCTCTCCATCATAGCCTAACATTGAAACACTGGTAATTTTATTACACTTGCTGTCGGATAATGATTTAACTAAAAATTCTCCTGTAGCTGACCATCCCATTGCGATGGCATATACTGTATCGTCTTTTCTTGTAAAACGAAAATCTTCTGCAGTAAACAAACCACTGTGTAAATCTCCTGCATCGCCATTCTCATTATTAATCTGTGCATTTACCATCTCAACTGTATAATTAACATCAGCAACTTCCGTCGGTCCTTCCGCTGCAACGTCAAAAGGGCGTGTTCCATAAATTGCCTCTCCATTTACAGCAAGCCAATCTCCTATTTCAAATAAAATCTTCTTGGCCTCCTCATGGAATGAACCATCTGCATATGGACCTACATTGAGAAGAAGATTCCCATTCTTAGAAACTATATCGCAAAGCTGATGTATAATCCTTACAGCTGGTTTATATTTAGGCTCCTGAACCATACACCATGTAACATTGTCTTCTAATCTGTCATCGGTCTGCCAAGGAAACTCTTTGGCCTCCTTAAAGCTTCCGCATTCTATATCATACACACCTACCCCCTCAGGAAAATCTTCCTGTTTATATGTAAGTATTGTACCTTCTTTTTCGTAAAAATGCTCTGCCATATCTTGTCGATATTTTTCATCTATAATATTAGTACGACTGTCAAAATATAAAACGTCAGGACTGTAGTTATCTACCACTTCATTTACTTTATCTAACCACATTTTATTGAACTCTTCATCAGGCAGTCTGTACGGATCATAGCGGTTAGTTTCCAGTGGGAGAGCTTTCCAATAATATTTCTCATTTGCAGGATCATATACGTCAGCATCAGGATCAGTTGACATAAACCACCCCCAAAGCCACTGATGATGAAATGTAGCAAGAATTTTAATACCTTCTTTTCTGAACTCTTCGGCACATTCCCCAAAAACATCACGTTTTGGGCCATAATTAACACTGTTTATCTCATTAACCTTACTGTTCCACATTGAAAAATTATCTGAATGTTCTGTAACAGGACCCGCATATTTTGCGCCGGAACGCTTAACAATCTCCGCCCACTCTTTCGGATCAAACTTGGCACCTGTCATCATAGGGTAGAAATCCTTGTAACCAAATTCACTGAGATTTCCATATGTCTCAACATGATATCTGTTAATAGAATTCTTTTTGGCATACATATTTCGTGAATACCATTCATTCTTATAAGCTGGTACACTGTAAGGTCCCCAATGAAAAAACAATCCAAATTTTGCATCTCTAAACCAATCTGGAGCTTCTCTATTTATACTGCCCCACTGCTTATCTGTACTCATTTAAACCAATCCCTTTACCATTGTAATTCTTTTATTTAATAATTATTCCAAAAAAACCTAATCTTTATTATAACAAAAAAAACACAAAATTTCAATGCGTTTTAAAAAGAATATTCCAAGATAAATATTAAAGCGGACCTATACAATCCGCTTTTCCCCCACTCAAATATATTTTACAAATTAACTGCTGTAAACACTACAGTGCAACATCAACTGTTACAGTTTCTACAGAGGCTTGCATCGGTGCGGCAGACACTGTAACTGTTCCTGAAACATTTTCAATCGGTATGCTGCCGTCACAATCAATTGAACCATTCACATCAGACGCAGTGTCAAACTGCTGATCAATTTCATCACTGTCAATCTGCTGCTCTTTCGAAATCAAATATGAGGCCATCGCACTCAATTCCATTATTGCTGTAGGATCAAACTCAACTCCACTGTATGAATTTCCACCCTCTTTTATATATTTCATATTAGCGTCAAATACCTTTGCCTGTTCCTCCAGACGATGATTTTTAATACGTCTCTTCTGCTCCATAATTTCCTGTTTTAATTTTCTTATCTTAACTTCTGCTTCTTTAAGCTCATTTTTCTTTTCTGCCTGTTTTTTTGTGGAACTTTTAGCGACAGTTCTCTTTACTTTCTGTCTGTTCTCATGACTCTCTCTCTTTCCTGAGTTTTCCTTAAATTTCTCTTCCCGCATATTATTAACTTTCATGCGAGCACATCGAACCATCCGCTTTGCATGTGCAATAGCAGCATCAACTTCTCTATTGTCATACTGTCCGCTTGCTTTACTTTTCTGCAGGCTTACCATTTTACTCTTAGCTCTTGAGAGCGCTTCATTTGCACTCTGAAGTTTCTTGGCCCTCAATATTTGACTAGAAACATCCCGATAATTATAATTTAATTTCTTCTTTTTATTTTTTGCAGAAGTTTTTTTCTTTGACGAGGACGATGTTGAACGAACCGTTCCTGAAGAAGACGAACCGGAAAAATTCAACTGTGAATTAACCGTATTTTTCATAAAATCACCCTTACCTTCTCTACTTTGCGTTGGCAGGCTCCACGTTTACTGTCTTTCCTTTAATTTTAACATCATTTGTCATTGCACGCAACACCTCTTTTGCATACTCCCTTGGAACTTCGACAAACGTATAATTATCAAACATATCAATACAGCCGACAAGTTTACCCGGCATCTTACTTTCACCTGCAACAGCGCCTAAAATATCGCCCGGCTTAACTTTCTGCTTTTTACCAATATTGATAAACAGACGCACCATACCTTCCTCTTCAGCTCCTGTACTGTCCAAATCTGCATCTGAAAACTCTTCCCTTGTCTTCTCCTCTGCCATACCTATTGACATTTTCAAAAGAGCTGCCGCAAGTTCCATAGAAGTATAATCTTCATTATCAAGCCGCTCACCAATTATTTTCAGCATATCCTTCACAGAATTATCAGCGATAAGCTCTCCTGCCCGCTCTAAAATTTTATCACACCTTGTATTAGTGACATCGTCCAGAGAAGGTATTGGGCGTGCATATATTTTTGTCTTACAGTAACGCTGGATATCCCTTAACTTATAAACTTCTTTTCCTACAACAAACGAAAATGCCACGCCCTCACGGCCTGCGCGGCCTGTACGGCCAATTCTGTGAACATAGTATTCATCATCCTGCGGAATATCGTAATTAAATACCGCCTCAACATCATCTATATCAATACCTCTTGCCGCTACGTCAGTCGCCACTAAAATATCTGCCTTTCCTTTACGAAATGAAGTCATCACTCTGTCTCTTTGTGACTGCTTTAAATCTCCATGCAGACCAACAGCAAAATATCCTCTTCCCTGCAAAGCTGTTGTAAGTTCATCTACTTTTTTCTTAGTGTTACAGAATACAAGGCTTAATTTCGGCGCATAGATATCAAGAAGGCGCGATAATACTTCTTCCTTATTTTTCGCTTTTACCTCAAAATAGTATTGATTTATACTAGGAACTGTCAGCTCTTTTTTGACAACTTTAATTGTCTTGGCATCCTTCTGATATTTTTTGGCAATTCTAAGAATCTGCTTAGGCATTGTCGCAGAAAATAAAACTGTCTGTCTCTCCTGAGGCACCTGCTCCAATATAGTTTCAATATCTTCACAGAATCCCATATTCAGCATTTCATCTGCTTCATCTAATATAACGGTATTTACATCATCAAACTTAACAGTTTTTCTTCTCATATGATCCATAACTCTTCCAGGTGTTCCGATAACAAGCTGCGTTCCCGCCTTTAATGAACGAATCTGCTTAACTATATCCTGACCTCCGTAGATAGGAAGAACTTTTATTCCATGCAGATATTTTGATAACTTTCTAATCTCATCGGCAACCTGAATTGCCAATTCTCGTGTAGGACAGAGAATAATACCCTGAAGGTGTTTATTTTTAGGATTTATTTTCTCCAGTATTGGAATTCCAAATGCTGCCGTCTTACCTGTTCCTGTCTGTGCCTGACCAATAACATCATCTCCATTTAATACAACAGGAATTGCACGCGCCTGAATTGCTGTCGCCTCCTCAAACCCCATATCTTTTACTGCCCTTAAAATCTGAGGTGAGATATCTAACTCTTCAAATCTAACTGTTTCCATTTTTTTCTCCTTTTTCCAAGTATTTCTCTTATTATTTAGAAAACTTTTTCAATCATAACAAATAGAAAATTGTTTGTCAATTATTAACAGAAAAACCGAAAAACATACTTAATTAGTATTTAAAAGTGTAAATATTGTGAAATTATCAATAAACCACTTGATTTTTTATACCGTTTGCTGTAATATTAAAAATCATAATACATAGTTTTTAAAACTACATCATATAATATGCATATAACAATCTAAAAAAATTTTTGATAATTAAATTTCATTGATTAAAAGAGGAGGTATAAATATGACAATATTAGAAAAACATTTAAAAGACCCTGGAAGTGCAATTACACATTTTATAGGTATGATTGGAGCGTTATCTTTTGCAATTCCGCTGCTGCTAAAAGCTACTGACACAGTCCATATAATATCATTTAGTATATTCGCTCTCAGCATGGTATTACTGTATGGTGCAAGCACAACTTATCATACATTTGACATTTCTGAAAAAATCAATACCTTGTTAAAGAAAATAGACCACCTGATGATTTTTATATTGATTGCCGGCTCTTATACACCTGTCTGCCTTATTGTATTAAACGGTAAAACCGGATATATACTTTTATCTGTAATATGGGGAATTGCAGTTATCGGCATGTTAGTAAAAGCATTTTTTATAAACTGTCCTAAATGGTTCTCATCAGTAATATATATTTCGATGGGATGGACAATTGTATTTGCTTTTGCACCATTGTTAAATGCCCTTTCTCAAATGGCATTTTTCTGGCTTCTTGCAGGAGGAATTATTTATACTATCGGCGGTGTTATATATGCGCTCAAACTTCCAATTTTTAATGAAAACCATAAATTCTTCAACTCGCATGTGATCTTTCATATTTTTGTTCTTGGGGGAAGTTTATGCCATTTTATCTTTATGTACAACTATGTTGCAGGAATACCTGTATAATAATACTGTAATTACAAAAATACATCTTATATAGCATTTTGATATAATGTAATTAAAAATCTAATCAAAGCCCCGCGGCATTTGCCAAACACCCATGCAAGCATTGTATTTTCCTCATTGCTATCGGGAATAAAAAAACAGGCAGGTCAGCCTTCTTTAGTGCAGCCGACTTGCCTTATAACATTATATTCAACTAGGTTTATTCGCTCTTATATATGAAGCAACGCTTACAATAAATTCAAAATTTTTATGCCGCTTCTCTTTTAAAATCTTCAGTTCCTCAGGTAATGAGGCGCTCTCTGCTTCAAAGCCTTTTTTTATAGCATATCTAATACTTCTCTCAACACTAGAATAACTTTTTCCAAATTTACGCGCTATCGTATAATAAAGCTGTTTTGAAATACCAGCTGATAAATTGTTCTCTAAAAGTACAGTTTCAATAGCCATAAGAATATAATCATATCCTTTTAATCGCTCTGTCACTCCATAGGCAATCACAATTTCAGAAATTCTTTCTCTCTGTTCCTCAGCGTTCTCATAACTTACATTCTCTTTACTTAACTTTGAAATAATTGAAAGAAGTTCATCCCCATTATAAGGTTTCATAAAATAATATGAAGATAAATCCAATGGTTTTTTTACTGAACCACTATAAATAATTACAAAATATGGCGCTTTGTCTTTTAACGCATCATCTATTTTCTCTTTTAAATGTATTGCATCCACTTTAGGTATATCCAAGCTAACTAGAACAATATCTGGTCTGCATGTCAATATTTTTTCCTCTGCATTAATTCCATCTTCTGCTTCATCTATTACTGTTATATAATCTTCTTTTTCAAATAGCATACGCAACATTTCTCTTTCAACCATGTTATCATCTGCTATCAATATCTTAAGCATGCTCACTCCCCCTTTCTAAAGTACATTAACATACGAAATATATACCTATAGTTCATTTTATATAATATCATTTATTTTTATTTTTTGCAAAGTTTAATATGTCAATGCAGAAAAAAACTATAGCCCAGTCAGTAAAAATTAACAAAAACTAATCTCAGCCTAAATATCCGTATAATACAATATACTGCTAAATAATCTTTTTATATATTAGCTTTTTGTTAAGATATTTTTTTACTCTTGACAAATTAATACTTAAGTATTATAACTGTACCAAGTGATTTAATACAGTTATAGCATTATATAAATGTATCTGCTATAACAAACATATAATGAAAACAGGAGGAAAATTATATGAAAAAGCAAAAAAAGAAACTTATCATTACTATTATTGCAATTGTAATTATATTACTATTTGTAATAATAAGCCTTGTAAGGTGTTCCAAACAATCTGCCAATGACAACACATCAACAGACACAGGTGTTCTCGCAGAACCTTTAGATGAACATGATCTATCTACCTCTATTTCAGTTTCAGGCACTGTTGAAAGTCAGGAGAAATCATCAGTCACTTCAGACCTAACTTATAAAATTTCTCAGCTTAACGTTGAAGTTGGTGATTATGTTAATGCTGGAGATGTATTGTGTGTATTTGATTCTGATGAGTTAGAGGCGCAAATTAAAACTCTTGAAGACCAGATAAATAACTCTAATTCACTGGATTCAAAACAAAAAAATATAAACAACCGCACGTTAAATGAAGCAAGATCAGAAAAACAAGTACAGCTTCAGTCTGCACAGAACATGATTAACAATGCACAGAATGACTATGACAGAGCTGTTTCAAATAAATCACAATTAGAAGAAGCTTACAATAATTGTCAAAATCAAATTTCACAAGTATCAAATACACTTAATAACACACTGGCAAATGAAGGACCATCAGAAAATTATTTATCACTCCAGGAACAATTAAGTGAACTTACCATTACTTCAGGAAATATTTTATCCCAGATTCAGGAAAGCGAAAATGTAATCGCATCATGCCGTCAGGCGTTAGATGAAGCAAATTCCAATTACCAATCTGTAGAAAAATCTGCAAACCAACAAATTCAATCCGCACAGGACGCAATAGATACTCAAAATCTATCTTCAAATAATGATGAGACAAAAAAAGAGCTGGACGCCTTAAAAAGAAAACTTGATAAAATCACTGTAAAAGCGGACCATTCTGGAATAATTACATCTCTTAATGTTTCAAACGGCTCGCTTCATGCAGGCGGCGAACTAATGACAATACAAAATACCAATGCTCTTAAACTTACTGTATCCATAAAAGAAAGTGATATTCTAAATATTAAGCAGGGAATGAAAGTAATTGTAACAAGCAATGCCGACGAGAAAATTGAAGTTGAAGGAACAGTGACAAAAGTTGTAGATTTTGTAAGCTCCACTACAACAAATGAAGACGGCACAACAACCTCCGGATACTCTGCTGATATAACCCTGCCAGAAAACTGTGGTATGCTTCTTGGAATGGGTGCCAAAGCAAAAATCCTTATATCTGAAGAAAGCAAATCTTTAGCAGTTTCATATGACAGCATATTCAGCGAAAACGATAAATCATATGTATATAAAGCTGTACCATCAGATGGAGGCAAATATAAAATAGAAAAAGTTGAAGTCAAAACAGGAACCGACAGCACATATTACACTGGTATTACAAGCGATAATTTAGAAAAAGGAGATTTAATTGTCAGTTATCCTGATACAGTCAGTGAAGACAGCCTTGTTGACATAGATGAAACATATATCTCGCAAGAGGACGGTGAATAATATGCAGCCAGTCATTAAAATGAACAACATTATAAAACGGTACTATATAGGACAGCCAAATGAACTGCAGATATTGAACGGTATAGACTTGGAAGTACACAATAATGAATTTATGTCAATTGTAGGAGAATCTGGTTCTGGTAAAAGTACACTTATGAATATTATAGGTGCGCTTGACAGACCTACAGAGGGAACTTATCTTCTTGACGGCGAAAATATTGGAGGACTAAATGATACTTCTCTTAGCAAAATAAGAAATATGAAAATTGGATTTGTATTTCAAAGTTTTTTCTTAATACCGCGTACTACAGCACTCAAAAATGTTGAACTGCCAATGATGTACGCAGGCATTTCACAGAAACGCAGAAAAGAAAGAGCTATGGAACTTCTGGAGCTTGTCGGTATGTCAGACAGAGCATTACATAAACCTAATGAGCTGTCAGGAGGACAATGTCAAAGAGTAGCTATCGCCAGAGCATTAAGCAATAATCCTTCTATAATACTTGCCGATGAACCTACGGGTGCCCTAGATTCAAAAACAGGGCATTTAGTAATGGATATATTTCATAAACTGCACTCAGAGCAGAAAAAAACAATTATTCTTATAACACATAGTCCTGAACTTGCAAAAGAGACTGAACGTATTATAACAATTAGTGATGGTTCCATTCTATCTGAAACAAAAGGAGGTGCTGAGTAATGAATTTTCTCGAATCAATCAGGCTTGCATTCTCAAGTATTTCCGTTAATAAAATGAGATCATTTCTCACAATGCTCGGCATTATTATAGGTATAAGCTCTGTTATAACAATCACAACTATAGGAAACTCACTAAAACAGACTATATCTTCCACTATGAACGACCTAGGAGGAGCAAATCTTATTTATGGATATATTGAACCATACTACCCTGAAGATGATGAGAGCTGGGACACGTGGGTTTATCCAGAGATGGATGACGAAGACTATATAACCGACAGTGATATTGCCGATTACAAAGCCACATTTGCAGGCGAAGTTAAAGCAGTAGTTGTGCAGACTTACCTTGCTGGAGGTGCGCTTTACAAAAAAGGATCTCTATATGCAAATGTAAATGTAGAAGGCGTCTCTGAAGGTTACATTGACTCAATGGGGCTTGAAATAATTAGAGGAAGAGATATAAATGAACGCGATTACAATGAAAAAAGACATTCCGCACTTGTATCTGATTTATTTGTAAAATATGCCCTTGAAGAAGGTGAAGATCCTATCGGAAAAGAAATTACGGTCTCTCTTCCAGACGGCGCAGCTTATTCCTTTGTTATTGCCGGCGTATATAAATATGATAAAAGAATATTCGGCAAAGGAGAGAGTGGTAAATCTGAAAAAGATTTAACAACACCCATATATATCGCTGCATCAACATCAAACAAACTATCAGATAATCCTATGCCCGGTTATGAAAATCTGCAGATTATATCTGAAAAGGGGGCTGATCCTACCGCATTATCACAAAAAACAAGTGAATACTTCTCAAATACAGTGTTTGCAGAAAATGAAGATTTTAGATTTTCCTGCCAGGATCTTGCCTCAGAACTTTCTATGATAAATAATGTTGTTGATATATTAACTGTGGCTATTGCAGTTATAGCTGCTATATCCCTAGTAGTAGGCGGTATAGGCGTTATGAACATTATGCTTGTAAGCATTATGGAGAGAACAAAAGAAATAGGTATAAGAAAAGCACTTGGAGCTAAAAACTCTAATATTAAAGCACAATTTTTAACTGAGTCTGTTATTATCTGTCTTATAGGAGGTATTATAGGTATTACACTGGGTATAGCCAACGGTTTTCTTATTGGATTTTTAGTAAAGACAATCGGAGCTTCAATGGCTGCTGAATATATGTCTCTGCTGTCAATAACTGTTAGACCATCTATATCCGCAATTATAATTGCGGTAGGATTTTCAATGCTAACCGGAGTAATTTTTGGTTCTTATCCGGCATCAAGGGCAGCTAAGCTATCACCAATTGACGCCCTTAGATATGAGTAAACAATACTGTAAACACATTTGAATATTGAATACATTATTTACTTGTGATATACTATGAGCAGCTGTATACTTTATACAGCTGCTCATTCTAACATTATTTGGAGGCTTTTATGAAACGCAGAAAACATTTTAAATACATTAAAAACTTTTTATTAATATTAATATCAGTTATATTTATTACAGGAACACTTTCAACAGACACAGAAGCAAAAAAAGATAAAAAATCTGAAAGCAATTTTACCGGACACTGGCAGATAATCAACTCCATGTCTGATATACCATCATGCGGTTATGTACTGCTTGGCTATGCAAAAGATACTTCTAAACTCTTCTATGGGTCACTTGATTCTACTGAGAACAAAATACTAACTACTTCCCTTGACAAAAAACTTATCCAAATTGATGATACTACCGACAAGGCATTTATGTTAATCCAAGATAAAGAATCTTTCTATATACAACTTGCAAATAAAAAATACTTAAAAATAAGCGGGGATCTTACCAATGCTGTAATTGAAGAGACAGATAAATTAGAAGAAGCTTCCGCATTTAGAATTGAGATGACTAACCATGACTCCAATGGTTATGCATACTATCGAATATTTATTCCTGTCGGTTTATCAGATCTATCTCTGACAATTTCTAATGGTAAAATAGCTCTTAGTTCTGCTTGCCATTCAGGATTTTATATTATGGCAGAAGCTACTAAAATTAAAGAGCCGCCATTTGGTAACTCAACTAAAACTATTAGATTTATAGCTACAATTGTTGTTGTTGCTCTTGTTATAATTATGTTATATTTGTACCATAAAAATATTTTAAATCTTATCACATTCGGAATATCAACCATTTGTATAATTGCGCTTTTAGTATTTTTTATGATATTTGCGATAACTTCTGTTAAACCAGGACTATATGTGCTCCGCAAATCAACTTTTAATGCTACGCAAGTGAAACCTCTGCCAGAAAGAAAACAACATAAATCATATTATGAAATAATAGCTGACGGAAGCGCGATATTTTCTTTTGAGGGAGATGAAAACAACGCTTATATATGGGGATGTTCCATAAATGACTCAAATGTATTTACAACAACATCTTCAGGAAATTATACGAGCGGACTTTATACTATATTGCTGCGTCCTTTCTCAGCAGGAACTTATGATATAGTATTTTATTATTATGATGTTACAAAAGGTTTATCAACAACAATCGAATGTAAAACATTCCGTATTGTAGTTGACGAAACAAACAAGATAACATCTGTAGAACAAGTAATGGGAGAAGTGTAATCTCACCCCTCCCACTTACGAATTCTATATGACGCCCCTAACTCTTCACAGAGTTTTCTGCACTGTTCTTCTTCTTCCTTTGAAATTGTAGTCTCAACAGTTGTAAGCACTACATTAGGAAGCTGTTTTACACACTTTTTGGCAAATTCAATCATTGCATCATAAGACTTGCCTTTGAATTTAGAACAAACCAAATCTTCATATTTATCTTTGTCTGGATTGTTAAGACTGATTGAGACTGTATCAATCAGTCCTCTCATCTCCGGCACGATATCTCTTCCATTAATCAAATTGCCCACACCATTTGTATTAATTCTAATCGGCTTATTATAAGTCTTCTTAACATAATCTGCGACTTCTTTCAGCACGTCAAAGCTCTCTGTAGGTTCTCCAAATCCGCAAAAAACAACCTCTTCATATTCATCCATATCAAACCTTTTAAATTCATCAATAACCTCCGCCGCTGACGGCTCCCTCTCAAGCCACAGACTTTTTGATTCTCCCATCTTATCCATAGACTTTCTAAGACAAAATCTACAAGAATAAGGACATCGATTTGTTAAATTTACATATAAATTATTATGCACTTTATATAAAATTTCCATCATTAATACCTCCATTGACTATATTATTTCAATATTCCAAGATATTCTTCAAAACATACACCATCCGTAATAGGAATTTCCATTTCAATTGATTTTACAATACATTTCTTAATAAAATCAGCCGCTTTTCTTACAGATTCCTCAAATGGCACTCCATTTACTGCATCAGCAGAAATTATGGCAGAAAAAATGTCGCCTGTACCAGAGCGAGACTCACCTATCTTCTTAGTTTTAATAATTGTACTTTTCTTACCCCTCTCATAACAATAATTTGCAATATAGCTGCCCCAGGAAATTCCGGTAATGACAATTTTATCAGGTCCTTCACTTGAAAGCTTGGACGCCATTTTATCTAGTTCCTCCTTAGTCCATGACTCATGATAATCTGTATCTGTCAGTACACAGATTTCTGTAAGATTAGGAGTAAGAATATCTGCATAACGAACAAGTCTTCGCATCTCTTTACATGCATCCATTGTATATGTACAATATAATTTTCCATAATCACCCATAACAGGATCAACTATAGTAACATTATCTTCAGTCTTAAACATTTCCATAAACTTCTCTACAATTTGAATCTGATGTTTTGAGCCAAGAAAACCCGTACATATACCATTAAACTTCAAATCAAGCTTTTTCCACTCATCCATGTAAGCACACATCTTCTTAGTATAATCATCAAAAAAGAAACTGTCAAAACCTGTATGGTTAGACAAAATAGCCGTTGGAAGCGGACAGCATTGTATTTTCATTTTAGAAATAATGGGAAGCTCAACTGCAATTGAACATCTTCCAAACCCTGACAAATCATTGACTATTGCAAGTTTTTTCTGATTATTGTGATTCATAATTAACTACTCCATTTCTGGACTTTTTTACATCTATAAGCCTTTGATTCCTACTGCCTCTAAATCTAAGAGTAATATCTTTCTTATCAAGAACAAATTCCCCATCTACAAGAACATCGATACATTCAAGCATCTTATCTGTATATTTAGTATATACTTTTCCATTATATACCAAATCCTTATCAAATAAGTAGCCTGTATAACACCAAATATCCTTATCTTCATACAATTTTGATATATCTTTCAAAAAAGGGGCAAGAATCTCCTGATTTTCCGGCTCAAATGGTTCTCCGCCTAACAGCGTAAGACCCTGAATATAATCTGGTTTGAGCAAACTTATTATATGCTCTTTTGTCTTATCTGTAAAGAGATTCCCATATGAAAAATCCCATGTCTGCGGATTAAAACATCCTCTACAGTGATGGCGGCAGCCAGAAACAAATAATGAAACCCTCACTCCCGGACCATTTGCAATATCATAATTTTTAATTTCACCGTAGTACACCGTGATTTTCTCCTTCCAACTTATTTATTGTCATAAAGTTACAATACTGATTATAATTAGACATTGTACAGCGACTAAATATTTCTCTTATCAACAACAGAATGTGTAATTATTTACACTGTTAAGTCTTTACACAGATAATTTATAATATACAAAATCGCCGCCATCAAACGGCGACGATTAGAGTATTTAATATAATATGCGCCTTACAGATGGAGCACCCTGTCTTTTATCTCTTGGGTTCTCCCCTGATTCCAAAATTGTGTTCCAATATAACCGCATGTTCTTCTTGTTACAAATAGTTTATTCTGGTCACGATTAGCACAATTAGGACATTCCCATACAAGTTTTCCCGAGTCCTCGTCTTCCCTAATTGATACTTCCCCATCATATCCGCACACTTCGCAATAATCACTCTTAGTATTAAGCTCTGCATACATAATATTTTCATATATAAATTTTATCACTGACAGAACAGCAGGAATATTTTTCTGCATATCCGGAACCTCTATATAACTAATGGCTCCGCCAGGCGACATCTTCTGAAATTCTGATTCAAATTTTAATTTGCTAAATGCGTCTATCTGCTCAGTGACATGTACATGATAACTGTTGGTAATATAATTTTTATCAGTTACCCCTTCTATTATACCAAATCTTCTCTGCAGACTTTTGGCAAATTTATAAGTAGTTGATTCCATTGGCGTTCCATATACAGAATAACTAATATTTTCTGCAGCCTTCCACTCCGCACATTTATCATTCAGCTTCTGCATTACCTGCATAGCAAAACTTTTAGCTTCAGGATCTGTATGCGACTTTCCAGTCATTCTCACGCACATTTCATAAAGTCCGGCATACCCTAAAGAAATTGTAGAATATCCATTGTATAACAATTTGTCAATAGTCTCGCCTTTCTCCAGTCTTGCAAGCGCACCATGCTGCCATAATATAGGAGCAACATCTGATATAGTTCCCAACAGCCTCTCATGACGGCATCTTAAAGCCCTATGACACAGCTCTAATCTATCCTCCAGCACTTTCCAAAACATTTTCATATTACCTTCAGCAGTACATGCAACATCAACAAGATTGATTGTTACAACACCTTGGTTAAATCTGCCGTAATATTTATGCGAACCATCAGCATTGCGCTGCGAATCTTCAACTGTAAGAAATGATCGACAGCCCATACATGTATATACATCACCCTGCTTTAACTCTCTCATAACCTTTGCCGATATAAAATCGGGAACCATTCTCTTAGCAGTACATCTTGCTGCAAGTTCTGTCAAATGCCAATATTTTGATGACTCAGTAATATTATCTTCATCCAATACATAAATAAGCTTTGGAAATGCAGGAGTAATCCATACACCTTTCTCGTTTTTTACACCCTTTATTCTCTGCTTCAAAACTTCTTCTATAATAAGTGCAAGGTCATCTCTTGTCTGACCTTCAGGGACCTCGTCAAGATACATAAAAACCGTTACAAAAGGAGCCTGTCCATTACAAGTCATAAGCGTGATAAGCTGATATTGTATAGTCTGTATACCTCTCTCAATCTCATCTCTCAATCTTCTCTCTGTTATTTTGGAGACAATCGCATCATCTGTTGTCTCACCGGTTTCTTTTCGCTCCTCAATAACACTTTTATAAATTTTCTTCCTGCTTATATCAATAAAAGGCGCTAAATGCGATAATGTAAACGATTGGCCCCCATATTGATTACTTGCCACCTGTGCGACGATCTGCGTTGTGACATTACAGGCAGTAAAAAATGTATGCGGCTTCTCAATCATTGTCTCGCTTATTACTGTGCCGTTCTGCAGCATATCTTCTAAGTTAATCAGATCGCAATTGTGCTCTTTTTGCGCATAATAATCCGAATCATGAAAATGTATAATGCCATCTTGATGCGCCCTTACAATCTCTTCAGGGAGCAAAACTCTCATTGTTAAGTCCTTACTTACTTCACCCGCCATATAATCACGCTGAGTTGAATTAATAATAGGATTCTTATTAGAATTCTCCTGCTTTACCTCCTCATTTATATGGTCCAACAGTGACAGTATCTCATTATCAGTTGTGTTTGCCTTACGTGCTAGTTCTCTCTTAAAACGATATCTCACATATTTCTGTGCCACCTCATATCCACGCATTTCCATAATACCTTTTTCAACTATATTCTGTATGTCCTCTACATGGACAGCGTGCATCTGTTCCTGAACCTGTGCACAGACATTATCTGCAATCGCCTCAATTTGAAACTCATTGAGTTTATAAATATTTGAGACCTCATTGTTTGCCTTCTTAATTGCATTAAGAATTTTTTCTTTCTCGAAATTGACCTCCACACCATTCCTCTTGATTACTTTGTTCCTTATATCCGTAACCATGACAAACCTCCTAAGTTATTAAAGTTCATTATGTAAACTACATATTGTAACTTCAACTTTTAGTATGCACAATATATTGTTGTACGTTATATATATTATTCTATTTTGAGCAAAATGTAAAGACCTAATTTCCTAAAATTACTACTTAAATTTTATACAATTTTTTCCTTTTAAATTATTATTTTTCTCCAATATTCCCCCTGTGCTCATAAAGCATAGACATCTTCATTTCATACATTGCCGGAGACATATCAATAAAATGCGTATGTGGATTTTCGAATCTCTGTTCTTCTTCCCATATCTCTCCATTGAGCTGCTCTGTAACATATGTTGCTATATCACTTAATTTCGGCAGCTTGTATACTAATTTGCCATCCCTAAATATAGGAACCTGAAGTTCTTTAACAGTACAATTCTCAAAAAAACGATTTTTCCAAGGTTTTTTTGGATCTACATACCTGAATGGATTATTAAAATCTATTTCTTCATCCCAAAGAGCAAGCAAATCAGCGCTAGCTTTACCCTCACTGTCATATACTCTATATACTTTCTTTAATCCTGGATTAGTTATTTTCTCTTCATTTTCAGATAATTTTATTTTAGGAATAAACGTTCCGTCATTCTCAACTGCGCTTAATTTATATACAGCACCGAAAACAGGCTCTGAGCGAGAAGTAATAAGCCGCTCTCCAACCCCAAAGCTGTCAATACATCCGCCTTGGCTTAAAATGGAGCGGATTGTGTATTCATCCAAACTGTTTGAGGCTATAATAATACAATCCTCAAGACCTGCATTATCAAGAATTTTACGGCATTTTTTTGATAGATATGCCAAATCTCCACTATCAATACGCACACCCCTAAGCCGCTTGCCGAGAGGTTGCAAAACTTCCTTGGCCACCTTAACAGCATTTACAATACCGCTGTTTAAAACATCATAAGTATCAATAAGTAAAACACAGCTGTCAGAATATACTGATGCATACTTTGCAAACGCAGTATACTCATTATCAAATCTCATTACCCAGCTATGCGCCATTGTACCACTCACAGGAATCCCAAGCATCTGTCCGGCAAGAACAGTAGCTGTGCCTGACGCTCCGCCTATATATGCAGCTCTGGCGCCATACACAGCGGCATCGATATTATGTGCTCTCCTTGCACCAAAATCTGACACAATTCTTCCTTCAGCCGCCTTTACAATTCGTCTTGCCTTCGTCGCTATAAGAGACTGATGATTAAACTGAAGAAGAATCGCGGTCTCAATAAGCTGTGCATCTATAAGCGGAGCAACAACTGTTATTACAGGCTCATTTGGATACATTATCGTTCCCTCAGGAAATGAATATACATCTCCGCTAAAATGAAAATCTTTTAAGTAATCAAGAAACTTCTCTGAAAATAAATTAAGCTCTCTGAAATATTTAATATCTTCTGATGAAAAATGTAATTCCTGAATAAATTGTATAATCTGTTCCAACCCGGCAAAAACTGCAAATCCTCCCTGATCAGGATTTTTGCGGAAAAAGACATCAAAAACAACTCTCTGTTTATATTCTCCATCACAGAAATAGCCATTGCTCATCGTCATCTCATATAAATCCATAACCATTGACAGATTTCTGGCATCACACTGTCTCATCGTATCATCTCCATTATTTTTTTCTTATTATAGCAGAGACAACCTATATCTGCAATCGGCTCTGCAATTAGACTAAATATATGTTATAATAAATTTGTATAGATTATTTTTTACAGGGAGACAAGATTTATGTACACAGAACAGTTAAAGTTGCTTCAAAATTATATCCTTTCAAATAAAGACAGCGTTTCTTACTACAACTGGATGTATGAAGACGGAGTTTTATTAAAAGCTTTAATTCGCGCCGATGAAATATTACCTGACAACAATACATATCCATATATAAAAGATTATGTAGATAATTTTGTAGATGATAATGGTAAAATTGAAAAAATAGCCAGCCGTCCTCCAAGCGCAGACAGCCTTAATAATGGCAAAATAATAGTTGAAATTTACAAGAAGTTTGGAGACGAGAAATATTATAAGGCTCTATCATATATTTACAACAGAATTAAAGAACACCCAAAACTTTCAGGAACTGACGCGTTTGCCCACAAGGCAATATATAAAGACCAGATGTGGCTTGACGGTCTGTATATGCTGCAGCCATTATATGCACAATTAATTACAATTTTTAATGAACCGCACCTGTATTCTCACGTCGCAAAACAATTTGAATATATTGACAAATTTACTTATGACAATAATAAAAAATTATTTTACCACGCATATGACCATTCACGAAATATGTTTTGGTGCAATAAGGAGAATGGTCACTCACCATCTTTCTGGGGACGCGCTATAGGATGGCTTGCTATGGCGGTAATTGACACTTATGAACTAATCCCTGAATACTTTGCAAAAGAACGCACAATTATTAAAAATATTGCTGAAAAAATAGCAGATGGAATAATTAGATATCAAAACAAAAATGGAGTTTGGTACCAGATTGTCGACAAAGAACACGCAGAAGGCAATTATGAAGAAGCAAGCTGCTCATGCATGTTTACCTACTTTCTTAAAAGAGGTGTAAACATTAGTATTTTGCCATCAGAATACAACACTTATGCCAACAGAGCAATAACAGGAATTTTCAATAAATTTGTCAATCAGAATACTGACGGAAGTCTGCATATAAATAATATATGTCTGGTTGCAGGACTTGGTCCAGATAAGAAACCACACCGCGACGGAAGTTTTTCATATTACATAAATGAACCGATAGTCTCTGATGATAACAAAGCTCTCGGTCCACTTATGCTTGCATTGTGTGAATTTTAACCTAATAATTTTTCAAAATCATCTATAGTGACAGGCTTTGAGTAATAATATCCCTGATAAAATGTTGCTTTATATTTATCAAGATATTTGCTCAACGGTTTGTCCTCAACACCTTCAATACATGTTTTGACACCTATCGTCTTAGCACATTCAACCATATGATGAATTAATGCTTGATTTACTGGTTTCTCCTCTATTCCCCTCACGAATGACATATCAATTTTTAACTCATCTATAGGAAGCTCCGTAAGAAGTCCTAATGAAGCTGTTCCCGTACCAAAATCATCCAAAGCAATCTTAACCCCCATAGCACGGAAAAAATTCATCTCTTCTCTCAAAAAATCTCTGTCAAGGCCTCTGCAGCGTTCTGTTAGTTCCATATATAAATCTTCCGGCGGAAAACCTGTCTCCTCCAATATTTTTAACACAGAATTCCTAAATTCAGCTCTCTCAAACTGTGACAGAGAAATATTTACATTAACAATAAACTCAGGTATCTTTTTCTTCAGTCTCATTCCATCTGTAAGAGCCTTCCTAATTATCCAATTTCCCAGTTTAAAAAAACTTGGGTCATCTTCCATCCATGGAATAAATAAATTAGGCGACACTTCTCCATGCTCCTCATGACGCCATCTTACAAGAGCTTCCATTCCAATAACTTTTTCGCTCTTAACATCAACTATAGGCTGATATCTTAAATAAAATCCCTGACATCCCTTATTAACACTTTTATGAATCTTGCTCATCAGCTCTAAATCAGTACTCTCCTTGTCATTTTCAAAATCATAGTAAAATACTAATTTTCCATTTCTTTCATGCTTTGACTGATTAAATGCATACGCGATTGAACTCTTGATATTTTCAACGTTTCCTTTGTAATTATTTAATACTACTGCTCCTCCGGAAATTTTAAGCGGCACAATAAAGTCCTGCAAAGAAATCTTTTCTTTGGCAATCATTGCAATTTGCCCATATAAATTTTTAGTATCTTCTTCACTGTACCCATACATACAAACCGCAAATTTAGCCCCATCAAGTCGATACACCATTCCATTACCATTTATAAGCTGTTTAATTTGCTCACCAAAACGACGCATAATTTGATTGCCATTTGTATATCCATACATAAGATTTATTCTGCTGAACATATTTATACCTATCTCCATCACTGAAATAGGAATATTTCTGTCTATTACATTTATCAGTTCCTGCAAAAATGAATAATCACTGTAAAGATTCGTAACTGGATCTATACTGTCTATAATTCCATGATTTATTATTGTGCCTGAAAATAAGTCAGGCTCTCCATTTTCTCCCTTTAATATAGTACACTGACATGTACATACAACATAATTGCCAAATCGGTTTCTGGCACGATACTCAAAATCCTGCCATTCCGTTTTTCCGCTGATTACGGCATCAAAATTTTTGCGATATGTTTCTATATCATCAAGGTGAATATATTCTTCCCATATTGAGCCAGCATCATACATATATTCATCAGGCAGACCAAAATATTCAACTGCATTTTTAGACCACCTAGAAACATTTGTCTCCATATTACACAAAAAAATATAACTTCTTTTTCCTGTTATAGAGTATACATCAAAAATACGACTCTGCAGACCAGTTTTATCAAGTTCCATTTTCTTACCTCCAGAATTCCCTTAAGAATCCTTAATCTTTCTGCAGACACTAACGCGTACAAAATTTCAGTAATAAATATCAAAGACACATAAGCAAGCCCCTGCAATTGTTAAATTGAATCCGTTATTTTTATTTTAACATATTTACCAAACAAAATCAATAAAATGCGTTCTATTTTGTCTAATATTTTATGGCAGACTATTTCTAAGACATACTGCCCCATATCCTAACTGAACATTTGGCCATACACTAAATCCTGGTAGTTTCCTTGCTCCCTTAGTTAAGTATGCTTTTACCTTTTCACCATACAAATAAGGATCTTTTCCATTAACTATTCCATACTCCATTAATATACACGCCATACCGCTGACTACAGGAGTTGCAAAAGAAGTTCCCGTATATTCACTGTAACCACCGCCTGCTTTAGTTGACATAATATTCACTCCCGGAGCAGCCACATCCGGTTTCTGAACAGATTTGCAGTTAGTCACACATCCTCTTCCTGAGAAATCTGCATATGCGTCCGTCTCACCGTTGTATGCAGCTACTGTAATAACTTTCAAAGCAGCAGACGGAACTGTAAATGTTGCAGACGGAGACGGCCGCAAAAACTCTGTGACAGACGATAATCCTTCTCTAACCGGAAGCCATAGATTATAACTTCCTACAACAACTTTCCTGCCGACAATCTCAAAGAACCAAATTCCTTCGTCTACATAACCTTCATTGGGAAGAAAATCTACATAAATCTCCTGATTTTCTGTATATGGTTTAGGCTCTCCATAATATATTAATATTTCCACATTTCCAAGATTAAATCGCTGCGCCTCATTTCTATCATAAAAAACTATTCTGTCACCAGCAGGATTAGTTAAAATAATGTCAAATTCATCTACATAATTTTTCCATAGCTGGACGCTCAGGGAAGATTCATACGGTCCTACAATAAATTCTGCCTTCTGTGTCTGCTGCGCACCTACACTCCCAAAAAAATGACCTGCGGCGGCTCCCTCATTTCCTGCTCCAACACTGATAACATTTTTCCAGAAAGAAGCCGCTTCATTAAGAAATGTTTCCAGCAATGAACTTCCGTCATGTGCTCCATAATTATTTCCAAAACTCATATTAATTGCCAACGGCAGATTCGCTTCCCTAGCTTTTTTCAAACTATAATCAACAGCAAGCATTAATTCTGTTGTTCTTGGAAACGAATTTGTATTAGGAATCCCTAATTTCACTGCAATAATTGACGCTTTAGGCGCAATACCCCGATAACGTCCATTTGATGACCTTCCGTTGCCAACTGCTACACCTGCCACCGCAGTTCCATGACCGCTGCTGTCAACACTAAGAGGCGGTCCGCCATTTTGCAGAGCCTCATTAATCTGCTCACTGTTATATTCTCTCCCTATATGATAGCCTTGTGGAGTTTCTCCTCTCTGTGTCTGATCCCACAAATACAAAATTCGTGTTGTCCCATCCTCATTCCTAAAATCAGGATGGGTATAGTCAATACCGCTGTCAATTAACGCAAAACATACACCCTCGCCTGAAAGATTAAAAGGCGGACTTTGTACTGGATTTACACATGAAATGCTTCTAACTTGATTTAGCGCAAAATATAGTCTTTTTGGCTTCTCAACAAATTCTATTTCTCTCAGACTGCTTAATTGATCCATATATTGGGCCGGAACATTTAAAACCGCATATCCTCCAAGCAGCTCACTAACCAAAATATCACTGCTTATCTCACTCAATGCCATTCTTAAATCACCGTTATATTTCACTATTAAATCCCAACTGTTATTAGATTCCTCATAGCCTACATTGAGATTCTGCGATTTCTGTCTCTCCTCTTCTGGAGTCTCAAGTGCCAAATTTAAAAGATTTTCATATTTCTGTGATGCCATATAGTTAAATCCTGTAAAAATATTTATATATTATATGTAATTTTCCAGCCCCAATCCATTCATTTCCTCAAATTTTTTCATCTCCCTCTTTTTTTCATCATCAGTAACATGCACATACAAATTCATTGTAATATTAATGTTGGAATGTCCCAGTATCTGCTGCAGAGTTTTAGGTTTCATCCCAGCCTCAATACACCTTGTCGCAAAAGTATGTCGAAACGTATGCATTGAAAAAGTTTCTATCCCAGCTTTTGCCGCAATTTTACGGATATGTGAATCATATGTTGTATTTTTTGTCAACACACCGTTACGATTTACAAATATAAAATCTTCAAACTGCATTGACAAATTTCTTTCAGCATTTTTCTTTGAATATTCTCTCTTCTTTGTCTCTAAAATATCATAAACAATTTTTGTCATTGTTATCACTCTGTATCCTGCCTCACTTTTTGGTTCCCCTATTGTATATTGTCCGCTCGAATAATTATATCCTACTGACCTTCTAATATGAATCTCTTTGTTTTCAAAATCTATATCTTCCCATTTTAGACCAATTAATTCCCCCGCCCTAAGTCCTGTCTGTAATAGAAACTGATACTGCAAAAAATTACTTGTACCTCTTGCAGTACTTAAAAATAGCTTCTGTTCCTCAACAGTTAGAACCCGATTTCTTTTTTCTGTCTTCCTTGGACATTTAACAGAGCGTTTTACAGGATTTGATAATATTATCTCATTTTCTTCTGCACAATCAAACATATTGTACATTGTTATTCTTGTCTGCTCCATAGTTGACCCAGCATAATTTCTTACTTCCATATCATTTAACACACCTTGGCAGTGCATCGGCCTTACATCATCTATATACATATCTCCTATACTGCTTTTTATACAACAGTTATAACGATCAGTATAATTTTTTATTGTATTATTTCGTACAGTTTTTTCTTTTATATTAGATATCCAATATTTAAACCACTCGTCAACAGTCATTCTATTATTCTTACCTACACTGTGCATATTATCATACTTTGCATCCACAAGCCACTTACTGCAGTCAATATATCTGTCAAAAGATTTGACTATCCGTTTCCCTCTTTTATCTGTAAACCGACCGACATATTTTCCGTCTTTTCTCTGTGATATACCAACTCCAAGCTCTCTGCCATTTAAATTTTTTCCCATATAAATTTCTCCTCTCAGTATGATTATTTAATGTCAAATACCCCTCAGCAAAGCTGTGGGGTATTTGACATTCAGCGGCAATCTCCAAATATATGTAATTATAAATATTTGTCTTGTTGTCCACTGGAAAAAAACAGCCCTAAGAAGACTGTTTTTTTAATTTAAGAGATTTTTTTATTGGTATCTGGGCAATCAAGATCGCTGCAAATATAAACAGACAGCCCAGCAACTCTCTGAATGAGAGCTTTTGATTTAACAATATCCAGCCTGCCAACACACTGAACACTGATTCAAGACTTAAAAGCAAAGAAGCTACAGTCGGATTCAGACCATTTTGTCCGACAATCTGCAATGTATATCCAACTCCGCTTGATAAAAAACCTGCATATATAATAGGAAGCCACGCATCTTTTGATAAAAAAGCAGCTATCCAATCGCCTGCACCTGCCGAAAAAATTTTGAAATCACAAAAAACTATTGGAAATATACTTAAAACAGCACACACAAAAAATTGTATACACGACATTTTCACTGCATCTACCCTTGGGGAAAAATAATCAATAACAAGTATATGAACAGCAAATAACAATGCACATAAAAACATAAATGCATCATTTATTTCTATAGTAAACGAGTCTTTAATACATAATAGATAAAGTCCCATTAACGCCAAAATTACAGAAACCCATATATTGAACCTGCACTTTTTATGTAAAAATATTCCCAAAACAGGAACAAGCAATATATAACAAGATGTTAAAAATCCTGCTTTCGCCACAGTCTCTCCATAGTACAATCCAAGCTGCTGCATAGTACTAGCAGAGAATAAAATGATTCCGCATAAGACTCCGCCTATAAGCAAATCTTTGTTTTCTTTAACTTTGGGCCGCTCTCCATTTTCTCTGTTCTTTACTTTATCTATAATATATATGACTGGTATTAAAACTACAGCGGCAATCAAATTTCTTATACCATTAAAAGAAAACGCCCCCACAGCCTTTCCACCTTCGCTCTGAGCAACAAAGGCAAATCCCCAAATAATAGAAGTAACAATCAACAGGAAGGAATTTCTTATCTTAATTAATTTTGTGTTCATTTATCTACGCATTTAATATTGATTTCAAGAAATTCTGTGTTCTTGGATTTTGAGGATTGTTAAATATCTGCTGTGGAGTCCCTTCTTCTGCAATTATTCCGTCTGCCATAAATAAAACTCTGTCCGCTACTTCTCTTGCAAAACCCATCTCATGTGTAACACAGAGCATTGTCATACCTTCTTTTGCCAAATTCTGCATTACTTTCAATACTTCTCCAACTAATTCCGGATCAAGAGCTGATGTAGGCTCATCAAACAGCATAATCTCAGGCTTCATTGCCAATGCTCTTGCAATGGCAACCCTTTGCTGCTGTCCTCCAGAAAGACGATTAGGATATTGATCAGCCTTCTCTGCCAGCCCTACACTCTCCAGCAATGCTATTGCTTCATCCCGTGCTGTTTTTTTATTTATCTTCTTAACATGTATAGGCGAAATCATAACATTTTCTATTACTGTTTTATGAGGAAAAAGATTAAAACGCTGAAAACACATACCCATATTAAGCAGAAGCTTTTGCTGATGCTCTTTGCCGATTCTTTCAACCGTTTTATTTTTTTCTCTGTGAAGAAATAAATCTCCCTTAATAAATATTTTACCGCTTGTAATTTTTTCAAGCTGATTTAGCGAGCGCAGGTATGTTGACTTTCCAGCACCGGAAGGTCCAATAATACATATTACTTCACCTTTTTTTACTTTTAAATTAATATCTTTTAATACCTCAAGAGAGCCAAATTTTTTGCTGACATGTTCTGTCTCCAATATATATTCATAATTATCTGCCATAAATATTTGACCTCCTATTCATATACCGAAAATCTATTTTCTATTTTATTAAATATAAAAGTAAAGAACATAGTTATAATTAAATATATTATAAGAGCGGGAACAAATACAAGATATGAACCCTCGCTTGTCATAATATTTTTAGATACTGTTGTTATATCTACAAGAGATATCGCAAATACCAGCGACGCGTCTTTAAGTACCATGATAAACTCATTGCAGACTGGAGGTATCATTCTCCTTATTGATTGCGGTATAATTATCAATGACATAGTTTGGGGATAATTCATTCCCAGTGCCTTTGCCGCCTCATACTGACCTCTGTCAATCGACTGTATAGCCGCTCTAACAATCTCTGCACAATACGCACCTGAATTTAATGAAAAGGCTATAAGCGCAGCAATAAAAGCTCCCTTGTAAACAGCTTCTGTATCTCCTGCTGAAAACAAATCTCTCCATGCAAATCCAAAGATTCCCGGAATTGAAAAATAAATTACAAATAACTGAATTAACAGCGGCGTACCTCTAAAGAAAAATATATATCCGCCGCAAAACTTATTAATTAGTTTCTTCTTCGATATCTTTCCAAGCGCAAGAAATATGCCAAGTACAACACCTATTATAATAGTTAGAGTTGTAAGCAGAATTGTGAGCTTAGCTCCATGCATTACATTTTCTCCGCATCCCAGCATTCTATATGTGTAGTTTACCATCTGCCCTACGACTTTTGCCTTGCCCTTATCTGCTGAATATACTTTTCCCGCAAACCCTACAAATCTCTCTGTCATCTCATTTGCTCCGGAAGATGAAAATGAACAGAAATTTATAATAATCATATTATTATAAGTGACAGTCACATATTTTCTAGTACTTTGTGCATCCTTCTCGATAAGCTTCTGCATCTCTGGCGAAGCCCTGCCAATCATCATTTCTTCGCTTGGCTTTACAGCTGCTAAAATTACTACCGCAATTAAAACTAAGACAAAGATAGCTGCATTTATCTTAGTACTCTTTTTCCAATTTTTTATATCAGTTATTTTCTTAAGTGTATTCATAATTTACCTTTTATTCTTCTGTCACAAACCAATGGTCAAAGATTTCTTTAATAACTCCTTCTTCTTCCATATCTTCTAAAGCTTCATTTATCGCTGTCTGGAGCGCCTGATTTTCCATGCCTATGGCAATTGCAAACTCCTCTGCCTCTGAATCATCCTGGAATTCAAGACGGTACTTGTCTTTATTTCGATTTAAAAAACTATCAGCCACTGAACTGTCACATACAACTGCATCAATCTCTTTATTTTCCAACTGAGTAAAACAATTTGGAATCTTTTCATTAGCAACTATCTCTACATTTATTGTACCAGTCGACTTATAATCAGACATTAATATATCCGATGTCGTCTCTTTCTGTACAGCAATAGTTTTTCCCTCTAAATCATTAAAACTTGAAATTTCCAAATCACTGTCTTTTAATACAACTACAGACTGATAATTCTTAATATATGGAGTTGAAAAAATCATCTCCTCTTTTCTCTGAGGAGTAATGGTTACTGCTGAACATACACAGTCATAGTTTTTATCAATTGCAGCGAAAATTCCATCCCACGCTGTATTTATAAATTTAACTTCCAATCCAAGCCTGTCCGCTACCTCGGTTGCAATATCAACATCAAAACCAACTGGTGTAGTGCCATCCTCGGCAATATCTTCAAACGGCGGATAACTCATCTCAGCCCCCACTGTAAGAACACCATCGTTTACTAATTTCACATCTGATATGTCTATCGTCGTCTCTGTATTGTTGTTTTTTTTGTCTTTATCCTCCTTTTGAGAGCCACATCCAGTAATAACCGCCGCACCCATTGTAAATATAAGCGCTGCCGCCATTAATTTTTTTAATTTCCTCATTTCTTTTCCTCCTTAATTACACTTTTTTATAGGGATTCTTTATCCCTTATCTTAATTATAGTACATACAATCCTCTGCTAACATAATAATCTTTTTTATCCTGATACATAAGTTTATCAGTATTAGCCACACTTACCTCTATATTTTCACACTTTGGAAGCCAAAGACTTCCGACAGAAGCAGATATATCTGTTGTCCAGTCGGCTTTTAATTTTTCAACATGCCTCGCAAATTCTTCTTCTGCAACTCCTTTACAGAAAACAACAAACTCGTCGCCTCCGATTCTGTAAATATGTTTTCCAAAATTTTTTTTCAATATATCCGCGACCGTTTTTATCATTTTGTCACCCTGTTCATGCCCATATTTATCATTTACATTTTTTAGACCGTTTATATCTGCAAAGATTATTCCCAAAGAGATGTCTTTTCTGCCTTCAAGTTTATTCATCAATCTTACATAAGCATGACGGTTTCCTACCTTAGTAAGCCTGTCACAATAACTTAACTCATATAGTTTATCAAGACTGTGCCTCTTCTCTATATCATTTAATACTACTGAGGCGACTATCTTCACTAGAAAATTTCTATCCATATTTTGATTAGGATTATCAAGTCCAATAAAACCTACTATTTTGCCCTTTTTTCTAAATGGAATGGCAATTAAAGTCTCTATCTGCTGCTGTTCGAGTATTTCATACTCCAATGAACTTTTATCAAGTTCACTTGACACCTGAGATATGAACACTTCTCCCTTCGACTTAAACAACTCCATCCAGCGCGAAATAGCAGAGATATCTATGTTCTGCAAAAAAGCTATCTGCGGCTCAACGCCGTCCCTGCACCACTCATATGTATTATTAATAGACTTATTATCTTTAGAAAATTCAAAAATATATGCTCTGTCTGCATTATAATATTGCGCCATATTTGCCAGACATTGGTTTAGCGCTGCTTCTATGTCATTATTCTCATATAACATCCTCAGACACTCAAGTAAAGTAGCCTCTACCTTCTGTTCATTCTCAAGTTTCTTTTCTGTTCTCTTAGCATGTGTAATATCCGTAAACACACACATTTTAACTTCCTTGCCGCCAACTTTTATTAAACGGCACTTCTGATAAAAATATTTATCAAACTTCTTGCTGTATCGCTCATCTTCAGTTCTGCCCTCTCTCAAAACCTCTTCATTATTACAGTTAGCACAGGGCTCATCAAAACCATATAAGACCTTATAACAAGGAAGCTGTAATGCTTCCTTTTCAAGTAGACCAACCATATTTAAAACAGTTTTATTTACATATATTAATTTATGATTGTAGAAATCGACTACATATATAATTTCATCGACCTCATCCAATAACATTAACTTTAGTTCTTCTCTTGTCATAACACTACTTTCGCCTTTACTATATACAACAGTTACGTTACAAATATGCAAACATTATATTGATTTTACTATAAACACAAAATAATATCAATATATTTAAATAAAATATGTCAAGTTAAAAAGAGGATATCAATGCCACTGACTATAATGGCTTTTATGATATCCTCTAAATTCAATTTCTAATCTCTATTTTGGATATGTCTCTCCAACAAACGAGAAACCTCTCGAATGTCAATAGGTTTTGCCACATGTGCATTCATCCCTGCATCAAGACATTTCTTAATATCATCCGAAAATGCATCCGCTGTCATAGCAATTATTGGTATATCAGAATCTTTGCGGTCCATGTTTCTAATTGCCTCCGTTGCTTCATAACCGTTCATTATCGGCATACGCAGATCCATAAGCACGGCATCATAATATCCCTCTGATGATTCTTTAAACTTATCAACACATATCTGTCCATTCTCTGCCCAATCAAGCTTTAATCCCAACTCTGACAGCAATTCTGACGCAATCTCCCAGTTAAGGTCATTATCTTCAGCCAACAAGATATTTTTACCATTAAAGTCCATTTTTTCATTAGGAACATTTTTAGACACCTCATTTATATTGCCTGCATACTGTCTTAATCCATAAAACAGTGTAGATTTAAACAATGGCTTAGAAATAAATCCTGAAACGCCTGCCTCATTCGCTTCATCTTCAATTTCTCCCCAATCATAAGCGGATATTAAGAGAATCGGAACATCATTTCCCATTTGTGCACGAATTCGCTTGGCTGTCTGAATCCCATTTATTCCCGGAAGTTTCCAATCTAACAATATTACATGATAATCATCATGTTTTTTATGACGTTTTTCTACCAACTCTAAAGCATGTTCACCACTTGTTGTCCACTCTGCATTTACCCCTATATCTTTCAGCGCTTCAATTGTTGTTTCACAAAGAATCTGATCATCATCAACTAACAACATATTCCAATTAGGAAGTATCATATCCTCTTCCTGCACTTCAGCACACTCTAAATCCAGTTCAACATGAAACTCAGTACCCTTTCCCAACTCGCTTTCTAAACTTATTGTGCCTCCCATGGCATCAACAATATATTTCGTTATCGCCATTCCAAGTCCTGTACCTTCAGTTTTCCTTACGCGGGTACTATCCTCCCTTGTAAATGATTCAAAAATTTTCTTCTGAAATTCCGGAGTCATGCCTATTCCCTCATCCTTTACACATATATGTACACGGACAAAGTTATCTCCTTTAGGTGATTCTTCCTCATATATTGACATTCGTATTGCTTTGTTTTCTGGTGTAAATTTAACTGCATTTGAAAGAAAATTCAGCAGCACCTGATTTAACCTGACACTGTCACAATACACATTTTCCTGAATAATATCATATACGAGTACATCAAATGATTGATTTTTGGCCTTGACCTGAGGCTGAACAATACTGACAATACTTTCCATTACCTCCTGCAATGAAATTCTATCCATATTTAAAGTCATCTTGCCGCTCTCTATCTTTGACATATCTAAGACATCATTGATAAGTCCCAATAAATGCTTGCTTGAAAGAGCAATTTTTTTAAGTGAATTCTGTACCTGCTGCCTGTTATCAATATTTGCAGTTGCAATAGCTGTCATACCGACTATAGCATTCATAGGGGTCCTAATATCATGACTCATATTTGACAAAAATTCACTTTTGGCCTTGTTTGCCCTAATTGCCTCATCCTGTGCCCTCTTCAGCGCTTCAATCTGCTGTCTTGTAAGCTGAAAATACTTTAAAAATATGCAAAGCAGCACAATTAAAATTATCCCGCAGCTTGCCATTGCCATAGCAAGCCATTGGCTGCTTAAATGATTAACCGCCTCGTCAAGCATACCATACGGCATAACTGTTACTAAAAACCATTCAGAATAAGGAAGCGCAATACAATAAACATTTTTACGTCCATCATCACACTCAAATATTAAGCTTATATTTTGACGTCTCCTCATTGCGTCAGAAAGTTCCGAAATATATCCTTCTGCCAATTCATCACAATCTTCACGTATACGGTCAAAATAACTTTCCAACTCACTGTGAGCGCCTTTTATAACATAACTTCCGTTTCTGCGAATTATATAAGAATAAGTTAAGGCCTCCTGCTCACTTAAAGACATCATTTCACTAATATAATTTACAGGAATCGCTGCTACAATAGCCGTACACTTTTCACCATTACCCATTATATATTCAGCCGAAACACCAACAAGAACCAAATCATTTCCATTTATATCCTTACCAACAGCAATCTTATTGTCATTTTTATTAAGTGACATCGTAAATGGATCTGGATCTATAACTTCCATAGGAATACCAGAAATCATTTCGAACTCTCCATCATATGAATAGAATGCAAGATGGTCAAATCCTCTTGCTGTTGCCGCATATGTAAGCTCTCTCTTCCATTCATCTATAGTGGAATACTGCTCAGGATGAATAGTATCAACCAACGCTTCAATCTGAGACAGCTTATCAAGACATGTTGTCTCAAAATGCATCGAAATTCTCTCCGCCATTCCAGACATATATTTAGTGCCAATCTCATCAAGAACTTCAGCATTTTTTTTATCCATACGAACTATCATAAATGAAAAAACACCCAAACACAAAACTGCCAATCCCATAATACTGAAAGCTAGAAAACGTGTTATTTTATTTTTCACCAAAAGCACCTCCATTTTTTCTAATATATAATAGAAAATCATTAACTTCTGATATAATTTCATTTGATTTTTACATTAAAATTTCATCTTATTATAACAAAAACAAATTTTAAAATCAATGTATTTTATATAAATTATTTGCATAGAAATGACAATTATCTAATAAGTCAAAATAATAGAATTTTATCTGCGTTACACAAAAAAATATCTTAGGAAAAATTTTTATTTGTAAGATATTTTTAAATATGTTATAATTACTCAAAAGATAATAAATACTACATACAATTTTATAAAAATTTAACATTTTTCCGAGGAAAATTTATGAAAATTACAATATGTGACGATAATTCAGAAGACTTAAAAGTAATTGAAAATTTGCTTGAAAAATATATAAAAAAAACAAAATCCTTTAATTTCCAAGTATCAAAATATTCAGACTCTTTATCATTATTTGAGAAAATAAAAAATCAGGAATTATCTGATATTTATATTCTTGATATTATTATGTCAAATGCAACTGGTATAGATTTAGGCAGAGAGATAAGAAAAAGGAGTTCTCAAAATACAATTATATATATTACTTCTTCAGATGATTTTGCATTGGAGGCATTTAATGTACATGCGGGAAGGTATTTGTTAAAACCTCTTTTGGAATCACATTTTTTTGAAGCTATGGATTACTCTGTATCTTTTACAAAATCAGTTAGAGATCCTGTCTATTTAGTTAAAACAAAAGACGGTCTGCAGTCTGTACGATATTCCAAAATAGAATACATCGAAAACTCTTCAAGGCTGCTTTATATTCATAAGACAGACGGTGAAATTATAACCAGCATTTTTATAAGACAATCCTTTGAAAACGAACTGGAACAGTTATTAGATTACAATTGTTTTTTACAAGTACATAAATCTTTTCTAATTAATTTAAATCATGTAGAAAAATTAAGTGGCAGCAATATTATTATGAAAAATGGCGCTGTAATTCCTGTAAGCAGAAAGAATACGGTAAAAGTCAAACGCCAGTTTCTCCTATTTTTAGCAGAAAAGTAATACACAAAAAGGATCATATAATGAATTATTTTAACAATATTTCTTATTTTATAAGCCACATATTTTTAATGTTGTTTATTTATAATTTTATTACTCATCGTTATTCTAAAAATACTACAAAATTGATTTGTTTATCTTCATGCATACTGCTTACAATTACCGACTTTTTAAAACTAAACTTATTTCCAGACAGCGGACTATGTTATGTTATTGTAACACTTATGCAAATTTTATTAACACAATTTACAGGTATCTTTATTTCTAAAAAAAGAAATTCCAAAGTTCTTTTTATCGGACTAAGCGCTTCCAATTACGTTATTATAGGAAGCGTTTTGGCAATCATTTTATTCATATATACACAAAACAAACTTATTGCTCTTACAGGAAGCATTATAATTCATGCTGCAATTTTGTCTCTATTATACTGTACAATAAGAGACATATGGATAAAAGAATATGAAATTGAATACACTAAGGGCTGGTGGAAACTATGTTTAATTCCAGTATTTTTTTACTGCAGCTTTTTCTGTATTGCTTTTTTCCCCCATACACTATACAACAATCCTGATAACATATTGGGTATACTATGCTTTATAGTAACAATGCTTGTATCATATGTTGTTGTTCTTCAATATATCGAGAACGATGCCAAACAAAAAAACATTTATTTAAAAAATGTACTTTTTGAAGCTTATATTAAAGGCTTAGAAAACCAATACTATATTGTTGAACAGGCTGAACAGAATCTTAAAATCTTAAGACATGATATGAGACATTATTGCAATATGATAAGCTATCTGCTTAACCATGAAGAATATGAAGAAATCCATAATATATTATCGTATATAAGCAGCGTTACTGATGAAAATAAAGTAGTAAAATACTGCAACAACTTAATAGCAAACACAATCATTTCTAAAATGATAGATAAAGCCACCTCACTTAATGTCAATGTCAATTTAGATATTATAATTGATAAGAATATTCCGGTTAATAACTATGAATTTACTGCTGTAATCGCCAATCTTTTTGAAAATGCACTTGACAGCGTTAAAAATTTTGATTCTGCACAAAGGTTTATAGATATTAAAATCCATTGTACTGAAAACAAACTAATTATAAGAATCAAAAATCCTTATAATGATAAAATCTTATTTGATAAAAACACAGGGCTTCCAAAAAGTAAAGGCGGCAGCAACCATGGTTTTGGAATGCAGAGTATACTTGCTTTTTCAGAGAAAATAAACGGAACAATTGACTGCTTCTGCAAAGACAATTTCTTCTATATAATAATGTATGCAAAATTTTAATCTTTACCATTCTGTTGAAAAAAGGTGTGTTTTTGCGAAATATTATATCTTAATATATATAGAGAAAATGATATAATAAATCAAATTAGTTTATTCAACACATTGGAGGAAATAAAATGCAAAGAACTTTTATACAATATGCATTTATCATAATCTCATGCGCTATTTTTTTAATATTGTTTACTAATTTTGTACTTACAATGTACACTCTTGAATCACAGCAATTTAATACATTTTATAATAAATCTGAACAAGTTATACATACGCTTGAAAATAATCAGATGGAATTGTCTATTTTACAGGAAAATTTAGATGAGGATTACCTAACACGGGCTAGGGCGGCGGCATATATATTTGATACTCAGGAAGAAGTTACCATGGACGTTTCACAAATGCAGTATCTGGCTGAACTTTTAAATGTAGATGAACTTCATGTAATTGATGAAAATGGAATAATTGTTTCTGCATCTATTTCAAAATATGTGGGATTTGATATGGGAGCATATAAACAGTCAAGTGAATTTCTTCCACTACTTGAAAGCAATGACGAGAACGCTTATCTTATTCAGGATACACAGCCTAATGCCGCAGACCATAAAATAATGAAATATGTAGGAGTAGTCAGAAAAGGGGTTAAAGGAATAGTACAGGTCGGATTCAAACCAACTAGACAGATGGCTGCTGAATCAAGAAATACTTATGAATATATTTTCTCACGCTTCCCTACAGACTCTGCTGAAGAACTTTTTGTTGCGGATCGCAATACCGGAGCTATACTTGGACATTCAAACGGATTAGCAAAGAATTTTACAGAAGAATGTTATCAACTTAATGAACTGTTAAAATGTAAAAAAGGGGATTATAAAAAAGGTGAGAACGGTCAGTTAATGTATGTAGTTTCACGAGAATACAACGACGTATTAATATGTGCTGCGATTCCTATATCTTCTATGCTTAACAGACTTCTAAATCAAGTATTCAGTACAATGTTTTACTTGTTGATTATTGAAGCCATTGTTATTTTACTTTTAAATTATTTAGTAAAGCGTAAAGTAGTTGATGATATTCATAAAATAATATGTTATCTCTCTAATATAACAAACGGCAACCTTGACACTGAAGTCAATGTAAGAGGGAATCAGGAACTTGAAGCTCTAAGCAACGGCATAAATACAATGGTGAGAAGTATTATTAATATTTCTGACAGAATATCAACCATTATTAAAATCAGCGGTATTCCATTGGCAGCATTTGAATATGACGATAATATTCAGCATGTATTTGTAACATCAGGCTTAAAAGATATTCTAGATATCCCTGACAGTGAAGCAGAAGAAATTTATCAAAATTCCAAGCTTTTTGACAATTATATTAAAAATATAATTTCTAATCCGCTTAATGGTGAGACAGATATTTATCAGATAAGCGACGCAAAATATGTTCGTATCCACATGTCAGAATCCAATGAATTATATTTGGGTGTAGTAACTGACGTCACTGAGGATATTATTAAAAAAAGACAAATGCAATATGAAAACACTCATGATTCACTTACCGGATTGAATAAGTTCTCCCATTTCAAATATTTAGCTTCAGAAATTTTAGGCAATATGAATAAAGAAAATATTTGTGCGGTTGTAATGCTGGACCTCGACTACTTCAAATCAATCAACGATACTTACGGACATGATATGGGCGATAAATACTTACAAAGTTTTTCTGCTGTAATGAAATCTATGCCATCTAACCATGTCCTTTCTGCCAGACGATCAGGAGACGAATTCTGCTTATTGATATTTAACTGTCTAAATAAAGCTGAAATAATTAAATATTTAGATTTATTTTTTGCAACATTAAAGAATAATATCATAAAACTATCTGATGAAAATTCAAAAACAATAAGTGCATCGGGTGGTTTTGTCTGCACATATAAATCTGACACTAGCATTGAACAACTTTTAAGCCAGGCTGATGAAGCCCTCTATAAAGTAAAAAAAGATACTAAAGGACATTATGGCGAATATCTGCCTGAATAAGTCCAACACCCCGCAGCAATTTGACGAATCCTCCAAGTTGATAACATCAAAGCTGCGGGATTTAATATACAAGATAATTTATCAATATTGAGCATTGGGACGACAGACATACTAAATACCTTCAGTAAAACTAATTAATTCCTTTTCCTGCAGCTTATTTAAATATAAATCTGCCTGCTCTCTAGCTGTGAATATATGTATTTCTTTTTCAATTGTCTGCTCCAGCAAACTTTTCATCTTCGGTCTAATATCCTGTTGAAAATTTTTCACATAATTAATAAATTCCTCATCTGGTTCTGTCTCTATCCATGGCATATCTACTCTTGGTTTTCCTCTTCTTGCCTCTATCCCCTGTAAACAAATTTCCAGCGGATAATCAAGCCAAAAAACTGTGTCACACTGCTCTAATCTCACTTGTATTGTTCTGCCGTAATTGCCGTCTAGTATCCACTTGTCCTGTTTCATAACTTTAGCTAAAGAATGATTAAATTCTTCAGCTGAACATGTTGTTTTATCTGCTCTGTGAAACATCATATCTAAATATATTACAGGTATTCTTGTTATTGAGTTTAATTTTCTTGAAAATGTAGACTTTCCACTGCCTGGACAGCCTAGAACGATTACTTTTTTCACACTATCCTCCATAATATTTTAATTTTTTATATTTTAACATGTTCTCTAATAAAGTCAAATTCCTCAGCCAATTTAATAAATATCAAATTCACGTAGAAACTGCCGGCCTTATTACAAGAACTAATAAAAGAATTTAATAGAGACTAATTTATTGCAGCCATTTATCAATTACAATACGATCTTTTTTTACAACATATCCGCTTCCGCCTCTTTCTTTTACATCCTCTGTCATGCTAATAATCAACAGCGGACGCTCTGCTGTATTATCTGCTGTAAAAACGGCAAACCACCCCAATTCTGTACCTGATGTATCATTTTTTGCTGATTTTATTTCTGCGGTACCTGTTTTTCCGGCTAAAACAATATCATCACGGTGCGCCGCGTATCCAGTTCCATTAGGATTATTAATAACTTTTTTCATTGCCTCTAAAACAATGTTCACTGTTTCATTTGAAAATGCATTAGATATCCAATAGTCAAATACCATTTCCTCTTTATAGATTAAAGAGGGCTTTATTATATTTCCATCATTACAGAAGGCTGAATATATACATGCCATGTGCAATGGATTTATTAATATCTGTCCCTGACCATAACCACTATCAGCCAATTGTATCTCTGTCTCCATTCTTTCTGAATTAGAATATTGTGATTTCTGCATTGTAATTTCAAATGGCATCTCTTTATTAAATTCAAGCTGTGTCAGCCTTTTTTCCAATTCTGCTGAACCAATTTTTAATGCCGCTTTAGCAAAGTATATATTATCTGAATAAATAAGAGCGTTTTCCAATGTAACAGGTTCATATGTGTGAAGCGTTGTCACATAATAAGAACCCCATGATGAATCTTTCTGCCAGCTTAATCCTGAATTCCCAAAATTTTCTTCCGAATTAAATGCTCCTGCCTCTAACCCTATTGCCGCAATAATTGGCTTAAATGTTGAACCAGGGCACCAAACCTGCCGATAACGATTATACATCGGTTTATTTTCATCTTCATTAAGGGTATTCCACTGTTCATTTGACAATCCCATAATAAAATTATTGTTATTATATGACGGTGTGCTGACTAATGCCAACACTTCCCCTGTATATGGATTTATTGCCACAGAACAGCTTTTATCATCCTTAAACTGCTCAAACAGCTCCGTCTGAAGATTTGAATCTATTGTAAGCTTTATGTTTTGACCATGTTGTACATCTATACAGGCAAGCTCTTGTTTTTCATTGCCATCAGCATACACAATATAAATTCTGCATCCATCCTGTCCTTTTAGTTCTCTCTCAAATAACGACTCCATTCCGTTTTTCCCAATTACGCTATTTTCAGTATAACTTTCTCCACTATGTTTTTCTAAATCCTCTGCCGTAACATTCTGCACATAACCTATTAGATGAGCTGCCGCCTCTCCCAACGGATATTCTCTAATTTCTGTATCTGACATCATTACTCCTGATATATTAAGCAATTTTTTCTGCCGCTCCTGTTCTAATATATTCTCTTCATTACTGTCAAATGAAATAAATTCTATTTCATGAATCTTGGGAATTATTTTAAGCGGCACAAATGAATCATCTTTTACCCAGCCTGCCGATAATTTCTTATCAATATCTTCTGGTTTTATTTCCAATAATTCTGCAATCTGTGTAATTGACTGCTCTCTATTTTCCAATTTTCCTGGCACAATTCCGACAGAAGATGCCGTACCCTTTCCTGCCAAAACACGTCCATCTCTATCTAATATTTGTCCTCTATCTGCCTTAGTCGTTGAAACTCTAACTTTATCAGCAGCATCTAAACCAGGAAATATTAATGAATCATCCCATATCATTTCATAACCATTCTCTCCCTCTAAAAAAAGGACCTTATTTTCAAAACTTATTTTCCCGGCAACTGTGGCAAATGAAGACTTATAAGTTACCGCATTTTGTTGCTTATCATATGACAACACTTCAATTCTCATATCTTTTATTTCCAGACCTTCATAAATTGCTGAATTTCGCTTTACAAAATCTTCAAGACCTATATTACCAGAGGCTTGAACATTTAACATATTATACATCTGTTCATATTCACGACTGGAAATATAATTCATGTATTTAACAATTAACTTTTGCGGTGTATCCACACCATTACCATTATGTGATACAATCATTTTACAAACAACAGCTGAAATAATAATTATTGCTGCAAAAACTGATCCAATAAAAATTATTGTTATTTTGTTATTGTACTTAACCCTGTTTTTTCCTTTCATGCCAACCTCCATTGTTCTGCTAATCCTAATCAACTATCCACATTTTTTTAATCTATAAACTTACTTATCCAGACGCGCCTTAACTATTACATGTGTAGGAATTAAAAACAAAAAAAATTACCACCTAAAAAGTACTTTGACAAAATATTACATCAGTAAGATTTATAAGTCAAGTGTATTCTTATCTGATTTTAAATTTTCTATTTAAATCCTCAATGATACTTCGAGTCGTAATGTATTTGCGAATATATTTTAACAGAGGATATTTTAATGTACAAGTATATTTATGATGAACACTACGGTCTTTGATATGAACTGCAAGGAGATTACTTAATTTAAAGATTACATATACATACAGCCTGCTGATACATTGCTTGCAGATACCCCGCAGAAACCAAACCATACAGAAAAGCAATTTTTGCATATGAAATCAATATTTGAACAGTTAGGCGGAACATACCACTAAGAAAATGGATATCTTATTCCAGATTTAAGATTACCCGCCGAATAAGAACAGCCGATAGGCACATGGGAGCAGCGGCATATGGACTATCTGAAGCAGCACCGCAGGGTTACATACACCAATCTTCTCACAAGCGGCAGGCTGAACGCTTACCTTGCCGACATCAACAGGCAGGCGCAAGAACGCTTTGAAAGGCTTATAGAGGGCATGAAGCAGGCACAAAACATAACAGAACGACTAAAGTAAGAAAACGCCTTAGAATGGACAGTGCGGCTAGGTAACATAAGGGCGTGTGCGAGGGAGATTGTGAACGAGGAAATTATTTTTGCATAGTTACACACGGGCGGTAGAAAGTAATTTCTGCCGCCCATATGCAATTCAGTTGATAGCAGCGGAAATAATGGGTATAATTATAATCAATTGAGTGTGAAATTGTCGAAAATCTGTCTTTTATCGGCTATGATAAGAGGATTAACGAATAAGGAGCATTGCCTATGAAATACAAGGTACTGATTATTGATGATGAAGAAATGATATTATCCATGATGGAAAAGTGTTTAGGAGAAGAATTTTCCGTATATACAGCGGAAAATGCAAAAAAAAAGTGTTAGAACTATTAAACGTAATACCAGATATTATATTGTTGGATATCAATATGCCAGAAATGAACGGGTTGGAATTGTGCCAGCTTATCCGAGGGCATATATCCTGCCCGATTATTTTTTTATTCAAAATAGAAAAATAATAATTGTATGCCAGCCTTTCGGGCTGGCATACAATTATTATTTCCTTTATCAATTCGCCACTCAACACACTCGAAAATCATGTATTTAGATATCATTTGAGTTGATCAATCAAATTCTCTATTCATAAAATAAATTCCATATATATGTAAATTTGAACAATCAGGTAAAATTATTTTATTAACGGAACTGTCTCTTTTAATCTTAAATTCAACCCAGAATAAATGCGCATTATTTAATCGTTGTGTTGTATTTCCATTATCATCTTTTTGATATGTAACTCCACGCCATACTATTTTTTCTCCAAATAACGGTTCGTCATTCACATCCGTTATTTTTATATGTAATTTTTGCTGACTATTATCTGAATACTTTAGTTTAATAACTTCAATACTTTCGCCAAATTCGCTTACACACAAAATACCTACACGCTCATACAAATTTTTATTATTAACTTCTATGCCTTGTCCTTCACAAACAAGATTATCATTTTTATTTTCTGGCGAAATATAAGTATTCACAATAATATTTTCGTCAATTTTTATTATGTTGTCAATATCATCATACTGTAAAAATTCATTTAACCCTGTAAAATCTGCATTACATTCATTATTGTTATAATCTCCAAACGAATTATTATTTAACATTCCTTCAATATCGACAGTATCAATATATACACTTCTTATAATTTCACTCACATTTAACTCTTTTATTGAATCTATATCTATAAACTCTTTGTCATTTGTTTGCAAACACATATCTTTACAGTAATAATCAAATATCTTTTTTTCCTTTTCAACTATTTCAATAATCCTTTTTTGGATTTTAACCCCTACATCATCCTTTCTCTTGAAAAAACCTTTGAACAAAGTGTTTTTCACAACCACCCAAGAACCTACCGCTTCATCCATCAAACACTGAATGCTTTCATCAACTGGTTTTATGTACTTTAATAGATTATAAAATTTTGATGTTTTCACTAATACATCAAGTATTTTATCAAACGATTTTAAGGCTTCCTTAAAATCATTATACTCAGTTTCATAATTAAACATATCTCCATATGCATTAGCTAAACGCATCAGATTATTTATTCTATTTTCAAAAACATGCTTTTCTATATAAACCTTTAATACTTCATTCTTACTTGATTGACTTAATTTACTAGCATTAGTCTTAATTTCATATGTACTTATTCTACCATGGTTTGCCTTAACAAATGACGAAATATCCATTTCGATACTATTCAATCCATAAAATGGGTCGCACAATAACACTCTGTTTGAATCTAATCCTATACATAATCCCAAATGTTTAGTATGCTCTTTTTGATACAAAACATCCCACTCACAATAATAGCTATCTAATCGAACCATCACAACTTTTCCTGCCAATAATTCACTTTTATTTATTGATATTAGCTGTTCTTGAGACAATTCAAAATAATCTTTTATTTTCAAGCCATGCATTTTTTCCAAATAATTATACTCACTATCACCTTGTTTTTTCAATAACAAGCCAGATATTACTTTTTGTTCTCTTTTCGCTTTTTCAAAATCAAATACTATATTTTCCATATCCAAATACATAAGTTGATAGTCTATACATTCTCTATTAGCAATCGTTGCTATACAATCATCAAAACAATATATGGAATTATAACCATTTCGATCTATGTGAGCAATTTCAATATTATTAACTTTATCTTTATTCATATTATTCTTCTCCATTCATAAATTCATTTTTTAAATTATCGATACAATAAAATGTTATTTTTTATACACACATTGTTTACAATAATATGACAAAACATAATTATTTTCAATGAATGTTACTATATGAATGTTATTGTCTATCATAAAAACATCTTGATTTTTAAAGTTTTTATCAATTCCCATTCCTAAATATTTAACATAAGCTTCTTTTTTGGTCCAAACTTCAAAAAAACTTTCATTCGTATTAGCCTTTTGCCTTACATATTCTTTTTCATTTTTTGAGAAAAATTTTTTTACTATTAACTCGTACCTTTTACAGCAGTCTATTTTTTCTATATCAACCCCTATGTCAGAATCAGCTATCACAATTACTAAAACATTATCGGAATATGATATATTAAATTTATACGGAATGTTATCGATATATGATTTTCCTAAGAAAGTCTCTTTAATATCATTATCAGAGATTTTACATCCTCCATCTGATAATAGTTTAACAAGTAATTTCTTTCCTAAATAGCTGGTATCTTTTTTCTTTTAAAGTCATAAATAATGTATATATTTAGCATACTCATTCTTATTTCTGAAAATTTCTTAAATAGTCAGCTATATCTCCTATAGTTTTGAATTCAAGCATCGATAATTTGTCATCTTCAAATTCCATTTTAAACAATTCTTCTAATTCGACAATCAAATTTATATACTGTATTGAATTAATTTTCCCTTCTAATTGAGTTCGTAAATTAACATCTTTTTCTCCCGTTATTGTAGCAAACAATTGTATCAACTGTGATTCTATATCTATTCCATCTCCATAAGATACAGTATTCTGTTGTATACATTGCTCATTTTCTGCATATTTTTGAACCATACACTTTCGATCAATTTTGCCACTTGATGTATATATTAAATCATTAACAAACATACATAAAGATGGACACATATATTGTGGCATTGTTTTCAACAACAGTTGTTTTATTCCATCTTCTGCCAAAAAAAATTCTTCACTGCTTTTTATCATAAATGCACAAATCTTATTATACTTATTAGAAAACCCAACTGCACAACCAGATATTCCTTCAATTTGATTAATATGCGCTTCAATTTCTTCTAATTCAATTCGATGACCATTATACTTTATCTGATTATCAATTCTACCCAAACAAAGCAGTTCACCATTATTCCCATACTTCCCCAAATCACCTGTTCGATATAATCTAGTTATTTTTCCATTAATCTTTTTACTAATAAATGACCTATTTGTTTGTTCTGAATCATTAATATACCCTGCTGCCAAACCTTTTCCAGCTATACATATCTCACCAATTTCATCACTTTCTTTTTCCACAAATATCAATGTATCAGATTCTAAAGATTCCATATTAACCACATATACATCTGTGTCTTTTATTGGTACGCCAATATCAACACTCTTTTTATTAGTTAATTCACTTATTGTCGACCATATTGTTGTTTCTGTTGGTCCGTACATATTAAAAAGTTTTGCAGTAGTATTCTTCTGTAAATCTTTTAATAACTCTTCGGGAAAACTTTCTCCACCAATTAATAATACTTTTACCTGCTTTAAACATTCAAATTGAGGATCAATCTTATGAATCATTCTTAATCTTGATGGTGTAAACTGCAATGTATTAATTTTATTATTTACTATACATTGTGTTAATAGCTTGACATTATCACAAGTTTCATCATCTCCCATAACAACTCTTGCTCCACTATAAAGCGCTGCTATAGATTCCAAAATAAAAATATCAAATGTTGAATTTGTAAAGCACCCAATAATTGTATTTGAATCAATCGATGTTAACTTAGGAACAGATTGAATAAAATTAATCAAACCACTCTTCCTAACTTGTACCGCTTTAGGCATCCCTGTACTACCTGATGTGAAAATTACATATGAAATTTCATTCGAAATATAACCAAATTTAACTGAACCCAAATAATTATGCTTAATCAAATTATCTATCGTTCCAACATTAATAACTTCTATATCCAAAAAATCACATTCTTGCTCATATGATGATATTACAATATCAACCTTTGCCTTATCTAACATATATTCAAGCCTGCTTGTAGGTATTTCTTTGTTCATTAATAAAAAAGTTATGTTCATTTCAAACAATGCACAAACACTAGCTAGTAATTCAACTCCTCTGTCTAAATAAACAGCAACTACACTGTTTCCCTTTAATTTACCGGAAGATATCAGTTTATGTTTTATATTTTCGACTATGCTTTTCATTATCTTGTTATCATAAAGTTGACCATTAAATACAACTTCGCCTGTACATTGTAATACTCTCTCCATAACTAATCCTCTCTTTACCTCCAAGCACAGCATTAATTCCCAGTACTTTTATAACGTTTCAAACTATAATTCCAAAACAAGTACGCCGCACCAAACATAACTATGCCTATTACCGGGGTAATATAACAAAATGTTTTACCTAAAAATTCACCACTATCTTTATCCAACAAATATGTTGCTGGAAAGTAATTAACAAACGCAAATGGTATTATATATGTCATAAATATTTTTACAAATTTAGGAAATATGCTAATTGGATAATTTGCAAACTTTCTTGTATTCCAATATAAAAGTTCCCTTATACTTCCAGTTTTAATAAAGAAAAAACTTAAGGATGCTACAACAAGAAAAATTGCTGCTTGTATAAAAACACCACCTATTATACTACTTATACAATATATAATATTCCAAAAGTTCCAAACGATTTGAACATTATTTGCAGAAAAGATAAACAAACAAATACCTAGTGCACCATGACCTATAGCAGCAAACCAATCTGAATTACTTGCTATAACTTGAAATAGTGCTCCTCGAGGTCTTAATAAAAATCTATCAAATTGTCCTGTATTGACTAAAAATTCAAAATCACGTAATCCTGTAAAAAAAACAATTAAAATCCCATAAGTAACATATACAAAACTAAATAATAATAATAATTCATTAGTATTCCAACCATTTATTTCATCAAAAGTAAGCATTGTCAAATAAATTACTATTACTCCCGTTGCCTCTCTAAAAAAAACTGCTAATGAACGCATACAAGCATCTACTTTATACTGAAACCAAGATTTTATTGTTATCTTGCTATAACATAAGAATAAACTAAATGCATTATAAGTCTTTTCCATTTATTATAATCCGCCTTTCTTTTTAATTCATAAATTGAATTAGTTATTCGTATACAGCATTAAGCCTTAACCACCTTGAACAAAAATTCTTCTTTTCCCCTTATTCCACATTACATTCCCTATATAAAAAAGTACGGCAAACCATAACAACTGTTTAAAATATGCATGGAATATCTCTCCACCAGTTATTTTCCCTAAATATATGTTAACAGGAATATAATATATACTTTCAAATGGTGTAAAAGATATAATATTCTTTAATGTATCTGGTAAAAACCATAAAGGAATCATTATACCTGATAAAACATTTACGACAACATTCTTAATTGTTGATATACTCCATACATTTATTATCCAAAATGCTGACATTTGCACTATTACACTTAATGCCCATAATACACAAAAACCCAAAATCATACCGATAACATAAAGTAGTAAACAAACAAAGCTTTTCGGTGGCAACATTCCAATAAATATAACAGAAATGATAACCGATAATATAAAATGCGTTATCAATTTAAAAAATATGTTACCTAAATCTCTTGCTAAAATACTTACACGCAAATCAATTGGTCTAACCATATCTGTCGAAATAGAACCATCCCATAATTTCTGTTGAATTACAAAATCATTTGTTGAAAAAACCGAACTCATAGCTAGTGATAATATAAAATTTGTTGTAACCATTTCATATGATACACTATTAACAGATATATTATCACCATACAAAGCTTTCCATATCGCACAATATATAAAAATATTAACACATGTACCTATAATACTAAATAAAAAATCCACTCTATAAATCGTATTAGATTTAAAGGCAATTTTCAGATATGCCATAAAAGCTTTCATTATAATGTTATTCCTCCTTCGTAAATTTTTCGAACAATTTCCTCAATATCTATATCTGATATTCTAAAATCTTTCAGCGTAAACTTTTCTGCCAAAAATGTTGTCACCTGCACGGACGAAAGAGTTTTGTTCTCAAACATTATTTCAACTATATTATTTTTTTTATCTTCAATTGTAAATTCACAATCTATAAACTGATTTTCTAAACTTTGTTTTAACAATTTTATGTATTCTTCATCAACTAAAACATCTTTAATTTCTATAGCCAATTTTACACTTCCACCATATTTATCAACTAACTCTTTCACACTTCCATCATACATCTTACTACCTTTGTCTATAATTATTATTCTTTCACATGTTTTAGCTATGTCTTGCATATCATGAGTTGTAAAAATAAATGTAACCTTTTTTTCTTTATTCATATATCTTACAAACTCTCTAATTTTTTCTTTTGCAACAACATCTAAACCTATCGTAGGTTCATCAAAAAATACTAATTTCGGTGAATGCAACAATGATGCAGCAATATCTGCTCGCATTCTTTGCCCTAAAGATAATTGACGCACAGGTTGATTAATAAAATTTGACATGTCTAATAATTCCATAAATTCATCCAAATTCTTCTTATACACATCACTTGGAATTTTATATATATTCTTCAACAATTCAAAACTATCTATCACTGGTAAATCCCACGACAACTGTGATTTTTGACCAAAAACAACACCTATATTTGCTACATATTTTTTTCTATCCTTATGTGGTTCAAATCCCATTACATTAATACAACCACTATCTGGATACAATATTCCAGACAACATTTTTATCGTAGTTGACTTACCCGCACCATTTGCTCCTATAAATCCTACACATTCACCTTCATAGATTTCAAAATCTATACCTTTTACCGCTTCCTTTACTTCATACTTTGGCTTAAATAAATTTGCAATATGGCCTGGTAAACCATTCATTCGCTTACTAATTTTAAAATTCTTTTTTAAATTTTTTACTTCAATAATTTTTTCTTTAATGTTCTTCATATTTTTCACTTAATAACTTTATTTTTTCGTTATTAAACAATCCTTTCTCTCAATAATTGTATTTTTATCACAATTCACTTCTAGAAAACATATTAATCAAATTACATATCTCCTTTTCTTTTCCAATGTTTTCACTAAATTTCACTAACATCCTGTTTTTTGTACTTTCATTATTACGCATACTTAATTTTATTATCATTAATAAAATATTATCCCATTCAATAATAATTTCTTTCATTATATTAATAATGTCATTCAATAGCAAAGATGATTTATATATATAATAATTTTCTAATGCACCACAAAAAAACTTATGTCTTTTAAGCGATATATATAAGTTATCATATATTTTCTTATATTTTTCTGGATTGTTGCAATGTACCAAAATATTCATAACTCCTTCTAATGCCTGTACTCCTTGCTTATCTTTCTTATCACTAAAATATTGATCTACTGATAAATCGATTAAATTCTTAAACAAATATTCTATTGATTTTTTCTCAATCGTCTGGATATATGCCCAATTATTCTCTATTGGTGTGCCACTAAATATGCTTCCATCATATTCATTTTTTGAATCACGTGCCAATAGAAACTCTTCCAAAGATATTTCCCCTTTATATAACCACGGTTCATACCAATCAATCAAATAAACACTTGCATTTTTTAAATCATATCCACACATTATTGCTGTATGTACAGCATGATTTTTTTTATAATTACTTGTGTATGGTAAATAAAATGAATCAACTCCAACAATTATAGGTTCCTTATTATTACTAACAAACGTACAGTTATAGTCAAACACCTCTTTTGATAATAAATTAGGATTATAATACCTATTAACAACACCAACACCTGGCAAAAGACCTCTTACATCCATATGTGTGTATAGCATTTTCTCATACGATTCACTATCAAAAAGCAACGATAAAGACCTATTTATAAAAAAATCAGTATTTTCAATATCTTTTGCTTCCATTAAAATCTTCAAACAATTTTGAAAACAAAAGGATTCATAACCAGAATCATACTTTAGGTCTTTCCAGTAAATATCATGTATATATTTGTTTTCCAATTTCACTTGTCACCTCTTTTACAGTTTCTATTACAACAGTTTTTGTATCAGTATAATATCTTTCTCTTAATCAAATATATTTAATTCCAATGACTTCTTTTTATCCCTCTATCTCGTATAGTTTCTTACAAAATCTTGTATTTTTTCCCTCAGCAACATTATCAATCGGAATATTTAGTAACTTAAGTTTTTCAATTATTTCAATTGGATAAATATTTTTATATTCTATCTCTAATTCATAATCTGTTATTCCTAAATATTGATTTACATCTAACGCGATTTCAATATCATCATTGAATGCATAAATTCTTCTCTCTGTACGTAGTTTACCTGTATATATTGCATCATTAGGAAAATTATATCCACTCATCTTTTTCAATTTATCTTTACTTATTACAAGCGGTATCTCTGTTACTTCTTCTTCATATTCTTCTTTGATATGAAGCGATTTATCCCTTTTTTTAGGTATTTTTACCTGTAGCTTTGTTATATTTCCCTTTTCCCGTATCCTAATAGTCGCATCAACTGAAGCTCCCTCGCATAGATAATAATTATTAGTCTGTTTAAATTCTTCTTCAAAATTGAATGTATCTAATATTTTTTTATATTGATTTTGACTTAATAAAATCTTTATTTCTTTTTCGATCATAAAATCTTTTCATACTCCTTTTGTAAATCTTCAGGCCAATTACTTACATTCTCACCATACTGACTTAAAAATGCTAGTACCAATCTTTCCAAACCATATCCTACACATCCTGTAACTGTTTCCTCTAAATTTTTTATTTTTATATCAAATGGATAAGTAAACGCCGTACCATGTATATTAAATGAAGCAACCGACATGTCTTCTTCCTCTGTATATGCCATTCTTAATTCATACTTACTACTTTCTTTAATTTGCATTTTTTTTAATTTTTGCATTCGCGGTAATATAAATGGATCTGATGCCGTAATTATTTTTGCATTCAAACCTAAGTCTTCTACAAGTTTCTTTGTAAAATCAATTACTTTATTTCTTGATTTATTCACAAATTCAGAGTTACCAATAAATACTATTTCTCTCACATGGTAATCTCGCATACGCCCAAATTCTGCAAAATTAAATCTTCCTTCATTTCTAAAAACACTCTGTGTAAAAGTTACAATTGTATTTTTATCTAATGTTTTACCTTTTAATTCTTCATAAACATGAAAACATGCAGAAGGCGACAACGCATATTGTGGATTGTTTATAATATCTCTATATTCATTTTCATTCATTTTATCTATTTTGTTCAAAACACTTAAATTCTCACATAAAGAACAGCAAAAAAAAGCATATTGAGGGGTTCTCTTTAAATAACCAGTTTTTTTATATACTTTCATTGGTAAAAGAACAGGATAAACTTTTGTTATTACTCTACATTCTTCAGTATGAAACCCTCTTTCAATAAATTTATCAATTACTCTATCAAAATAAGAATAAAGAAATTTTGATTGGGCAGATAACGAAATCATGCCTTCATCAAAATAATGTATTGATTTAAAATCACAAAAAAAAGAAGGTATTTTTACTTCATTCCTATATTTCTCCTCTTCGATATATGCATTTGAAACATAATTGTTTGCTAATGACACAATTGTCTTTTCTATTTCGATACAATCCGCATCATCATGTACTTCAATGCTAAGAACTTTTCCTCTAATTTGGTAAATCAATATATCCTCAGACACAAAACCAATAAGCTTTTTTAATTCTTTAATATTTAATTTATCATTCAATACTATTTCTATTTTTTTCATATCTATTCACCGTTTTTTTGCTAACAACTGTTGCAAATTTTCAATTTACATATCTTTATTTCCCATACAATATTTCTATGTTCATTTCTTATTTTCTTTGATGATAAGCGAGACATTTGAATATTTTTGTGTTCCGAAATCACAAATCCTGAAAATAGGAAATCAAAATTCTGGCACTCGAAAATCGCCTTATTTGTGTTTAATTAAATGTATATTTCCAAGGGAATATTTGTCAAGAACTTGCTGCATCAGCAGTGCGTTGCAGCCTTTATAAATATTCTCATAGAAATATGAACAAGTATACACAAATATGTAAATTAAAAGCGATTTTCAATTCACCAGACAGGTACATGAAACCTATCTGGAATATTCAATATTATTTTCTCAGTATAATTCTTATTTGAACACAGATATCACATTTATTATAAAAGCTAACGTAGCAAAAAAGATTGCTTCTCCAATCTCATTAATGCTAGTTTAGTTTTTAAATCTGTGCCGTGAAATATAGGGACATAAACAATTATACTCTCATTTGTTAATAATAATTAACCCATCATCTTTGTTTAAGAATAAACTTAAATATCACTGATTTCCAACTGCTTTTTCAACAACACTTACTAACTCCCCTATCGTCTTACATTTTCTAACATATGAGAGGTATTCATCCAATTGAATCTCCAGTTGCTCTTCTATATCACATATAACCGTTACAATTCCTACCGAATCTATTCCATTCTCTCTTGATATTTCTGTTTCCTCTGTTACATCTATACTTTCATCATTTTCCTTAATCACTTTTTCACAAGACTCAACAACCACTGCTTTAACATTCATTATTATTTCCTCCTAAAATATTTCTTAAAGTATTTTAATCTCTTTCATAGAAGAATGAAGAACCATATCCCAATGATTAATTACAATAGTTTGGAAATTATCATTCAAATCTCTCAAACTCATATCATCTACAAACCTACCACAAGAAATATGCGGCACATAAGAAGATAAATCACTAGATAGAAATATATCTGTTTCTTCATGCAACAATTCTATAACCTTAAAATGTATATTTTTAATATAATTAGAGTTCTTTATTTCTAAATATAACAATTTATCAAAGAAAAGATTTTTGCTTTTCATCACATTAAATCCACAAATTATCAATGGATCCTTATTTATTCTTAATTCTTTTAACGCCTGTAAAATAATTAATTGTTTCTTATTCGTTAATTTTTCTTCATATCCTACATATTTTACCGAAATATGATGACTTACACGATTAATGTAATTTCTTCTTCTAAACATTTCATCATAGTTTAAAACGCAATTTGCATCAAATTGTATCGATATAGTGTAAGGCACTTTGTCACATGATTTATATACACTCATAATAATACTTCATCCAACACTTTTTTTAGATTTATTAATTTAAAATCTGCTTCATAATTATAAATATCAATCTCATTTTCGATATAAGAAACTATCTCATTTACATTCTTTGCTTTACACTCCTCACATCCTATCCAATTCAATTGATCCGAAATATTTTCAAGCAAATTCTCCTCTATTATTTTTTTCTTATCTTCAGTTATTTTCGCTACTATACTATCGCCAAAATCCCAATGATGATTTACAAAAATTATTACATCAACTTGAGTTTTAGGAACAACATTGATATCAAACAATTCTGAAAGTAATGAATGAGAAATCACCAGCTTATTACATTTTTTTGGTAAATAAATCATTTCATCATTATTTAATAATAAATATTTTTTATTTGGTTCATATCCATACAATTGCTGACTACTTTTTACATCTTCAATAGTAACAAGAAATTTTTCTAATTCCTTGTATTGTTTTAAATTTCCCACACCTATAGTAACCACTGTGGGCCATCCAAATGAAACTAATTGTCCATTATGATCTATACAAAGAAACGCCTTATCATTTGCTACCAATTCTCCCTCTCCCTCTTTGATGAAATTTAATACAGTAGATGTCTTACCATTTCCTGATGCCCCACATAATAAAATACCTTTATTCCGATATCTGATAACTGCCGTATGAAAATATGTTATCGCATCATATCTATCTACCAAATCATACATCAACAAACTTCTTATGATTCTCATGGGAGTTGGCTTTGTGTGTTCATTGCAATCATAGTAAAAGAAATAATATTCTTTTGAAGCACTAATAAGTATAGATATATTATTATCTTTTGAAAACACTCGTTCAACTATTTCTCCTAATTTGCTATTTCTATTGCCATTGTTATCCCACAAAGTCACTCCATATTCTTCAATCCTTGTATTATAGTAATATCCATTCATATGCTCAGTTATATTCCATTCAGATTTTTGAACTAAAATCCTGCATATTGATTTACAATATTCGTCCGCTTTACAGGCATAAACAACTACATCGCTACTTTTCACTCTAGTTTCAATCAAAAAATGTTTTCCTAAGCGATCTGATGCGTAATCACAAAATCCAAATTCATCACAAACAAGTCTAACATGTTTATCATTTAACGAATATACAACATTAAATTGATAGCTTATTTGTTTTTGTATTTTTTCAATTATTTTATCTATCATATCTTAATTGATTTTTTAAATATTTTATCCTTTCATAAGTTCAATCTTTACTTCCAATTATTTTCCATCTATCCTTTTCCATTACAATATAATCTTCAATAATTCTCTTAAATTCAAATGCATTTTTTCCATACAATAATTTATCATAACTTTTCTTAATCAACTCAATCTTTTCATTGGATAAATTATATGATACAACTAATTCTTTTAATGCTTGAAGGCTATTCAAAAAGAAAACAGTCAAGTCCGCTAACATTTCTACTTTCCATTGCTCTCCATAAAAAAGTGCATCCTTTTTATCATATACCTTTTCAATCAATTCACTAGTATCACATTCTAGCATAAAAGACAACAAATGAGTATAAACATCTACAGTATCAACAAAGAACTCAGTACTATTCCTAACAAACTCACACTTTCGCTTATTTTCGGCCAAGACGCCAAAATTATCCAGTTCATTTTGACTAAAATATTTAACTATTTTTTTGTCATTTCCCAATTCGGATAATGCATTGACTCTATCTTCTATTGTTAATTCAAAGCAATTATACAACGGCAAAAGGGTTCTCAATACATTGAGATATGATGAATTTAAAAAATAATTATATCTCTCAAAATCCATCATTGATGTCGTATCTCTATTAATAAAAAAATTATATGAATCTATTAATAAAACTTTTAATCCCTTAACGACCTCAACATTCTGTATTTTGTAATTATAGTTTTTAGGATTAACATCAACAATACTTTCCAACAAATTCTCACCTTTTAAACAAATAGCATTATGTTTTAATTCATATGTAGATATCCTAAATTGAGCATCTTTAAAAAAATCAGCAGAAACTGGATTAATATCTATAAATGGCGAGCGCCCAATACTTTCATTTGACTTTACATATTGTACCATATCACCCATCAATCTTTTTTTGTATTCTTTATTATTCTCATTTTTCTTATCTTTAGGGATCACAATAAGTTCAATATCACTGTAAAAATCGATATTTTCTTGATTTATTTTGTATGATAATTTTCCTATTGACGTACTACCATACAAGAAAATATGTGTGCATTCTTTATCAAGTATATTATAAATGTCCGTCAATATACTATTAATCCTTTTGTCATATTTTAATTCTTCAAATTTCATCATCTACATCACAATAAATATTATATATTTATTGTCCTCCTAATATTATATAGTAATAGTTTTTATAGACCCTCTCCAAGGTCTGTTTATTCTATACTATTAGAGATACTGTGGATTGTTATTTTATTCCTACTACTTGGTGGTTACAGAAAGGATACCACCACAGTCTCTTTGTATATTTGTTAATCAGTTAGATACCGCATGACGGTTTCTTCTTTATTTTTCAGTATACCACAAAACAACTTGCTTTTGGATTTTTTATTCATAAAAAGCTGTGGTTTCTGACAAAACTAAATTTATGTTTCTTCATAAAAATATACTGAACAAATAATTACTTATAGACTTATCTGTTTTTGTTTAAAACCACGAATAAACATCTCGATTTCTGCAATTATCTTTATTATTTATTATAATTCAATCAATCTTTAGTCATGCGTCAAAACAATGCATAATACAATATATTCGTACACCATTATTTATTCTTTCTTAATGGACACAAAGGATCAACATCATCAAAATTATTGTATGCCATATATGTTCTTGCTCTACATCCTCCTCGACACTTCGAATAATTACTGCAATTTTTACAAACATCATTTCCATTAAAGTTTGTAACTCTGTTTGACTCATCCCACAAATCCAAATAAGAATCATTTTTTATATTGCCAATGAAGAACTTTTCTCCAAAAAAGAAACATGGAGAATAATAACCCTGTTCATCAATCCAAATGGCTTCTTTTCCGCAATGGCACCCAAAATCAGAAGGAGTCACCCAAAACTTATCATTTTCAATATTTGACGGTGTAATAATTTGAACTTTAGATTCAATAGCATTTAATTCTTTTAAGCAATCTACATATTGTTCTTGTGATATTATAATATCTTCTTCCTTTGCTCTTCCAAATTCCATCAAAGGAGTAAATCTAATAAGATCAACCTCATACTCCTCTGCGATTTTTACAATATCTGTCAATTCTTTTATATTATTTTTACTAATTGAAACTCTAATTGCAACTTTTGAGGTTAGTTTTTTTAAATTTTCCAAAGCTTCTATCGCTTTTAAAAAGGTTCCTTCACCTCTCAATAATTCATGATTTTCTTTTAAGCCGTCAAAACTAATCCATAATGTATCTAAATCCATTTGGTTCAATTTTGAAACAATTTCATCATTAATAAGTGTACCATTAGTCACTACCGAAACCGCCAATCTTTTTTTCTTTCCATATGCTAAAATATCCATTATATCTGGTCTAGTTAATGGTTCCCCACCACCTATACAAATAAAAAACGTTCCTGATTTTGCCATTTCATCGAATAAACTATATATTTCTTCTGTAATCAACTCATCTTTTAACTTTACAGCAGAATTCGAAAAACATTGTTTACATCTTAGATTACAACCTTTAGTTATGTTCATAGAAATTTTTAATGGCGCCGACAATTGTCTTCCATTAGGAATAAATTTTTCATTCAAAATCTCATAATCACCATCAATTAATTTCATAATATTATTTTTTTGTTCATTCGAAAAAAATAACTGGTTTTTTAATTTAGTATCAAATACTCTAATTCCAAAAAATTCATTTACAACAATATACCTATTCATAATCAGATCTCCTAACATATACTGTGTTGTGCTTTATGCATATTAATATTTTTTCCACATGTTCTACAACAACTCTTTGCTTTTCCACATTTAATGCTTTTTATTTTCCAGCTTTTTTGTAATTCAACAAATGCCTCACCTCTTACAATTTCATCAATACTATTTTCAAATGCGGATGTATTATAATTTCTCCAAATTTTATACTCATTTAACTCTCTCTCATCTGTAACACCAAATAATTCACCATAACATACTTGTTGGTAAACTGTGCAACAAGGATAAACATTACCTTTTGCACTAATAAATATTCCTTGAGTTTTAATAGCTTGACATTCTATATCCACACTATCGTAATAATTCTCCAAAGAATTATATTCTTGTATTTTTTTTAATAAATCACCTTCACAACTATTTCTGTATTTTTCATCGGGCAATTCTAGATATTCTGTAATATTACCATGATTATCATAAATAGGATGTCGCCCATACGGCATAATTGTACTATCTAGGCTTTCATCTTCTTCAAAAAGATTTTTAAAAAATCTACTGGTTTTTTTTACTTGAAATTCCTTAAATCCTAATTTTTTACTTAGTATCCTCGCCATCTCAATCTGATGCTGATTATGCTTAAATGCAATATAGTCCCATTTAGCATTTCCACCTGCATCAATAAATGCTTTCGCATTTCTAAACACAATATTAACATCTGTATTTCTTCTGTGAATCGCCGACACTTCATCAATCCCGTCAATTCCAAAAATCACACTTCCATTATTTAAACATTCTGCTAATCTTTTCCACCACCTCTCATCATGAATCCCACCATTAGTATATAAATTAATATATATTTTTTCATTACAAGCATAAATATATTTAATAATTAAAATTAAATCTTTATTATTAATTGGATCACCAAATACTCCACATATACTAACAAATTCTAACTGTTGCAAAAAGCTATGTGTAAGTATTTTTTTACAATCATTAAATGACAAATCTGTAATTTCTAAATTATCTCTTACTTTACCTTTAAAATTTCTTGCACACATAGGACAAGCTGCATTACATCTTGTTGTCAACTCTAAATGCATGCCTGTAATCTGTTCGTACCTAATCATTTCATTGTCCATATAATTCTCCTATCTTTGTTCCTCTTTTATAGCATTTATCAAACTAATTGCTTCACTAAAACGATTTGAAAAAACCAAATCTGTATTCAATATCAAATAGTCTGGATTAAGATTAATTGCTAATGTAATATCAATGACATCACTATGAGAAGGTAAATAATTATTTTTTAAAGAATTCAAAAAACCTGAAGCAAACATAAATTTGCAATTGCATTCATTGCAAATCTTCTTTGTTTTCAGTTCATATTCCATAATCCTATGTATTTGACTATTAACAATCAAATCCCCCCTTCCAAGCATTATCTGGTCAGAAAATTTTGCTATATAATGCAGGTTTTTCATTGCTTTTTCAGTTTCTACTTTACTAATAAACAATATATCGGAATATCTGTTTTTCAATTTTTTTGCATCTTCCAAGTCTTTCAATTCTTCTATAAACGATAAAGCAAATACATCTACTCTATTCAATCTATTAATCAACCTATCGACAATATCATAATAGCCATTCTTTTCAGTATTGCCAGTCGTTATGCCCTTATCTGAATATACTTTATACGAATTCAAAGCTTTAATCTTGATTCTATAATCATCAATAATGTCGATAACATCGAAGCAGCACTCTCCCATATCATAAAATATTTTCTGTCCGATATAAAATTCATCACTATTCAACTTGCTATTCAGAACTATTTCATTATCTTTTATTTTTGATTCATCTAAATGTTTCAAACATAAAACATATTCTTTTCCTTTTTCTATTAGAATTTTTCTATTTCTACATATCAATCGGTTTTTTCTTCCTGGATAAGGAATATCAACCATAATATTTATGTCTGGATGTTTACACTTGAGTTTATTAATAGTTTCACAAAACACAATTTCTTCTTTTTCACTTCTAACTTTTGCATAATTAAAGCGATAATCATACACACCATATTTTTTCAGTTCATCAATCTTGGATGACAATTCAATGTCATGCCTTTCTTTTACTGTTGCTATTATTTTCATAATATTTCCTTACACTCTTTTTATTTTGTCTAATATACTAAGATTATACGGAATCTTATTCTTTTCAGAATAAAAGCCTAATAATGATGTACTGTCATGATAATCACTCCCTCCAGAAATCAACAATTTTTTTTCTTTACAAATTTCTAAATAATTATTTACATCTTTTGTGTAACTATTATATACCTCTATGCCATCTATTCCTCTATCAATTAAACATTTAATACATTCTTCCTTATCAATATTATTCATATGTATCCTATCCGGATGTGCAAGAATAGCAATACCACCAGCTACATGTATCAAATCAATTGCTTCTCTAGGTCCCATACATTTTTTTTGAACATATGCACACTTTCCTTTTATAAGATATCTTTCTTTCGCCTCATGATTTGATGTCGCAAAACCCATTATTGCCAAATAGTTTGCAACACTATCTATGGAAAGCGTCTTCATTTTTTTAATAACATCTTTTATAGTTATTTCCTCACTTACATGAATACTTAATAGCCTGATTACTTGACAAATTTCTTTATATCTTAAAATTTTGATTTTCTCTAATGCGTTAATCATCTTTTCGTTATTTATGTCAAAATCATACCCTAGTATATGTATCGAACAATCATTGTATCTAGTGCTAATCTCAATTCCTGATATAATATCAATATTATTCTGTTCCAAATCTATTCTATCATAACCTTCAATCGTATCATGATCTGTGATGGAGATTACCTTAAGATTTTCTTTTGTAGCTTTTTCAACTAATTGTTGAGGAGATAAACTTCCATCTGATATACTAGTATGAATATGTAAATCTATTTTTTCATCATTGCGTAAGACCAATTACTAATCCTCCACTTCTTTATTATAATCTCTCGGAATCTCTAAGCTAGCAAATACAAGGCTTTCAGATTCCTTTTTTATGAAAATCCCCCACTTTTTTGCAAAAAACTCTTGACAAAACCATCAAAAAATGCGGCGCTTCGCGCCCTTATTTATAAAACGTTTTTTCGATTGGAGGCGATTTTATTGTTACCTGTTAACTGCGACAGTCACTCTGACTACCAGAACTTTGTTGTTGAAAATCTTCGTAAATATTATCCTGATCCAGATGCTATTTCTCGTGCTACATGGGACATTATTGATCGTTTTTGGAATCTCGATATCTCCTTCACTGATCAGATGATGAAATCAAAGTATTCCAAATATGCTCCTGTCCCAAGAACCCCTTCCTGTATTCAGTGCTCTTATTTATTGTCCATTGATTTCAAAGTGACATCCATTACTGAATGAGTTGCTCAATTGAAAATCAATCCTTTGTACGCCATTCTCAGCGGTTTTGATGTCGGTAATACTCCCGGCGTTGGCACCTTTTATGATTTCTTCTCAAGGCTTTGGAATTCAGAAGATAACAATTTGAATCCTCATCTTCATAAACTCAAAACGCCTGTTAAAAAACCTAAGAAAAAGGGGTTAAAGCAGATTCTGTTGATAAAACAACTGTTGATGAGCTTTTTAAGGAATTAGAAGATAAATCTTTTTCTATCGAAGATCAGCCCTATGGCTCTTTGTTTCTTTTATATTCCAAAGAATTCCTTCGTAAATCGTTAGATAAAGGTCTGATCAACAACTTCCATTTATCGATTGCCGGTGATGGCACTCCGGTTGTCACATCTGCCAGAAAACGAAAACACCGTGTCTGCGACTGCGCAAAAAGGGTATTAACGATTGTAACTGCGAAAGATATTTCTCACAGCCTGATTGCGATATCGGCTGGGATTCTTCCAGAGGCGGCTTCTATCATGGCTATGATTTATATATGATGGTTGCCTCCGATTCTGAAAGCGATCTTCCTGTCTTTCCTCTGCTTAATCCTGCTTTCATGCATGATTCTCATGGTTTTCTTCATTCTTTCTTTCGAATGAAGAACTTTTTGCCGGATTTTCATGTTGAGAAACTGCTTCTCGATTCTGCTCACGATGCCATGCCTTACTATGTTTACTGAAAAAGGCACGGCATCCAACCCTTCATTGATCTCAATGAAAAACGTGGTATTAAGGAGAGATACAAGGATGATTTCACCATCGGTAAAGACGGTATTCCCGTCTGCCGTGCCGGAAAAAAATGAACCATGACGGTGTTGAAATCTCAAAAGCAAGAATCAAATACCGTTGTCCTCTGGCAAGCAGAAAATACGGCTGCTCCTGTGATACGCCCTGCTCTGACTCCAAATATGGCAGAACTGTTCATCTATCCATGAAAGATAATCCGAGACTGATCAACATCCCTCCACGTGATAGCCAACTTTGGAAAAAGGAATACAATGCAGTTAGACTTTAAATTAGAAGACGGCAGGCACCGCTCGACTAAGATGTGGTACTGCCGCCTCTATCATATCCTGATGCTACAACAGCTGGATGCATGGGATTTGCCATTTGAATCCATCCTCAGAAAGTTGATTTTAAATGTAGCATAATCCTAACCAATATCATACCTCATTTTTTGGCTTAGCAACAGTGTTAAGTCTATTTCTTGTATATTTTTTCCCGTTTTTGAATAATATTTACTTTTCAAAGTTCAATGCCAGATTTATCCGACTTTGATCACTCAAGATTCCAAGAGATCATTATTAATTAACAATCAATTATTTTTCGAAAAATCTATACAATAATTTAAATCAAACGACTCATCAATATAATCTTTTTCCCTACTTATGATATCATTTGTTCCTAACACTTTTACTTTATTGATAATAGACTCATCAACATTCACACCTTCTAATATTTGCTTGTAACTCTCATTCGGATACAATTTGTTCAAATAAAAAAAAGTTATAAAAATATCTTCGTCACATTCAAACTGAGTCACTTTTTCCGACCACAACTTTAACTTCTCTTTGCCCAAATATCTAATTGTATTTTCTATATCTACCAATTTATATAGCATACAATCTCTTTTGTCTTTTACCCAAACACTATTACTAGTTTCTCTTGCAAAGTGGATGCATAGGTGAAGTAAATGCGTTTCCCAACGCAGACCTCTAACTGAATAACCATTTCCTTCATACACATTTGTTCCATAATCAAAAAACTTCTTTGTCAACCCTTCTTTTGTATTATCAACTCTAAAATTAATATCCATTTTATAATACGGAATTAAAATTGAGTCATCTACATTTCTATAATAAGGAATTAAATCATGAAATTTTAATCTCTGAATCATTTTCTCCCGCTTTGATGCTTCTTCCCTATTACTGTTAACACTTTGTATAAATCCATTATTCCTTAAAATACTATCAATATTTTTAATTTCAGTTTCTGGTACCAAAATATCTATATCATTTGATCTTCTAACCCCAATCTCATACATTGAAGCATTATATATAACACCTTTTAATCCAGCATACTTTATTCCTTCCTTTTCAAATTGTTCAAATATCTTACTAAAGAATTTCATATTTTCCATCGTAATATATTTGTTCAACTTGTAAATTAATGACAATTGTTTATTTACTTCTTTATATAAGTACTTTTTTTCATTTTCAGATAAATATGAAATAAAATACCCAGACAACCTATGATGTATCAACTGTCCAACAATATAACCCCAATCCAATTTTAGCGAGATAATTTGTTTAATTTGATTTTCTTCGTTTTCCGTTCTTCTTTGTAAACATGTTAATAATATTAATTTATTTTCATCTTTCACCGTTATCATCCACCTTTCTGTAAAATCCGCCAATATGCGATATAACTATAAACCATAGCTTAGCCATTACTTTTATTTTGATAAAATCCCCATAAAACCGACCACTCTACAGTTTATGTAGTCAGTAATAGTAAGACTGTATAGCACAACCTATCGTTTTTAACATCAGCACTTATACATTAATGTTCTATTTTCTTTTATCATTTCTATGCTGATGTAAGAATAAATCGAAATCCGCATAATATAATTCCCTTTTCATATAACATAAAAACAACTAACATTATCGACTTACTCATTCACTTTTGACTACTTAATTATTTTTATAAACCATTATATAATACGGCATTATATCTACTTTTGTCATATAACTGAAATCTTTTCATTACTGTAAAAACTATTTATAGATGATATAATAAGTAAAAAACATCTTCTTTCTTTACCAAGTTAATCACTTTCAAAAGTTCCATCAATATTACCTCTTCCTATTGCAATTACGGCAAATCTTTCAGAATGTGATATACTAAAGCGAATATTCCCTTCTATATATGGTTTTCCAAATTCTGAAGTCTTAATATCACTATATTTACACATTAACTTATAATCATCATTTAATATCCTAATCAATTGGTCCCTACATTTTTTCTTATCTCCTCATGACTCTCATTTCCAAATAAATTTATCAAATACACTTTCATAATATAGCACCTTTTATCCAAACTTATCCTTTGCATATCATTATTTTCTGACGAACTATACCCATATGAATAATCACATTATTCAAACATCATCTTGTCCTTGCCGCATCTGCGGTGCATAGCAGCCTTTATAAATATCCTTGTAGAAATTATGATTTGACATGCACAAAAACGAATCTAAAAAGTGATTTCCATATTGCCGGACAGGTGATGAATTTTGCTTGGTTCTTCCGCAAATATAAGTATTTGCCAACTCCCAGAAATCAAAATGTATTTGTTTATCAGCATTTCTAAAATTAAGTTAAGGCAGAAAATTAGTAATTGTGGAAGAACCTTTTGCTCTGGATTATTCACCATTAACTTATACACAAACTCAAGTGTTTACCTAATCTTATTATCTTTTGAATTTATTGGCTTCTTCTGGAAACTCCGGTTGATGCACTACCCATACACATGCTGAATTTGCAGTCTGCACCACCATCATCATTGCCAACGCATTCACACATCCTAATGCCACCTTTTTTAACATTCTTTTTAACTTCATCCTTAATTCCTCCCTAAGTTTATTTTATTGATGTACACATCTTACAATAAATAATTCCACTTGAAAACCAAATGTCCGAATTCTGTCGACTTATGTCCGAATTTTGTTTTTGAAAACAAAAAATAGCCCAATTTACCTGAGCTATCTTCTATTCTCATTCTATTCAACTGGCAAAATCAATACCACATAAAATTTTTTATTTTCCGTGTAATAACTAAAACTTCCATTATATTTTTCTGCAGTTTTTGTTATACTCTTTAAACCTATACCATGCATACCTTCTTCTTTTTTCGTTGTTTGGATTACTCCGTTTTTCTCTATTATCTCTTCTCCATAATCATTAACCACTTTAATGATACACATCTTTCCTTTCTTGTGCATAAACATCCTGAAAACCACTAACGGAGTATTCACTTTACCTGCCGCCTCAAATGCATTATCTAATACATTCCCCAGCATTGATACTATATCTATGTCTTTTACCTGTTTTATAATACATCCAGGCTCTACATATACATCAAATTTTATTTCGTTTTTGTCCGCTTTTACTGCATATTCAGATAATATAGTGTTTATTATTCTGTGGTTACTATATTCATATATTTCTCTTTGTGTAAGCCTGCCTGTTAAATCTTCAACTATCTCACGTATGTTTTCTACATTATGTTCCATCGCTAGCTGCTCTATAGCTTTTAAGGAATGTGTCATATTGTGAACAGTTTCATTATAATTATCATTCAGTTCAGCTATTTTAGTCAATCTCTCTATTTCCGCATTTTTATGGATCAATTCAATCTCCTGCCTTGCTGATTCGCTTATATCTTCTGTATGCTTTTGGAACGCATAAAACAATACCATATTACCTAAAACCATAAAGACAAAAAATAACGTCATTACAGTTCGTAATATTATTTGTCCAGCAAAATCAACACCAGAATAAAACACTGTTAGCATTGCTCCTAATGTAGCAATTGGAACACACAGATATATAAAGAATAACTTATTTGTCATTTTGCTGTGCGATTTATCTGATGTCTGTTTTAGTACCAGAAATGCTATAAAATTTATAAATTTTATAACTACTATCTGCCATCCATAATCGGATATGGGAACTACACCTGTTTTTAATAACATTTCTGATGTTGTTTGAGACAATATCAAAAACAGAAATTCAACTCCAACCATCACTAAATATGCTATTACAAAGTATCCTATCCTCACTCCCACTTTGCTTTCAAATAGGACGCTTACAAATATCCACATTAACAACGGAAACATTATAAGATTTACAGTCGCATTACCAATCAAATTAATTCCAAATAGAGTCATACTTGTCACTATAAAAACAAGAATTGTATGTTTTTTTTGTAGTTTGAAATCAAAAAAATTTCGGAAATAATCAAACAGCAAGAAAACTTCTACTATACATCCAAACAACATAATACTCTTGTCAAACCATATCATTTTGTTCGCCTCGCAATCTAAAGATATTTATTTGTGAAACGCTTGACAAATGCATCCCTAAAACTATTTTGATATGCTCTTGCTATTTTCATAACCTCTCCATTGTCGAATTGAAAATCTTCCGTATGCAGTAATTCTATATGATTCATATTAACAAGATATGTACTCTGGGCTAGTGCAAACCCAAATTGTTCCAGTTCTGCCAGTAATTGCTCCGGTTTCTTATCAACAAGAAGTTTCGCCTCGTATTTTGCTTCTTCACACGTTAGACACACTACAATTCTTCCACCTCTTTTGGCATTCTCTATATATAAAATATTTTTCATTTTTACCATCTGTGTCGTCCATCTGTAATGTGCCATAATAAATGGTTCATTCAAGTTTTTTTCGACCTCGTCCAAAATCTCTTTCATTGTTTCTACTAACTCCTGACGGAGTTGTTGTTTAAGTAAATATCTAAATGGAGTTGCTTTGAAGGATTGAATGGTGGGCTGGCAGACTCCTGAACAAAATGCAAGAACTGCATACGGAAACTTTTTGCGAAATATCTGTGCTGTTTCATCACCATCTATTCCGCCAAGCTGCATATCCAGAATCAGCAAATCATAATTAATACCTCTGTCCAAATTACGAACTAATTCTTCTCCTGACATAAATTCATATATTTTAAGATCTATATTTTTTTCTCCTTTCGCTTCCTGAAGAACACCTTTCATATATGAAATATATTCTCTGCTATCATCACATATTGCTATATGATACATAGGGTTTTACCCCTCCCCTTCCTTTTTTTGTAATTAGACATTATATCATATATATCATTGCTTTTCAACATCTTTTTATTTTTTTCTGCTAATTTTTTCTAAAAACAGCATTACTACTTGGGTGACATACGAAAAATCAATCACATACATAATTGTATTCCATTTTGCCAACACCATAGCAATAAATATAAATAAATGAACCAATACGATGACATGAATTTTGTTCTTGTATACTTTTCGTTCTTCTTTTGATATTGGTTTTGACTTTGTATCCATAGGTGCCATGCATAAAATGCCCAGCAAACATATGATAAATAAAACAAATAAAAGAATGCCTGTAAAGGCTTGTACCATATACTCAGCGCCTATAATCATTAATATAATAATAAAATTAGAATATATCGTGCATTTCCACAATTTGTCTGCATGCCAGCCACCACAAAAGCTTCGCAAAGGAATGTAGATTACGCAAAATAAAGTTATCAGCAGCCATTCTCCTGAAATCCCTGCGATAATTGCGGCAATGATAATATTTATAAACACTTCACAAACCAGTATATAACCATACCTATAAATAGCTACTTCCTCTTTTGATATCATATTTTCTTCCAACTGCTTATTAATCAATTTATCCACAAGCTTTTCTATCATATATTCACCCTATAAAATCACATTTTAAATTTAGAATATAATATTCTAAACTACTTGTAAACCAAATGTCCGAATTTTGTCGACTTATGTCCATATTTTGTAGCTAACATTATCTTAATCATACTTTTTGAACAAAATTGATGTGCAATGTTTTGCCAAAGTTGTGTGTGATATTTTCTTTTTTTAAACTGATGGTGTATCATTTTAGTTGACATCTTATACTCAAGGATTTGATGTATAATCAAAGAGAAATAAGGAGGCAACTACAATGGCAAAAAAACAAAGGAAATACGA
>CATJTQ010000087.1 GCA_949743325.1 uncultured Lachnospiraceae bacterium
AAAAAAAGATGGTGGTTGTTGAAATCAGAAACGATCATTTTACATAAATAGCAGAATATTTAAGTCCTTCCCTGTTTTTGCAGGCGAAGGATTTTTATTGTAAAAAGAGGTGAACAAAAATAGCAAGAACAAAATTCAACGTAGACAAGGATACAAGCAAAAGGACTTATAACGGAATAGCCTTTGATTCTGCCTTGGAGATGAAATACTATCGCGATGTTTTACTGCCGCTGGCGGAAAGCGGTGAGGTGGTAAGCTATGAATTGCAGAAGCCATATGAATTACAGCCGAAATTTAAACATAACGGTAAAACTGTTCAGCCCATAAAATATGTGGCTGACTTTTTTATTGTTTATAAAGACGGACGTGAAGAAGTTATTGATACAAAGGGATTTACTGACAGCGTTGCTATTTTGAAAAGAAAATTATTCTGGTATCATTATCCTGATGTTGACTATAAATGGACTACTTATGCAAAAAAATACGGTGGATGGATAGAATACGATATCTACAAAAAGCTTAAACTGGAAGAGAAAAAACAATCAAAGAAAGGAAAATAATTTATGTTTACATATTTTAAGATGAAGAAAAACGAGTGGAAAATCAGAAACGCTATATATAATAGTATACTTGGTTTTATGAAAAACAAGCAGGATATTGTCAATACTGCGAAGAAGCTCTTTGATTCTGTAAAGGATATGTCTGGTGATGAGATTAGAAATGAGTTTATCGGTAAGCTTGCTGAGATAGTGCATGAAGAGAGTAAGAGACAGAGGAACAATAAGGAGACAGAAAAAATATCAGGCAAATAATTTTGAGACTCAATAATGATAAAAGATTTTAACGAATTAAAAGCTAAAATTGACAAATGTATTGTTTCAGCTCTAGAACAAACTCGGCGTACAGTTGGCGGAGTCTTGCTTGAAAAAGTTTCGGATTATTATGATGAATATGACCCCATTAAGTATAACAGAACGTTTACACTTTTAGATAGTATAGTTTCAGAATCTAAATATAGTTTAGATAATGGCAAAGTAACCAAGACTAAGGATGGATATGAATTTAAAGTCGGCTGGGACGATACTTATTTAAATTTTCATTACAAGAAAGCTACTGGTAGGATGGTGTTAGAATGGCTTGATGACAAAACTCACGGTGGTTGGCAGTATGATAATAATGGTGACCTATTTGAGCATAAGTTTTTCACTGAAGCAATTGAAGAATTAGGTGGAGAAGACGGTATTCAAAAACTTTTCAAGCAGAATTTGAGAAAATTGGGAGTGCCTATAAAATAAATTATAATTTTGCTCTTTTCTCATAGAAAAGAGTTTTTATTAGGGAAGGAGTAAAAGCATGGTAGAAAACGATTGGCTTATAGGTTTAACAGCCAGACTTGATTCAGGCAAAAGCAAAGAGCAACTCAAAAAAGATATTGAAAATTTAAGAAAAACCTTGGGTTCCATTGAATTTCAGGTTAAACTAAGCGCAGACCGGAAAAAAGAGATAAAATCGCAGTTGGACGCGTTGGAAATCGGGCTTGAAAATGTATCTATTTCCGAAAGTGCTTTAAAGGGTTTAGTTACACAAGTTAATAATGCTTTAAGTAAGATTGAGATAAACGGTTTTAACATAGCAGGCGGCAATGCCGTTAATCAAGCAGAAAATGTTGGACAGCAAATAGGTAACAGTGTTATTGTGGGAGCTCAGCAAGAGATTAATAAAAGCACTGATATGCTTGAAAGCTTCACAAAATCGTTATCAAATATAGGCATGGAATCAACGCTTGTTACTAAAGTTGCAGAAGAAATACAGGCGTTAGATATTAAAATTGAAGCTTTGAAACAGACAACTAACGATAAAAATGGTTTGTCCGTTAAAATCGGAGGACTGGATAATCTTAAAAATGCTGTTGAATATACAGCTCGTTTTAATACTGAAACAGGCGAGTTATTGGATTTAATAAAATCTGTTTCGACAGCACAAGAAAAAGCAAATTCAAATGTCAAAAAAACCGTCACAGATTATACAATTAAATTAGAAAATTTGCAAACTAAATATTCAAATGTTGCCGTTGATTATAGTGGATTTAATGCTGTTTTTGAAAGTTTTAAAGCCGGAACAGCTTCGGTCAATGAACTTAGCCTTGCATTTAGCCGTTTAGAGAACAGTGTTAAGTCCGGAACACAAAACCTCAAAAGCCAAGATAAGTCGCTTGATCCGATACAGCAAGCAATAAATAATATGCGTGACTTCCCTGCTACTTTACAAAATATCGAAACAGGAATAAATTCCCTTAAAGATAAGACAAGCTTAGCCGGAATTTCCACGGAGGAATTATACAATATATATGAAAAACTTAAAACAGAAATGAACGGCGCAAGCGGAAAAGTTCCTGTAACAGATGAGTGGACGCAAAGTTATCGGTCTTTGATGTCAACGGTTGTTGAGGTTACTAATAAGATAGAAGCATTAAAAAAAGCCGAAGCTTCTGATAATTCAGAAGTAAGGCTTGCGGAACAAGTAAAGACTATTCTTGAAAATACTGATATTCATGGCAAAACAACCACTAATATTCAATTGTTAAGGGATAACTTTACCAAATTGGGTCTGTCTGCTGATGAAGTAAAAAACAAAATGTCCGGTGTCGATAAGGAATACGGTTTGTTAAAACAGGCTATTGCAGACGGAGACAATAACGCCATAGTAACTCAATTTAATAAAGTAAACGCTTCTTTATCCCAAACAAAAAACGATTTAAAGATTACAACTTCAGAACTGTCAAAAGTA
>CATJTQ010000088.1 GCA_949743325.1 uncultured Lachnospiraceae bacterium
GATTGTGTATATAAGAGAGTGAAGGGATATAGTTCAGTTGGTAGAACGTTGGTCTCCAAAACCAAATGTCGAGGGTTCGAGTCCTTCTGTCCCTGTTAATTGAAACTATAAGTTAAATGGTAGAGTCTCCGATTATATCGGGGATTTTCGTTTATATATTTATTTTGGTGGAGTTTATATATAATTTTATATGTATATTAAATTGAGGTGATTTTTATTTATATAAAAAAGTACTTGCAATTAAATATAAAAAGTAGTATAATTTTAAAGAAATAAGAATTAAATATTTGATTGAAAAAATGAACAAGGGCGTTCCAATTATAGGTGGAGTGTCTATTTTTTTTATTATGAAAAATATTTAATATTTTTCTTTTATAAAATGTTATTATGTAATAGTATTGTATACATATTAATATGAGATTTTTACAGTTAAGTATTTTTTAATTCTTTTATTTTGCGAGTGGCACAATATGCATATGAGCTGATGCAGATGTTATTGATTAGTTATAAAAGGAAAGGAATGGAACAGATGTCAAAGAAAATTAATATTTCAGAAATATTTGGTGAAAATGTATTTAATGATGAGACAATGCAGGAGCGTTTGCCAAAGAAGGTATACAAAGAGTTACGAAAAACAATTGATGGAAGAAAGACTCTTGATCCTATGATAGCTGAGGTTGTGGCAAATGCAATGAAGGATTGGGCTGTAGAAAAAGGTGCGACTCACTATACACATTGGTTTCAGCCATTAACTGGTGTTACGGCCGAGAAACATGATTCATTTGTTCAGCCACCTGATAAACAGGGTAAGACAATTCTTGAATTTTCTGGAAAAGAATTGATAAAAGGAGAGCCAGATGCTTCATCTTTCCCTTCTGGCGGTCTTCGTGCTACATTTGAGGCTAGAGGTTATACGGCATGGGATTGTACTTCTCCTGCGTTTGTTCGTGAAGATGCATCAGGTGTTATTTTATGTATTCCTACGGCTTTCTGCTCATATACGGGTGAGGCGCTTGACCAAAAGACCCCTCTTCTTCGTTCAATGGAAGCATTGAATGAACAGACATTGCGTCTTATTAGATTATTTGGAAATACAACATCAAGAAAAGTGACTCCTTCAGTAGGACCAGAACAAGAATATTTTCTTGTTGACAGAGAGAAATATTTAAAGAGAAAAGATTTAATATTTACAGGACGTACATTATTTGGTGCAATGCCTCCTAAAGGTCAGGAACTTGACGACCATTATTTTGGTATAATAAAAGAGCGAATTGGTTCATATATGAAAGAGGTAAATGAAATATTGTGGAAGATGGGTGTTACGGCAAAAACTCAGCATAATGAAGTTGCTCCTGCTCAGCATGAATTAGCTCCGATTTATGATGAAGCAAATGTAGCTGTAGATCATAATCAGATTATTATGGAGACTTTAAAGAAAGTTGCAGGACGTCACGGCCTTAAATGTCTTCTTCATGAAAAACCATTTGCCGGTGTAAATGGTTCCGGTAAGCATAATAACTGGTCAATTACAACAGACGACGGTATTAATCTTTTGGAACCGGGAAAGACACCTCATGAGAATATACAATTTTTATTAGTACTTACAGCTATACTAAAAGCAGTGGATGTTCATGCTGATCTTTTGCGTGAATCGGCGGCAGATGTCGGAAATGATCACAGACTTGGAGCTAATGAAGCGCCTCCTGCTATTATTTCTGTTTTCCTTGGAGAACAGTTGGAGGATGTGCTGGAGCAGTTGATTGAAACTGGTGAAGCTACAAGCAGTAAAAAAGGCGGAAAACTTAATACAGGTGTTCATGCGTTGCCGGAGTTAGCTAAAGACGCAACCGACCGTAACAGGACATCACCTTTTGCTTTTACGGGAAATAAATTTGAATTCCGTATGGTAGGTTCTAGAGATTCAATTGCCGAGCCGAATATTGTTCTTAATACAATTGTAGCTGAAGTATTTTGTGAGATTTGTGACGAGCTTGAAAAAGCTGAAGATTTCGATATGGCGGTACATGATATTATTAAGAGAAATGCGACAAATCATCAGAGAATAGTATTTAACGGAAATGGTTATTCAGATGAATGGGTGAAAGAGGCAGAGAGAAGAGGGCTGCCAAATATTACTTCAATGGTTGATGCAATTCCTGCTCTGACAACAGATAAAGCTGCGGCAATGTTTGAGAAATTTCATGTGTTTACAAGAGCAGAACTGGAATCAAGAGCAGAAATACAATATGAGGCATATGCTAAAGCTATCAATATAGAAGGTAAAGCTATGATTGACATTGCAACTAAGCAGATTATTCCTGCGGTTATAAAATATGCAACTGTACTTGCACAGTCTATAGCTGCAGTAAAATCTGTTAGTGACGCTGATGTTAGTGTGCAGCAGGAGATTCTAAACGAAGTTTCCTCTCTGCTGGCTGATACAAAGGCTGCTCATGCTAAGCTTGTAACTGTAGTAGATAAGGCAGCAAATGTGCCGGAAGGAAGAGAACAGGCAGTTTATTTTAGAGATGTAGTAAAAGTTGCAATGGATGATTTGAGAGCTCCTGTAGATAAACTTGAGATGCTTGTTGATAAAGATATGTGGCCTATGCCTTCATATGGAGATTTGATTTTTGAAGTATAAGTAATAAACAGAAAATATTATTTATAAATAATAATTAAAATTGGCGGATATTGAGCCAAAAAATATATTTAAATAAAATATTCAGCAGGTCATGTAGTTGTTTTTATTAAGCATCTATAAGACCTGCTTGTTATTTTATGATAGCAAATAGAAAAGCAGTAAGTTATATGTTAGCAATCATTTTTGCAAGATGTATTATGTGCCATTAATGATTCTATCATATATCCAAGTACTGTTAAATCTGCTGAAAGAGTCTCTAATTGTTGTTCATCAAGACAGTCTGCAAGTTGACAGGCGATAGTTGAGAGAATATAAAGATTAGAACAGTTAGTTTTCATATAATCATGCCTTTGCCAAAGTTTGGTATATTATATGCAGAAATTACGAAAAAGTATTTAATTAGAGTTTATATTTGTCATTTGCAATGCAGGAGGACCCTTAACAATAAAACCTATATTTGCAGAGGCTCCTGGCTCAAGATTTTGATTATAGTCAACAGGAGTTAGTGAAATATTGGAACCGTTTACATTACTATTGCAGCACCAGTATTGATGCATCTGTATATTATCAGAGAAAGAAAATGATATATTCCATCCGTTAAGTGTTCCATCGCCTACATTTGTCACGACAACTTCATATTGAAAATAATCTGAATTTCCATCATTCCATGTATTTACTTGATTGCATGTTACAGAAGCCTTGCCATTACCGTTTACTATTGGATTATTATTATCAGTATTATTATAATTTGTATTTTGATTATCGTTATTTTGAGTGTTACTATTGGTATTTATTTGTGTGTTGTCTGTTTGGTTATCTGACTGTTGTGTGACGGATGTTGTTTTATTAACAGACAAGGAACCTTTATATGTATTGACAAGCCATTGTCCTTGAGATGAAAGGTCATCATAAGACCAACCTGAAGTTTTTTGGCAAGAATTTTTTATTAGTGCGGAACTTTCATTTTTATTTGATAAATTCCAGCAAACAGTGCTTATATTGTTATTGTTAAAAATTGACATCCAAGTATCGGCCGAATCAGTATCAACATTGCCATTTCCCGAAGCGTCAGTGATTCCAAATTCTGAAACGAATACCGGAATATCTCGGTTAATTGCATCTTTAAGACGATTCTGTAAATCTGTTTTATGAGTGGCAGCATAGAAGTGAAACGTATACATAATATTGTCATATCCGGTTATAGGGTCATTAGCTGCCAAATGTATGTCCTGTGACCATGTAGGTGTGCCGATTAAAATAATTGCATTTGAGCCAGCATTTCGAATTATCGGAATAATTGTGTTTGCATATTTTTTTATATCTGTCCATGATGTGCTGCCATTTGGTTCATTGCATATTTCAAAAATAACATTGTCATAGTCCGAATATGTACTGGCCATTTCTTGAAAAAATGCCGAGGCCTCATTTATATATGTGTTAGGGTTGCCGTCCGACAAAATATGCCAGTCTATAATAACATACATTCCAAGGTCAGTTGCATAATCTACGCCGTTATGGATAAGTTGTTTCAGCTGCGACTGATTTCCGCCTGTACAGTATCCGTTATATTCTGCAGTATACATTGATAATCTTATTGTATCAACTCCCCAATCGTCTCTCATAGTTATAAAAGAGGATTTATTTACATACTCTGGAAACCATGAGAGACCATGGCTGCTTACTCCATGAAGTTGTACAGGATTATTGGCTGAATCGACAAGCTTTCCTCCTGATACAGAAAGCTTTCCAGCGGCATGATTTACTGTAGGGGGATTATTATTTTTATTTTCAGATGACTCAGACATATTATCCTCGTTGTTATTGCTTTCTGGATTACTATTTTTTTCATCTTTATTTGATACTTCTGTGCTGCTTTTAGAAACATCGGATGCCTGTGGGGATACTGAATCTCCAGTAACATTGTTAGAAGTTTCATTTTTCATATCAATAGAAGAAGTTTTTTTATGGCATCCTGAAAATATAAGTGTTAAAGACAATAGTAAAGTTATATATATCAAATAGTTTTTTTTCTTTTTACTCATATGGTCTCCTTAATATAATTTACTGTTAGAACATAATAATATTTTATGTACAAATAGTGTTATATAAAATAATAAAGAGTCCGCATCCGAACTCTTTACTGTTTTTTAAAGTGAGATATCAATATGCTGTCCAATTCCTTCTGGGTGAGGTACAGATTCTATCATTTCTGAAATGGCTTCGCCTTGAACTTCTGCCATTTCTTTTACATTCTTTAGAACAGAAACACTTACCTGTGTCTGAAGTTCCATCTGCTTCATGCCCATTGCCATTGCTGCAATATCCATAAAATCCCTCCTTACATTATTTTTTAATTATATCGTCAATATTATATCATAAATAAATATGAATGTCATGTTTTTTTTATTTTTAATTGTCTGCGAATAGTTTTACAGGGTCCCATCCAAAATCATGATAATATTTTATATCAAGATTATTTTCAGTAATATATTGTTCTAATAGAACCTTACGATTTTTTGTATATTGTTCATTAGGGTCTGTATTTAAAAATTTTTCATATATATTTGGATGATTTTTGCATATATCTTTTAAGCTTGAAATATATAAAGAGCCGTCTATTGCTTCTTCTACACTAATTATTGTATATGTTTCGTTTTCTTTTTTGAGATTAAAACAGCCGTGTCTTGCTTCCCCACATGCATTTTCAAGCGTATCGCCATTTTTATAGTATACATCTGAATAGAATATTCCAAATACTTTTATAATGTCATTTTCATATACAATATCATAAATCACCGGAGTCGGTATTAGTGACATATCATTTTCTGTATCAGCATATTTTCCTTTTTCATTTATAATAATGTAATCACAGATAGATTTTATTATCATGTCGTCTCCTGAGTATACATATTGAGGTAGTCTATTTTCATTTTTATTTTGGTTTAGAGCTTCTTTGGATATGTCGATTTTCAGCCTTTCAGTAGTTGGATTTTTAGTAGCTTGATTTATTGAGTAAAGGTGTAGTACATCATTTTGCATTATAAGACAGCTTGAATAGGTTATATTATCTTGTGACGTCCAAATAAATGACTTTTCACTATATTTTATATTTTCTTTGCTTGATTCCCATGCAATCATTGAATAAGGGTCGATTTGTTCAAATGTTTTTGTGTAATTTTTATTCATTTTATCTTCCCATTGTAGCAGTAAATCGTTTTCTGCCTTTATACTTTCTGAAGGCTCTAAACAAATTATTTTTTCAAAGCTTAAAATATTTTTTAAGTCATATATATAGCAATCTCCGTTTACTTTTTCATCTTTTGTATTAAAAATTATCAGTTTATCAATATCAACAATAAATTTTGTGGACATAGTATCTGTTTCAAAAAAATTACAGTTTATTTTTTGTAAATCAATTGTTGAGGTAACTCTCTGTTCTTTTCTGTTGTAAATAGCCAGTCCGCGGCTATTGGCAAAGATTATATGGTTTTCATTACATGATATAAGAACAGGAGCATATATTTTCATCTCAGGGGTCATGTTTTTTAATATTTGAACGCTTTCAGGGTTTTTTTCTAGTTTGCACAATTCTTTTATGAAAGCTGCAACTTTTCCGTTGCTTGTACTGTTTGTGAAAATAATAATAAGTAGTAAACATGAAAATGCAGCGACAACAGTGGTGAAAGTTTTAATAACTTTTTTAGGAGATTTGTTTTTTTGCTTTTTCACATTGTACAATATTCTTTGACTATAAGTTTCAGTAAGTTTAAAAGAATCCATATATTTTTTTATATCATCTTTTAGAGAAGTGTCTTCTTCAATAAGTGGTTTGCGTAATTTATATTTATTCATATGATAGCGCTCCTTTCGCTTTTTTATTCTGGAGTTGAAATGTATCAACATAGTATAAATAATAAGTATTCAATGTTATTTGTAATGTTCTTTTATTCTTTTACGTCCGGCGGCAAGTTGTGACTGAATGGTGCTTTCTTTTCTTTTTAACAATTTTGATATTTCATTAATAGATAATTCTTTGTAGTAGTATAAATATATTACTTCTTTTTGTTTTATTGAAAGATAGCGCAATGCATTTTCGAGACCGCTGTTGTCTGGTTGTATATTTTCTTGTAATGGAAATTCAGGTATTGTTTCGATATATGTTTTCTTCTTCCACCATGCACTTTTCATTATATCTTTACAGTGGTTTCGTGCAACTGTGTGAAACCATGCTTTCTCATGTTGTTCATTCTTAAATTTAATATGTTTTTCCAGTATTTTTATAAATATGTTCTGTACAGCGTCTTGTGCCTCACTAGCGTTTCCAAGATAGAAACAGCAGAGTTTGTATATATAATCTGACTGCCGTTCATAAATTGATTCAAATTCTTTGTCTGTCATATTTAACCTCCTTCATCTGTATGCTTCTATATAATAAACGATTTTGGACGACTTAAAATCCATTTTTGGAGAATTTTTTTATTAAAAGATTTTACTATTTATCAGCGAGCAAAATCAGAGTAGATACATAGTTGACTATTTATGTAACAAGAATGGTAATTTAGTATGTGAAATACTGTAATTTAAGGGATAATTTGCATATACTTTGTTTGACTTTATTGGAAAATTCGTGTAAAATATATATAGATTTTAAGGAGGTACACCTTTATGAGACAGAAGATGTTAAATAAGTTCGAAGAACTTTATGGTGATGGTGGAGATATCCGTTTTTATTTTGCACCGGGACGTGTTAATTTAATAGGTGAACATACTGATTATAATGGAGGTCATGTTTTTCCATGTGCGTTAACTCTGGGGACATATGCTATGGTTAGGAAAAGAGACGACAGAACTCTCAGGTTTTTTTCAATGAATTTTGAACATCGTGAGGTTGTGGAGTCATCTTTAGATGATCTTCATTTTTATAAGTCAGCTGGCTGGACAAATTATCCTAAAGGAGTGCTCTGGGCGTTTAATCAGAAAGGGCATCCGATAGATGCAGGTCTGGATATACTGCTGTTTGGGAATATACCAAATGGTTCAGGACTTTCATCGTCAGCTTCCGTTGAAGTTGTAGTGGGGGTTATGCTTAAAGATATGTTTGGTTTTGATGTTACTATGATAGATATTGCTCTGTTGGGACAATATGCAGAGAATAATTTCAACGGAGTAAATTGTGGAATTATGGATCAATTTTCTATTGCGATGGGAAAAGCAAATCATGCTATTTTTCTTGATACAAGCGATCTGTCTTACAAATATGCACCAATAGCCCTTGATGATAAGAAGATTGTTATAACTTCAAGTAATAAGAGAAGAGGACTTGGCGATTCTAAGTACAATGAGAGACGGAATGAATGTGAAACAGCCTTGAAAGAATTACAGACTGTTCTGAATATTTCAAGTCTTGGAGAGCTTACAGAGGAGTCATTTGAGAGCGCTAAGGAAGTTATCAAATCACCAGTTTGTGTACGCCGTGCAAGACATGCAGTATATGAGAATCAGAGAACGATTAAGGCTGTAAAAGCTTTGGAAGAAAATAATATCAGATTATTTGGAGAACTTATGAATGAGTCTCACCGCTCTTTGAAAGAAGATTATGAGGTTACAGGTGTTGAGCTTGATACTCTTGTAGAGTCGGCATGGAATACGGAAGGTGTTATTGGCTCAAGAATGACGGGAGCGGGATTTGGCGGATGTACGGTAAGTATAGTTGAAGAATCTGCAGTAGATCATTTTATTGAAAAAGTTGGAAAAGAATATAGAGAAGCAATTGGTTATAACGCTGATTTCTATGTAGTTGATATTGGAGAGGGAGCAGGAGTAGTATCTGATTAATAGTATATTAAATAATTAAATTGGAGGAGTATTATGTATTCATTTGAAGATGTAAAAAATGTTGATATTGAAATTGCTCAGGCAATTGAAGACGAGGTAACAAGACAGAACAGTCATATTGAGCTTATTGCTTCTGAAAATTGGGTAAGTAAGGCAGTTATGGCGGCAATGGGCAGTCCGCTCACTAATAAGTACGCAGAAGGTTATCCTGCGAAGAGGTATTATGGAGGCTGTCAGTGTGTTGATGTAGTTGAGAATCTTGCAATTGAGCGTGCCAAGAAATTATTTGGCTGTGATTATGCAAATGTTCAGCCGCATTCAGGAGCACAGGCTAATATGGCTGTGTTTTTTGCTGTGTTAAAGCCAGGAGATACTGTGATGGGTATGAATCTTGATCATGGCGGACATTTGACACATGGAAGTCCTGTTAATATGTCGGGCAGCTATTTTAATATTGTGCCATACGGAGTGAATGATGATGGATTTATTGATTATGACGAGCTTCGCCGTATTGCGCTGGAATCAAAACCTAAAATGATCATTGCAGGTGCAAGTGCATATGCCAGAACAATTGATTTTAAGAAATTTAGAGAGGTAGCCGATGAGGTTGAGGCTGTATTAATGGTAGATATGGCTCATATTGCCGGACTTGTTGCAGCGGGACTTCATCCAAGTCCATTCCCATATGCTGATGTTGTAACTACTACTACACACAAGACGCTTAGAGGACCTAGGGGCGGAATGATTTTAGCAAATCAGGAAGCCGTTGATAAATATAATTTTAATAAAGCTGTATTTCCAGGTATTCAGGGCGGACCTCTTATGCATGTTATTGCTGCGAAGGCAGTTTGTTTCAAAGAGGCTCTAGATGACAGTTTTAAAGCATACCAGCAAAATATTATTGATAATGCACAGGCGCTTGCAAAAGGATTGCTGGACAGAGGTGTAAATATTGTATCAGGCGGAACTGACAATCACCTTATGCTTGTAGATTTAAAAGAGACAGGTCTTACGGGTAAAGAGGTTGAGAAATATTTAGATGAAGTGCATATTACATGTAACAAAAATACAATTCCTAATGATCCTAAATCTCCGTTTGTGACAAGCGGAATCCGTCTTGGAACTCCTGCGGTAACTTCACGCGGAATGAATACAGAAGATATGGATGTGATAGCAGAGGCGATATCTCTTGTTATCAAAGATTTTGAGGCAAATAAAGGTAAAGTCCGTGCAATGGTGCAGGGATTAACTGATAAATATCCATTAAACAACTGAAAACGACGCTTTTAAATTATTAAACACACCAGTATTTATATAATCCACTGGTGTGTTTTGTCTAAAAATAAACTTTGGGGGTTTTGCCATGCACAAAAATGAGTTTGAAATGAGACATTTAAGGACTATCGCTAAACTTTATCCAACGATTGCTGATGCCTCAACGGAAATTGTGAATTTACATGCAATACTTAATCTTCCTAAAGGAACAGAGCATTTTCTTACAGATATTCACGGTGAGGCAGAATCTTTTCAACATGTTTTAAAAAATGGTTCTGGTTCAGTGAGGCGTAAGATTGAGGAAGAGTTTGGGGATGCTCTAAGTATGTCACAAAAGAAAAGTCTTGCAACACTTATATATTATCCTGAAGAAAAGCTTGAATTTGTCTATCATGAGAAAATTAACATGGAGGAGTGGTATTGTAGAACTCTCCATCATCTTATACGAATATGCCGAAGGGTTGCTTCTAAGTATACTAGATCTAAGCTTAGGAAGGCATTGCCCAAAGATTTTGCATATATCATAGAAGAGCTTATTACGGAGAAAGAGGAAGTGAGTAATAAGGAAGCATATTATAACGAAATTATTGCAACTTTAATAAGGGTTAATATAGCAAGGGATTTGGTTATTGCTATGTGTCATCTTATTCAGGAATTAGTAATTGATCATCTCCATATTGTCGGTGATATTTTTGACAGAGGAGGCGGACCGCATATAATACTTGATACTTTGATGGAATATCATTCGCTTGATATTCAGTGGGGAAACCATGATATAGTATGGATGGGTGCAGCGTCCGGACACTTGGCATGTATTGCAAATGTCGTCCGTCTGTCGGCAAAGTATGGTAATTTAAATGCGCTTGAAGACGGTTATGGCATAAATCTTATACCACTGGCAACATTTGCTCTTAATACATATAGCGATGATGGGTGTAAATGTTTTAAGATAGACAATAAATATTCACATGCAAATAAGAATGATTTGATGATGGAACAGAAAATGCATAAAGCTATTTCGATTATTCAGTTTAAACTTGAGGGACAAATAATACAGGACAGACCAGAATTTGCTATGCAGTCAAGACTTCTTCTTGATAAAATTGATTATAAAAAAGGGACTGTAAAAGTTGATGGTAAGGAGTATGAACTTTTAGATACATATTTTCCGACAATTGATCCTGAAAATCCATACAAGCTTACAGTTGAAGAGTCAGAGATAATATATCGGCTAAAAAAGGCATTTGTTCATTGTGAAAAGTTACAAAAACATGTAAGATTTCTTTACTCAAAGGGAAGTCTATATAAAGTATATAATTCTAATCTTTTATATCATGGCTGTATACCGCTCAATGAAGATGGCTCATTTAGAAAAGTAAGAGTGTTTGATAAGGAATACAGCGGAAAAGCGCTATATGATATTCTAGAAGTATATGCTAGAAAAGGATATTTCAGCATACATGATGCTGAGGAGAAGAAAAAGGGGCAGGATATTTTATGGTATATATGGTCAAATGAGAATTCACCTGTGTATGGAAAAGCAAAGATGGCAACATTTGAAAGGTATTTTGTTTCTGACGAAGGAGCTAAAAACGAAGAAAAAGATTATTATTATAAGCTTGTGGAAAATGAAACATTAATAAATAAAATATTTGAGGAGTTTGGTCTTGACCCTGAAAAATCACATATTATAAACGGTCATATGCCAGTAAAGATGAAGAGGGGAGAAAATCCAATAAAGTGCAATGGAAAATTATTTATTATCGATGGAGGATTTTCTAAAGCATATCAAAGCGTGACGGGTATTGCCGGGTATACTTTGGTATATAATTCTTATGGATTGAGGCTTGTGTCACATGAGCCGTTTAAATCTAGAATTGATGCTATTATAAATGAGAAGGATATTCATTCAGATACCGTTGTTGTTGAGGAAGTAAATAAAAGGCATTTAGTTGCTGACACAGACGTTGGAAAGGATATGAAGAAGACAATAGAAGATTTGGAGGATCTGTTGAGAGCATATAGAAATGGAAGTATTTCAGAGACATTTTAAATTTATCAGTTTTCTTATGTCAGAAGGGAGGAGAGTATTGAAATGAAAAATTATTTTAACAGAATTTCAGCAGCATTATCAGTGTTGACAATCTTGTTGACAGGCTGTGGAGTTCCTAAAACCTCAGATAATAAAGCTGATAAAGAGAAAGATAGACCTGCTTATTATGAAGAGTATGGGTTTAAAGATGATGAAGATACGCTTGCTTTCTTGGGAGCAGACGGGTTCGGTAAGGAAACTGTAGGAGGAAGAGGCGGTAAAGTTTATCATGTTACTAATTTAAATGATAATGGCGAAGGTTCACTTAGATGGGCGATAGAACAGAGCGGTAAAAGAACGATTGTGTTTGATGTTTCAGGTGTTATTCAGCTTGAATCTATGCTTGTTATTAAAGAGCCATATATTACAATTGCGGGACAAACTGCGCCAGGGGATGGGATTTGCCTGACAAATTTTGGATTGACGGTTGAGGCTGATGAGGTAATAGTGAGATATTTAAGAAGCCGTCCGGCAGGAAGCCAAGAAACAGATGCAGTATGGGTTAAAGATTCGAAGCAGGTTATCATTGATCATATGTCAACTTCATGGGGAACAGATGAGACATTATCAGTATCGGGCAGCGATAAGGTTACAGTGATGAATTGTTTAATCAGTGAAAGTTTAAATGTTAATCTTTTTGGAACACATGGCATGGGATCTCTTGTCAGGGGTTCTGACGGGCAGCAGGTTACTTTTATGAGAAATATTTATTCAACACATAGAAGCCGTATGCCGATGTGCGGAAATTATACTTCATTTGAAGAGGACCCGATTGGATTTAGATTTGAATTTATTAATAATTATGTTTATAACTGGAGCGGTCAGGCGGCAGGTAAAAATCATGATATAGATTCAATTACTCATTTTAACCTGATAAATAATGTCTATAAAAGCGGTCCTGTAGGAACAGGAGAATATGCATGGAGTGAGGGTTGTTCTTATACGAAGATGTTTATGGAAGGAAATATGATGAATGATCAAATTCCTGAAGATCAATATAGTCTTGTGGAAATTGAGAGCGATAATGTAAATTTTTCTATGCAGGAGTATAAGCTGTCATCAAGGTATGATGATACGATGACTACAGATATAATGAAGACAGATGATGTTGAGGATTTTCTGTTAGAGGATGCGGGTGCGTCACTTGTACGGGATGAGATTGACACAGCAGTTATACAAGGAATTAAAGATGGAAATGGTAAATTGATTAACAAGCCGGAACAATCAATAGGCTGGAGCGGACAATTTCCTGTATTAAATTCTGATAAGGCAGCAGTTGACAGCGATGGAGACGGCATGCCTGATGAATGGGAGAAACAAGTTGGTTTAGACCCTGATAATGCGGGTGATGGAGCGCAAAAGACGAAATGCGGGTATACGAATTTAGAAATTTATCTTCAGTCGCTTATAAAATGATGAGTTCTGAAATGTGTATCTGATTTTTTCCTTGACGAAGGTATTTGATGTGGTATAATAAATATGTGCGCTCTTTTGCCATTTTTTTCTAAAGGGCGAGTGGGCTGCCATATCACTATAAATGATAAGAAATAGGAGGATTAATTGAGATGGCAAACAAATGGGTGTATTTGTTTAGTGAAGGTAATGCAAATATGCGTGAACTTCTTGGAGGTAAAGGCGCAAATCTTGCAGAAATGACAAGCTTAGGACTTCCAGTTCCTCAGGGCTTCACAATTACAACAGAAGCTTGTACTCAGTATTATGAGGATGGCAGAGAAATTAATGAAGAGATTCAGGGACAGATTAACGAATATATCGTTAAGATGGAAGAGATTACAGGAAAAAAATTTGGAGATATAGATAATCCGTTATTGGTGTCTGTGCGTTCAGGTGCAAGGGCATCAATGCCTGGTATGATGGATACAATTCTTAATCTTGGATTAAATGAGACAGTTGTAAATACAATTGCTGAAAAGTCTGGAAATGCACGTTGGGCATGGGATTGTTACAGAAGATTTATTCAGATGTATTCAGATGTAGTAATGGAAGTAGGAAAGAAATATTTTGAAGAATTAATTGATAAGATGAAAGCTGACAGAGGCGTTGAGCAGGATGTTGATTTGACAGCTGATGATTTAAAAGAGCTTGCCTCACAGTTTAAAGAAGAGTATAAAGCGAAAATTGGTTCAGATTTCCCAAATGATCCAAAAGAGCAGTTGATGGGTGCTGTAAAAGCGGTATTTCGTTCATGGGACAACCCTCGTGCAAATGTTTATCGCCGTGATAATGATATTCCATATTCTTGGGGTACTGCTGTAAATGTACAGTCTATGGCATTTGGTAACATGGGTGATGACTGCGGTACTGGTGTTGCATTTACACGTGACCCGGCTACAGGTGAGAAGAAACTTATGGGTGAATTCCTGAAAAATGCTCAGGGTGAAGATGTTGTTGCAGGTGTTCGTACACCAATGCCGATCGCTCAGATGGAAAAAGAGTTTCCAGAGGCTTTTGAGCAGTTTAAGAAGGTTTGTTCAACACTTGAAAATCACTACAGAGATATGCAGGATATGGAGTTTACCGTTGAGAATAAAAAACTTTATATGCTTCAGACTCGTAATGGTAAGAGAACAGCACAGGCTGCCTTGAAAATTGCGTGTGATTTAGTTGATGAAGGTATGAGAACTGAAGAGGAAGCAGTTGCGATGATTGATCCTCGTAATTTAGATACATTACTGCATCCTCAATTTGATGCTAAGGCTTTAAAAGAAGCTGCTCCTGTAGGTAAAGGTCTTGGGGCTTCTCCTGGAGCTGCATGTGGTAAAATTGTATTTACAGCGGAAGATGCAGACAGTTGGAATCAGAGAGGTGAGAAAGTTGTACTTGTTCGTCTGGAGACATCTCCAGAAGATATTACTGGTATGAAAGCGGCACAGGGTATTTTGACTGTTCGCGGCGGTATGACATCACATGCGGCTGTTGTTGCCCGTGGAATGGGTACTTGCTGTGTGTCAGGCTGCGGTGATATAGCAATGGACGAGGCAAATAAGAAGTTCACATTATCAGGAAAAGAATATCATGAGGGAGATTATATTTCTATTGATGGTTCTACAGGTAATATTTATGATGGACAGATACCTACAGTTGACGCTACGATTGCAGGTGAATTCGGAAGAATTATGGGATGGGCTGATAAATTCAGAACTCTTAAAGTCCGCACAAATGCTGATACACCTGAGGATGCTAAAAAAGCGCGTGAACTTGGTGCAGAGGGTATTGGACTTTGCAGAACTGAGCATATGTTCTTTGAGGAAGACAGAATTGCTGCTTTCCGTGAGATGATTTGCTCAGATACAGTAGAGGAGAGAGAGGCAGCGTTAGCTAAAATTCTTCCTTATCAGCAAGGTGATTTTGAGAAATTATATGAAGCTTTGGAAGGTAATCCTGTTACAATCCGTTTCTTAGATCCACCGCTTCATGAGTTTGTTCCAACTGAGGAGGCTGATATTAAAAAATTGGCTGATACTCAGGGCAAGAGCGTTGATGAGATTAAAACTATTATAGATTCTCTTCATGAGTTCAATCCAATGATGGGACACCGCGGATGCCGTCTTGCAGTTACTTATCCTGAAATTGCAAAGATGCAGACTAGTGCGGTTATCCGTGCTGCTATAAATGTTCAGAAGGCTCACAGTGACTGGACAGTAAAACCTGAAATTATGATTCCTCTTATTGGAGATGTAAAGGAGTTAAAGTTTGTTAAGAAAGTAGTTGTTGATACTGCAGAGGCAGAGATATCAGCTGCTGGCGTTAAGCTTGAGTATGAGGTGGGAACAATGATAGAGATTCCTCGTGCAGCTTTGACTGCTGATGATATCGCCAAAGATGCTGATTTCTTCTGCTTTGGAACTAATGACTTAACACAGATGACATATGGATTTTCACGTGATGATGCAGGTAAATTCTTAGATGGTTACTATGATGCAAAAATCTTCGAGAACGATCCGTTTGCAAAACTTGACCAGACAGGTGTAGGTAAACTTATGGAGACAGCTATCAAATTAGGAAAGCCAGCAAATCCAAGCTTACACATTGGAATCTGTGGAGAGCATGGCGGAGATCCTTCATCAGTAGAGTTCTGCCATAAGATTGGTCTGGATTATGTTTCATGTTCACCATTCCGTGTTCCGATTGCAAGATTGGCGGCAGCACAGGCGGCAATCAACAGCAAGTAATACACTGGAAGCTGATGTTTTTGTAAAATGATTTTTTCCTTATTGTAAACATTGCTTTTTATTGAAGCAGTAATAAAAAACAATAGAGATGAACCAAAACGAGGATCTTGACAGACTGAATTTTCAAGATCCTCTTCTTCTCTTTTTTGGAGAATAGAAGGAGAGAATGTTTTTTCTTTTTTGATGGTGGTGGAGTTATGCAAAACTGGACGACCTTTTAACATAGTCAGAGAAGTTCCCAGACAAATGCAGGAAACTATGCTGTTGAAAGATGGCGTTGTTTTAACCCTTAATGTTTGATTTAATGTTTACTTTTTTTCCAGCTTTTAGTATTAAAATATATACTGGAACCCTTTTGAGAGTTTTGATAGACTGAAAAATTAAGGTATAACGAGAATAAGATATGTGAAAAGCTGAATTGAAAAAAGTGCTTAATATATATTAGCAAGTTGCTAAATCTCATAGAATGTAGGCAAAAGGAGATATCATGGAAAATGAGAAAAATATGGACAATGGATCAAAGACCGTTATTATTGATATTCAGAAACAAAAAAATGAGTGGAGAAAAAAAGGTTGGTCTATTCCTGATATTAGAGGTGGAAAACAAATATGGTACACGCTGGTAAAGAAAC
>CATJTQ010000089.1 GCA_949743325.1 uncultured Lachnospiraceae bacterium
ATAAAAAATCCGATGAATCAGAATTTATCTCATTCACCGGATTTTCTTTTAGACAAATTTTATTACAATTCTATTTGTTTTAATTTTTTATAATATCGACAGATTATTCTTTACCTGCCATCTGACGTTCCTGAGCTTCGATCATTTTCTTAACCATTCCGCCACCGATTGAACCGGCTTCTCTTGAACTTAAGTCACCATTGTATCCCTCTTTAAGGTTTACACCTAACTCTGAAGCTACTTCCATTTTAAATTTGTCCATTGCACCCTTAGCTTCGGGTACGTTTACTGTGTTATTACTTTTTGCCATTTCTAAGCACCTCCGCTTTATAAATAGTTTGTCTGCCGTATATGCTTTTTGCATTCCGGCTTGTTATCAGATAAATCATTTTCATGACTTATCATGTTACTATTATGTCTCAGCTAAAAAAGATTATGTTGGTAATGAATGGCATAAATTTTATTAAAATTCAATCATAGAATTAAGCGCTTCTGTTAAATCAGCGGCATATCTGTTATTACCTGTCTTGCTAACCGTAACTTTAACTTTTTTATATTTTCCATATTCAATATTCTCAAGTTCATCTTTATATGATGCAATCAATCCTTCAACAAATTTTTCTTCATATATAGAATCGCTGTCATACAAAAACTCACTATCTTCAGCGCGTGCATTAAATTCATTTATATATTTATCAATATTTTTCTTTGAAATTTTAGAAAAAATTATACGTTTTACCTTTACAGTAACAGTATAACCTTCTTTAGTTTTTTTAACTTTTTTAATTTTAAATTTACTGTAAGAATACACATCTTTCGAGAAATCTTGCAACATTTCCAGACTTTTATCACTTAAATTTTCTATTCCAAAGTATGCTGCATATGTTTCTGCCTGATAACGCAAATCTTCTTCTATTGATTCCTTAATTTCTGCATCACTTGCATTTGTAAGTTTTTTATACTCATCTGTCTCCTCATAACAAATTGCATATAATGCAGATTTAACATATTTTTTTACTGGGAAACGAAACAGTGAAAAAATCCAAAATACTGCAGTAAATATGACTAAGATTACAATTACAACCAAAACCTTAGCAGGAAGCTTTACTGTTTTAATATTTCTACTATTTTTCATATACAATACCTTTTCCCAAATCCTTTGATGTATCATCATCAACAAGAAGAGCTGTCAGCTTCAACCCAAAATCTATCGCAGTACCAACACCTCTGCTAGTTATAATATTGCCGTCAACAACAACAGACTCTTCTAAATATTCAGCTCCATTCAATTCACTTTCAAATCCTGGATAACAGGTAGCTGATTTACCTTCAAGAAGACCTAAATGACCTAACACACTTGGAGCAGCACATATTGCTGCAATAAGTTTACCCTGTTTATCTGCTGATATTAATGCCTCTGCAACTTCTCTGCTTGCATCCAGATTTTTAGTTCCCGGCATACCTCCTGGCAAAATAAGTAAATCTGCATCTGAAATATCTGCATTATTTAATGAATTATTGACCGTTATCTCAATTCCATGAGAACCCGTCACTGTATCTAACCCATCAACTGACAGCATTTCAACTTGTACTCCTGCCCTCCTTAATAAATCTACAGGCGTCATTGCCTCCACTTCCTCAAATCCTTCTGCAAGAAAAATAACTGCTTTTTTCATATCTGATACCTCCAACTTTCTAAAATGTATATATATTTCACTCTATAAAACTTAATGCGATACCAACTATACCAAAAATTATTAATATAATAGGAACACCCCTAAATGATGGAAGAACATTTTCATCCTCAATTCTTTCCATAACAGCACTAACTATAACAATTACAATGAAAAAACCCACTCCGCATGAAAAACCTGCAATAATATACTGCCAGATAGATAAACCGCTGTCCACAACCGACAATCCCCATATTAAAGCTGTATTATCAATTAACATTATACCGCTAATTCTTTTTATCTCAGAAAAAAAATTAATTTTACTAAAACATATACACAAAGCAGCACTTACAACTGCCACAATAATAATATAGATAATTGGTTTTATATATGTAATAATATAAAAATTTATAATAAAATTTTCTAACAATCCAAATAAAAATGAAGATACAGTCATAACAGCAACATTGACTATCCCAATTTTTGCAACTATTTTCCAATTATCTTTTTCTGAAGCAATCAACAAAACCCCACAACCATAATATAACACAATATTATGAATAAACAAAGCACTAATTATCAAGCTCACTTGCCGCAGTCTCCTTTACTCCATCATCCATAAATTTTTTTCGCATCATAACAATATGTATTTTCTGCATACACCCTGCAATAATTCCCATTAAAATAAAACCGCCCGAACTATATTCAAAAAAATGAAAATTTTCTAAAATCCCTCTTACTGGTGGAATATTTATACCCAATATACTTGCTGATGTTAAAAACTCACGAAAAACACCATACAATAAAATTAATAACGCCCCTGTAATACCTATTTCAAAAGCATCTTTTAAAGAACTTTTATAATCTTTGTCAATCCTCGGACAGTCTATACACACTATAATAGCACAACTAACAGCAATTACAGGTATATAATCAATAAGAGCAGTATAATTCCAGAATAATTTTACATTCAAAAGAAACATACTTATTGTTGTTGCAATTATAGCATTTATCAAAATATATACAAACAATCTTATTTTTATTGGAATTACTTTTGCCAAAAAAGAACATATAAAAGCCGACAGTACATATGTCAAAATAATTGCTAATCCAACTGCAATACCAGAAATACTGTTTTGTACAGCTGAGACAAATATGGCTGCTGATATTATTCCTGCATTAAATTTATCTTCTCCCAAAATTTGCTCCCAAAAATATTTAATACTGTCATTAAACATTTTTTCCACCTCCCAAAATAAACGGCTTTGGTATTGTAATATCTTCAATAAACGGAGTAAATAAATTTACAATTAAAACTATAAAATATATATCTTCATTTCTATGACCCCAAATTCTCACCATAGCTGTAAATATACCCAATAAAATACCATATATTACTTGTCCCTTGTATGTTATCGGTGCGGTAGTATAATCAGTTGCAATAAACCATGCCACAAACAGGAACCCTCCTCCTGCAAACTGTGCCGCAATATAACCAGCATCAAAACCTCTTCCGCCAAATATAATAAGCATAATTAAAAAGGAAATAGTATATGAAGCAGGTATATATACATCAATAACTCCAGAAACTACAAGGATAATTGCTCCAATAAGCAAAGCAGCAGCACACACTTCACCCATACTTCCAACACTATCTCCGACTATCAAGCTAAGTGTATCTATATTTTTTCCATCAATTAAATTTTTCACTGAAAGATCTGCAGCACCGTTTGAATACACTCTCATAACAGTAGGAAATGACAAAAATAGAAAGCATTTAGCTGCAGCAGAAGGATTTATAATATATTTTCCAATGCCTCCACAAAGTTTTTTTACAACAACTATTGCAAACACTCCGCCAATTACTCCCATATAATATGGAGCATATGCGGGCAGCAGCAGAGCAATCAGTATTCCTGTAACAACTGCACTTCCATCTTTTACAGTATTTCTCTTTTTAGTTATAAAACAAAACAGATATTCCACAAATATACATGCTAACACAGTGATAAATATATGAAATACTGCATTTAGTTTATATTTATAAACAGCAAAACAAACAATTGGAAGTAATGAAATGATAATTTTTATCATTATACTTACTGAGGTATCACCTCCTGAAATATATGGCGAAGATCTAATATTTTTTAACTTTTCCTGCATTTTAAAACTCTCCCAAACTATCTCTCATATACGTTATATAATCTGTCAACGGAATATGCGACGGACAGACATAAGAACAACATCCGCACATTGAACAGCTATCTCCATGCCATTTCAAAAATTTACCGTAGTTACCCTTTTTTGCATAATAAAATAATTTTTCAGGAATTAGCCTATTTGGACATACCGCCGCACAACGGCTACATCTAATACACTCCTCTGGTTCATAATTTTCTGTTTCTCTTTTTGATAATATAAGTATACTTTCAAGTGATGAAGTTACTGGTACATTTAAATCAGTCAATTCAATTCCTGTAAGCGGTCCTCCTGCAACAGTTATATAAGCGTCTTCATTTTGTCCGCCTGTAAACCTTATTACTTCTTCTATTGAAGTGCCAAATAACACCTCATAATTTCCAGGATTTACACACCCCTCACCAGAGAGAGTTATAACTCTGCTCATAGGCGGCAAACCCTCAAAGACTGCATTTGAAACTGCACACAATGTATCTACATTAATACATATAATACCATCAGACAATGCCTGTATTTCATTCTCAAAAGCTTTACCGCTTATTTGATATATCAAACGGCAGCAATCACCAGAGGGATATAAGTTGGGTATAATCTCAACCTCTACATTGGGCTCATTTTTAATCTTTTTCTCCATAATGGCGACTGCCTCTTTATTATCATCCCCAATTGCAATTATTATAACAGATTTTGGAAACAGATGCTTCATAACTCTAACTCCGTCAAAAATCATATCTGAGTCATCTATAAATCTGCGGTATATAGATGTAAGATACGGTTCACACTCCACTCCGTTTATAATAACATAATTAGCATTATTTTCTCCGATCCTCTTTAATTTCTCATATAATGAAAATCCGCCTCTTATATATTCTCTTATACCATAAGCTCCCAAAAGATTTACAATCTGAATAAAGCTGAGCTGTTCTATATCTACAACTTCATCAAACTCTCCTTCTTCAAATTCCCCGTCATTCTCAATAATAATAGAATCATAAATCTTCATATCATAATTCTTTTTCTTTGCAACAGCTTTTACAATACCTGACACCGATGAATAAATACCAAGCGTACCATCAGAAGCTCCCGCAATTTGTTGTCCAATTTTAACCTTATCTCCAGCCTTTACATAGGCTAAAGGACACTTGCCTTCACAGGGAATAAGAGGGTAGACCATATCATCTTCTGGCACAATAGAAATTATCTCACAATTTTTAGACTGTTCTTTATATGGTCTTAACGCTATCCCGCCAAGGTAAGAATGTAATTTCATTAAACAGCCTCCTTCATACTCTAATTAAAATGAATAGTATTTGCTAAATTTGTAATTTATGGTATACTGATTCATAGCAAATTTCCTTTTTTATTTACATAAGATTTTAATAAAAATGCAAAGGACAGATCAAATGATAACAATATCCAAAAAACTTGATAATATAGAATTACTAACAAAAGACTTTACTCCTAAAAAAGACTGGCTTTTTTTTGATATTGAGACAACCGGTTTTTCTTCAAAGACAAATATACTTTACTTAATAGGATGTATTTATTTTACTAACGATAAGTACTGTCTTATACAATGGCTGGCTCAATCTGACATTGATGAAAGCTCAATTCTGCTTGCTTTTTATGAATTATCAAAGTCTTTCACTACAATACTTCACTACAATGGAAATGGTTTTGACATTCCATTTATTAAAGAAAAATTAAAAAAATATCAGATTCCATTAGATTTTGATAATTTTAAAAATATTGATATATATAAAAATTTACAACCATATAAAAAACAGCTTAAGTTAGAAAATCTAAAGCAAAAAACTATTGAAAAATTTCTATGTATTAACAGAAATGATACAAAAAATGGCGGTGAACTCATCTCAGTATTTCGTGAATATGAAAAAAACGGCAGCAAACAAAATGAAGCAATGCTGCTGCTTCACAATGAAGAAGATGTTATCGGTATGGTTCAGCTTTTACCGATGTTTGCTTATCGTTCGCTATTTACTGGAAATATTTTATCTCCTGGATTTGAACTTCACTATTATACAAACAGCCGTGGTGAGCAAAAACAGGAAGGTATATTTTCATTTCAAATAAAAAATACTCTCCCAAAACGTATTTCCTGCAGTTATGGTTCAATATATATGACCGCTCACAAAAACAATGGCAAAATAAAGATTGAAATAAACCAATGTGAATTAAAATATTTCTTTCCAAACTATCAGGACTATTACTATCTTCCGCAAGAAGATACTTCAATACACAAAAGCGTAGCCTTTTATGTTGATAAAAATTTCCGCACAAAAGCCAAAGCAGCAAATTGTTACAGTAAAAAAACCGGAATTTTCCTTCCACAGGAAGAAGAAATAATAACACCATTTTTCAAAGAAGATTATCATGATAAATGTACTTTTTTTGAGATAACAGACGAATTTTGCAGTAACAGCGCAGACCAGCTAAAATATATATTGCATCTGTTAAAACTTTTATCAACATAAAAGAATTTTATAGTATTTTTAATATGTAATTTTATAATAAGATAAAAATAGAGTTGGATTAACTCCAACTCTATTCTTTTGTGTAAAAGAATGATTTTAATCTGTCGTAACCAAACTGTTTATATGCTGATATCTGCTCAGTACTTCCTATAAACAATAATCCACCTTTTACAAGCGATTTGTTAAATTCAGCATATATGTCATCTTTTGCCTCATCTGTAAAATATATAACAACATTTCTGCACACTATTAAATGACAGCCCTGTGGATAAGAATCTTTCAGCAAATTATGTTTTTTAAACTCTACTTGTTTTTTTATATCATCGCTTATCTGAAATGAGGGACCAATTTGTTTAAAATATTTCTGCTTAAATTCCTCAGGAACAGCAGCAATGCTTTTAGCGTTATACAATCCCATCCTAGCTTTGTCAAGCACCTGATTATCAATATCTGTAGCAATAATCTTCACTTTATTAATTGGAATATGTTTGGAAAATGCCATCACGAGTGAATATGGTTCATCCCCCGTAGAACATGCCGCACTCCATATTTTGAGATTATTTCCAAATTTATTAATTAACATCGGAATAATCTCTTCATCAAGAATACGCCACTGATCAGGATTTCTATAAAACTCTGAAACATTTATTGTCAGATAATTAACAAATTCTTCAAATAATTTCTGATCAGTCTTTATTGAATTCACAAATTGATCATATGTAGTCATATTATGCCTTTTTATAAGAGTATCTATTCTTCTTCTCATCTGACGCTCTTTATAGGCATTTAAATCGATACTAGTCAAGGCAAAAACTTTCTTTTTAAATCCTTCATAATCATCCATGGGCAATTCTCCTTTTATATTATGTAGACTTCCCCCACTTAAAAGCGGGGGAAGTCCATACCCTATAAGTCTACCTAATATATAATATAAATTATAACATCGCTTAATTACTCTGCTGATTCCTCTTTTGCCTCTTCTGATTTAACAATTTCATCAGCTGACTGCTCATTCAATTTAGTCTCATCATTATCAGCTGACAATGCTTTCATACTTAAACTAATCTTCTTATCTTCCTCATTTAAATCAACAACTTTTGCCTCAATCTCTTGTCCTACAGATAAAACATCTGATGGTTTATCAATATGTTCTTTAGCAATTTGAGATACATGCAGCAAAGCATCTATACCTGGCTCAAGCTCTACAAATGCACCAAAATCAATCATTCTCGCTACTTTACCTTTTACTATATTGCCAGCAGCATATTTCTCTGAAGCATTTAACCAAGGATTAGCATCTGGGAATTTAAGACTTAGGGCAACCTTTTCTCCATTGATTTCTTTAATAAGTACTTTTAATGTGTCGCCAACATTAAACACTTTCTTAGGATTTTCCACTCTTCCCCATGACATCTCTGAAATATGAAGAAGTCCGTCAGCGCCTCCTAAATCAATAAATGCACCAAAGTCTGTTACATTCTTTACTGTACCTTCAACTGTATCACCGACATTTATTCTCTCAAACAGCTCTTTCTGCTTCTCTTTCTTAGCGGCAACTAAAAGCTGCTTTCTGTCACCGATAATTCTGCGGCGGCGAGGATTAAATTCACTGATAACAAACTCTATTTCCTGTCCTGTATATTTTGACAGATCTTTCTCATATGTGTCAGATACAAGACTTGCGGGAATAAATATACGGGATTCTTCATAGACAACACTTAAACCGCTTTGAACTGCCTGTGTAACTTTAGCTGTAAGAACTTCTTTATTATTAAATGCCTCTTCAAGTCTTGCATTGCCTTTATCTGCAAGTAACCTTCTATATGTTAACGATACCTGACCGTCACCATCGTTCAGTTTTAACACTTTTGCTTTCATTGTATCTCCAACTTTAACGGCTTTAGTCAAGTCAACATCCGGTACACTTGAATACTCATTTTTAGGAATGATACCTTCTGATTTATAACCGATATCTAATATAATCTGATCATCTTTAATATCGATTACTATTCCTTCAACTTCCTCTCCCGTGCGTATTGTTTTCATTGATTGCTCAATCATTTCATCAAAGCTTAATTCTTCTGACATTGTCAAAAACCTCCTGAATTATAGTATTTGGGGTCGAAGCCCCTGCGGTAATACCTACATTACGAACGGATTTTAACTGATGTAAATCCAAGTCACCGAGTGTCTGTATATAGTAAGTATTTTCACATTCTTTTTTAGATATTTCAAATAACTTTTGCGTATTAGAGCTATGTTTGCCTCCAATAACAATCATAGCGTCAGAAGCAGCTGCAAGACTTGCCGCTTCACTCTGTCTCTCTTCTGTGGCATTGCAAATCGTATTTAAAACAATTATATCATAACTCTTTTTCGAAATAATTTCAACTAATTCTTGAAATTTATTGTAATTAAATGTCGTTTGCGAAACTATGCACACCGAATCAGTATCTTTTGCCTGAAAATTTTCTGCTTCTTTTACGTTCTCAATAACGCTTACATTACCACATGCCCATCCTTTTATTCCCTCAACTTCAGGATGCTTGTCATTTCCAATAATTACAACATGATAACCTTCCTTTGTCTTCTCATGTACAATTCTATGAATCTTTTTTACAAAAGGACAGGTAGCATCCACAATTGTAAAACCATTACCTTCCAAATCATCAATAATCTTTTTGGGAACACCATGAGAACGAATAATAACAGTCCCGCTTTTCAATTTACTAATATCTGTTTTTTCCTCTATTACCTCTACTCCCTTAGCTTTTAAATCTTCAACAACCTGATCATTATGGATAATAGGACCATAGGTATAAATATGCAAATTTTTGCCACAATTATTTTCCTCTAACTGTTCATAAACTTTTTCAACAGCTTTTTTTACCCCAAAGCAAAACCCGGCTGTCTCAGCTAATTTTACATCCATATTTACCTCCATAAATCCAAATAAAATATATTTTTATGAGCAATTTCCTTTATAAAGAGAAATAATTTTAGCAACAACTTCATCTATTGTCATCTCTGATGTATCAACAAGTATAGCATCTTCTGCCTGACATAACGGCGCAATCTCTCTATTCATATCATTTTTATCACGAGTTTCTATATCTGCCTTAATATCTTCTATATTTGCCGAAACACCCTTTTCCTCTAACTCTTCAAATCTTCTTCTTGCACGCACATCAATAGAAGCTGTAAGATAAATTTTAAGCTGAGCATCAGGAAGTACTTGTGTCCCAATATCTCTGCCATCCATTACAACATCCTCTTCGCCGGAAATATATCTCTGCAAATCGATAAGCTTCTCACGTATTTCTCTATTTACAGCAACAATTGATGCCATCTTTCCAACCTCTTCACTTCTCAGATAGCCTGTAACATTTTTACCATTTAAAATAACGTTCTGGTTCCCTTCTTCATAACTTATACGAATATCCATCTGTGCACACATCAGTTTTACATTTGCACCATCAAGGTTCTCGATCCCATTATGAATAAAAAAATATGCAACAGCACGGTACATCGCTCCCGTATCCACATAAATAAAATCTAATTTCTCTGCTATCATCTTTGCTATAGTACTTTTTCCAGCACCTGCCGGTCCGTCAATTGCAATTTTATATCCCATTTTTACTCCTCCATTATTTTTATATTTTCTGTTTACAATATACGATGTGACATAACCCGTAGCTTGCAGCAGAGTATTTAGTTATACAGAACTTCCTGCAAGGAATCCCGTTGACCATGCAATCTGCAGATTATATCCTCCTGTAAGTGCATCAACATCCAACACTTCCCCTGCAAAGTACAAGTTCTTGCACAACTTCGACTCCATTGTGGACGGATTTACATCTTCAATATTAATTCCCCCTTTAGTAATCACTGCCTCGTTATATCCTCTAAAACCATCAAATGTCAAAATAAAATTTTTAAAACAAAATACCAGCCTTGTCCTTTCTTCTTTAGTTATTTCATTAATTTTCTTCTCTGGAAGCATATCTGCATAATTTAAAAATACATTATGCATCTTTCTTGGCAGAAGACTTGGCAGAATATTTTTTATAACTTTATTTTTATTTTCATCAAATTCTCGTAAAAGTCTTACATCTAATTGTTCTTCTGTAAGCGCAGGCTTTAGATCTATTATTATACGAATCTTCCCATTGTGTTTAATTTTATTATTTTGCAAATATTCTCCCAAATAACTGCTTCCTGATAAAATTAACGGTCCGCTGACGCCAAAATGGGTAAACATCAGCTCACCAAAATCATGATAAATAGTATTCCTGCCTGACACAATTCTTAAATCTGCATTTTTCAGCCCTAATCCCTGCAGTTCCTTTACAAATTCCTCTTTTATATTAAACGGAACTAATGATGGAAAAGTATCAATTATATCATGTCCCGCTTTTTTGGCAAATTTATAACCATCACCCGTTGAACCAGTAGACGGATACGATAAACCTCCTGTGGCAACAATCACCTTGTCTGCCTTGACAAGCTTTTTATCATCTAATATTATACCCTTAACACTTCGCTTATCCAAATAAAGAGATTTAACCTCAGTATTTAAATGTTCATGCACATGATATTTTTTCATTAGAGAAGCTAATGTAAATATAATATCTGAAGCATGATCCGAAACAGGAAATACTCTATTTCCTCTCTCTACCTTCAGGTGACATCCTGCATTTTCAAAAAAATCAATCGTCATATCACTGGAAAAGCTATAGAATGCACTGTATAAAAACTTTCCATTCCTTACAATATTCTGTAATAGATCCTCTACAGAACTACTGTTTGTTACATTACATCTTCCCTTTCCTGTAATATAAATCTTCTTTCCAAATTTTTCATTTTTTTCATAAATATGAACTTCATGTCCGTTCGCTGCGGCACAAACTGCCGCCATCATACCAGCTGCACCGGCACCAATGACTAAAACTTTACTCATCTTCTTTTTCCAATCTTGGATAATGCAATGATACTCTATTATCCAGTATATTTATTTCATCACTATTATACACTTGGTAATCTTCCCATATCTTTTCCAATGAACTTAATGTATCAATAACTTCCCCCTGTTTTTTCATACATAATGAAACAATTAGAGCATTGATTACACTTAGAGGTGCAACAAGAGAATCGACAATACTAGCCATATCGCTCTTGGCAATTAGATTACATGAAGAATATAGATTCATAGGTGAATTAACACTGTCGGTAAGCGTAATAACTTTTGCATTTCTGTTATTTGCAAATTCAAGCGCCTTAAGTGTACGCATTGAATATCTTGGAAAACTTATGCCAATAATAACATCCTTCTCACTTATCCTAACCATCTGTTCAAAAATCTCACTTGTATTGTTAGTCTGCAGCAAACGTACATTATCAAACAACAAATTAAGATAAAAACCTAAAAAACCTGCAAGAGGTGCACAACTTCTAATTCCAAGCACATAAATATTAGCCGCATTTAATATTATATCTACTGCACAATTAAAAGTATTGGCATCTATCGCTTCCATTGTCATCTTAATCTTATCCATATCAGACTGTAAAACTGTCTCCAATATTTTAGATTGAGGTATTCTTCCATATGTAACTTCCATTCTCTGGATTGAATTTAACCTATTCATTACAACGCCTTCAAGCGCCTTCTGAAACTCCGGATATCCCTTGTAGCCCATAGAAACTGCAAAACGAACTACTGTCGATTCACTTACCCCAACAGTTTTACCCATCTTGGCCGCTGTCAAAAAAACTGCCTTCTCATAGTTTTTCAATATGTATGCAGCAAGCTTTTTATGTCCCTTGCTCATCTTACTGTATTTTTCAGAAATCGCAGCCAACAATTCCTGACTATTAAACTGTTCCATAATAATACCACGCTTTTTCAATATTACCGCTGACAAAAAAATATCTCAACAGTCTTATTTTATCACAATCGCTATATATTCGCAAGAAAAAAGTAAGAGACTGTATCAAAGACACAATCTCTTAAAATTTTAATGATATAAGTTGCTATAAATTAATTATATACATCTACATTTGATTTAAAATTTAACACATCTACTATACAGGATAAGCTTTATTTTCCTTATCTGCTATTGAAGCGTCAACTTTTGACTGCTGTGCTTCTCGATATTCAAAAAAGTCTTTTGCTACTTGTGGGAATAAAGCATATGTAAGCACATCTTCATCCTGCTGTTTCCATTGAGCACACTCTTTCTCATATTTTTCTAACTGAGGCGTTATATCATCCGCTGGACGATGTGTAATTGGTTTTGCATCCCCGATAACTTTTTTCTGCACATCAGCATTAAAAGGTTTTACAGTCTGACCATATTTACCGGATAATAAATCTTTTGTCTGCTCTGTAGCAACTTTGTATCTTTCACCCATAAGTACATTGAATACTGCCTGTGTACCGACAATCTGAGATGAAGGTGTAACAAGAGGCGGCTCTCCAAGATCCTTGCGAACACGAGGCACTTCCTCAAGAACTTCCTGGAATTTATCTTCAGCACCCTGTTCTTTTAACTGAGATACAAGGTTAGAGAGCATACCTCCAGGTACCTGGTACTGTAATGTCTTAATATTTACTCCGAGAACTTTTGTATTCATCAGTCCGCTTGCCAAGCACTCCTCACGCATAGGACGGAAATATTCAGCAATCTCAGCAAGAAGCTTCATATCGTAACTGCAGTCATATTCAGTGCCCCTGAATGTCTCAACCATAACCTCTGTTGCAGGCTGGCTTGTTCCCATCGCAAATGGTGAAATAGCAGTATCTATAATATCACAGCCTGCTTCCACTGCTTTCATATATGTCATTGCAGCAACACCTGATGTATAATGTGTATGAAGCTGAATTGGAAGCTTTGTAGATTCCTTCAGCGCTGTAACAAGCTCTGTTGCAGCATAAGGTACAAGAAGCCCTGCCATATCTTTAATACAGATAGAATCTGCACCCATATCTTCAATCTTCTTTGCCATAGTTTTCCAATAATCAATAGTATACGCCTCACCAAGAGTGTAAGACAGCGCAACCTGTGCATGACCCTTCTCTTTCTTAGATGCATTTACAGCACACTCCAAGTTACGGATATCATTCAAACAGTCAAAAATACGAATAATATCTATACCATTCGCAATAGACTTCTGTACAAAATACTCAACAACATCATCTGAGTAATGATTATAACCTAATATATTCTGTCCGCGGAATAGCATCTGCAGTTTAGTATTCTTAAACCCATCTCTTAATTTGCGAAGTCTTTCCCACGGATCTTCATGCAGAAAACGAAGCGACGCATCAAATGTTGCGCCACCCCAGCACTCAACTGCATGATAACCAACTTTATCCATTTTTTCTACAATTGGAAGCATCTGTTCTGTCGTCATACGGGTTGCAATCAATGACTGATGCGCGTCACGAAGAACAGTTTCCATAATTTTAACCGGTCTTTTATTATCTGCCATTTTTCTACCTCCTATTTAAGTCTGGCTTAAACTCCTACTCCAAAGATTGCCATAAATGTTCCAGCTGCAACTGCCGTACCAATAACACCTGCAACATTAGGTCCCATAGCATGCATTAGCAGGAAATTAGTCGGATCTGCTTCTGCACCAACTTTTTGTGATACACGCGCTGCCATCGGCACTGCTGAGACACCGGCAGAACCAATAAGCGGATTAACTTTCCCACCTGTAACTTTACACATAATTTTTCCAAATATAACTCCCGCCGCAGTACCGAAAGCAAATGCAATCAGACCTAAACCGACAATTTTTAATGTATCCCAATTCAAAAATGCCTCAGCACTTGTTGTAGCTCCTACACTTGTACCTAACAAGATAACTACTATATACATAAGCGCATTTGATGCTGTCTCTGTAAGCTGTTTTACTACTCCTGACTCTTTAAATAAGTTACCTAACATAAGCATACCTACCAAAGGCGCTGTTGTAGGAAGGATAAGACATACAACAATAGTAACTATAATTGGAAACAAAATCTTCTCCAGCTTGGATACCGGACGTAGCTGTTCCATCTTAATCTTTCTCTCTTCTTCTGTTGTAAAGAGCTTCATAATAGGCGGCTGAATAATAGGAACAAGCGACATATATGAATATGCTGCCACAGCAATAGGTCCCATTATATTTGTCTGCCCAAGCTTTCCTGCAAGGAAAATTGATGTAGGACCGTCCGCTCCTCCGATAATAGAGATCGCAGCCGCTGCCTTATCACCAAAACCAAGTGCAATAGCTCCAAAGTATGCAGCAAAAATACCAAACTGTGCAGCCGCACCGAGAAGGAAGCTCTTCGGGTTAGCAATAAGCGGACCAAAGTCAGTCATTGCACCTACTCCAAGGAAAATAAGTGAAGGCAAAATTGACCATTCGTCCATTAAATAAAAGTAATGTAATAAACCGCCGACACCATTCTCCGCATCTTCTATTGTGAGCATAATATCAGGATAAATATTTACAAGAAGCATACCAAAAGAAATAGGAACTAAAAGCAATGGCTCATATTCCTTCTTGATAGCTAGATATAGGAAAACACAGGCAACAAAAATCATTAGATAGTTTCCCCAAGTCAAATTGAAGAAAGCTGTCTGGTGCACGAGGTTTCCTAATGTGTTAATTATGTAATCCATTCTCTAACCTCCTGTTAAAAATAAGCGCTTAATACTATGCACTTATTAGTTCATAGTTGCTAACACCTGTCCCGGATTGATTGAATCGCCTACTGCACAATCAATACTTGCAACTGTACCATCTTCAGGAGCGGCTACAGGAATCTCCATCTTCATAGCCTCAATTGTAACGACAGGATCGCCTGCTTTAACAGCAGCGCCTACATTTGCATCTATTCTTACAACTTTTCCTTGTGTACCAGCTTCTACCTTAATTGAACCTGCGCCTGCTGCCGCAGCTTTTTTAGCTGGTGCCTTTGGGGCTGCCGCAACAGGTGCTGTATTCTGCACTACTCCTGCTGTTGTTCCTTCTTCTACTGTAACATTATATACATTTCCATTTACTGTAATTGTATAATTTTTCATTTTAAAATCCTCCTAATTATAATATTTTACCAATTAGCCTTTCTGACTCTCTTAATAGAACGAACTTGGAAACCATCTGCACTAGTCCCTTCAGCTGCTGCAATAGCTGCACTGACAACTGCCACAAGCTCCAAATCATCTGTAACATCATCATCCGCAGCAATATCTGCCGCATCAGCCGGCGCAGCTGCTGGAACAGAAACAGCAGAATCTTTACTCTCATCTTTTTTAAACAAACCAAATGAAGAGATAATAAGACAAATAAAAATAAGAACTGCAAACACTGTACCCATTCCCAATACAGTATTTAACGCCGCGTTTTTCATCAATTCACCAAAAGTAGCTTTTTTCTCCATAGTTATTTTTGCATTTTCATCTACTAAAACATAAGTAATGACAGCATCGCCTTTCTTACATTTTATTTCCATTGTTGCAGATGAAATTTCAGCAGTGTTTTTATCTTCTTCACAAGAAAAATCAGTTACTTTCTCAAAATCTCCAATTTCTTTCTTTACCTCAACCCAGTCATAAAGAAATTGATATGTCTCTTTAATGCTTTCACTGATCTCTTCGCCATAACTTTGAATAAGCGCATTTACATATTCATCTACTTCTGCCTTAGTATTATACTGTTTAACCATGGTAACCAGATTTTCCTGCAATGTACTTGCAGCTTCTGACATCTTCTCTTCTGCGGCATCAACAGTTACATTAAAGGCCCCAAAACTTACTATACAAACAAGGGCAACGACAAAAGTCATCACTCTTAACCATTTATTTTTCATTTATATCACCTCACTACACTGTTCCGTGTTTTTTATATGGGCGGTCTTCTCTCTTACTCATTAACATCTCAAAAGCCCCAATAACATATTTTCTTGTATCCTGAGGTTCAATTATTGTATCTACAAAACCACGTTTTGCAGCAGCTTCAACGCTTGAATTTTCTGCTTCATACTGGGCAGTTTTTTCACGTATCAATTTAGCGCTGTCATTAGAAGCTGCAATCTCATCAGCATATATAAGCTTAACAGCTGATTTGGCATCCATCATACCAATTTTAGCATCAGACCATGCATAAACCATATCTGCACCAAGTGTCTTGCTGTTCATTGCAGTATATGCACTGCCGTAAGCTTTATCTGTAATTAAATTAACTTTAGGAACTGTTGCATTTGCAAATGCATATGTAAGTTCAGCCACAGCCTTGGCGATATTCTTCTCAGAACATTTACATGAAGCGTATCCTGTAACATTTGTAACCGAAAGAACCGGAATATTAAAGGCATCACAAATTGTTACAAATTCAGCTGCTTTCTTGCTTCCCCTAACTGACAATACCGAATCAAATGTCTCCTCTTCATTTCCTTCCGCATCATATTTTACGCTTCTGTTAGCAACGACACCGACTGTCATTCCATCAAATCTAACAAATCCAGTAACCATATTTTTTCCATATGACGATTTCACTTCAAAGAATTGATTGTTATCGGCAATTTGTGATAAAAGAATAGCCGGATCACCAGCAGCATTTTCCAAATCTTCACTGATTCTGTTAAGATCATCAACACAGTCTTCTTCTGCAACATCTTCATTGTTTGAAGGAAGAAAAGAAACTAATGTGCGAATTTTTTCATAAATCTCTTCCTCAGATGCTGTTACATCTACAAGACCAGTCTCCTCACTCTGGAATGAAGCTGAAGATGTATCACATTTATCTATATGATTTCCATCAACTGTATTTGGCGCATTTACATATAGCTTTCCACTCTTTTCTTCCATAAATGCAAAGTCAGACATAGCAGGAACTAATGCAAGTCCACCACCGCAATTTCCAAAAACTGCTGTAATCTGTGGTATAACACCCGAAGCTTTAGCCTGTGCTGCATATATTTCACCAAAAGCTGCCAAAGCATCTGTAGCCTCCTCAAGGCGTACACCTGCAGAGTCAATTATTCCTATTACTGGAACGCCTGTTTTTATAGCCAGCTCGTACATATTTACAATTTTCTTGCCATGCATCTCACCCATACTACCATTTAAAACTGATGCATCCTGGCTGTAAACATATACCGGCTTACCATTAATCAAACCATAACCTGTCTTAACACCATCAGAGAGTGCTTTTTTGCTGTTCAGGTTAAAATCTGTACTTCTGGCAGTAACTAAACCGCCAATTTCAACAAAACTGTTTTCATCAAGCAGAGAATCTATACGGATTTCTGCTGAGGATTGTGACGTATTGCCCATCATTCTGCCCTCCATTAATAAATTTATTTTTAACAAATTTTTTGCCAATTCTAATTCTATATCTTTTACAACAAAATTTCAAGAGTTTTTACAATATTTTTAGCTAAAAAGGCCGTACGAAAATTCGTACAGCCTTCTGTCTGTTTTTTAATCAAAATTGTAATACAATGTACCTGGAGTCCATGAACCAGCAAATATCCAATCTCCATTTACTTTTAAAATTTCAACATGCTTTTCCTTGTATTTGTCACTTCCGTCTTTGCCCTTAATCTTTATTTCAATATCCATCTCATAACCTTTAGTAACTTTGACTTTAGCCATTTTCTTAAGCATCTTTGAATATGCCTTTACAATTTTCTTAGAGTCTTTACTAGATAAATCATACTCATCTTCATAATACTCCAAAGAATCTTCTAAGTCTTCAACAAGCTCTTCCCTGTCATCTTTATCTTCAACATATTCTCTCATATCGTCCTGATAATCTTTTAAATCATCTTTATCAATCTTCTCTACATCTTTAATTTCCTCAATAGTCAGTTTAAAATTATCTCCATATGTGTCTTCCCAACTATCGAATACATACTCAAATTCATCTTTGTAATCATCGTCATAATCACTTTTTGCCAGCACCGTAGTATAAACTTTATTATAATCAACAAGAAAATCTGGCTGATTAATTTTATCATAAGCAAGCGAAGATTCCTCTCTCTTATTACAAAGTTTGACTAAATCTTTAACAGGATCTTTGTAACTTCCTCTAACAAATAACGAAACAATAAATATTAATACTATAACAACTACTGCAGCCGCACCAATGGTTATAATCTTTTTGTTTCCTCCGATTCCACTGTTTTCTAAATTACTATTACCAAACTGTGTCTGTGCATTATCCTTTTGAGGAGTCAGCTCAGAATTACAGTTAGGACATACTGCCGTATTATCAGGAATTTCACTTCCACATTTTGGACAAAACATACTCTTTCCTTCCTCTCCTAGTATTGAAAATATTTTCTAATTTAGTTTATCACAAAATTTTCACAATTGCAATTAGTTTTTACAGTTCAATTATTGAGCTTATCTTGCCTCTAATCCTTTGTATTGCATTATCTATTGACTTTTTCGGTTTACCCATTTTATTAGATATATCTTCATAACTGTAATCGTCTAGATAATAATTTAAAACGTCCTTTTCAAAAGAACTTAATCTGTCATATACTTTTGCCCTTAAATCCTCATAGTTTTCTTTACTTATAATCTGAACTTCAGGATTATCGCTGTCAGTACTTATAACCTGCTCAATTAATTGCGCCTCTTCACCATTTTCCTGAGAATACAGAGAAATGTATGTATTGAGTGGCAAATGTTTCTTTCTGTTGGAAGCTTTTATTGCACTGTATATCTGTCTGTTTATGCACATATTTGCAAAACTATAAAATGAAACATCTTTACTAATATCAAAATCTCTTACAGCTTTAAATAAACCTATCATCCCTTCCTGAAGCAAATCTTCAGTATCTGCCCCTATCAGAAACATTGCTTTTGCATTTTTACGAACTAAATACTTATATTTCTCCATTATATAATCAACAATATGATCCTCGCCATGCTTCAAACGGCTTAACAACTGTTCGTCAGTAAAGCTGCTGTACTCTTCCAATATTTACCCCTCCTGTTCCTCTATATTGCACCAGAAAAATAAATAAGCCAATAACACTGACTAAATTAGTTTAACAATTGCATATAAGATAAATTTATTTAAAATTCTGTTCGTTGTCTAACTATCTCAAAAGCAAGAATTCCAGCTGCCACAGATGCGTTAAGAGAATCTATATCTCCCTTCATCGGAATAGATGCCATAAAATCACATCCCTCTTTTACTACCCTGCTTACACCATTGCCTTCATTGCCTATTACAAGACCAATAGACCCCTTCATATCCACATTATACATAACTTCACCGTCCATATCAGCACAGACAAACCACATGTTTCTCTTCTTTAATTCTTCTATAGTCTTTGCAATATTAGTTACTTTCACTACAGGAGTATAATTCAGCGCTCCAGCAGATGTTTTTGCAACTACCGCTGTAAGTCCTGCTGCTCTTCTCTTGGGAATAATAACGCCATGTGCACCAGCTTGATTTGCCGTTCTTATTATCGCCCCGAGATTATGAGGATCTTCAATACCATCAAGTATAAATATAAATGGTGATTCTCCCTTTTTTTCTGCAAGTTCAAATATATCTTCTATAGAAGAGTATTCATATGCAGCCACTGCTGCAATCACTCCCTGATGCTTTTTAGTTTCAGAAATCTGATCAAGTCTCTCTTTTTTTACATAATTTATAATTGTATCATGTTTTTTGGCCTCTCTTACAATTGAACGGATTGGACCGTCACCACATCCATCTAATACATAAAGCTTATCAATTGTCTTTCCTGAACGAAATGCTTCTAAAACTGCATTTCTGCCCTCTATCATCTGTTCATCAGCCACATTTCCATTATTATTTACTGCCATGGTGCCTCCTTTAGTTTTTCAAGACCTATTTTTACAAGTTCAACCGCCCTGTCATACTTTTTTTCCATATAAAGATATCCAATAAGTGCCTCAAAACCTGTAGCGCGCCTGTAATCAGATACTGTTGAATTTTTTGCTCTAGTAGCTGAATATGCATTTCTTCCTCTTTTGTATACGGCTATCTCATCTTTTGTCAGTTCTTCTTTTAGTACTCTTATCATATCTGATTGTGTTTTAGCTTTTGCCAGTCTGCTTGAACGGTTGTGCAGCTTATGTGCAGAAGTATTGCCCTGGTACACAAACATAGTACGAATCATCAACTCATATACACAATCTCCAAGATAAGCCAATGTAAGAGGAGAATATTTATTTATTTCAGGCTCAGGCAATGACATCTGTCCTATTATCTGACTTACAAAATCTTTATCCATAATAACCCCTCTATTTTCATTTCTTTGTACATCCACTGCATTTTGAACACTGATTTTCACCATTCATTTCACTGTCTGCAACAATAGTTGATTTTTCATAAATAGATGACAGTGAACATACCGCCTGAGCAGCAATACCTTCCATCGCCCCTGTAAATCCAAGACCTTCTTCAGTTGTTGCCTTAATATTTATCTGATCAATATCAATCCCAAGAATTCCACAAATATTTTCTCTCATTTTATAAATATATTGTTTCATCTTTGGCTGCTGTGCAATAATTGTCGCATCAATATTTTCTATAACATATAATTTCTTTTCCAGAAGTTTTCCTGTCTCTTTCAGCAACTTTAAGCTTGATATCCCTTTATATTTCTCGTCACTGTCAGGAAAGTGAGTTCCTATATCTCCCATAGCCGCTGCACCAAGCATTGCATCCATAATCGCATGGATTAGCACATCTGCATCTGAATGACCTAAAAGTCCTTTTTCATAAGGAATCTCAACCCCTCCAATTATCAACTCTCTATTATCTACAAGTCTGTGAACATCATATCCTGTTCCAACACGCATTTTTTACCTCCATTTATAACAATACCAAGACAATTTAGATTTTTACATTATAACACCGTCTTGGCATTTTATCAACTTTAAACTTATTTCTGCCTCTTTTGTATAGAAATTCAAATTTTCTATAAACACAAACTATTCTTAGATCTCACTTATTTTATAGTATTATTTATAATTCCATGTTTAAGGTGTGGGGTAAGTAACATATAATAAACCATACTATTGATAATTTATTATAATCAGTTGACCTTTAACTATACAAAAGGAATTATTTATCCCAATAATAGATTACTAAAAGATTATAAATGTAAATGTTGTTGTATTTTTACAATAATTAATTTTTGATTTAATTCAATAAATTCCTGTTACATAACGGATATCGTTTATTACTGCCTTACTTTATTTTCATAAGTGCCTTTAGTTTGATAGAGCATACGACTTTTAATCATAAGACCTTATGTTCATTCCCAACAGGCACTTATATAATTATCTTTATAAAGTATAATTTAGAACAAATTACAAATACTGTTCTTGAGGTGACAAAATATGGATAAGAAAACTCAGGAACAGATTCAAGAACAAAAGAATCATAATAAATTTAATAGTATAACCCAAAAGGTTACACCTGAAAACCAGAACCAAACGTATAATTCCAGAAAAGAAGGTATACAGCCAATTAACCAGAAAAGATAGACCTACTAACTGGTAGTTCTATCTTTGTGCTGAAATAAGTATTTCATTGGACAAACAAAAAGCCCGAAACTATCATGTTTTCGGGCTTTCGCTAAAATAGCGGAAGGGGGACTTGAACCCTCGACACCACGGGTATGAACCGTGTGCTCTAGCCAGCTGAGCTATTCCGCCATATTAAATTTTTGAAGATATGGGACCTACAGGGCTCGAACCTGTGACCCTCTGCTTGTAAGGCAGATGCTCTCCCAGCTGAGCTAAGATCCCATTGGGCAAGTCCTTCAAAAAACTTACTTGGATATAATACAACCTTTGGCAGAAAATGTCAAGCACTTTTTTAAAATTTTTTTATATGATTTATTTCTATAATTTCTCCATCAGGTCCTTTAATCATAAAATAAGCTATTCCACAGTCAAACAAACTCAATTCTTTTATTACTGGATTTAAAATTTTAAGTCCTTCGCTCTTTGCACAGTTATAAGCTTCGTTTATATTTGAGACGTCAAGGGCGAAATGATCTATATGTCCAGCACCTCTCTTATCTAAGTCATCAATTAAAGCTCCGCACACTTGAATTATTTCCAATATAAACCCATGACATGACATAAAAGCAATTAAAAGTCTTCCATAAGGGGTATCTACATAACCATCCCCGACTTGCCTAAATCCAAGTTTTTTATAAAAAGTAATTGTATTTGCAAGATTATGTACTTTTATCGCTAAATGTCCCCATCCCTGCATAGTGTCTACACCATTATAATCTCTTGCACCTACAGAACAAACCTCAACGACTTCACCAAAACTGCCGCAGAAATTAACTCCAATAACACCTTTACAGCCAAGATGTTCATAATTTACAACGCCATCCGGAGTTGAAGCATGACGCTTCAACCCTCTTTTGGATAGACTTTTATATTCTTTATAGACATCACCGCAGTCAATTGCAAAATGATCTAATATTCCATCTTTTCTTGATAAAATTTCATTTTTCTTAGTCATAGGTGTAAAAAGCTCAAGAATCATATCTCTCCGCTTTACAAACGCTACATTTATCGCGCCATCAAGGGGATCAATAACTAATTTTTTATGAAAAAGTTCAAATCCAAATTTATTTACATAAAAATCAATTGCCTTGTCCAACTCAGGAACAATAATACCTAAATGTCCAATTCCATTTATACAATCAGCTATTTTCATGGCACTGCACCTTTCTATTATTTAAAATACTCAACACCTGATTCAAATATTTTAATATCCTGTTCTCCATATATATTCATTGCCACAGATTCTGCACGTCTCTCTGAATGAGCCATCTTACCAAAAACTCTGCCGTCAGGACTTGTTATACCCTCAATAGCACAGTAAGAACCATTTATATTCCATTCTTCATCCATAGTAAATCTGCCGTCAGCATCTACATATTGAGTTGCAACCTGTCCGTTTTCAAATAGTTTTTTTAGCCATTCATCTGAAGCAACAAATCTTCCCTCTCCATGTGAGGCAGGATTTACATAAGTTGCACCTAGTTCCGCCTTAATCAGCCATGGTGATTTGTTTGATACCACTTTAGTGTATACCATTTTTGATATATGGCGATTTATTGTATTAAATGTAAGAGTAGGAGAATTTTTATCCTGACCTGTTATTTTTCCATTAGGAACAAGTCCAAGCTTAATAAGGGCCTGGAATCCATTACATATACCAAGAATAAGTCCATCTCTGTCATTTAACAATTTAGAGACTGCAGCCTCAATCTTATCATTTCTGAATGCAGTAGCAAAAAATTTAGCAGAACCATCAGGCTCATCGCCTGCACTGAAACCTCCAGGAAACATTATTATTTGAGCCTGTTCCATTGATTTTGCAAACTCGTCTACAGATTCTCTAATATCGCTTGAATTCATATTTCTAAATACTTTTGTAACAACATTTGCTCCTGCTCTCTCAAATGCTTTAGCAGAATCATACTCACAGTTAGTTCCTGGGAATACAGGAATAAATACTGTTGGTTTTGCAACCTTATTTTTGCAAATATAAATGCTGTCAGCTCTGTAAATATCTGAATCAACCGTTTTCTCAACTCCATATGAACGGGTAGGGAACACTTTTTCTAATGTGTCAGTCCAAGCAAATACAGCCTCATCCATTGAAATATTGATATCTCTATATACAAATTCAGCATTATCTGTAACTTTTCCGACAATGATATATCCTGCAGGAAGCATATCTAAACTATCTTCAGAAACTTCCAATACAAGATTACCTATCTCCTTGGCAAAAAGCTGAGAAGCAGAAAGTTTTTCATCAAAAACGACACCAAATTTATTACCAAACGCCATTTTACAAACAGCAGCCGCAAGTCCCTTGGCATCTAATGAATATGCCGCCTTAACAACTGACTTCTGTATAAGACCATGTATATCGCTATATAATCTTTTTATCTGCTCATACACAGGCAAATCGTACTTATCTCTCTCAATTGAGTATTTTACAATTATATCCCCTGCCTCTTTTAACTCAGGTGAAATAATATCCTTTTCTTTCGCCACATCCACTGCAAAAGACACAAGTGTCGGAGGAACATCAATATCATTAAATGTACCTGACATACTGTCTTTTCCGCCAATTGACGGTAGACCAAATCCCATCTGTGCCTCATACGCCCCAAGAAGAGCACAAAACGGTTGACTCCAGCGATATGGATCCTCTGTCATTCTCCGGAAATATTCCTGGAATGTAAAACGTATTTTTGAAGGATCTCCGCCGCCTGCAACTATCTTGGCAACAGACTCAACAACTGCATAAGCCGCACCGTGATAAGGACTCCATGTTGAGAGATATGGATCAAAACCATAGCTCATCATAGTAACAGTATCACATTTTCCTGTTAATACCGGCAGCTTTGCAACCATACTTTGTGTCTCAGTCATCTGATATTTTCCGCCGAACGGCATAAATACACTTCCAGCACCTATTGAACCGTCAAACATTTCTACTAGACCTTTTTGTGAACATACATTAAGATCAGACAATGTATTTAAAATTTTCTTTCTTATATCTTCTTCTCGAACCTCTTCTTCACTAAAAAATGCAGTTTCTCTGTCTGGTATATTTACTGAGACTTTTGTCTCCTGAGGAGCTCCGTTTGTATCTAAAAACGCTCTTGAAATATTAACTATTTCCTTACCTCTCCAGCTCATAACAAGTCGTTTCTCTTCTGTGACAACTGCAACACATATCGCTTCCAAATTTTCCTCTTCTGAATATTTCAAAAACTCATCAACGTCTTTTGGCGAAACTACTACTGCCATTCTCTCCTGTGACTCTGAAATAGCAATTTCCGTTCCATCCAGACCGGCATATTTTTTCGGAACTTTATCTAAATCAATTTGAAGTCCGTCCGCAAGTTCGCCTATAGCTACAGAAACTCCGCCTGCTCCAAAATCATTGCATTTTTTTATAAGACGGCTAACTTCACTGCGCCGGAACAATCTCTGAATCTTTCTCTCTGTAGGTGCATTTCCTTTCTGTACTTCTGCCCCGCAAGTCTCTATTGATGCCTCTGTATGAACCTTAGATGAACCAGTTGCACCTCCGCATCCGTCACGACCTGTCCTTCCTCCAAGTAAAATTATAATATCATCAGGATCGGAAGTCTCACGAATCACATTTTTACGTGGAGCAGCACCCATAACAGCACCAATTTCCATTCTCTTAGCAACATAATTAGGATGATATATCTCTTTTACAAGTCCTGTTGCAAGTCCAATCTGATTACCGTAAGAACTGTAACCGCTTGCAGCCCCGCGTACTAATTTTTTTTGCGGAAGTTTACCTTTTAATGTATCTTCAATAGAACCTGTAGGATCTGCAGCGCCTGTGACGCGCATTGCCTGATATACATATGAGCGGCCTGACAACGGATCTCTTATTGCACCTCCAAGACATGTTGCAGCACCACCAAATGGCTCAATCTCTGTTGGATGGTTGTGAGTTTCATTTTTAAAACTTACAAGCCACTCTTCATTAACTCCATCAATTTCAACAGGTACCACAATACTGCAGGCATTGATTTCGTCAGACACTTCCATATCATCTAACTTACCTTCCGCTTTCAGCTTTCGCATAGCCATGAGCGCTAAGTCCATAAGACATACAGGCTTTTTATCCCTTCCAAGTTCCTCACGGTCTTTAATATATTTTTCATAAGATTTCATGATAGGTTCTCTATATATACCATCATCAAATTTGACATCTTTCAGTTCTGTTGAAAATGTAGTGTGCCTACAATGATCTGACCAGTATGTATCCAGCACACGTATCTCAGTCATTGAAGGATCTCTATTTTCTTCACTGGCAAAATAATTTTGAATATGAAGAAAATCTTTAAAAGTCATCGCCAGATTCAATGACTTATACAATTCTTTTAATTTATTGTCAGCCATTGTTGTAAATCCATCAAATATAAGAACATCCAAAGGCTCCTCATATTCAGTCTCTAAAGTTTTAGGTTTCTCAAGGTCTGTAAGCCTTGAATCAACAGGATTAATACAATAATCTTTAATCTTCTCAAATTCTTTATCAGAAACACGCCCCTCTATTACATAAGTAGTGGCCGTGCGTATAATTGGCTGTTCATCCTCATTTAAAAAACGTATACACTGTACGGCAGAATCAGCCCTCTGATCAAACTGCCCCGGAAGAAATTCAACGCTGAAAGTCTTAGCTCCAAACAAGTCAAAATTTTCTTCAAACAAAGTATCTACAGGAGGCTCTGCAAATACACTGCCAAGCGCTTTTAGATATGTCTCGTCCGAAATATTTTCAACATCATAACGTATAAGCACACGAACCTTGCTGACAGAATCAATTCCAAGAAAACTGATGATCTCCTCCTCAAGCTCTCTTGCCTTTACAGCATAAGGAGATTTTTTCTCCACATAAACTCTTCTAACTTTGCCCATAATTGTTCATTTCCTCCATTTCAAAAAACTTTTCTCGCTATAAGTATAACAATGTTTTTTTAATTTCACAATACATAATCTGATTTTTCTATTATTTTTGGCAAATTATTACTCTATAAATCTATCAAGTTCAAACCAAAAAATTGTCCCACATTCACTGCCATTCTCTACACCATATAAAGCATTGTGCAGCTGCAATATATCACGCACAATAGAAAGACCTAATCCTGTACCTTTTACAGCTCTTTTATGACTGTTTGACGCCTTATAATATCTGTCCCATACATTTCTTATCTCATCTTCTTCAATACCATAACCTGTGTCCTCCACCTCAATTCTCACCTTGTTTTGCTTTACAATTTGTCTTACCGTAACTTTTTTGTCATTGCCTGTATAATTAATCGCATTATTAATTAAATTATATAAAACTTGATATATTTTATACTCATCCGCTTCAACTTTTACATGCATAGTATATTCAAATCTAATGTCATATCCATCCTGCATCTTTAATTTGCTATATCTTTCCATAACCTTTCCAACACTATCTGTCAAATCATATACCAAAGCTTCTTTATTTAATGTACCTTGCTGTAGTTTTGATATTTCCAGCATATCATTTACAAGATTTGTCAAACGTTCTGCTTCATCTATTATTGTCTGAACATTTTCAGAAGTATTTTCACCTGGAATATCCCTCATCACTTCTGCATATGCCGTTATCATCGTTAAAGGCGTTCTTAGGTCGTGAGATACATTTGCAATAAGCTCTTGCCTGTACTTTTCTGTCTTCGCAAGCTCTTTTGATGTATAATTAAGAGTATTTGACAGCTCATCTATCTCTCTGTAATCCCTTCCATCAAAGACTACATTATAATTTCCTTCGGCAAGTTTCTTTGCTGAACTATTTACTTTTATTATTGGTGCTGAGATTACTCTGCTAATTAATAATGCCAAAAGTAATGCCATCAATACCATAACTACCGATATCACTATCAATTCTATTCTTAAAGTATTCACTGTAGCTTCAACAGGCGTAAGCCTGGCATCCAAAAGAATAAGGCATGAGACGCCGTTTATATCAAGTACAGACGTACATACCATACTTTCATTTCCACCTCTCATTACCTTAATTAGATTATCTTCAATAGGCCTTTTATTATCTAATGGTCTATCAATAATATCAAGCTCTGCAGGCAGATCTCTCTTATCCTGAAATTCTCCTCTTTTATTCTGTTTATTTGTCTCCTTATCAGATGTAAAGACAAGTTTTCCTCCATTCTCTATTGTCTTATGATAATAAAACACCATATCTTCCATCTTAAGAGAATGGATTGTACAACCAAATGCGTTTTCAACTGAATATATTGGTTTACCTTCAGAATTAACAACTTCAATACACAAATCATATTTCAGCGACATGTCACCAAGCTTTTCTAAATTACTTTCATCATTGTCGTTAATAGTTGAGGATAAATCTGAAAGCACATGCTCTACCTCATACCCTTTAATTATTTTATAAAACTTTTCCAAATATATAATTTGGAAAAACCATAATAAAACTATTAGCAGAACAGCAAATATAAGCATGTACAAAAACACTTTCCATTTTATACTAAATTTTCTCTTCAAATCTATATCCAACTCCCCTAACAGTGACAAGATGTTTTCGATAATCACCAAGACCGCTTCTTAATAGCTTTATATGAGTATCCAGTGTTCTATCATCACCAAAATAATCATATCCCCACACCTCTGAAATAAGTTTTTCTCTTGAAAGGGCAATATTTTTATTGCGAACCATATAAAAAAGAAGGTCATATTCTTTAGGAGTCATATTAACCCTTTTTCCATCTACACTAACTATTCTCCCGGAAAAATCTATTGTAAGACCTCCCGCATTAAACACTTCATTTTTTGAAATATCAGTTTTATTTCTCGAAATTACTGCTTTAACTCTCATCATTAATTCTCTAGGTGAAAATGGTTTTACAACATAATCATCTATTCCAAGCTCAAAACCATGAATTTTATCATACTCTTCTCCTCGCGCCGACAGCATTATAACTGGAATATTTTTCTTCCGCTTAATTTCACGACAAGCTGAAAAACCGTCAAGTTCTGGCATCATAATATCAAGAATAATCAAATCAATTTTCTCTCTTCTGCAAATTTCAACTGCTTCCATTCCATCATGTGCCTCCACAACTTCATATCCATCAAACTCTGCGTATTTACGGATTACAGCCCTAATTTTTTCCTCATCATCTGCAATAAGCAGCCTCTCCATTTGTTACTTCCTCCAATCAGCTTAAAGTTTTCTAGTTGCCTTTGCTTTAAAACTTGGTGACAGATATTTTTTCTCAGCATTTTTAACTGCGGATGAATACCAAAAATAAAACACTATCAGAACAATCATACTAATCAGTTCAATGACAACAAAATCAATAAGTGTTCCTATTATAATACCTAAACCTCCGCAAACATCCACTATTGCAAAAATAATAGTTTTTTGATAAATTGCATTTATAAAACCTTTTGTATCTTTACAATTTTTAAGTTGAATATTTTTCCCCACAATCCATCCCGCTTTAATATCACCGCTTTTTTTTGACGAAGAAGCATAATAGAAACTATATGCCCCTAATGCAATAAACCAAATTCCAACGATAATTACTAATATATCCATTGTCCACTCTCCTGTTCTTTAATATAAACTTCAATTTTTTAAATTATAAACTAATATCCATTGTTATTCAAGCATTTTCCATTTCTATAAACTGAACTAAACAAACAATTTGTTGTAGTTTATATATTTTATAATACCAATAATTTTATATCACAAAGTGATGTAAATACTTTTATGTGCTAAATATCTTTTCTGACATAAGTACTAATAGATTTTAATACTATAATATTAGCTGTTATAAAAAACAGCAAAACTCACAACGAATTGAATTTGCTAATTTGAATCTAATATGTTAATCTAATAAACATGGTAAAATAATTTATCTATACTAACACCACTAAACAACTTTTGTAACAATTGTTAATTACAGTTAGAAACATAATGCTAAATAACAATCAAACATTATTATCTACGCTTTTAACAGCTATATAATGAAAATACACTTTAACAGGAGATGTACATAATGATTAAAGAATCTAGAAAACAGCAGGCAATAGAAAATTTTATGTCAGGATATAATTGCTCTCAATCCGTATTTGCGGCTTATGCAGACCTGTTCGGAATAGACAGAGAAACTGCTTTAAAGATATCTGCTTCTTTCGGGGCAGGTATGGGAAGAATGAGAGAAGTATGCGGAACTGTATCTGCAATGTTTATGATTGCGGGAATGATAACTGGATGCACTACAGCTGGTGATACATTGGGCAAAAAAGAAAATTATGACACTGTACAGAAATTGACAGCTATATATAAAGAGAAATATGGCTCTATAATCTGCCGTGAACTTCTTGGATTAAAAAAAGATGCCTCTTTCACTGAGACAATGCCAGATGAGAGAACTAAAGAATATTATAAAAAAAGACCATGTGTACGACAAGTTGCAGGAGCATGTGATATTTTAGAAGAATATTTTTTTCCGACTAAATAAAAATTATTCTACAATATTTTTACCAAAATATTTAAATAAATTAAATCTTGGCGAATACCCCAAAATATTAATCAGATTTACCATGCAAAAAAATAAAAAGGCATTTGCTATATTCAACCTAAAGTTGCCCTATAACTAATGCCTTTAAATTTTAAAATTATTATGGTATCTCTGCAATATATTGATAAACAATAAATCCACAAATACACCATAAGAGAAAACGGGATAATCAATCTTAACTTCCCACAGGATTCCCTTCAGCTACTGAAATTCTTATTTTGAAAAATGGGGGGATCATCCATCAATCAAACACTACTGCAGCTTAGACAACCTTGGCATGTTGTAAAATATTAGCTAAAAATAACAGTTAGCCGAAGGGATCATGCGAGAAATCAAGAATGGGGGTTAGTGTGTATCCACACAACCTACACCCAAAATCAAAACTAAAAAAATGAAGTAAAAAACGACATCTATATAACAAAGGGATAAATCTGCAAAACACTAAAACTATTACTTGCAATAAAAACAGGAATAATGTATAATTAACTTGTGTGTATCGCAGATTTCTGTAGTGTGTGGTGGTGAAGCACCATATCCTGCCTGACACGAAGGCCATCGTGTCGGGCGGTACACCTTTATCTCCTTGATTTTCTCAAATTTATTGTATCACAATTTTTCTTATATAGCAAGAATTTTTTGACATTTTTTTACACTATTCTTGTTTTATTTCTTTAATTATAAGAGACCCCCGATATAGTTTTTCAAAATAAACATAGTAGAAATTAAATATATACTATAAAATTCCACAATGATTTTGTCAATGTTTTGCGAAGTGACTCATACCATTAATCTGTAAAACAACGCAATTGTTCTGCCACTTGCAAGAACATGTATTATTAAGCGCTGTTAAGTATATTGATAGAAACGTTTTTATACTATCATTTCTACCAAAGTATATCATATTCACAAAAACTATACAAGTACTTTATATTAAAATTTTAAAAAATAATAGTATAATATTCCTTTACCATACAAACTGAATTTAATTAGGTTGAGGAATTGAAAAATAACTGGCTTAATAACAACAGAGTAATGGAGATCTTATAACAATAATATGTTCTTGTAGTAATGTTTTCATAATCATAATTTTGTAAAGCCAATCTACTAATCCTAAATGTCTAATTATAATCATCCTTTATCAATTTATCGTAAGCCCTTTGATATGAATCACATTGCTTAAACAATTATTGATTATCGGGGTGATGGAACGGTATGTAATAGAATCAACTTGTTTTTTTCTACTACCAATACTGCCCAACATAAACTCATAAGTTTTTCCATAAGTCCCCCCTATTTTTCAAGGCTTTGCGCTATGCTGTCCTCAAAATATGTATCCTTTTCTCTTGTTTTTACCCTTATGGGCAGGTTTTCAAGGGAAAGTTTTTCTTATTAAGTTTTAATTCATTTTACACAACCTTATCCAAGAGTTTTGCAAATTCCCGCTTTGCCTCTCTTGTAGCGTGTGCATAAACATTCATGGCGGTGCTTACGTCCGAGTGTCCTAAAAGTTCCTGCACATCTTTTGGCTGTGCCCCATTTGATAACAGGTTCGTTGTGTAGGTATGACTAAGCTCATGGAAGCGACAAATAGATATTCACTCTTGGTGTCAGAATCGTCCTTATAAATGGCTTTTAGCTGGCTCTGCGCCTGCAAGATAAGACAAGCTGATATTTCCATGCTCCGTTTTTCAAGTTTTGGTATCTGCCCGATATTCGCCACTTCATCAAGCAGGCAGCGGACGTGTATGGTAAGCCTGCCGCCGTACACATCATCTGCCTTGTCGCATAAGATGTAGTGTTGGTCTGAATATTGTCGCTCATGTTCCTCCTTTGGAGTGCAAAAAAGCGCATGGTATACACTTCTGTTCCATACGCCTTTACGCTGTTACTCTACTTTTTAATCAGCCTAACTATTTATGAAAATTGCATAAGTTCTTCTTCAATCTCCTTCGCATCGTCCATTGTCAAATCCGGTTAGCAAACTGGAATTTCCTCAACTGTCAATTTCCCCATTTTTAACATATGTTTAGCGTTTTCCATTAGTGTTTCCCTTTTAATATCTTTCGCATAAGTCCTCATAATCTGCTCGTCATCAAATAAACTCATCATAATCGTTACTACCTCCACTTCCTTGCTACTAAGATACTGTTTTAAGATATTCCTGTCCTTGCAAATACGAATTGTTTCTGTAACTGCCTGTTTCGTCATTCCATGTTCTTTTATCTGCTCGTTAAAAACTTTGCAAAAAATAATATACTCATTCATTATATTGTCCTTATCGCTCTCATATATGACTTTGGCTTTTATTTCAATATCAATATCTGCACCTAAAAAAACTCTTTTGATAAGTATATTGTATCGGGATTTCTGCCTTTGTTGCCTGTGTATATCACATATAATTCAGGTTTTGGCATTTTTACTTTCTTACTCTTATATAGGCTCCGGTTGGTTCGCTCAAAATATTCATGGTAACTCTCTGCTAAATACAACAGTATTCTGATTAAAATATTTACCGTTCAACTGGATTGCGCCTCTAACAACAAAAGCAATCTGTTGTTACCTACCATAATACCCAAATCATTATAGAGATTATCTGTCAAAACATTGTCTATCGTTACAATATCCAGCGTGTCCTCTGTTGCGTCTGTATCCTCTAGGTGTAATGTTTTATACAGTTTCAACAAATTCTATTTATCTTGGAAAAGGTCTAAAAACACACTGTTTTTTGTGGTACGCTTTGCCTTAACTACCTGCGTATGTTTTATATCGTCCGACACCTTACCACCTCGATTTCTAAAAATCTATGGCAATAGATATGATTCAAGGTTCTTTTTGTTATAGCTGATTAAATCGGCACTTTTGCAATCATTTCCTTAACTTCATTCTTCACACTGACTGCTGTACTGTTTTGAGATAGTAGCATAATCCCCCAAATACTCATAACTCCAAATAATGTTATAAATCTGTTCTATAGTAAATACTCTGCCGTGATTACTGGCTAACCAATACAGAATTTCAAACTCCGTATTGGTTAGCCTAACCTCAATATCATTTACCCAAACACTCCTTTGCGCTAAGTCAATCCTCAATCTCTCAACCTGAATTTCTGTATCTTGGAATGTATTACACCATTATCGGTTTTTATGGCTTAGCTTCATGTTCAATAATCAGTTTTGCAAAAGCACTAAATGTATCATCTTCCCTTTTCTCTGCATTTTCAACAAGATTGAAAAAACAACTCGGTACTTCCTTTAATTTTAAATTTTTACTGATACATGGAGTGCACCCTTTATCATGTTTTGTAGGGTATAGTGGGCAGTTAAAATTCTTACAAGTACAAAATTGGCTAATATTGCTCATATATCTTTTTGTATTATGCCTTATCCGACTAATTTGTCAAATACAGACACCACATATTCTGCGATTGCACAATCCTGTTCTTCTGTTCCTCCGCCGACACCAATTCCGCCCGCAATTTTTCCATTGACGAACAGCGGATAACCTCCTGCCACTAAAGTAATTCGTGGGGCGTTTGCCTGAATTGCCATAAGTGAAGCACCCTCCGCCGCACAAGAAGCAACATCTTTCGTTTTACATTGCGTAACAGCAGCTGTATATGCTTTCCCCGACACAAGGGTAATGCTTAATACCAGTGCTTCTCCATATCTGTGGTATACCCTCAGAAGTCCGTTCTCATCACTAACTGCAAAACTAATGTCTATGCCTATTTCCCTGCTTCGCTTGCCTGTTTCTCCAAAAAATTTGCTCATTTCTTTAAATGCTTCCGGATATTCAAGATATCCTCTTTAGGAGCAGAACCGAACATCTTTCGATAATCTCTGATAAACTGTGAAATACTCTCATATCCAACATCAACAGACGCTTCTGTCACATTTTTATTTTCGTCAAGCATTAACCGTCTGGCTTCAGTAAGCCGCAGACGTTTCTGACATTGTAATGGTCCCATTCCAACAGCACTTTTGAATTTTTGATGAAACAAAGACACACTCATATTTCTTTGTTCTGCTAAATTTTCAACGGTAAATGAGTTGTGGAAATTTTATTTTATCCAACTGTTTGCCTCATATATTTCATCTGCCTGTCCGATATTGGCAATGCTTTGTAGAAATTGTCTGCCACAATTTCCACAAAGGGTATAATAGATAACTTCCCTCATAATATTTTTTCTTATAAACTCTGACGGGAGCGATTTATTCATAACAGAAAAAATTCTAAAAACAGATTGAAGGACTTCTCTATCTGATACCGACATTTCTTCTTCATTTAATTTTTCTCCCATAATCCGTTCTGTCAGTTCATTATCCAAATCCAAAATTTCTGTTATGACATCATTCGGGGTAAACTCAACCGCAAGTGCTAAAAAATCATATTGTTCTGAAAATGCTAAAACCGTTCCCGATAAAGGCGTATCTATTTTAGAAACTGAATACTGACCTGCCATATAATCCATAATTCCCGACGGGGTATAAAGCCGAAGCATACCGTCAAGTACAATATACAGATACGGGTTTTCAATTTTCGGCATTTGGATTTTCTCACCCGTAAATCGGTAGACTGTTATATTCTCAATCCCTGTTTCATTTCTGCCCTCTTTCAATGGCAGATTTCTTATTTCTTCTTGTAAGTTTTTACTATTTATCTTCATATCGCACCACACTATTTAAAATTTATGTGATACATTATAGCGTATAATTACGAATTTATCTACTGTCACCCGAATTTAACTTACACATTTTTTGTCTTGCCTGTTCCCATTGTTCGTTACTCAATTTCCTCGGCTTGCGATAACTGACATATGACTTTGGAAAGGTTGTCCTGCATACCGGTATGCTTGTACAGAGGAAAGAAAAGCGAGCTGTATCGGCATCACATGAGGCTCTGGTAGATACGGATACTTTTGATGTCATTCAGAAATCATTCCAAACAAAAGCATTTATCCTTACAATAAACAGTCAATCAACGCAGAACATATATTCCCCCATCTATTGCAAGAAATCGCTGCTATGCTTCAAATGAGAGCACAATCTATCATGAAGCTATAGGAATGAAGCAAGATGAATTTAAGGGATTGCTCACTCCTTTAGAGGAATTGGCAAAGTTGCAACATTACAGCATTCCTACTCGTTTAGTTGATGTAACAATTAATCCGTTAATTGCACTCTATTTTGCAGTAGAGAACACTGATGATTTATCACCTGGTAATGTCCTCCTGTACTTAATTAATGGTTATCCACCTTATAGCAAAGAGGCTGTATGCACGCCAATCATTATACAATATTCTGATATGTTACAAATTTCAAACCCTTGGCTATACAGTCAAAAGGGAACTTTTTTAATTTGTGGAAACGAGGTCGTTAATTGTAACATAACCAATTCGCTTAAATCTTTAGATACTCTCACACCTAGTGTTATCATTCGTATACCATACGAATATAAAAAAGTGCAAATGTAGTATGGATATATGTAGCCCGTAATGGTGATAACTATATTCTTAGCAATTGGATTTTACGCGGCCAATGGATTGATCCAACTCTAAATAAAAAATATCGCCCTCTTACGTTGAAAAACTTTGAATTTGAACGATTAAAAAGTCCAGCAAAATGAACAGCAGACTACCCGTAGCTAAAGACAGCTAAGAGCAATAGATTTTCTCTACTGCCCTTTCTAATTTCAAACCACTATTATTTTATAATATTCCTAATTTCTCTTTAAGAAGCTGTATCCCCTTGACTACTGCATTTACACGTTGCGTTTCCATTGCGTCTGCACATTTTTGTATATCTGCAATTTCAGTTGGCGACATTCTAAAACCTACTTTTTCAGTTCGGGGATTATCCGTTGGTCTACCCATTTTCTTCTTTTCTACGGCTCATCACCCCTTTATTCTTGCCTTTTTGTCCAATAAATGATATTATTTATTTGGTATAGGAGCAGTGGCAAGTATTACCCCTTCTGTGATTTAGCCCTATTAAGAAATAAATGGGGCTTTAATCTTCCAATGTCTTTTGCAGATTGTCTGCGATCTTTGTAAGTTTTTCATCCTTCTTCTCACTTTCCTTTTCTTCCATTGCGTCTTTCAGAGCGTCTAACAGAAATCTTACAAAACCATTGAACTGTTTGTCTGTCATTCCCATGTCTACCATTTGTTCTCCTTTCTGGCTACCTTCCTGCCTTATTCATTAAGCATGTGTTTCACTGTAATTACATTATACATTATGGTCGACCAAAAAATCAATAGCTTTTTAAACAAAAAGAGCATTTCCACTCTCCTATTTTTTTTAATTTTTACTTATAATTAACTGTTCTGATTTTCTTCTTTCTTTTTCTCTTTTTCTTTGGTATTCTCTGTTATTGTTTTTGAACTTTCACTATTGATTTGCTTATGTATTATTTCAATCAATACTTCCTCTCTCTTTTCAGCACTTAATTTATCTGCAATATTAACAGCTGATAAAAATTTTTCGTTTTCGTGCAACGCATTATAATAATGGTTCAATTGTAATGCAGATTTATTATGTACCCAAAAAACCGTTCCCGAAATTAATTCTGAAATAGAGCCACTAATCAAACTAATAACTGAAACTGAAACATCTTTCAAAACCACTATACCATATATTCCAATTGCCAATGCGCCCATACCAACTATACAGGAAATAACTGAAAACCAAAAAGAAGACTTTGCCTGAGTTTTGCTAATTTTAAAATATTCTGTAATTTCATCATTATTTCTTAGCATTAAGGCAATTATATCTTTTTTCTCATTTTTACTTTGTTCAATTATTATATCTCTTACAACATGCTCGTTTTCTTTATCATCATCTGCACTTTTTTTTAATTTATCTGTATCGAAATTTTTTTCGTAATCTTTCTCCAGTTCTTTTACTAAATATTCTCTGTATTCATTTCTTAAAATATTTCTATTTGGTGAATACTTCAACATAATATCTAACACTATCCATAATCCAATATACATAGCAAGTAACTGCACTGATTGGGAAGTATCACCATCCAACCCTAATATGTGCATTAATTTTAAAGAACTCAAATCACAACCTGCCCATTGTGCTATAATATTTAATATAAACACAAAGATGAAAATAGGAATAATAATATCTTTTATTATGATTAATATTTTGTCAGAAATACGGTTGAAATAATTAATACACTTTTTCATCTAATCTATCCCCCTTTATCTATGATTAGTATATTACGAAGATCGCTCATTTTCAATAAAATTATGAATTCTCGTCAAGCCCCAAAACATATGTACTTTGCTGGAAGTAGTTATTTCATCTGCAAAAACTCCTTTTATGTATGGTTTGGTTTCTGCGGGATATCTGCAAGCATTATATCATTAAGCTATATGGTATATACTATCTTTAAATTAAGCAAGCTCCTTGCCACTTGTATTTGCCTCCCAGTTTCTCAAAAAGTGTCTTTATCATTGTCTGTTAACTCCACTTTTTTTATTTTGAATGTCCACAAAATCCGTCCTACATCTCTTTACCAAATGTATCACTTGTTAAAGACTCATTTCTCCCATCTCTTATTTATAAATTTCTACATATCTTTTTCTTATTGATACTTATTTTTCTCGTTTTCTTCTATGATAATCATATATGGCACGTTATTTTTTGCACTGCTTTTTCTAAAGATTGAGTAACAAGTTGCAAATTCCCATTACTCACTATTGAACTCTCTGGTCTAGTTGACAGCGAGTAAACCAATATAAAAAAATAACATACATAGAAAATGCCTACATTTAAAATCAAAATGTAGGCATCACCAGCACTAAATTTCAAAAAATTCACCTGTGTACTTAACAAGGGATATATTAAACTTTTAAAAAGAAATTTGGCTTAAGTTTCCATTAAAAATATTATGAAATTTGATTTGCTGTTTTAAATTTATACTATTATATAATTCCCAATGCTGCTTGCAGTATAAGAGTTGCATCAATTAAATCCAATTTGTTATCTTTATTATAATCTGCCGCTAAGAAAGTGTTACCCATCGGAGTTGGTTCAATATTAAGAGCCATCTTTAATACAATTGTAGCATCAATTAAATTTATTTTACTATCACCATTAACATCCCCCAAAATATACCCATCTGGATTAATTGTTTCTCCTGGTTTTTCTGTCTCATCTGGTTTTGTTGTTTCTCCTGGTTTTTCTGTCTCATCTGGTTTTATTGTTTCTCCTGGTTTTGTGTTTCCAATAATATCTGAACCATCAAGTGGAACCGTAAGAGCAAATTTTTCATCCTTAGTAACATCTATTTTATCTTTCAAAATACATTGTTTGCTGAGTGGCACAGAATAAAATTGAATTTCTTTGATTTTAGTATCTTTTGGAGTTGTTATTGTATTCATTCCAAGTCTTTCCGCAGCAGAACCTAGCCCTCCAACTGTAAGAACAGTATCATCGTCTGAGAGAAAATCTAAAATAGTCATTCCGCTTGAAAAACCACTTGTAGGATTTTTACTTCGATAATATATTTTATGACCGTAACCATAGTTAAATCCCTGTCCAGCTGAGTTGAAATTCTTAAGCAAAGAATCACCCCAATATGTGAGATAATCTGGTGTCAGTTCAATACCATCCATATAATACTGAACCCAATCATTTTGAATTACCGCAACTACAAAATGCCACTCTCCACGTTTCTCCATTGTAGGAGTCTTTAATGTTGAGCCGCTAAGATGCTTCTCGCCGCCGCTTCCCCAATAATAAAACTGATTATATTGGTGAACATCTAATACTTGACCATAATTATCAAGATAAGGATTAAGCTGCAGTCCATGCCAACTATCCTGTCTATAACCTACTGAACCTGAAGCATACATTGAAAATGAACCACTTATATTTGCCTCGGCAATCTTACTACTCTCTCCGCCTTTTTCGTTATATCTAACTCCATAATTTTCGTAGTAACCTTCACCTATATAAGCAAGATATTTCCAGTTAGCTTTATTAGCTGTATCTTTTCCCTTCTCACAAGCATAGTATGCACCTCCTTCAGAGGTAGCATAATAACAGCCCTCTTTCGGATATTCAGGACTATACCTAACATTTGCTCCATAACCTTCAAGCACTTTAAATTCTTTTCCCTTTTTATCAACGTATGTCTTTACTGTGCCAAGATTATATGATTTATCATTTTCACTGTATTTTTTACACATACTATACTTAAAAGCATCTTCCCTCTGCATCTGACGGTCGTTCTCAAGATTAAAGTTCAGAACAACTGCATCTTTAGCTGTCTTAGGCACATTTACCCAATATGAAATTGTAACACCTTTTGTCCATTTAGGATAACCTCCGCTAAGCTTAAATTCTTCACTTAAGTCAAGACTCTTAAACGGATTTTTAATAGCATAGAAAGCCTGGCTGCCATCACTGTTTGTACCATTATAAGTATAAACTGTCGTATCTTTATCATAAGAAATTTCATTATCACAATTACTATTTACAGGCTTCTGCTCTGGAAGAGGAGTCGCATTGGGATCAATATCTTTTGGTTTTTCTTCAACTCCTTCTACTAACTTAGAATTTTTATGTTCTTCCAAAATAACATTTTTATCAGATAAATCTACAGGACCAACAAATTTTGAAACAATATTGGGAACATCTTCAGCATTGCTTAATAAATAATTATAAGTTGTTGTCTCAAAAGGAACAACTGAGCTATTTTTTTGTTTTTGTCCTGATACCATTGTTCCGGTTGATTGATTATATACATTTCCTCTTGCCACTATACACGCCGGATAATTATTATCATAACTAAATTGATGCGGATTTTTTACCTTATTAAAACTATTATTTTCAACAAGCACTGAAGCATAGCAATCAGCACCAACACAGTAAGAATTATCTTCACATGTATAATAATTATTATAAACATGTGCTCTTCCATACATAACTCTTGGCATTCTTTGATCTACGCGATCTGCAAACCAATTGTGATGGTATGTAACATGAAGTTTACCCATATCTGTTGCATCATGGTCACCTGCGCCTGACCCTATAAGACAGCTTAGTCGATGTCCATGCTTATCTACTCCATTTACAACTGCGCCTTCTGAATACCACAGTTTACACCAGGATACTGTTATATAGTCTGAACCGAGTTTAATATCAATATTTCCATCAGTACTGTCCCATATGTTCAAATGATTAAGCCATATATGGTGACTGTTCTCAATATTAAAACAGTCATCAGGACCGCTGTTTGGCCATGTACCTTGGACATTAAGGTTACTTACAATTATATTGCTGGCATTTTTAATGTTAAATCCACCATACAATACTGCATTATTATCAATTCCGACTATAGTTTTATTACTTCCTACATTTACTGCATAATCAGGGCAAACTATCTTTCCTGATATAACAATAACCTTTGGAATATTTCCCGATGCTTCTTTTTTCAGCTCTTCCAAAGATGTAACAATTACAGGTTTTTCATTCCCGCCCCCAGTAGTTGTATCTAATCCTAAACCAGCAATCGAAGCATAGCCATATAATTCATTCATATCAAGCCTTGAACTTATATCCAAATCTTTCTCATCTGCATAGACAACTCCGTTATTAGATATAAGTACCTCATTATGCATATCTGCCATCATGCATGCTATAATCCAAATTATGCCGGCTATAAATATTGAAATTTTTTTCTTCATAGTCCGTCTCTCCTAATCCAATTATCAAATATGCAGCGCTATTATTCTACTGGTTCAATCCCAAGTGCCATCTTCAATACTATATTGGCATCTTTTAAGTTAATTTCTTTATCTGTATTTACATCTGCAGCTAAAAATTCATTTTCTGAAGAAGAATCCATTATTGCAAGTGCCAATTTCAGTACTATTGTAGCATCTTTAAGACTTACTTCTCCGTCATTATCCACATCACCTAATAATATATTTGGAGTAGGTGTTGGTTTTTCAGTAGGTTTACTTGTAGAAGGCGGTGTTGGAGTTTGTGGAGATGCATTCAAATCAATGCCATCTTTTTTTATACAATATGAAGGAATCACGCGGTCATAAAATTTGAGTTCTTTTACTTTAGTGCCAAAAGTTGTCCCTATCATATTTTGTCCAAGTACTCTTGAAGCAGCTCCCTGCCCTCCTACTGTAAGACTAGTATCTTTATCAGAAATAAATTCGAGCAACGTCATTGCTGTCTGTGCTATATCAGTAGGATACTGCATTTTTAATCGGTATCCCCAGCCATGGTTAAAACTTGAGCCCGCAACCCCTTCTTTATCTACTAATGCAGCTCCCCAAGCTGTCAGGTACATATCACTCATTTCTTTACCATCCATATAAAACTGTACCCAGTCATTTTGAATAACCACAGCTACAAAATGCCATTTCCCTTTTCCTGACATTGTAGGTGTAATAAACGTAGAACCTTTCTGTGATTGATAACCTCCATTGCCCCAATACAAAAATTGATTTGTAGTTTGTATATCAATCTTATTTCCATATGAGCGAAGATAAGGATTTATTTGCAACCCTTCTCCGTTATCCTGCCTAAATCCCATAGACCCAGAAGCATAAATACTAAATGAACCACTGATGTATGCTTCTGCTACTTTACTATTTTCTCCTCCTTCCTCATCAAACAACTTACCATATTCATCATAATAACCCTCGCCTATGTAATTAATATAAACCCAATTAGTCTCATCGTCGGAATCCAGCCCCTTCTTATGAACAAATATAGAGCCTCCTTCAGGCGCCAAACGATAACATCCTTCTTTTGGATATAGAGGACTATATTGAGCAAGATAACCAATATCCCCACTTAAAACTTGATATTCGTTTCCTGCTGAATCAACATATGTATCGACTTCTCCCATAAAATAACGGTAATCCTCTTCACTGTATTGTTTACAGGCGTTATATTTTACTGCATCTTTTCTCTCAATCTGTCTGTCATTCTCTAAATTAAAATTAAGAACTACCGAATCAACTGCATTTTCTGCAACATTAACCCAATAAGCAATCGTCACTCCAGGTCCATATTCATTTCCTGTTTCATAGTCATAGTTCAATAAATTTTTTCCTTTAAATGGATTTTCAATATTACAGTATGACGGATAACCAAATGAATTAGCACCATAATAAGTATATGTATCACTCTCTTTATCATAAATAACAGGATTGTTATTTTCTGAATTCACAGGTTTTAGAGTAGGAAGCGGCTCTAAATCTTCCGGCGGCACATAAACATCATCTTCCTTTCCTTTAATAAGTGTTGTATCCGAAATCTTATCTGAGAACTGTGACTTATCTGAAATATCATTTTTCGGTCCTGCATATGAACTAACAACTTCAGGAATATCTGTTACATTATTTATCAGATAATCATAAACTGTACTATCAAATTCTGCAACTTCATTATTAGTTTTTTTCTGACCTTCATCTTTACTTCCTCTTGAATTCCCATATTCATTACCTCTTGCCGTAATAACTGCAGGAAGAGAATTATCATACATAAATTTATGAGGATTATTTACATTTTTAAAATAATTATTTTCTATCAATACAGAAGCGAATGAATCAACACCAATACAATAATAATTATTCTCACATGAATAATAATTATTAAATACATGCACCCTTCCATACATTACACGAGGCATCCTCTGATCCAAGTTATTGGCAAACCAGTTATGATGATATGATACACGTAGCTTTCCCATATCAGTATCATCATGATCTCCTGCCCCTGAACCAACCAGACAGCTAAGGCGGTGATCATGATCAGGAACAATTCCATCATTTGCATCATCTGTATAATTAAACTTACACCATGATACAGTTATATAATCAGAACCCATCTTTATATCCAGATTACCATCAAATGAATTATATAGATTCAAATGATTTAACCATACATGATGGCTTGCTGATACATCGATACAATCATCTGGACCGGCATTCGGCCATCCTCCATTAAAATTAAGATTACTCACAATTACATTACTAGCATTATATATATGTATTCCACCATGAATTTCAGCGCTGTCATTCATACCAACAATTGTCTTGTTACTTCCAATATTTACAACAGAATCTCTAGTGTCAATCACACCATCGATTATGATAACTCTTGGAACATTGCCTGCTGCAAGAGCCTGAAAATCTTCAAACGTCGATACTACAACAGGAGCTGCATTTCCACCGCCAGTTGTAGTTTTAAGGCCTTCACCTGGAACCGCTGCCCATCCATACAATTCATTCATATCAAGCAGCTTGCTCATATCTATACTGCTCTCATCAGCATACACAGATGTCTGTGTTTTATGAAAAAAATCAGTGCCTTTAATAGAACCGAAGCAACTTCCCATTACCAATGCACTTACTAATATCAGTGCTGTTTTTTTCTTCATATTCTCTCTCCTTATATTTACTAATTCTTTTTTCCCCAATAAGATTATATATTTTTTACAATTATTTTATACTTATTATATAATCATAAATATTTATTGTCAAGCTGTTGAATATTTTAATAAATATAATAATATACAAATTGTTAAATTATAAGAAATATAGAAGCACACTATATCAATTATTTTAATATAGCTATATTATATTTATTAATTAATGTAAATAATGAAATTTTAACACGGACATAATAGCTTTAATATCAATACCAGACAATAACACAACATTTAACAAATAGTTATTTGGATTTGTGCGTGTAAGACGCAAAAAAAGCCCCACAATATAATGCGAGGCTTTTTAACATAATTGTAACTTATCAATAATTATTTTGATGTAAACTCTTTCTCTACAATTACTTCTCCATCTGATGAAAGATAAACAATTTTCACAACTGGATTCTTCTCATTTGTAGCTGATTTAAGTGAATCTGCAACTGTTTCAAATGTAGCGCTCTGCTGCTCTAATCCGCTCTCTAATGTAGCAATAGCCTCATCTGTAACATCTGCTTTTGTAAGATCATCGTACTTATATTCATATATAAGAACATTGCCTTCAGCTTTGATATCGATATTAAGACCTGAACCTTGAGCGTTTGATTTAAGAGTGCTAAGCTGTGACTGAAGCTCTGAAGAATTAACATAATCTTCTACTGTGTCAAATTCGTTTCCACCCTTATTATCTACATTACTCTCAGTTTTTGAACCGCTTCCTGAACCGCTTTCCTCTTTCTTTCCACAACCTGCAAATGAAAGAGCCATAGTAAGTACTGCAGCTACACATGCTACTCTAAAAAGTTTCTTTTTCATTAATTTCTTCCTCCATTTTCTCTCTTAATTTAAATTTATGATTAAGCTTCTGAAGCTTTCTCAACTTCTTTAATGGCAGATTTCTGCATTGGAATACGGCAGTTTTTATTGCTTCCAAACTCAACAATAACATCACTGTCTGTTATATCAATTACTACACCATAAAAATCACTTGTTGTAAGAACACTGTCACCGACTTCCATATCTCTTATCATCTCCTGCAGTCTTTTCTGCTCTTTCTTCTGCGGTCTTATCATAACAAGATACATAAAGCCGACAATCGCCACAATATAGACTACCATTACTACCATTGACATTATAAAATCCTCCATCTTCTATTTGTAAACAGGCATTATCTGCAAACAACGCTATCATTATACACAAAGAAAATGTATATTTCAAGAGGTTTTACAAATTTTTTCTAATTTTTAGAATTAAAGCCATCTATTTTTTCTTTCTTGTATTTTGAAAATGATCCATTTTTGATTGCTTCTCTTATTTCTTTCATCATAGTGTTATAGAAATAAAGATTGTGAATAACACAAAGTCTCATACCCAACATTTCTTTTGCCTTTAACAAATGGCGTATATATGCGCGGCTATAGTTTTTACAGGCAGGACACTGACAATTCTCATCAATAGGTTTACTGTCAAGTTCATATTTTTGATTAAAAAGATTCCTCTTTCCCTGATTAGTATACACATGTCCATGACGCCCATTTCTGCTTGGATAAACACAATCAAAAAAGTCGACTCCCCTCTCAACACTCTCTAATATATTTTCGGGTGTGCCGACACCCATCAAATAGACAGGTTTATCAGAGGGTAGGTAAGGCACTGTCTCTTCTATTACATTATACATCGCTTCATGTGATTCACCTACAGCCAAACCACCCAATGCATAGCCATCCAAATCAAGCTCAGATATCGTTTTTGCATGATTTTTTCTTATATCCTCAAACGTACCTCCTTGATTGATTCCAAATAATAGTTGGTTTTTATTTATTGTGCCTTCTAAGTTATTAAGTTCTCTCATTTTAGCTTTACAGCGCACAAGCCATCGGCTGGTTCTGTCAACAGAGTTTTGCATATACTCTCTTGTTGCAGGATAGGGAGGGCACTCATCAAAAGCCATTGCTATAGTGGAGGCTAAATTTGACTGTATCTGCATACTCTCCTCAGGCCCCATGAAAATTTTTCTCCCATCTATATGCGAATTAAAATGGACACCCTCTTCTTTAATTTTCCTTAAACTTGCTAGAGAAAAAACCTGAAAACCACCTGAATCAGTAAGAATAGGTCTATCCCAATTCATAAAACTGTGTAATCCACCCAATTTTTTTATCGTCTCATCTCCAGGCCTTACATGAAGATGATAAGTATTTGACAATTCTACCTGTGTCTCAATATCCTTTAAATCCATTGTAGAAACTGCACCTTTAATAGCTGCAGCTGTTCCAACATTCATAAACACAGGCGTCATTATCGTGCCATGAACAGTCTCCATAATGGCACTCTTAGCCTTTTTATCTCTATACAGAACCTTATACATATCTACTTCTCCATATAATTTTACATTTCCTGAATAAATTTCGCTTCTTCAATAAATTCAGGAGTCTCTGTTCCATTAGAATTTCTAATTGCTGCACGCCGATTATTAATTTCCTTACTCTTCTTTGTACGTTCTCTCTCAAATCTTGAAAACGCTTCCTTAAACATCGGCTGCTGTTTAAGACCTTCTCTTACTTCCTTTACAGGAGTACAATACGTTGCCATTATATCCCTTACAATTTTATTAAGTCTAACAGAACCAGATACTTCATTCTTTATCCACAGAACATAATCCATAATAAAACACTCTGAGAAATTATTTCTAGCTCTCTGCAACTGTGAAGTGATTTTTTCTTTTGACTGATCTGTCAAATCCCTATTTTTCTTATAAAACTGAATATAGTCATAATATTCAGAAGTAAGTGATTTTTCTGAAATAACATTCCAATAATTACCTTGAATTTTCTTACATAACTGCCATCTAAAAGAACCTGCCGCTTTTACAAGCATATCTTTTAAATCCTGCTTTGTAAATGCAGGTAATGTAAATCTTCCTGGTGTATCTCTTTTCTTTCCGTCAATTTCCTGCCACATACGACTATGTATACCAGCGACAGGCATTAAAATAACATCTGGAAATACCTGTTTATTTATTACCATATTAATAATGCCATTTTCACGGTCATCATACATCTGTTCCCTGTGGAACAGTGAAAAATCAGCCCTTAATAGCCATTCAATCGTTTCTGAAATTTTCTTATCCGTTATATACATCGCCTCTACATCGCCTATAAAAGAATCCTGCGTGACTACCGGACAAAACACACTTAGTTCACCATTTGTAAGACGACTATTCATCTGTACAAAATTCTGTATTTCAAAATTAACTTTTAATTTGCTGTCAGTCAGATACTGCTGTTTCTGTTCTTCATTTATGTCGCCCCTTCTTGACATATCATTTACATACTCAAAATAATCCATATCAAGATCATTTTTAGAAGGTGCTTTCTCACCTGTATAAATAGCATGTAGCCAGTCTTTCATTGTATATACTTTTGCATTTATAATTTCCCCTGTCTGGGAAAGAGTTTTTAACTTCTCAATAGTCTCACTCTTAAACAAAGTCTCATCAACTATTCCGAAATTAAAAAATAAATCCAGCACAACTCCTTCAACATTCTCTTCTTCTGCTTTTATAAATACCTTTTCATACAAATTATAATATTGTGTTGTTAAAGTTTTTCTGAGTCTTCTGGCATCGTCATCTGAACTCTTTTTATCTGGCATTTCCTTGAAAGTATTATAACTTTCCAAAAACTCATTTTTCTCTTCATCATCAATTTCTATAAAATCGAAAATTTTCTGAAGCATATCAACAGGCTCATTAAATCCATATTTCATTGATGGAGACATTGTTTCCTGCAATTTCTCATCAGTGCTTTTTGTACCATCAAGAAACAGCACAAAACTATCATACATAGAACGACAGGACTCTGAGTTCTCATTTATTTCAATGTTTTCTATTTTTATCTTTTTTGCAATATCTTCTGCAAACTCAAGAAGCTTTTTAATCTGTTCCATTATAACTCTCATTTCCTTCGGCTGTGCAGCAGACTCTTTCATCAATTCCATAAGAATAGAGAACAAATTTTCTCCTTGAGAATTTGTTACCAACATTAAGTTTTTTTCAAGTTCGTCTCTCATCGCATTCAACTGCGGTTCAACTATATTGTACATATTAGCTGCTAATTTGATATGGAAAAGACATGTCATATCAGAGGAACAAATAAAGCTTTCCCTAACTTCTGTATCCAATTTATAGATTTCCTTAAAATATTTATAACTTAAATCATTTGGAATTTCATAATCTGAAACTGAAATATCCTTAAGAGCCATACTTAAAACTGGTTTCTTACTCTTCTGCTTACAATATGTAAGATAACTAAAATATAACTTTTTAACAAATACTTGAGTCTTACAAAGAGAATCATACATGACATCAAACTTGCCTCCAACCTCAGCAGCCTGATGAATTATATCATTCATAAAATTATTTAGATCAGCTTTTTTATTTTCCAACAGCTTAATTAAATCTTCCTCCCCCATATCATTAAGCTGCATTAACATATTATTGTTCCCTTCAGACAACTTATAACACTCCTTCTATTTCAATTTTATCAACAATAATTAATTATACCACAATTAACAACATTTTTAAATCCCTATTTTTATTAAAAATCTGTCATGCAGAAAATAGTTCTATTATACTAGAGAGACTGCTCACTAAGAGATTATTTGATAATATTTTTCATATCATAATTGTTTTATATCATGACTGATTATAATGTTTCAATAACTAATTATAAAAATACAATTGATTCAACCTATGTTATACTGTATAATTAATAAAAAAATACCCTTCGGGTATACCTTATGCCTTTTACTACCAGGCAAATAATAGGAAACGAGGTTTTTTTATGGCAGGTTCATCAATTGGAAATATTTTTAGAATTACTACATGGGGAGAATCGCATGGAGCAGGAATAGGCGTCGTTGTAGATGGATGTCCTGCCGGTCTTTCTATCAGTGAAACAGATATACAAAAATTTCTTGACCGAAGAAAGCCTGGTCAATCTAAATTTACCACAATGCGAAAAGAAGATGATACTGTTGAGATATTATCTGGAATCTTTGATGGGAAAACTACAGGAACACCTATATCTATGATTGTTCACAATAAGACACAGCGTTCCTCCGATTACAGTGATATTGCAAATTATTACCGTCCTGGACACGCTGACTATACCTTTGACCAAAAATATGGCTTTAGAGATTACAGAGGCGGCGGACGCTCATCAGGACGAGAAACTATCGGCAGAGTTGCCGCAGGTGCGATTGCTGATAAACTACTTAGAGAGATTGGAATCGATATCTTTGCATACACTTCATCAATAGGAAACATAGTTGTTAATCCTAATAATTTTGAGCGAAAAGAGATTTATAATAATAGATTATATATGCCTGACAGTAATGCGGCAAAGGAAGCTGAGGTTTACCTGACAAAATGTATAGAGAAAAAAAACAGCAGCGGCGGTAGCGTGGAATGTATTGTCAAAAACATTCCTGTTGGTCTTGGTGATCCTGTCTTTGAAAAACTTAATGCTAATCTTGCAAAAGCAATCTGTTCTATTGGAGCTGTAAAAGCTTTTGAGATTGGGGATGGAAAAGATGTTGCTAAAACAACAGGACTTGACAATAATGATAATTTTTATTATGACAAAAATCAACTTGTAAAAAAGGAATCTAACCATGCCGGTGGCATTTTAGGGGGAATAAGCGATGGAAGTGATATTTTTATCAGAGCTTCATTTAAACCTACACCTTCTATTTATGCAAAACAGAAAACTATAAATAAATCCGGAGAAAATATTGATATTGAAATAAAAGGCAGACATGATCCAATTATAGTTCCACGGGCAGTTGTAGTTGTTGAGGCAATGGCATCGATTACTATATTAGATGCACTTCTTGTTAATATGAGTTCAAAACTTGACAATATTAAAATGTTGTATAGTCGCACAGATTGAATTTTATATTATCTAAGAACAAGTTAACCTCTTATTAATCTCAATTTCAGAATTGATATATTTTCAGTTTATATCCTAAATTCTAAATTTCTTATTCTAGCTTTTTTTACTTATAAAAAAGAAGAAAATCCAAAATGAGAATAACAAAAAACTCATTTTGGATTCTAGATATTTTAAAATACTAACTTTTAGTTATATTATAACTTTTTTATAACTATTGAATTAGGTGTTTCAATATTAATCGGAGGTCCATTCATAATTAATGTATTTTTATTATAATCTACAGAAAACAATGTTATGTTGTTAGTTTCATGATTAAGCGAAATAAGATGCTTGTCATCAGGAAATATATCAATATCCTTTGGATATTCTCCGCCTACAGGCAATACAAATCTTCTTGACAACGTACCACCATTTTTATTAATTCTAAATGCACAAATACTGTCGTCCCCTGCATTTGAACATAATAAATGTTCACCATCATTTGTAAATTTCATTGCTGCTGCAGCGCAACCTGACAAGTCATCACTATCAATTGTACTTATCGTCTGAATTTTTTCAAATACCGGCACCCTTCCAGAACCATTGTACTTATAAACTGTAACATAATTTTTTAACTCACATAAAAGGTAAGCATACTTCCCATCTCTGCTGAACAATATATGTCTTGGTGCAGACTCTAATTCACATCTTAATATATCTACAAGCGAGAGCTTACCTGTCATCTTATTTAGTCTATAGAGATTTACATGATCAACACCCAAATCTACAACACATAAATATTTTTCATCAGGAGTAAGTGTTGCACAGCTAATATGAGGCCTAAAATTCCTTTCTGCCACACTACCCAATCCTTTATGGAATATACCATCAAGTATTTTTCCAACTCCGCCGTTTTCAAGAAGCTCCATTACTGTAACTTTTCCATCATGATAACCTGACACAAAAAGAAACCTATCACTACTATCAGTAGAAAGATGACATCCTCTCATACCCTCAATAGATGTTGTATTAATAGGGCGAAGATCTCCATCCTCTTTAATCTCAAAAGCCTCAACTCCCTCATCAGCTATAGAATATAAATATTTTCCGCTAGAAGATAGAGCTACATCCGAAGGGTTATTAATTGGAACAACCTTTCTCTCACTAATTCGGCCTTTTTCTATATCCATATCAAAAATATGAATTCCTACACTGCTTCCATGTGTATAAGTTCCCACATATGCAATATATTTATCCAAGATAACTCCTCCTTTTATAAGATTTTAGGTAAAACATTCAATGCTTTATCATTTATTACCAACTGCGCCTTCACATCACTATGATGAGGCTCTTCATTTACTATAACTAATTTTTTTCCTTTAAAATATCTGAGAAAATTATCTATATTAGGAGAGACAAGACTTCCACCTACAACTAAAAGAGTATCTGCCATTGTAATTTCTTCCATAGCTTTCGTCATTACCTGATTATCAATCATCTCACCATACAGAAAAACACCTGGTCTTACTACAGAATGGCATACATCACATATAGGAACTTTTTTTGAATTTTTAATATAATCCAAACTATATTTTTTTCTACAGTGTCCGCAATAATTATTATAGACACTTCCATATAATTCAATTACATTTTTACATCCTGCAACAACTGGCAAAGAATAAATTCCGGTAGTTATAATCGTTTTAATAATACCCTTATGTTCCAGTTCTGCCAATGCCTTAAATGCTTCATTTGGCGGATCATTCTTTGACAGCATTTCATCACGAAAAAAATCAAAAAACTGTTCCTTACGAGTAGAATAGAATGAAGTATTAAATATCTCTTCTGGCGAATTGCCGTACTTCATTTCTATATCATAAGCCCAATCAGACTCCTGCATTATAGGATATCCGTTTTCCTTCTGCATATTGCTTCCTACAACACATACTAAATGATGACTGTTGTTAATAATATGGCGTAATTGAGTAATTTTTTTCTCTGTTAAACTCATAATGATTCCTCCTTCCTATCATATAGGAAACCTCTTTTGCATTTTTTCAATTTGCTATAAATTTTCTCAAGAAAAATTTTCATATATTGTTTATATTTTATCAAATATAGCCAATTTTTTCAAGTGTTATAACAAATCTTTTATGCAAAACATCATAAAGCTACAAGAATAACACAAGCCCTTTCTTTTACAAATATATATTGTTTGTCAATTTTCTTATAATCACCTTGAATTTCTTCAAAAGCAGTATCAACAACACTATGCCAAACCTTATTTCCTTTTAATTTTGGAAGTGCAAACTTTTGTGGATTCCAATTCATATTATATGCAATATACAAAATCTTTTCTGAATCTTCTTCCTCTTTGTAATACATTATTGCAAAATGACGATCTGTAGAGCGAAACTCAACATTCCATGCCTTCTCACCATGATATGATATAAGAGGAAATTTTTTATTAAATTCACATTGAGGATCATTTTCACTTGTAGACCATATACAATGATAATCTTTACGAAGCTGTATTAACATCTTAACGAAATCAGATAAGTCACTGTATACTTTAGGAATTTTCCAATTTACCCATCCTACAGCATTATCCTGACAATATGCATTATTATTTCCGTTTTGTGAATTACACATCTCATCACCTGCTAATATAGCAGGTATTCCTTTAGAAAATAAAAGCATAACCCACGCATTTTTCATTTGCCTCTTTCGCAGTTTTAATATCTTTTTCTTTTTGGTGTTCCCTTCTATGCCACAATTCCATGTAAAATTGTAATCTGTCCCGTCTAAATTATCTTCTTCGTTAGCTTCGTTATGTTTCTGTTCATAAGAAACCATATCTGACAGAGTAAAACCATCATGAGAACAAATATAATTGACACTGGCAACCGCTTCATCATCTCTTCTCATTAAATAAGCCGTTTCCTCACTTTTACCGATATCACTCTTTAAAAATGAGCGAACAGTATGTTTATACTGCTCAGTTGAAGCAATTAAATGTCTGTTTTTATATATGTTTTTAGTTTTTCCATATATTTTATACGCATCAAAATAGTCAGAATATAACTTAATATCTGTAAAAAATGGCTCTTTTGCAATTATAGTCATATCTGGTACATTTCCGCTAATATGAAATCCATCGACATGATATTCATACAGCCAAAATCTAAGACAATCTAAAATAAGCTGTACACTTGTATTTTCCGGAAAGTAAAATTCAAGAATTATCTCTATTTTATTTCTGTGGAGTTCCCTAATTAACTCCTTTAATTCAGTTGAGGCATCTGAACTGGATGCATAAGAACTTTTTACACTAAAATAACAATTCGACTCAGAATAACCCCAATAATTACATTTATAATTAAATAAATTATCTACAGAAAAATATTTTTCTTTTGCCAAAACAGTATCTATAAATTCATAAACTGGCATTAATTCAATTTGATTAATTCCTAAATCAATAAGATATGGTATTTTTTCTTTTATTCCTTTAAAAGTTCCTCTATGTTCTACAGAAGATGAATTATGTTTTGTAAAACCTCTCACATTCATTCTATATAAAATTATTTCTCCAATAGGAAGCATTGGGTTTTTAGTTTCTTCCCAATCAAAATCATTTAAAAAACCGCACTTTACTCCATCAAAATCAATATTAGTTCCAAACGGACCTAAGCCTTTTAGGCTGACCGCATAATTATCAACCACCGATTTACCATCTATATTATAACAATATTCATAATCATCCAACAGCAGGTTCTCAATTATTATTGATGTAATATTTCCATAAAAAAAATCTTCAGTTATTTGTATTGTATATGAAGCTTTTTTATGATTTTTCTTAAACAGGCACAAATTCACCTTTTTTCCCTTTTGAACTACAGTGCAGAACTGTATTCCTCCATCTATCTTATATACTCCAAGCGGATATGGATAACCTTTTTTATATTTTATATTATTTTCCAAATAAACCAGGCCCCCTTTTATCTAGTGTAGCGCCAAATTAATTTATCTCTGTACAACTGGAACTGCCCTAAAGGACCAGCTTAACATAACAAACCATTTTCATACATTATAACACTAATTTGATGAATTGTATATTAAATTTATACAATTTTTCTAAATTTTTCATATTTATACTATAATAATATAACTTTGCAATATTATAAAATTTCTGATATTCTAATAAGTACATTATATTAGAACAATAATTCACAATTGCTACTTAACAAGCTAATCATGAGGAAAAGGATTATTATTATGAAACGAACATTTATTTATAATATTACTGAAGAGCAAAATGATAAATCTATCTTAGAATTTTTAAAAAATAAAGGCTTTTCTCATCATATTATAACTGCGTTAAAACGCTCAAAAGAAAGTGTTATATGTAATAATGAATGTGTATATCTTAACAGAAAACTAAAAGCAGGAGATATTCTTAAAATTTTCTATAATGAAAGTTATAGTTCAGAAAATATTATTGCATCAAATATAAATCTTGATATTGTATATGAAGATGAGGATATTATCGTAATAAACAAGCAAAAAAATATACCTGTACACCCGTCGATAAGGCACTATGAAAACACAATTGCCAATGGACTATGTCATTATTTTAAAGAAAAAGGAGAACAATTTACTTTCAGATGCATTAATCGTCTTGACCTTGACACCACAGGCCTTATTTTAATTGCAAAGCACGGAGTAAGCGGATGTATTTTATCTGAGGCCATGAAAAGGCGCAACATACACCGAGAATATGCCGCCGTTGTTTATGGAATGACTCCGCCGAGCGGCAAAATATGTGCTCCTATTGGCAGAGCTTCTGATTCAATAATTGAACGGTGCGTAGACTTTGAAAATGGCGAATATGCACTTACACACTTTGAAAGAATTTCTTATAATAAAGGGTACTCTCTTATTAAACTTCATCTTGATACTGGTCGTACCCATCAAATAAGAGTTCATTTTAATTACATTGGACATCCGCTTCCAGGAGATTATTTATATAACCCAGTTTATGATAAAATAGACAGGCAGACGCTGCACTCCCACAAACTTATTTTTTCTCATCCAATTACAGGAGAAAATATGGAATTTACAGCAAAACTGCCCGAAGATTTCAAGATATTTTTATAAAATTTTCCTTGATATAGTATTATGATATTTTTGATTTAGTCTTTGACTTTGAAGCACTTCCTGATATTATTATTTTTCCATCCTTACATTCTAACTTAACCCTGTTACCCTTAACTCCAATTGCTTCCAAATATTCTTTTGGAAGCTGTACTCTTCCAGCGCGGTCAAGTACAGCATATTCTTCATGTACAATCTCAGTATTGTAACGGTTAAGTACTTCCTCCTGCTCTGACAGCATCTTTATATTTTCTAACTCTTTAGCATAATCTTCTTTCATGATAAGCTCACTGCTCATCTTTCCATCACGGATTGAAATAACGCGGTTTACTTTCTTTGTAAGGGATCTGTCATGTGTTACAATTACCACAGTTATTCCCCACTCTTTGTTAATTTTTCTAAAAACATCTAAAATATAATTTCCTGTCTTAGAATCTACTGAACCTGTAGGTTCATCAGCAAGAAGTATTTTAGGACGGTTTGCCAGGGCTATCGCCAGAGCTATTCTCTGCTGCTCACCTCCAGAAAGCTGACTTAATTTACTATCTTTCTTATGGGACAATCCTACTAACTCTAAAAGCTCCAGTGCTCTTTTTTCTTTGTCTTCCGGATTGTCAAATACCATCGGCATTTGAACATTTTGTACAGCGCTAAGATAAGGCAATAAATTTCTTGCATTATTCTGCCATACGAAACCAACTGTTTTCCTTTTATACTCAACAAGTTCCTTCTCTGTCATATTAAAGAGATTTTTTCCATCAACAAAAAGTTTTCCTGCAGTTGGCCTGTCAAGTCCTCCAATCATATTAAGAAAAGTTGATTTACCGCTTCCGCTGTTACCGACAATAGCCATTAACTCTCCTGCTTCAATTGTAATATCTAATCCCTGAAGAGCAAGAACTTCTATATCTTTTGTCTTATAAATTTTAACAAGATTGTCACATTCAATTAAATATTTACTTTCTGAAGTATTTTCATTCTGCAGTAAAGTATCCTCCGCATTTTTTTTGTCATCAACTGAAATATTATCTTTATTTTTCACTGATTATCTCACCATCCTCTAACTCGTAGACAACATCTCCGACAGACATCAGCCCTACATCATGTGTAGTCATCACTATTGTCACACCTTCTTTTTCCACAAGTTCCTTGAAAATTTTTACAACCTGAAGACCTGTGTTACTGTCCAGTTCCGCTGTAGGTTCATCAGCAAAAATTAAATCGGGCTTATGTGCTATTGCTCTTGCAATGGCAACCCTCTGCTGTTCGCCACCTGACATTTCCTGAGGCATATGATTCATTCTGCCAAGCAATCCCACCATTTTAAGACATTCTTTTACTCTCTCATCTCTTTTTTCATTAATTCCTGCAAGCCTCAATGCATACTCCACATTCTCGTATGCACTCATTATCGGTATCAATGCAACCGACTGAAAAACAAACCCGATTTTTTCTCGTCTCAAAGCTACAATTTCCTCTTCCGATAATTTTGTAAGCTCACTGTCACTAAAATATATCTCACCGTCACTTGGAGTATCGAGAGCGCCAAGCAGATTCATCAATGTCGTTTTCCCTGAACCTGATTTTCCGCGCAAAATAGTAAGTTTACCTTTAGGAATATTAATATTTATGTTTTTTAACGCATAAAATACATCCCCATCCGGCATCTCAAATTTACGCTCTACATTCTTTGTCCTTAACATATACTCTTTCACTCTATCACCCCTAATCTTCTCCAAGCTTAAGTGCCTGTGCAATTTTAATTTTTCTAATAATTCCGCCTAAAACAGCCATACATATACCAATTACAATAACAACAACAATATACATCTTCACAATATCTGTACTTGCCGCCATAACTTTTAATGGGATAATTTCTTTCTCTCCGCCATATGCAATCTGAATTAGAGGTATATATAGTTTTGATGCGATAAATCCTATTACAGTTCCGACAAAAATTGTAGGCAGAGTAGTAAATATCTGTTCAAATATAAGCATATATAGTATTTCCTTCATAGTCATACCCATTGCACGAAATATACCAAACTGCAGCGCTCTTGACTGAATTGATAAAATCCAATATATTAAAAAGCCAACGCTGCACAATATCAACACAACTATAAATCCTACCGTTAATATGCCATTTGTCCCCTGAATAACCGGATCATTTTTCATCTCAATAATTTCTTCTTTTGTATCATTAAATAACTCTAACTTTATCTCTTTATCCTCAATAAAATTATAAACAGGCTGTGTTGAATCTTGCATCCTAATCCATACTTGATATGGCAGCACTCCATCAACACTTTGTAATTTACTTAAATGTGACACAATTAAAAAATTATCTTTTTTATTTTCTGAACCGTCCGTGTTCTGCTCCAACACTGTATTTTCATATCCAGGCCAGTAATCAACAAACCCATAAATAATTCCCCTGACATTCTGTCTTGTTGCTGTAGTAAATAATATAACATCACCTAGCTCATACCCTAACTTATCTTTAAAGTTAGAAGAAACTAACACAGCGCCTGTATTTTGAGATATTGCATTCAAATAATTGTACCAATGTGAAGGAAGTAAATCTCCATCTTCAAACCATGCTGTTTCACCAAAATCTTTAGTATTTATTCCCATCAATGTAACAGTCTGATTTTCAACTTCGGAATCAGATACTTGAACACTTACTTTCGCCTCATTTGACATATATACTTTTGCAACACTCTCAACACCATCTATTGTTTTATATTTCTCTATGTCAGGTTCTATAAAATTATCCGCACTTAGCAAACCATTATTCTGACCTTCTTCATTGCCTTCACCCGAAGAAACTTTCTTATCCTCGGCTGTATTCTCAGTAGGTTCTGAATCGTCACTTAAATCCTCTTCTCCCTCATCAACAGTATCCCACTTCTCCATTAAAACAATATCAGCTCCGTTTGAATAGCTTATCTGATTTTCCTCATTTGAGTTAATTGTTCTTGCAGTCTTAGCATTGAAAATACCAAGCGCAATTGTCAGTATAAGAAAAATCATAATAAAATACTGTTTGTTTTTCGAACGAATTACCTGTAAAAAGGAAGCATAGGAAGCAGGCTTCCACTTACTTTTCTTGATATAAAATATACCTTTTGTTATAAGTGGTATTAATCTCAACGATACAAGCCCAGCACCTAATATAAAGAGTGACGAACTTAAAAACAATAATGGGTCAAGTGAGGCTCCTTCAACTACTCTCTTCGCAAGTTCTGCTTTCCTAGCATTAAAGCTATAAAAGCCATATACTGATACAATAAGCATTAAAATATCAAGAAAATATTTCTGCCACCATACTCTAAATTTCCTGCCGCTTTTTTTCTGCTTTGTTTCAACAATAGTTAAATCTGCAAATTTAAATACAGGAATAACCATCGACATAATTGATATTAATACTGCTGACAATGTATACCACAACAGCGGCAAAGTCGGTCTTAAACTAAGCGCTCTTCTCTGCACAAATTCCAGAAATGCATTTGCCGAACCAAACACTTGGCACAGCAGCGCACCAATAGGGACACCTATTACAATACCAATTGCGGCAACAATTGCACTTTGAAGAAAATATGTCGTCAATATCTGTCTTTTACTGGCGCCACGGCTTTTTATAATAGAAATATCATTTTTCTCAATCTCAAGTATCTGCCTTGATACCATAAAGACAAAAGCTGCAAGAAGTACTAAAATTGGAATCTGAAGTACTATGAGTGTAGACGATACGACTTTAGATGTCTTAATCTGTTCTTCTAAAATATCATAATAAGCAACCTGCATATTATAAGAATCTTTTCCTGCATAAAAATTCATATAACTCTTCGTTTTATTTAGAACTGTTTTACAATTGCTTCCCCTTATCTGCTCATAATCGAATAGCAGATACCATACACCCCTTGTCTTATATTCCGAGTTTTCAAAATCACCAAAATTATCCATAAAAACTTTTTCTGAGATAAGTATTTCTGATGTAAAACTGCTTGGCTCATTTACCCAATACAAGTCTTCATCCTCACTGTTCTCAAACACACCGGTAATTTTAATCTTTAAAGGATTTCCGTCAGGCATCTCAATATCATCAAAAATCAATACCTCTCCGATAAGAAGCTTCTGAGTCACAAGACCTTTCTGACTTATTACTGCATCAATAACACCATCCTTATTTACTTTATCAGAATACATATCTCCAGAAACCATTTTAATATGATCTTCTAAATCCTCAATCATACCTACTGTAATTTTCTTTTTTGCATTTTTCCCATCATATGTAGACTCAGTTTCACAATCCAACTGCGGCAAATAATATGTTGTTACTGACTGAACTAAATCCAGACCCATATCTTTCTTTATTTCATCTGCCTTATCTCTGGCTTCAAAAAAACTTGATGAATTATTGCCCGAACCAATTCTTTTAAGTTCCGCATTAATTGTAAGCAGTCCCGGATAGCTGTTATTTTCAATAATATAATTTGCCATAGCCATTGTTAGAGCTTTCTTTTGAATCGCATCAGTGTACATTGGGTTACAGGCAGACACTGCAATCATCAAAATATTTCCCACAATAAGACAAATAATCATCCATTTTTTATTCCACATTTTCTGTGTAACAAATTCTAACAATTCCGTCACCTCCTACTGAATAAGCACCTGCTGTCCTTCTTCCAGTCCCCTTACTATCCATACATAAGAACCGTCATCAGCTCCAACTATAACAGGTCTTTTCATAATTTTATTTCCTTCAACTATAGACACATAACTTTTGTCATTCTGTGTACTGACTGCAAAACTTTTCACTAACAAAACATTATTTAATTTTTTTACATCAGCTCTCACATTAAGATTATTTAATTCATCCGCAGGAACATTTTCATTTAATTTAATATAGGCAGCACCACTCTGAAAATTATCATCAAGCACATTATCAGCACTTATTACCCTGCCTTCATATACTGTTTTATTTTCACCTAAACCTGATTCCACAACAACAGGCATATTATATTTTAAATCTGATCCTTCAGATACACGAACGAAGGATTCCGCCTCAGAATGAATAGTTACAAGTTCTCTTGTAGTCGTTAACTCCGTCCCCTCCGGAACATTGCCAATTGTATCAACTACACAATCATATGGCGCATAAATATTTAAATCACCCTGAAGAGTTTTTAATATTTCCAGCTCATCTTTCATCGTCTGCTGTACCTTATCGCCATCTTCCTTGTAATACTCTATTTGACGCTGTACCTTTTGCTTTTCAACCTGAAAAATCTGCTGCTCTAATCCGCTTGAAGAAGCTATAGACTGCTCTAAAGAGGAAATCTGTGAATTATAATTATTAATTCCAGCATTTAACTCTTCAAGATTTTTAGCAATCGCCTGTTCCTGTTCAGCAATTGTCTCTTCTGTAACTTGCTTTATTCTTACAAGCAAATCCCCTTTTTTGACTTTATCTCCTGTCTCAACTTCAATTTTTTCCAAAATAACACCATTGTATTGACTGCATATAACAGCAGACTCTGGATAGACTACAGAAGCAGAAAATGATTTCTCCTCTTTAAGTTCGCCGTTTTTAACTTTATCAGTACCAAAACCTTCCTCACTGTCTATAAGATCTGAACCTATCAAATCCGCTTTTTTATTTCCGCAGCCCGACATAATAATAAGAACCCCAAAAAGAAGCAGGGCATATATTCTAAGTGAAAATTTATGGTTTAACATATAATTCCTCTCCTTCCTTCAGACCTTCCTTTATTTCTACTGCAGTTACTGTCTGGATGCCGATTTTTACATTGACTCTCTCGAATTCATCTCCCTTTTTCTTATATACATAATACCCCTCTTTATCGGAATATAGTGCATTTGAAGGAATTTGAAGAACATCCTCTACATAATTATTTTCAACTACAATTGTAGCGTACATTCCAGTTTCAATCGCTTTATCATCTTCAAAATAAAATCTTGAATATAACGGCAAATCCCAAAATATACGGCTTGCAAGTTCAAACTGCTCATATGGAATATTTGTTACTGTATACTCTTTCTCATTGATAAGCGCATATACTTTATACGCTTCTGCCAAAACATTTTTCTCAATATAATCTCCAACCAGCTTCATAGAATTATCTTTTGCTATTACTGCAACAACAGTACCCGCTTTAACCGTATCTCCTGGCTTACAATTATGCAGATAACAAATTGTGCCATCATATGGAGCTGTCACATTTTCAACACTGTAGTCACTCTCAACTTTATCCATCTGAAGCTGTGCCAATTCCTTTTGCTGCTCTATTTTCTGAGAAGCAAGACTGCTCTCTAATTTTTTTAAAGCACCCTCTTTTGCCTGCACCTCTCTTGCACCTTCACTACCTTTTGAAATCTGAAGCTGAAGCTCAGCTATTTGAATATCATATTCTGCCAGATCATTTAAATAATCATTTTCTTTTTGCAGTTTTTCTATCTGATCATCCACAGTCTCAACCTGCTGTCCTGATGCTTCATTATTTAAGGTAAATAAAACCTGACCTGCCTTTACTTTATCTCCAAGCTTTACATTCACATTGCCAACCATTATATCCGTAGGCAGTTTTACATTTTCATAATCTACTGTAACCGTCGATTCATATGTTTCAATATCATATAACTCACCTTTTGTAACTACAGCAGTATCTTCTAACTCACCTACTGGAGTTAATAGTTCTGGTACACTGCCCTTTCCACATCCAGACAGCAGAATACAGGCAGAGACAATTGCTGTTAATCTCTTTTTCAACAAAATCTCCTCCTATCTCTATTCCAAAATCACTTTATCTCCTAATTTAAGCCCGCTTATTATCTCAACTTTATTATCAGCATGCAGCCCAGTTTCAATATATTGTATACTTTTAATACCGTCTTCATTTTCAACATACACAATCTCTTTTCCATTAACTTCAGTGATTGCAGACTTAGGAACATACAATACATCTTTTCTCTCATCTACTAATATAGTTATAGTTCCTACATCCTCTCCTTTTAAATACAGACCTTCTTCCTTTATCTTAAAGTATACTTCTCCCTCAATCGCGTCATCAGACACCGAGCTCTCAATACCTATCTCAGAAGAATCTATAACTTGAGCATTATAATCGCCTCCAGCTATGTGAATTGGTACTATATCACCCACATTAAACCTTTTCCAGAATTCAGTGAACACATTTAAATAAAAAGCATCTTTAGTGTTAGTTATTGCTACCAATTGTCCGGCAACACTTTTCTCCCCGTCTTCCACTTCTGACAAGTAAGTAACTGTGCTGTCCTCTTTGGCTTTAAGTTCAACTTGGCTTATATCAGCAATATCCGTATCTGTGTATGAGTAAGCTAAATCAGCAATCTTTGTTCCAGCTGCAATCTTCTGACCAAGAGTTACATAAACTCCTTGGTATGCAAGATTCGATACACCAAACGAATACCTTGTCTCACCCATATTCATACAGACAACGTCCAAAGTCTCATATAACTGCAAGGTACCTTTTTTTACATCAGCCATTTTAAACTCTTCTTGTTCATACGCCTGTATAATAGGAGTTCTCTGCAGTTCCTCCTCTTTAGGGAAAATTCCGCATCCTGTCAAAAATATAGCCGCCAGACAAACAGGCAATATCTTTTTTATATGCATATTATAAAGTCCCTCCTTTTCAAATTTCACTTTATATTATTTATAAAATACTACAAAATGATAATTTTAAAAAGTAACAAATAAATTTTACATTTAAAAAGAAAGGAACTTTATATTTCACAAGTTCCTCTCTTAATTCATTTAAGTTATAATCTTAATCTTAATTTTTAATATTAAGCGCCAATTTTAAAACACTTGTGGCATCTTTTAAATCTATTGCACCATTACCATCAATATCAGCGATTTCAAAAATATCCTCAGGTGTATCCTCAATCGCCAAAGCCATTTTTAGAACACTTGTAGCATCTTGCAGATCAACTTCTCCGTTCTTATTTACATCACCCAACAATACTGCTGGAGGTGTTGTCGTTACTCCTGGCGGCGTTGTTGTTACTCCCGGAGGTGTTGTTGTCACTCCCGGCGGTGTTGTTGTCACTCCCGGTGGTGTTGTTGTTACCGCTGGCGGCGTTGTTGTCACTGCTGGCGGTGTTGTTGTTACTCCTGGTGGTGTAACAACTCCACTGTCTTCTAATTCTTTAAGTTCAATACGAACGCAATATCCGACTGTTTCTTTACCATCAATTTTAAGAATTCCATATGTTCCATTTACACTTTCAACACTCCAATTTGAAACATTATTAATTGCTTCAACTTTAAATCCTTTATATTGCTCAGAATACATTGTTTTTAATTCTTTACCATCTTTATCACAATAAACAACTTCATATAAGCCATACGTGATTGGAGCAATTTCATATCCCTCTTTAAGAGTTTTGCCTTTCTGTAACTCCTTAACTGATATAGCTGCTGGAGTTTCAACAGCTGGAGGAGTTGTTTCTGAAGGTTTTAAGGAAGCATCTAAAATTTTAAATGTTAAATTTGCAGAAACTGAGGTTCCATTGATTGAAGTACATTTTACTGTAACAGTTACGTTGCCCTTAGCCAGCGCCTTTAACTCTCCTGTACTAGCATCAATTTCTGCTCTTGGAGTACCCCCTGTTGTATTTTTTACAGACCATGTATACTCTGGTGTTGTAATATTTAATGGTGTAGTTATTGTATCTAATTTAACTACATCACCTACATATATTTGAGGTTCTTTATCAACAAATTCAATTTTGCTTGCAATATTAACTTTATTATCACCTGCAGGCTCTATTCCAGAATCAGCAGTATATTCTACTTTACACCACTGTTCAGGAGTCATATCATACACGCCCATGCCAGAATAAGTTTTAACAACACTCTCAACATCATCAAGAGGTACTAACTTATAACTGTATGGCAGTTTCTCGTCATAACCATATTCAAATTCAAACACGCCGTCGTATGACTCACCCTCAAACTGTGTTGTCACAGTTGAACTCCAAGCCCATTTCTTAATAGTAGATTTGTCATGCCATGTAAAATCTTTTGTAAACTGGTTTTCACCGTTATTATCCCAACTGCTTCCTGTATATTCCTCACCTTTGGAATTTACATTTCTAGAATTTACAATTAAAGAATGGTTATATGCATTAGAGAAAGATTTAGCCCATCCTTCTGACATATTACCTGTATCTCCGCCCTGAAGCTCATTGCCTGTAACTGGACCGTTTACTCCATAAAATACACACGTATCTGCAGCAATACTAGCTCCATTTCTTGCATTTATACATCTTGACAATGTATATCCAGTAATTCCTCCTGACAAACCATATGTCTTCTGAAGTTTATTCTCTAAAGCAATATGCTTTGAATCGTCAATATAACAGTTGTACATATGACCTGTACCCTGTCTTATCATAGGAACACGCTGTCCAATACTTTGATACCAGTTGTAACCTAATGATAATCTTAACTGAGGGTTAGTCTTAGTATCTTTATCACCAGCACCGCACAAATGCACTTTTGAATGATATGCAGTATACTGCATTATCTCTTCAGGTGTTGCTCCTGCCTCACGCATCTTGCGGTAACGTGCACCCTTATTTACATCTACATTTTTGTAATCAGTCTGTGTTCCTGCCTTAATAGCAGCTAGATCTGTCTGATACAAATCTTCCAGGTACATTATAGACTCATATATTGTCTCATTCTCTACTGCCTCATCTGGATCCATACCAAATTTACACCATGAATATGTTACACCATGTGCATCACTCTCCATATCAATACATCCATCTGGTGCAATTGTAAATTCACAATGGTCAATCCATATATTGTCTCCGTTTACCTTAACATATGTAATACCAGACTCTTTCTGAAGCTTGCCTTCATTGTTATCCCACTGCCAGCTTCCATCCATCTTGATATTTCTAAGAACAATATCATTAGATGAATCTTGAATATCAAATCCTGTGCGGTATAATGTAGCTCCATATCTTGAGAAAATAGTAAGACCATCTGTCTTCTTTATCTGAATTTTAGAAACACCGCCTGCTTTTGACAGAAGCGGATTAATTACAGCAACACCTGCATTCATTGATTCTTGTAAAAACAGACATGTCTCTTTACTTGTATCTGAATACTTACTGTCAACACGTGCCTCTGCATAACCAGCATTGATATCATTCATAATCTCAATAACTTTAACTGAACCGCTCTGAGCATCATAAATCGCTTCAACAAGTTCTGCCGCCGTCTTTACCTGACGGTATTTGTCTGTTCCAACAAACTCACTTCTATCATTAACTCCCCCGGATGCATAACCGTTCACTGAAAGGAAACTCGCATCATATTTACTGAAAGTACTGGTAGTGTTAGGTATTTCTTTACACCCATCATCACCAACCCTCTCAGGAATCTCTGCGGCAACATTGATGTTATCACCATCTGCAAATGTCAATACATTAACAGAACAAGAAAGTGCCGCTACTAAAGCCGCTGCCAGAATTCTTTTACCAAACAACTTCTTCATAGTATAGTGTCCTCCTTTTATTATAATTTAATCTCTCAGGCAAAAGCCAAATAATATCACTAAATAATATTTGACATCTTCCGCAAGATATAGTTACTGTGGTTATAAAAACATCACTGCCTGCAGTGAGGTATTTATCTATCTACACACACCACTGTTTTATCATTATAGCCTATAATTTATAATTTGTCCATAAAATTAATATAATTTATTTATTTTTATATTACAGTTTAAACAAAATTATTGGCTTAATACTAAAATATATGTCTAATATATAATACTTAAATCACTTTCTATCTGTTTAAATAAGCATCATATGCTTCCTGCCATATTTCAACATATTCATCTCCACCAAGATTTTTAACTTGATTAACATAACTATCGTAATCAGACAAATTCAAATTTCCTCTTATAAATTTAGCGCGAGATTTAGTAATATAATTTTTCATCTGATCTTTAAATCTATCTGCTTTCTCCTCCTGTTCTACACTTAACTGACATGGAGCCATCATTTTATAACTGCAGTCTCCTTGAGACCATACTTTACAAGCCTCATAATATTCCTCATTCATATTTTTTACTATATAATTTGACAGTTCTCCAAACTGAGGAAAGTTTATTGTTATAGGATCTGCATATGTTTTCCACTTCTGAATATTTTTACCATGAAAATCTATAATCTCATCCATTCCAGAAACAAACTCATTTTCACCATCTACATTTTTATAGCTTTCGTCCTCAATACCCCAGCAAAGATAGATTGATCCTTGTTCTGAAAGCATATAGTCAATTATATATGCTGCCGCCTTATCTACGCCATCCGATACTGCCTTATCCGTAATCACGGTAGTATCTCTTGCAAAAGAAGAAATATCAGAAAAACACCATTGATAACCTTCCTCAGTCTTTGGCCAAGGACATGCAGCAAATTCTGCATTTGGAGCTATATCCTTTAATTTTGAAATAAAAGAAGAGTCATTTGTGCTGTCAAAGTCACCTGAACTTGCTTTCCATGATCCCGCTGTATTTCCTGTCACTTCTTTCTCCATATTCTCAATTGACACATCCTCAAACATATTATAAATTAACCCTTCTTTGTACCATTTATTTAATTCAGTCAAGTACTCTTTATAGTTCTGGGTCATAAAGCCATAAATAACTTTACCATTCTCATCTACACTTGGATCATCATCAATTCCATAAGCAGGAAGAAAATATTTCCATCCCGAAGAACACATTATAACAGGTCTTTCATCTTGAACTCCATTTAAGTTAGGATCATATTTTTTAAATGCCATCAACACATCATACCACTCATCCATATTGGTTGGTATTTCTTTGCCAACCTCATCAAGCCAATCTTTTCTGATTCCAAGACCCCTCTCAGAAATTGCTATTCTATCATTCTCATCATTAACATCATATAACGTACTTACAAAAGTATACTCACCTGTATCTAATCGCAAATCTTTACCTATTATTGGATACTCTTCAACTATTTTTGAAAAATTTGGCATCCATTCTTCCATATAAGGGTTTAGTGCTATAGATACTCCATCTTTAAACATACCAGCCATTCTTCCACTATAACTTTCAAGATTTTTCGCCGTTATTACATCAGGATAATTTCTCGCCGTCATCATAGGAAGATAAACATCATAGTTTGACGCCACCTTAAAATCAATATTAACCCCTGTTATTTCTTGTATTTTCTTAATACCTTCCATTTCTGACCAATAGTATTGATAATATTCATCCATACCTCCCATAATCCACCATGTCACAGTTACATCATTATCTTCTCCTGATTTTTCTTGATATGTTTCAATATTTGTTTTCTCATTCTTTGACGCTGTACCGCTATTTTTTTTGTTTCCACATCCAACCAATAATATAATTATAAATAAACAGAGAAATGTAATTGTAATAATTTTATTTTTCACTAAATTATACCCCCTTACATCTGTTAGTCCATACATCTCTGCCAACAATTAAAAAAAGAGGCTCCGTTAAGGAGCCTCCATCTAATTTAAATTATGCTTCCACTTTCTTTTTTTTGAAAAATAAAACTGCACCGCAAGCTACTGCAACTACACCAAAACCTGCAACTGCTGCCTGTGAAACTGCACCAGAATTTGGTAAATTAGAAGATGTGCCTGTTCCTGGCTCTAACAATACTACTGCATATGTTGAAAAATGATTTGTCTTAGCTTTAATAACACCATTCTCTATTGTTTTGCTAAGCTTAGAAACTGTTCCATCATCATTAACTCTTACTACCTCAACTAATGAAGAATCAAACCCATTAGGAAGACCAAGAGAAATATTTGCTACGGACTCAGGCTGTTTACCTCCAAATGATATGTTGACACCAACTACATCAGAAATACGATAACCTGAACGAAGTGATACGCCGTTTAACTTATCAACTAATGCTGTATAAGCTGCATCACCACGATAAATTCCTGCTACTGAAGGAGTAGCACTGCCCATACCTGATACTTTAACTGATGAAACAAGAGCATCTGTCAATGCTTTATTAGCTGCCTGTGCTGCTGCTTCTTTAGCTGCTGCTTCTGCCGCCGCTTTAGCTGCTGCTTCTGCTGCCGCTGCTTTTTTATCAGAACTTGTTGATGATGTTGATGAATTTCCACCTGTAGCATCTGATTTAATTTCGCCACTCTTAGCTGCTGTGTAAAGTGCACTTGCATCTGCTGATGATAACGCTGTATCAAAGAACATCAAATCATCAATAAGTACACCGCCTACTGTAGGACTAAATCCTGTATAACCAACATAAGCTTTAGTTCCTGACTCTTTAATAATATCTGTGAATTTAGGCTGTCCTACATTACCTTCAGCACCGCCGTTTTCTTCACCGTCATTCCATCTCTTACTCTTTATACCGTCGCCTGCAGCACCGCCGCCTGCTACTTCAGCACCATTGATAAATACTTTTGCACGAGAATCTGTCTGACTTACAACTACGAAAACCCATTCGTTAACATGACCTGCTAAAACCTGCTCTTCTTCCATAAAACAATATGTGTTGTGATGTAATCCCGCAAAATAAACCATTGGCAGTTCTTCAATACTTATAGGATCTACATGCGCAAGTGAAACACCATAGAAAAACGGACCGTTACCATCTGAAAGACCATCTTTGCTGCTGTCACCTTTCTCCTGAGCAATAGCTTTATCCGGATGAGGAATTGTCTTGCTCTCGCCGATAAATCCAACAATACCTGAACCTTTGCTAGCAGCTTCCTCTGAAGGTATCTTCACCCAAAAAGCAATTGTTGCGCCGCTTAAGCTCTTGCCTGCAAACGGATTAGGGAAAGATAAACTACTAGGTGTTCCAGGAGATAATTTTGTATCATACTCACCTAATGAAGGATCATCTTTCATCTGTACAAGTGAAGAAGATGTACCATCTGCAAACTGCAATACATTTCCTCTCTCCGCATCATTTGTTACAGTCGGAGCTGTTGATCCGCTAATACCACTTGGTGACATTCCTGTACCATTCTCAAAATCATACTTCACAATCGGTGAAGGCGCCGCTTCCGCTTTTATAACCGGTACGATTGAAGGTACTGCTGCTGTGACTGCAAGTAACGCTGACAGCGTAGCTGCAGACAATGCTTTCATCATCTTTTTCATTTTACCGAACTCCTTTTAATTTTAAATTTAAATTAGCTGAGTGAATAGTTTCACCTCATTATCAATTTGATTTTATCACGAACAGGCCATCTATGCAAGCAAATTTTTCATATTTTCTTTAAATTTTTTTTACAATTTATTGTAAATTTATATAATTTGATTAAAACGCAATTGCCGATACTATTATTCTCTCTTCCTGTGATGAATCGACACATGTAATAAGAGTTAACGTCTCCTGTTCATTTAATGCATCTACGACAGACCAATCCGTTCTCTTGACAACCTTTCTCTCATATACTGCATAATTGTGAACGGATCCATCTTTGCTGACAAGCTGAATTATATCTTCTTTTTCTAATTTGTCTACATTGAGAAAAAATTCGCCATAAAAGCCTCCATGATGAGCAGAGATAACACAATTGCCCTTCTCTCCAATTGCCGCAGAAGAAGGCATATGTCCAACAGCACGTTTTAATGTCTCATCGTCATCTCCCTCCTCTATTGCAAGTTCCACACCAATCTTCTCAATTATTATAATTCCAATACAGTTATTTTCCTGTAAAAGCGCCTCTCTTTTCTGCCTTTTCTCTTCCTCAGGGCTGATCGTTGCGGCTTCCTGCGAAACTTCTACACCTTCTTCAGTAACTTCATTTTTGATTTCAGGACTCTTAGACGGCTCTGCTGTAACATTTATATTTTTCTTTACTGCATCAACCTGCTTTTTATTTCTATTTTTATTGATTATAGGAACAAAAATCACTGATAATATAACAATTAAACCTACAAGCATCAGACATAATCCGATAATCTTTCTCCAATGTAAATTTTTTATCTTCTCTTTCACCCTTAGTCTCCTATACGTTACTCATCAAATTCTACAATTACATAAAACCCTCTGTCATTTTCCTCAATTCTTTTAACAATACCCTGTTTTGATTTAATTCTTTCCGACTCAAAATAACATCCGCTCATAGCAACCGCAGGTTCAATAATATAATGATAATTTACACTTGAACTCCTCTCTAAAATATCAACAGTATCTCCTATACTTACAAGTCCTTCTCTCTCCATCTTAAATGTTTCTTCACGCATTTTAAAATTGCTCCTTTTAAATAATGCAATTTAAGCAATTAAAGAACTGCAAAAATATAATTTTCACCAAATGACATAATTTATAATTAATACATAAGATACCTTAATATCACTATTACAGCTGTGATGTTACAAAAATATCATATATGGCCTTAATTGCTGTCTTAAAGTCTCCATCATCTACACCGATTATTATATTCAGTTCGCTTGAGCCCTGATCTATCATCTTTATATTTACATTGGCGTGGGCTAAAGCAGCGAATATTCTTCCCGCTGTACCTCGTGTTGACTTCATTCCGCGTCCAACTACAGCGATTAGCGCTATATTAGTATATAGATCAATCTGATCTGCATGAGTCTGTTTCTGCAGTTCTGCGAGTATCTGCTGCTCTCTGCCTTCAAAATCTTTCTGATTAACTAATATTGACATTGTATCTATTCCTGAAGGCATATGTTCAAATGATACCCCATATTTTTCAAATACTCCGAGCGCCTTCCTGCCAAAACCAATCTCTGAATTCATCATATCTTTCTCTATATTAACTGCAACAAACCCCTGAACACCTGCAATTCCTGTAATTGTATATTCAGGTGAATGACAAGTGTTGGCTACAATCATTGTTCCAGGAGCAGAAGGATCATTTGTATTTCTTATATTAATCGGAATCCCTGCCTGTCTAACCGGAAAAATCGCATCTTCATGGAGAACGGTTGCACCCATATAAGACAACTCCCGCAGTTCTCTGTATGTAATCATTGTAATAACTTTTGGATTTCGTATTATCCTTGGATCTGCTACAAGAAAACCTGATACATCGGTCCAGTTCTCATAAAGGTCTGCCGACGCAGCTTTAGCGACAAGCGAACCTGTAATATCTGAGCCGCCTCGGGAAAATGTCTTTACCTTCTTACCGCCAATTGAACCATAAAATCCCGGAACTACAGCATTTTTTACATTTTTTAATCTATTTGACAATGCCTTATTTGTCTCTTCAGGCAAAAATGTCCCATCCTCATCAAAGAAAATTACTTCTGCTGAATCTATAAATTCATAGTCTAAATATGCAGCCATCACAAGGCCATTGAGATATTCTCCTCTGGAAGCTGCATAATCTCTACCTGCACCAGACTTAAACTCTTCTTCTATTTTTTTAAACTCATCATCTAAATTAAGTTTTAGGGAAAGACCTTTTATAATATCATCGTATCTTGCCTTTATTGATTTCAATTGCCCGCTGAATTCTTTGTTTTCCTCTGCAAGCTCATAACAGCTGTAAAGCATGTCTGTTACTTTAGTGTCATCAGAAAATCTCTTTCCTGGAGCACTAGGCACAACAAATTTTCTTGCTGGGTTTTCCTTTATTATTTTTCCTACTTTCTTAAACTGTTCAGCACTTGCCAGTGAACTTCCGCCAAACTTAACAACTATTTTTTCCATGAAATTATACCTACCTTCTTAACTTATAAACTCTAACTATTATAAAATACAACATATTCAGAAAATATCAAGTAGTTTTATAAAATTTTTTACACTAATTCTCTATTTAATATTATAAATATAGACTTTAATAATTGTAACACATATTAGACAGTTTATGTCAATGGTAAAATTAATATCTCTATTTACATCTGCAATTTCATTTTCACTTAATAAGTCAACATTTTTTAGTTGAAAAAATTATTTATTTTTGATATTGTAAAAAATAGTAATTTATTATTGTTTACAACATTATTTGAAAGAAGGAGACTAACCATGGCTTTTGACGGAATAACAGTTGCCGCTTTAGTACAAGAATTTAACAGTGTGCTTGACCTCTCAAACACACGTATTGCCAAAATAGCGCAGCCTGAAAATGATGAATTATTATTAACTTTAAAATCTAACCGGGAACAAAAACGCCTTCTTATATCTGCCAGCGCTTCACTTCCTCTTATTTATATTACTGAACACAACAAAACAAGTCCTCTTACGGCACCAAACTTTTGTATGCTTCTTAGAAAACATATTTTAAATGCAAAAATTATTTCCATTACACAACCCTCACTTGAAAGAATTATAGATTTTGAAATTGAGCATTTAAATGAACTGGGCGATTTATGCAAAAAACATTTAATTGTAGAAATAATGGGAAAGCACAGCAATATTATTTTCTGTGATGATAAAATGAATATTATTGATAGTATAAAACATATTTCAGCTCAAATTTCGTCTGTCAGAGAGGTACTGCCGGGAAGACCTTATTTTATTGCTGACACTACACACAAGAATAATCCTCTCACTACTGATGCTAATATATTTTACAATACTATATACAACAAAAATGTTTCTTTAGCCAAAGCTTTATACACATCCTTTACAGGCATTAGTCCGCTTATTGCTGAAGAGCTTGTTCATATAAGCGGACTAAATGCTGAGACAGCCGCCAAAGACATCACAGATATAGAAAAAAAACATTTTTATTCTATTTTTAGTCAGATGATATCCACTATAAAAGAGGGAAATTTTAAACCTGAAATTATTTATAATAATAAAGAACCATTAGAATTTAGTGCTGTACCGCTTGAAAGTTACCATTTATATGAGAAGAGAAAAAATGAAAGTATATCATATATTCTTGAGACATACTATGCAGATAAAAGTATCTATACAAGAATAAGGCAGAAATCTTCAGACTTAAGAAGGATAGTAATGACTGCACTAGAAAGAAACAGAAAAAAACTTTCTATCCAGGAAAAACAATTAAATGATACCAAAAAGAGAGATAAATATAAAGTATACGGTGAACTTATACACACATACGGCTATGGAATACCTGAGAGCAGCTCTTCTTTTGAAGCACTTAACTACTATACTGATGAAACTATAACAATTCCTCTTGACAAAGATTTAAGTCCAACAGAAAATGCAAAAAAATATTTTGAGCGATACAACAAGTTAAAGAGAACATTTGAATCTGTAACTGAACAAATTAAGCTTACAAAAAGTGAGATAGAGCACCTTGAGAGTATTGCTATGTCACTAGATATTGCTCTTAGCGAAGACGACCTTATGCAGATTCGTGAAGAGCTGGTTGAATATAATTATATTAAAAAACATAGAAGCGGAAAAAAACAAAAGATAAAGAGCAAACCATTCCACTACCTATCAAGTGATGGACACCATATATATGTCGGAAAAAATAATTATCAAAATGAAGAACTGACATTTCAGTTTGCCAATGGCTCTGACTGGTGGTTTCACGCCAAAGGAATTGCCGGATCCCATGTTATTGTTAAATCAAATTCAGAAGAACTATCTGATAATGTTTTTGAGGAGGCCGGAAAACTGGCAGCTTATTATTCAAAAGCAAGAGGCGGAGACAAAATAGAAATTGACTACACATTAAAAAAGAATGTGAAAAAACCGACAGGTCAGGCTCCCGGTTTCGTAATTTATCATACAAACTATTCTCTTGTTATAGATTCAGATATTTCAGAATTAACATTAATTGAATAAATATACCTGTAAAAAAACTATTAAAATTGGGGCTATCGGAAAATAATTGTACTCTCACAAAATATTATCCAATATCCCCTTACTCTGAAAAATTTCTATAAATATTTATTTTTTCTTATGCAATTTCCAAATCTTCAAATTTTTATTTTCTTACATCTCTAATTGTTCACCACAGTTATCTTTTTCCTATAAAAGAATAAATACTACCAGCTAAATTTTTCTGCAAAATAGGAAGCTAAATCCTCAATTTTTACTCTTTCCTGTTCCATAGTATCTCTGTCACGAACAGTAACTGCGCCGTCGTTTTCAGTCTCAAAATCATATGTAACACAGAAAGGTGTTCCTATCTCATCCTGTCTTCTGTATCTCTTTCCAATATTTCCGCGGTCATCATACTCACAATTATAAAGTTTTGAGAGCTGAGCATAAACTTCCTCAGCGCCGTCTTTTAATTTCTTAGATAATGGCAGCACACCTATTTTAACAGGTGCAAGAGCAGGATGGAAATGAAGCACTGTTCTCATATCTGGTTTATCTTCAGTTCCGATATTCTCCTCATCATAAGCAGAACATAAAAATGCTAAAACCACACGGTCAGCACCTAAAGATGGCTCTATAACATATGGTACATAACGCTCATTTTTCTCGTCATCGAAATATGACATATCTTCTTTGGATACTTCCTGATGCTGAGTTAAATCATAATCAGTACGATCTGCAATTCCCCAAAGCTCGCCCCAACCAAATGGGAATAAAAATTCAATATCAGTAGTTCCCTTGCTGTAGAAACAAAGTTCTTCCGGTGAATGATCTCTTGCTCTCATCTCATCATCTTTCATACCAAGAGATTTCAGCCAGTCTATACAAAAGCCTCTCCAATATTTAAACCACTCTAAATCTGTTCCAGGTTCACAGAAAAACTCTAACTCCATCTGTTCAAATTCTCTTGTGCGGAATGTAAAATTACCAGGTGTAATTTCATTTCTGAAAGACTTACCAATCTGACCAATTCCAAATGGAATTTTCTTTCTTGATGTTCTCTGAACATTTTTAAAGTTTACAAAAATACCCTGAGCCGTCTCAGGACGAAGATATACTGTATTTTTAGCATCTTCTGTTACGCCCTGAAAAGTCTTAAACATTAAGTTAAACTGACGAATATCTGTAAAATTATGTTTTCCGCAGCTTGGACAGCAAATTTTCTTATCTTCTATATATTCTTTCATTTTTTCATGACTCCACGCATCGACCGCTTCGTCAAATTCAATACCATTTTCTTCATTGAAATCTTCTATTAATTTATCAGCCCTAAATCTCTCATGACATTCTTTACAATCCATAAGCGGGTCTGAAAAGCCACCGAGATGACCTGATGCAACCCATGTCTGAGGATTCATTAATATTGCACAGTCAACTCCTACATTGTAAGGGTTTTCTTGAATAAATTTCTGCCACCAAGCCTTCTTAACATTATTTTTAAGCTCAACACCGAGATTTCCGTAATCCCATGTGTTTGCCAGACCTCCATAAATCTCAGAACCAGGATATACAAAACCTCTCGCTTTTGCTAACGCCACAATTTTGTCCATTGTCTTTTCCATTTTGTCTCTACCTCACATTCTATTTTTTATAAATAATATATGCCAGACTATCCGCATCTTCTTTCTTTATATCTATATCAGCAGTCTTTTTATTGCCGCTGACTTTTACATTATCACTCGCATATAAAATTTTAAAATCTGTACTAATCTTCTGATTTTCTGACAATATTACAACACAATACTTATTACTTCCATCAAGCTCGTCCACTGTAATCGAAGGTTTCTTATCAGTACTTATATATTCCCCGTCAAATGTATAACCTTGCGACTGAGCCTCAGAAATAGTACCTTGAAAAGCGTCTACTTTGTTAAAACCAGAATATGATGCTATAGAATCATATTTCATGCTTACTCTAGCTTTTTTATCTTCTATCTCTAAATTTTCCATACTTATAGACGCATCCTTATTGATTGATTTAAAATCCTTAATTTCATCGTTTATATCAGATTTTAAATCCTTCTCATCAAAAAAGCTCTCATCCCAAGACTCTACTATTGCTTCTGTCACTTCTCCATTTTTCTCTATGTAAAGAGTAGTCTCTGCCGCTTTATCTTTCTTACCGCACCCGACCGCTAATAACGCTGTAAACAATACAAGTGCTGCAATCTTTTTATTCTTCATAATATTACTCCTCCATAAAAACTACTGCGTATTGTAGTATAGTACACTCACTTTATTCTGTCAAGAAAACCTCCGACTTAAAAGTATAATTTACCATTATTCTTCTATATTCATCCATCATCTTCTTAAACTCTAAATATACTTCATTGCTGACTTTAAAACAATATAATCTTGACAATGACGCACTTATTATATACTGCAGTGTATATATAGTTGAGGGACCAAGCGGTATATTTTTCATATCGGCACAGGATTGATGGACTACACATTTTCTAATCAATGAGAAATATCCATTCTCCACATCTTCCTGGCAATTAAAACATTTGTATACTTCCGGTGCTTCCCCGTTTATCGTAAACATTTTAAGTTCAAAAATATACCGTACAAGTTTATCAGGAATTTCTTCATTAATCAGAGCCTTAAAACTTTGATACAAAAGATTTAAATAATCAGTGCAATCCATATTCTCCATTGCAAAATATGATACAAATTCTAAAAAATAAAATGCATAACAGCTTTTATTATATTCTTCCATAAGCTCTCTGAAATAGTTATCACACCGTACACTTTTTAGTCTGTATGCTCCCCTTGTGCTCACTATGGAAAACTCACCACATACAAACGGATTGGCTGCAGCAATAAAAGGGGATTTCTGACGCTTAGCACCATATGCAAAAACTGTTATTTTTCCAAGCTGTTTCGTCAAAAGCACTAATCTTTTATCAGCCTCGCCTAAATCCATAGTAGATAAAATAATACCATTAACAATTATATCCTGTGCCTTTATACCCATCCTCTGTCTCCTAATTAACAGTTGAACAGCTGTATGCCTCCTTATTTAACACAAAACTTGAATCAGTTGTATTATCATCAATAGTTTCTTCTTTATTATCTCTTACTGCTTCCACCATTTTGTAGTTTAAATAATCAGAAACAAGTCCGCTCATCTGAAATTTATTCCACAAATTTCTATCTTTTTCGATGTTCATTCGCCAGCCTCCTACAAATATCTTTGTATTAACTAGCTTTTACAATGCGCATTTTACTATACTATGAAATAGATACCATTTTATATTTATATTATAATTTTTTCTCATCATAGCCGAAATTTTTAAGAAATATATCACTGTCACGCCATTCTTTGCGAACCTTAACCCAAAGCTTTAGGTTAACTTTCTGTTCAAGCATTTTCTCAAGTTCAAATCTGGCTGTACTGCCGATTTTCTTTAACATACTTCCTCCCTTGCCTATAATAATACCTTTGTGTGATTCTCTCTCACAGACAATGTTGGCTTCAATATCCATAAGCCCATTTTTACGCTCTTTCATTTTCTCAACAGTGACTGCTATACCATGAGGAATTTCCTCATTCAGACAATAGAGAGCTTTTTCTCTGACAATTTCAGCTGCAATCTGTCTCATCGGCTGATCTGTTACCATATCCTCATCATAAAACATAGGTCCTTCTTTCAAATATGAAAATATAACATCAATAACCGTATCTGTGTTATCACCGTTTCTTGCAGAAATAGGAATTATATCTGCAAAATCGTATACTTTCCTAAACTTATCAATTACTGGAAGTACCTCCTCACGCTTTATCCTGTCAATTTTATTTATAATTAGAATAACTGGAACCTTAACGCCTTTTAACATCTCAGCGATATGCATATCTCCACCGCCGATATAAGGTTCTGCCTCGACAAGCCAAAGAATTATATCCACTTCCTCAAAAGTATTTTTTGCAGATTTTACCATATACTCACCAAGCTTATTTTTAGCTTTATGAAGCCCAGGCGTATCAAGAAAAATAATCTGGCCTTCCTTACATGTATATATAGTCTGTATTTTATTCCTTGTAGTTTGAGGTTTATTTGAAGTAATAGCAATCTTCTGCCCTATCAGCTGATTCATAAGTGTAGATTTCCCTACATTAGGTCTTCCAATTAATGTCACAAAACCAGATTTAAATTGTTTATTCACAGTATTCTCCTTTGTTAAATCTTATATTAGCAATACACTTTGATGTTCTATTACAATTTATCATTGATTATACTAAATATTTTCTATATTGAAAAACATATTTTTATTTTCTTCAATTATTTCCTCATTTCCAAGTACGCAGAAATAATCATCTTCCATAAAAGCTTCTATATACTTTGCCATCTGATGTATTTTTTCCAAATCAGTGCCAAGAACCTCATCTCTCTCCTTCTGCAGCATCTCTTCAGTAATTCCCTGCATATATGCAGCAAATGATCTGGCACCTTTATTAGCAGGAGTAAGTGGTGTGTCTAAATCGCTTACAGTTCCTATAATAAATTTTGTCATTGCTCTGTCATCAAACTGACTGTTGGCAATAAATCCAGCTGCTTTTTCGTACACTTCATTTGTTCTTGCAAGATTTGGGTCTCTGTATGATACAAAATATGCATCACCGGTTCTCTTAAATGAATTCATGCACCCATAAGCGCCGCCCAACACTCGGACCTGATTCCACAAATACTCATATGATATAATATTTTTAAGAACTCTCAAGTAACCTGTATACTCTAATCCCTTTTCAGCAAAATTACCGCATCTGGCAACATACTGCACTTGTGAAGCCATCTTAAATCCTTCATTTCTCTTATTTAATACCAAATTAACATTCTGTTTATCATAAATATCACTAGACAGACTGGAAACAAATCTTTTTAACTGAACTTCTAATACATCATAGCCCTCTTCTTCTGATGTAAAATCAACGAATAATGTACCTGATGTAAATATTTTATCAATTACCTGCTGCAGCTTTTTTCTTACCTCATCCTTTTTATTCTCAAAATCAGACTCTATATCTTTTATAAATCTATAAAATCCTATACCGTCAGTATAATCTGAAAATGCTGAATTCTTAGAAAAGTATGCCAATGCTCTCGTAACTGCAGAACTGTGACCTGACGATTGAATCTGCATCTTCAATTTTGACTCAATCTCTGCTATTATCTCATAAAGTCTCTGATCATCAGAAAGATCAGTGCCATGTATCACCTCGTCAAACGTCTCGAACACAAATGGAAGCTGAGAGTATAACGCCTTACTTCCGGCAGCAAATATCGTCTTATCATCATCATAGAAATTTCCGTAGTATTTAATTGCAAATCCCATACCGCCGCTGTTTCTGTTTATCTCATTACTTAAATCAGTATAATCATGTTTATCTGTATCCATAAAACTCAATACATTTTTCAAAAGCGATGCATATATTATCTCTTCTTTGTCAAGACAATCAATATTAAATAACAGCTTCATATAAGCAATTCCATTTGTCTCAATATTATGATACAATACCTTGATACCATCAATTTCACGCTCCTCATTTGTCAGAGGTACAATTTCTTTCTTAATATCTGATACTTGAAGAAGCGGAATCTTTTCCAAGTCCTCAGAAGGCGAAGGTTCCTCCTGATACTTTTTCAATGCCTTAGTCGAAGAAATCAGCTCTTCAATAGCTTTTTCTGACATTGAAGCTTTAAGCTCTGCAAGCTGTTTTGCCAGAGCAGCTTCCTCCTCTGTATTCAAGCCCTGTTTTGGTTCAACTACAAGACATGTACCATGATTATTATCAATTAAATATTTAGTAATCAATTGTTCAAAATATCCTGTTCCGTTTAATGATTTTAACTCTTCATACACACTTAACGGCTCCAGCATTGTAAAAGGAAGATCATCACGATAAAGCCAGCTTGAGAACATTTGCAAACCATACATAAGTCCCTTTGGATAATTGCCATAATCAGCTTCACGAAATTTAAATTCCATACTGTTTATTGCAGCTTCCACAGATTTTTTATTAAGACCATTGGCAACAACCTCTTTGAGTGTATTATTGATGATATTTGTAAACTCTTCTTTCTGGCTTGCATTTGCACCTTTACTTATTATTGTAAAATATGGCTGACAGATGTCATCTTCAAAATACCCCATAATATCCTTGCCTACACCCGCCTTTAACAGATTGTTCCTTAACGGAGCCCCTGGTGCAGATAAAAGCGCATAATCAAGAACAGAAAATGATATTGCAAGCTTTTTATCTGCAATACCTCCTACTGCTTTTGAAAATGCAAGATAAGTATTATCCTTTAATGGCTCTTCCTCAGTTATAGGATAAAAACGATGAAGTTGTTTTATTTCTTCAAAAGGATTTTGAACATCGAGTTTTGAATCAACATTAATTTTATCAAAATTTGACAGATACTCTTTGTCAAGCCAGTCTAATTTCTCGCACATATCCATATCACCATAAAGATAAATAAAACTGTTTGAAGGATGATAATATTTACTGTGAAACTCAAGAAATTCTTTATATGACAGCTGTGGAATAACTTTTGGATCTCCTCCTGACTCATAGAAATACGCAGTATCTGGATAAAGTGTATTTAAAATTTCTCTCTCAACAATACTCTCTGGTGATGAAAAAGCACCTTTCATCTCATTGTACACAACACCATTTATCTTAATATCAGAATCTTTACTTTCAAGTTCATAATGCCAGCCTTCCTGTCTAAATATCTCATCATGCTCATAAATATTAGGATAAAACACTGCATCCATATACACGCTCATCAAATTCTGGAAATCTTTATCATTGCAGCTGGCAACCGGATAAATAGTCTTGTCAGGATATGTCATTGCATTTAAAAATGTATTCAGAGATCCTTTAGCCAACTCAACAAAAGGATCTTTTACAGGATATTTCCTGGAACCGCAAAGAACAGAATGTTCTAGTATATGCGGAAGACCAGTTGAATCTTTCGGCGGTGTCCTGAAAGCAATTGAGAAAACTTTATTTTCATCATCATTTGACAGCAACGCAATTCTTGCACCACTTTTTTTATGTCTTAAGTAGTAACTTTGTGATTTTATATCTTCAATCCACTTTTCTTCTAAAAACTCATATTTCTCCAAATTTTTAATATCCATAATTTCTCCTAACTAAATTTAATTTCCACAACTTTCTATTTTCAAAATGGCGGTACTACTGATAAGTAATACCGCCGCAGCACTCTACTAAATTTTTACACTTTTTCCTATATATTATACATTTTCTGCTCAAAAGAATTCTTAATGACACGTCTTCCCTCTTCTAATGATGAAATTGCTCCAAGCGTCTTCAACTGCATAATAATATTTCCAAGAACTGAACCTTCAATTGGACCAGCAACAACTTTCTTACCTGTAGTCTTTGCAGTAAGCTCACACAACAGCTGATCCTGTATTCCGCCGCCTACCATATTAATGCAGGAAATCTTTCTACCAGTTATTATTTCCAAATTATCTACAGTAGTCTTATACTCTGTAGTTAAACCATTATATATAGCCATTGCAATCTCTCCAAGACCTTTTGGCGTACCTTGTCCATGTTCTTCACAATAAGATATTACTTCCTTCATCATATTATATGACACTGTAAACCTTGGGTCATTTGGATCAATAACAAAATTTTTATTCTCAGCAGCCTTTGATGCAGCTATTATATCTGGAAATGATACTTCTCTCTCAAATTCACACCAGTTCTTTCTTAAATTCTGCATAATCCAAAGTCCATTTATATTTTTTAGAAGACGAATCTTACCTTCTACACCGCCTTCATTAGTATAATTGTAATTAAATGATTCTTTAGTTAACACAGGCTCATCAATTTCCATTCCAAGAAGAGACCACGTACCACAGCTTAAAAATGCTGCATTTTCTTCCTCAAATGGTGTTCCTGCAACAGCAGAAGCCGTATCATGACTTCCAACCGCTATTACTTTCACTCCCTCTAGTCCTGTCTCTTTAACAACTTCATCAATCATTTCACCAACAATTGTCCCAGGTTTTATTAAATCACAGAATAAATCAGTGCGCACTCCAATTCTTTTTAATAAATCAATATCCCATGTTCTCTTCTTGGCGTCAAGAAGCTGACCAGTACTGGCGTTAGTATACTCATTATACATTTTACCAGTCAAGAAAAAATTAAATAAATCAGGCATCATTAGAAACTTATCTGCCTTCTCATAAATATCAGGACGCATTTTTTTATCTGCATAAAATTGGAAAACAGTATTAAAATTCATAAACTGAATACCTGTTGAAGCATACAGCTCTTCCAATGGAACTATTTTTCCAACCTCATCAATTACTCCAATTGTTCTATCATCCCGATAGTTTACAGGATTACCGATTAAATTTCCGTCTTTGTCAATTAAACCATAATCTACACCCCATGTATCAATAGCCATACTGCTGATTTTAACTTTTTTAGCAGCAGCTTTTTTAAGTCCCGTCTTCAATTCATTGAACAGTCGAAAAGTATCCCAATAAAAGTATTTTCCAACCATAACAGGCTCATTTGCAAAGCGGTGCAATTCTTCTAACTCAATTTTTCCGTTATCAAATTTACTTAAAATCATTCGACCGCTGGAAGCGCCAAAGTCAAATGCAAGATTATATACTACCTCACCCATCTAAATTGCTCCTTTCTTACCAAAATAATTTTATGTAAACATATATTTTATTTTACCATAACTTTCTAAATGTATCAATGTAAAAATATCTTATCTACTATCCAATTAATAATTTTACATTCTTTTCAATAAAAAAGCTTTCCCACATATCTGAAATTTTTCTCTCAGTAACAACTATATCTCCTTCTCTTAGCTCATTAAATGTAACAAATGATACTTTATCAAATTTACTGCTGTCTATTGCCCATATTGTTTCTTTTGCACATTCTCTCATTGTGCGTTTCATCTCGGCTTCACCCTCATTTGACTCTGTAATGCCCTTATTTATATGAATCCCTTTACACGAAAGCACTGCCTTATCGACATTATATTTTCTGAGCAGCCTCCTAGCATCACTGCCGCCAAGAGAAAGCGCTGAATCCCTGAGAATTCCGCCTGTTGAAATAACATTTATATTTTTATTATTAGAGAGCTCTATTAGAACTTCTACAGAATTGGTTATCACTGTTAAATCTTTGAATTGTTTTAAATTTTTAGCAATTATCAATGACGTTGATGAAGAATCAAGCATTATACTCTCCCCATCTTCTATCATCGATACAACCATTTTGGCAATCTTCTGTTTTTGAACAGTGTTTGTCTTCTCTCTGACTTTAAAGGGTATATCCTCATTAGTATTCTCTTTTAATACCGCTCCTCCATAAGTTTTTTTAACATATCCTTCCTTCTCAAGTTTATCTAAGTCTCTCCGTATTGTCTCTTCAGTAACACTATATTTTTGACTTAACTCAGAAACAAGAACCCTTTTTTCTTTCTGTAAAATTGCAAGAATATCATCTTTTCTCTCTATCGCTAACATACTACCTCCAAATTTTATATTAAAAAAAGTATCAACCGCAATAGCTGATACTCTTTTCCGTTTTATTCCTGCAAACCATAGACCAAACGGCTGCAATATTATAATAGTGTATTGACAAAATCTTTAGAAGGACTAGGAATCACTGCATAGTCAAGCAATAAACCGTCTTCTTTAATCAATTTACAGGAAGCCTCAACAGCTTCTGTAACAGCTGCAACCGATCCTGTCAGCAATATGTAGGATTTTCCGCACATACCTCTGGCAATTCTAATTTCAAATAACTGAACCTCAGCAGTCTTTGCCGCGCGGTCTGCAGCAACAATAGCAGAAGCACCTGTAAATGTCTCAATTACACCTAATGCATCAACATCTTCAATCTCAGATGTACATGTCAATGCCTTAAAAATATCTTCATGAGGATTACCAAGAACAAACTGATCTATTAAACTTTCAGGATATTCTCTCTGTGCCGCGTCTACACAGACACGAATTGCACTTAATTCTCCAGCAAACAGTATAATATATTTACCCGGACATACCGTCTGTGACTGGAGCAGCTCAACTTGAGCTGTCTTTACAATAAGATCAGCCGCTTTGACACCGGAAGCCACTGTCTTATATTCTACCATTCCAATCGCTCTACTCATCCTAATTCATCTCCAATGCTCTTATATTGAATTCTTTGAAATTGTAATAAAACTGTCAGTAACCGCAGTTACTTTTCCGGATATACTCGCATGCAGACAAGTTCCCAATGCACCTTCAGGAGGCTGCCCAACCATCTGTCCTTCTGTCACCTTATCGCCAACTTTTACAGTTGCACTGCAAGGCGCTCCAATACACTGACGCAGAAGGAGCTTAACCTCTTTAATATCCTTTGTACAAGCTGTCATAGGAGCAGGTACATCGAATGGATGAAGCCCTAATCTCTGCACTAATCGATGCTCTGGCACACGTCTTTCTTCACGCATACGATTAACAGGTTTCATCTCTCTTTCAGGTGGTTTAACACCATTTGCCCTTAAGCCGCCTTTGTACTGATCCAATAATGTTCTTGGAGATAACCCCTGGTGACAGGAATACATCTCACACAAACCACAAGAAACACAGTAAAATGAATTTAAGAATGGATCTACATTATATGTTAGACCATTTGCCAATGCCCTCATAAACTCATGCGGTTTAATTGCCGCACCAAGAAGATTTCTTGGACAAAGACTTGTACACATCGAACACTGTGAACAAACACTCATAGCATTTCTAATATTCATTCTTGCATTTGTCTGTCTCTTCGTCACAGGCAGACAATTAGGAGGCAACACAAGAACTGCTTTGGTAGTCTTTGTAACTATATCATCTACTGTACAAATCTTACCTGTCATCGGTCCGCCCATAATCATAACATGATCATCAGCAGTAAAGCCGCCTGCCATATCTACTAAATCCTGCACTGTCACACCAACAGGCACTTCCAATGTCACAGGTTTATTGACAAGACCAGCTACAGTGACAAATTTTTTATAAACATTCTGTCCCTTAGTAGCTTTCCAGTAGGCGTTAAGTATTGTCTCAACATTAACAACAACACATCCTACTACAATTGGAATCTTTCCTTGTGGAACTACTTTTCCTGTTGTCTCATAAATAAGTATCACTTCATCACCGGCAGGATAAATATCCGGCAGGATATGAAGCTTTAAATTCTTATAAGCGCTGATATGGGCATTAACCGCGTCTATAGAAGCTTTATACGACTTCTTTATCGCAACGATACCTTCCTTTGCACCCATAGTCTCAACAAACATCTGCATTCCGGCAAGCACGTCATTGACATACTCTGTCACAAGCTGTCTGTCTACCTTAATCAGCGGCTCACATTCTGCACAGTTAAGAATAACTGTCTCCGCCTGATCTGAAAGTTTTGCATGTGTTGGAAATCCGGCTCCACCGGCACCTACAATACCACCTTCGAACAAAGCATTTTTTAATTCTGCAATATCCATTAAGCTCACTCCAACCTATATTTTGTCACTTACTTCTCTATTACTATCTTATCCGGATCATCTACGATACCTACAACACAGGCATCCACCGGAGAATTTTCATTTCCACTGCCGACTCTTGCCGCACTTCCAGTCGATACAAGTACAATCTCACCAATGCCGGCGCCAACATTATCTACTGCGACAACTCTCGTTTGTCCTTCAGAAAAACTCATGTCCTGCATAGAATCTACAATCAGAAATTTGCTGCCTACCAGATTTGCATTTTTTCTAGTACTTATAACAGTACCTACAACTTTTCCAATTATCATGACAAGCCTCCTGCAATTCTACTTAAGCAAAACTCCCATATCTTTTCCGACACCAAGACCATTTGCCTCATCTGTGTCAATATGCATCTCTAACGTAAAGGACTTATCCACACGAATAAGTACCTCATCAAAAACGCCGCCCCGACCATTATCAAAACGAACTTTAACTGTCTGACCGCTCTTTACACCAAATCTATCTGCATCTGTCGGTGACATATGTATATGTCTTTTAGCAACAATACATCCCTCTTCTAAATAAAGAACTCCTTTTGGTCCAACTATGGCAATAGGAGCTGAACCATCCAAATCTCCTGACTCTCTAACCGGAGGATTAATACCAAGACGTATCGCATCTGTCTTTGCGACCTCAACCTGTGACCTTTTTCTCTCAGGTCCAAGTATACGGACATTCTCAATAGCACGCAGTTTAGTTCCTACTAATGTAACACACTCCATTGCAGCGAACTGTCCGCCCATCAAATCCTTTTTCTTATTTAGCTGATATCCTTTTCCAAACAGAACCTCAACATGTTCTCTCGTAAGATGAACATGACGCGCAGAAACTCCAATGGGAATTTTTTCTTCACTTTCCTGCAACTGATTTTCATTTATCTGCTTAGCGACAAGCTTAGCAATCTGTTCTACTAATTGTTCCTGCATCATTTCACTCCTAACCAATTCACTGTTTCTGCCAATGAAATAATTCTTTACAGCCATCTACATTACCGTCTCATATGAAATTCTGTCGTTGTGCGCTCTCAGTAACTAACCGCATGGTCTCCTCGTGCGGATTAGCAATAACATAACTTGCAACAATATTTCCATCTGCTTGCTCAAGTGCAGCATCTACGGCAGCAGTCACTGCTGATACAGAACCCTGTATAACAATTGTAACTAATCTGCCACCAAGCTTCTTCTCCCATGTTAAAAACCGCACTTCTGCGGTCTTTAACATGATGTCTAAAGCCTGTACTGCATCTGCGCAATTGGGTAATTCAATGATACCAATCGCTTTTTTCATAAACAATCCCTTACTTTGCTCAATTATTTGATAACTGGTAAGATTTTCTCTACATCACCATGTGGTCTTGGAATTACATGTACAGCTACAAGTTCGCCTAATTTTGCTGCTGCTGCCGCACCTGACTCTGTAGCTGCCTTAACAGCTCCAACATCACCGCGAACCATGATTGTTACAAGTCCTGAACCAATCTTCTCTGTTCCTACTAATGTAACGTCTGCTGATTTAACCATTGCATCTGCTGCTTCAATTGATGCTACTAAACCTCTTGTTTCTACCATTCCTAAAGCTTCCTGTGTCATAATAAAAATCCTCCTTAAATACAATGTTTATGTGTAATTTTAAAATTAATAAGTAAACCTAACTTACAGTATAACCTACATTGCACGAATTTTCAACATTTTCTCCGTATCTTTTTCAGGAGACGCAATAATATATTTCGATACAACGCCGGTAAGACTTTTTACCACTTCTTCAGCCGCAGCCATAGCCACTTCCACATCCGCAACACTGCCGCGCATCTTAACAAGCATGACAAGAGGCACCGGAAGTTTGTCAGCATTAGCCGGTTTATTTTTGTCAAGTGCATCTATCCTTACTGAAGCCGCTTTGCAAGCAACATCTGCTGCTACAAGCGCCGCACAACAGCCATACACTTCCAACAATCCCACTGCTTCCATCTTCACTACTCCTTCTTGTTATCTAATCTTTGATAATTAAATTATTTGAGACATCAAATACTACTCATTAACAATGGCAATCTTCAGACCTTCCATTTTAAGATTAGTCTCAAGTGCTTCATTAATTTGATTCAACGGATACTTATGTGTAATAAGTTTGCTCATTGGCAAACCAATAGCCTTAGCTCCTTTTAAGAAATCAAAAGTTGTCGCATAGTCTCTTAAAGTATATACCCATGAACCAACTGTAGTAATTTCTTTAGAACAAATATCAAAGTGTGGATTGATTGTTGCGTCCCCACCATTTATAAAGAAACCTAGTTCACATAATCCACCACCGTTACGGATAAACTTGTAAATATTAGCATGTGCAACAGGTGAACCTGTACACTGGAAAGCAAAATCTGCAAGATATCCACCGAATGCATCTTTAACAGCACCGGTCAAAGCTTCAATTCCTTTATGGTCTTTAAAATTAACAGCAGCAGACGCACCCATCTCTTTTGCAAAATCTAATCTCTTCTGCTCTCCGTCAACCGCAACAATATTCTGTATACCAAGAGTTTTCAGTACGGCAATACAGATCAAACCAATAGGTCCACAGCCCTGAACTACTACACGGCTGTTAAATCTTAGAATACCAGTTGTCTTAGCTCTCTCAACAGCATGAACAAGAACTGCACATGGCTCAATCAATATACGTGAATCCAAATCCAAATCACTTACATTAAAAATTGTTGAACCGCCGCGAACTAAAATATAGTCTGAAAACCAACCATTTAAATGAATGTCATCATCAGGAAGAAGTCCATATACATCTGCGCCGCCAACATTTTGTTTGTTTAAATCAAACATGGTAATGTCTGGATCATCTTTAAAAATCATACATGTAACTACTTTATCTCCGATATTAAGCGGTTTTCCTGCACTATCCTTAGTTACATTTTTACCCATCTTTACAATCTCGCCTGTGCCTTCATGACCAAGCGCTACTGGAATAAGACTAAAAGGATCTCTCTTAAATTCATGGGCATCTGTTCCACATACTCCGCAGCCTTCAACTTTTACTAAAACATCATCGTCACCGACTTCCGGAATAGGATATTCTTTAACGTCAAAATGACCCAATGATGTAAGCATAGCCACTTTCGCTGTGGCAGGCAATGCCTTAACTGCAGAAGCCGACGCTGTGTTTACAGCAGTTCCGTTTTTAGGTGTACCCCCAAGTTCTACAAGAACCTGCTTAACAATTTCTTCTATATTCATATCCACCGCTTATCACTCCTTTACTCGTTTAAAATATATGTTATCTATCTGATACATAAGGAATCGCACATTGTACATCTTCTGCTCTTAGTAAATGTCTTAGCAGATGATAGTCCCTCCCCTGTTCGGCTTGCAATTGTAAATGTTGTGTATCCTTCTCCGCCAAATCCCAACGCTGCATAAGAAGGACCATTTTTTACAAATATCGCAGTATCAAGTGCTTTTCCATATTTAGTGAGGTTATTGACATTTGTTGAGTGCATATGTGCAGAATGACGATTTCCATGTTCAAGCTCAACTGCAGTCTCTATTCCTTCATCGACATCTTTAACACGAACAATACCGAGAATAGGCATCATAAGTTCCTCATCGATCATCGGATGTTTCTTGTTACCTTCGAATATAATACAGCGAATATCGTCGCCAACTGAAACGCCTATTTTACTTAGAAGCACTTTTGCACTTCTGCCCACACAATCACGGTTAAGAGTCTGGCGTCCGTTCTTATTGACAAATACTGTCTGTGTAAGTTTTTCAACTTCGTCTTTATTTGCATGATAACATCCATTTTGCTCCATAAAGTAGATAAGCTCGTCTGCTATTGTATCAACTGCAATTACTTCCTTCTCTGCAATACATGGAAGATTGTTATCAAAGGTACATCCATTAACAATGTCTTCAGCTGCTTTCTTAATATCAGCTGTATCATCGACAAGCACCGGAGGATTACCGGCACCAGCGCCGATCGCTCTCTTACCGCTTGAGAGAACTTTGGTAACAACACCAGGTCCCCCTGTAGCCACTAGAAGAGAAATATCTTTATGTGAAAATATTGTCTGACTAACTTCCATTGTAGGATTCTTAACTGCAACAGCTAAATTAGCAGGACCGCCAACTTCTACACATGCACGGTTTACCATATCTATAGCATAATTAGATACATTTTTAGCTCCCGGATGAGGTGCAAATACAACTGCATTTCCAGCAGCAAGCATACCGATTGTATTGCATATTACTGTCTCTGAAGGATTAGTAGATGGAGTAACAGCACCAATCACACCAAATGGTCCCTGCTCTATCAATGTAAGTCCTCTGTCGCCTGACCATGCAATTGTCTGCAAATCTTCTGTTCCCGGAGTTTTCTCTGCAACCAACTGATGTTTTAAGATTTTATGACCAACATTACCCATCTTAGTCTCTTCAACACCCATCTCAGCGAGAACCTTTGCATTCTCCAGAGTTTTCTTGCGGATATTAGCAATAATCTTCTCTCTGAATTCTAAAGGCATAGGCTGAATCTCTTTCTGGGCTGCTTTTGCAGCTGCTATAGCATCTTCAATATTATCAAAAACACCCATAAGGTCACCTTTACTTGCAGTTGCAGAAGAGGCTGGTGCAGATGCTGTACTTGAAGCGCTTCCCATTCCTGTCAATACTCCGCGGACAATGTCCTTGATTTCCTGTTCTGTCATTTATAGGACACCTCCAAATTATTTCATCTGAGACAATATCTTCTTAGTTACCTCTGCAACAATTTTCTCTACATCAGCAGATCCACCTGCATTTGAATCACATGATCCGCCTGCACAGGCTGAATGACATCCGCCGCCGCATTTACCGCCAAGCTCAGCACAAAGATTTGCAGGATGTTTTCCTGGAAGTCCAAACTGTCTTCTAATCTCATATAATCTCTTAACCTGAGCTTCACTTAATTCTTTAGGTCCGCCTAACTGACGTGCCTTATATAATAATTCAGCATAAAATTCAAGTGATTCCATCTTATGATAAGCAGAGAGCAAATCAACTGAGAATGATAAAGCGCCATGGTTCTCAAGCAAAACTGCATCATAATATGGAAGATATTTCTCAACTGCATCCGGAATTTCATTTGTAGAAGGCGTACCATATTCAGCAATCGGAACACAGCCTAATGCGATAACTGCCTCAGGCATAATCGGAGCTGTCAATGGAATTCCTGCAATAGCAAAAGATGTGGCATATGATGGATGTGCATGTACAACTGAATTAACATCAGGTCTGCACTTGTAAACTCTCATATGCATTTTAATTTCTGAAGATGGACGGAAATTTCCGTTCGCTTGGATAACATTGCCCTCAGCATCAACTTTACATATGTACTCAGGTGTCATAAAACCCTTAGAAACACCTGTTGGTGTACATAAATATTCATTATCAGAAAGTTTTACGGAAATATTACCATCATTAGCCGCAACCATTCCTCTGTCATAAATCCTCTTTCCGATTTCGCAAATCTGTTTCTTAATTTCGTACTCGTTTGCCATTCATCTTTCCTCCTTAATTATTATAGCCTCAGAAACAAGCAAAACTGCTCCTTTGGCGCATCAAAAATGTTTGTTTATGTTGTTTTATTTCTGATTACAATCATTCTAACACACTTTAAGGACAAGTGCAACTGTTTTAACACTTTTTTTTCAATTGCAGACAAATTGAAAAATGTGCCAACTTTTAGTATCTGTCGGACATTATGTATTTCAAGCTGACAACAAAGCCAATACAACACAAAACCACACAATCCCACTGTGTTTTTATAACAAAAGAAAAATAACCCTGCCAAATATTTCATCTGCAGGGTTATTTTTGATATTATATTTAAGCTAATTTTGATTTTGCAAGTTCAACTAAAGATTTGAATCCTTCAGCATCATTTATAGCCATCTCTGATAAAACTTTGCGGTTAAGTTCAACACCAGCAAGTTTTAAGCCATGCATAAATTTACTGTATGACAAACCATTCATTCTTGCTGCTGCATTGATTCTGGCAATCCACAATCTTCTAAATTCACGTTTTCTCTCTTTTCTTCCTGAGTATGAAGTTGCAAGCGCTCTCATAACAGACTGCTTTGCTACGCGATACTGTTTTGAGCGTGCTCCTCTGTAACCTTTAGCAAGTTTCAATACTCTATTATGTTTTTTCTTTGCATTTAATCCGCCTTTTACTCTAGCCATTTCTAAGTTCCTCCTTCTAGGTCTTAATTAAAGATAAGGTAAAATCTTCTTCATATTCTTTACATTTGTAGCATCTGTAATAGCTGCTTTCCTTAAGTTTCTTTTTCTCTTAGCGCTCTTCTTTGTAAGAATATGGCTTTTATAAGCCTTATTTCTCTTTAATTTACCTGTTCCGGTAACCTTAAATCTTTTTGCTGCTGATTTCTTTGTCTTTATTTTTGGCATAACCATTTCCTCCTTAAAATTCTTTGTCAAATCTATGCCCGACAGTTTGTCCGGCTCCAAATACGCGGAAATAAATCCTCGTATTATTGGCTTACTAATTTTTCTTTTCTGCTAAAAACATTGTCATGCTGCGTCCTTCAAGCTTAGGTGATTTTTCTATAACAGCAACGTCTGAAAGCCTCTCGGCAAACTCGTCAAGAATATGTTTACTGCTCTGAACATGAGCCATCTCTCTTCCGCGAAAACGAAGCGTTACTTTAACCTTATCTCCTTTAACCAAAAACTTTCTTGCCGACGTTATTTTAGTGTTAATATCATTTTCTTCAATATTAGGAGAAAGTCTGACTTCTTTTACATCGATAGTCTTCTGTTTTTTTCTTGCCTCTTTTTCTTTTCTTGCAAGCTCGTATTTATATTTTCCATAATCTGTAATCTTACAGACAGGCGGTTTTGCTGTAGGTGCAATTTTAATCAAATCTAAATCTGCTTCTCTTGCAAGAGCAAGGGCCTCTTTAGATGACATAATACCAACCTGTTCTCCGTCTGCTCCAATCACTCGTACTTCTCTGTCTCTAATTTGTTCGTTAATAAATAAATCGCTTATGATAAGCACCTCCACAATAAAATTAAAAAAAGATAGCCCGATGAGCTATCCCTGCAATACACAATACTGCCATATAATCATTATATGACACTAGCAAATAATGTATTAACCCAAGTCATGTTCTGTTCATGCTAAGGTGAGAGGAATACTCTGCTTTGTTTTCTAAACCTTTGTTACCCTACCATATCTCGCCTCAATTGTCAAGGGTTTTTCTTGTTTTTGTTTATTAAAATTCCTTTTCTGACAATTTTTTCTGACATATTTATTGATAACTTTTTCTCAAATTTGCGGATTCTTTTAATCTCTGCTGTTGTTACAATACTTATGTTAATGCCATGTTTCATACCTCTGGCACATCTGCCTGCCCTGTGCAGATAATCCTTCTCATCTTCAGGAATACTGTAATGAATTATTAAATCTACCCCTTTAAAATGAAGCCCTCTGGCAGCCAAATCCGTTCCAATTAAAATCTGCAGTTTCCCGCTTGCAAACTGCTCCACAATCTGTTTTCTATCTTTCTTCTTTGTATTGCCATGTATACATTTGGCATTATAATGATGATACTGAAGTTTAGATGATGCTTTTTCAATGTCATATGTCTTATTTATAAAAACAATTGCTTTCTTTGGTTTTAATGAAGAAATAATGCTTCTTAAAACATCTATCTTTTCCCTTCCATCACATACTATATACATATGCTCCAGATTTTTTGGAATCTTTAAGCCCTGATCCAGGCGTATAACTTCATATTTACCCGCCAATTCTCTGACAATTTTCTCTGTATATTCATTGATACTGGCAGAAAAAAAACTCTTCTGTATATCTCTCATACAACATTTTATTACAGCTTTTGTCTCTTCTATTTGATTTTTTGATAATAATTTATCCGCCTCGTCCAGTACTATCGTCTCTAGGAGATGGGCTGATATTTTTTTCTTCTTAATAAGCTCTAATACTCTGCCAGGAGTACCAACGATAAACTGAGGTCTATCTCTTAATGCTTCAATCTGTCTTTTTATATTCACCTCTCCTACTATTGGTACAACCTTTAAAGAAAGCCTTGCACTATTATTGACAGATCTTATCTGCCTTACTACCTGCATCGCTAATTCATGAGTAGGTACTAGCACCAGCACTTTATTACCTTCTGTCGTATTTATATATTTCTGCATAAACGGAAGCAAATAAGCAAGTGTTTTCCCACTTCCCGTCTCTGACTGTGCAATTACATTTTTCCCCTCGTAAAGCGCCGAATACACTTCCTGCTGTATTTTAGTAGGTTTTGTTATATCCTCCATAGCCAAACTTTCTGACAGAACTGAAGATATATTTAAATCAAGAAAATTCATTTTGTCTCTCCTTATCATTTGCTCTTGAAAAGTTTATAAATATCGTGTAAGCTTTATCTAATATAACATAAACCCCATCTGTGGGCAATACTACACAGGAGAATATATTATTATGAAAAAAATAGTTTTTACTGATTTAGACGGAACACTTCTTGATGACAACAGACTTGTCACAAAGAAAAACCGTACCTGCATAGAAAAAACATTATCAGAAGGACATCAGATTGTTATAACAAGCGGCAGACCTCTTGCTAGTGTTAAACAGATAGCAAGAGATTTAAATCTTGATGGCGAAGGCTGTTATTGTATTGCTTCGAACGGAGCTGTTTTATACGATTGTGGAAATAATAAAGTCTTAAGACAGACGACACTTTCCAAAGAATTTATTAAACCTCTGTTTAAAAGCGCCCATGAACATAATATACACATCCATACTTACACAGACAACAATGTTTTATGTGAAGAAGACCGTATAGAAGTGCACTGGTATGAAAATGAAATTAAAGTACCTGCAATTATCGTTGATAATGTATACAATTACATTGACCTTGACCCAGTCAAAATTATATTGCTTGACTTGGAAAACCAACAAAACCTTATTAATTTCCAAAAGAAAATGCTTCCATTTACAGAAGGTAAAATGGAAACACTTTTCTCTAATCCCAAAATTCTTGAATATTGTCCTCTTGGAGTATCAAAAGGCAATGCAATATCCGAATTATGCAATATATTAAACATACCGATCGAATGTACTGTATCAGCCGGCGATGCCGAAAATGATATACCTTTAATTAAAGCCGCCCACATTGGCTGCTGCATGAAAAACGGCTTTGCAAGCGCTAAAGCATGTGCTGATTATATTACAGAAGCAGATAACAACAACAGCGGTTTTGCCGAAATTTTAGAAAAATTTGTACTGTAAATAAATTTTACATTTTTTCTATAGGTATAAATACACGGTCTTTTCTCTCACTATTAATCTTACCTATATCTTTTTTCGCCGCTTTACAGAAAAAATCCTGTGCGCAAATCTTCTCTTTGCCGCGGGATTTTACTTTTTCATAAAACCCTTCCGAATTTAATTTCTGCGCCTTAACATTGTCAGACAACTGTATATTTAAAATCTCCTTAGTCTGAATCTTTAGTTCATAGTCTTCAATCGGAAACATTATCTCGACTCTTTTATCTAAATTTCTTGGCATCCAGTCAGAACTTGCCATATATATTTCCTCATCACCTGAATTAAGAAAATAAAATATTCTCGCATGTTCCAAGAAATTACCGATAATTGAACGGACTCTGATATTCTCGCTCACACCAGGTATCCCAGTCTTTAGGCAGCATATTCCTCTGACAATTAAATCAATCTCTACTCCTGCCGCCGATGCCGCATACAATGCAGCAATTATCTGTTTATCACAAAGTGAGTTTACTTTTGCAACAATATGAGCCTTTTTGCCATCCAACGCGTATTCCGTCTCTCTCTCTATTAATGCCATAAACCTATCGCGCAGCCAGAGCGGAGCAACAGAAAGCTTATTCCATCCTAATGGTTCTGAATAACCAGACAACATATTAAACACCGCTGTGGCATCTTCACCTATTGCGTCAGAACATGTTAAAATCCCAGTATCTGTGTATAATTTTGCTGTGGCATCATTATAATTTCCTGTTCCCAGATGGACATATCGCCTTATACCATCCTCTTCACGCCTTACTACAAGCGTAATTTTACTGTGAGTCTTAAGACCTACAAGACCATACAGAACATGGCACCCTGCCTTCTCAAGCATCTTTGCCCACACAATATTATTTTCCTCATCAAATCTGGCTTTCAGCTCAACAAGAACCGTTACCTGCTTTCCATTCTCAGCTGCCTGTGCAAGAGCTGCAATAATCGGAGAATTGCCGCTAACCCTGTACAGTGTCTGTTTTATAGCCAGCACATTTTCATCTTCTGCCGCCTGCCTTACAAAATGTATAACCGGCTCAAATGTAACATATGGATGATGAAGCAGAATATCTCCTTTTCGGATTTCCTCAAAAATATCATACTCTCCCAACAGTCTTGGATGATTTTTCGGTTTATACATCTCAACCTTTAAATCATCAAAACCTTCCATACTATACATTTTCATCAGAAATGTTAAATCAAGAGGTCCATTTATCTTATAAATATCATCACTTTTTACCTGAAGTTCCTTTTTTAAATGTTTAAGCAGCTTGTCGTCCATATCTTTTTCTACTTCAAGACGAATTACTTCTCCCCATTGCCGCCTCTTTATCTGTTTTTGTATCTCCTTAAGCAGATCTGCCGCCTCATCCTCATCTATGCTTAAATCAGCATTTCTCATTATTCTGTATGGATGTGCACATACTACATTATAATTTAAAAAGAGCCTGCTTAAATTTCTCTCAATAATCTCCTCCAACAGGACTACACTTATATTCTCATCATCTTCACTAGGAAGCACAACAATTCGCGACAGTCCAGCCGGAACCTGAACAGTTGCAAAATCCAATTCATCTTTATTTCCTTTTTTTGAAATTAATGCGCCTATATTTAACGACTTATTTCTAATTAATGGAAATGGTCTTGATGAATCAACGGCCATCGGGGTCAATACTGGGTAAACATTTTCATAAAAATATTTATCTGCAAACTCACACTGTTCCTTCGTCAGATCTTCGTGGTGTTTAATAACAGTCAATCCTTTCTGATTTAACAAAGGCACCAACGAACGATTATATGTTGAGTATTGCGAATCTACAAGTTTATGCGTCTGCACATAAATTTTCTCCAACTGCTCCGAAGGTTTAAGGCCGGAAATATCGGTTTTCTTATATCCTGCACTTACCATTTCCTTCAAAGAAGCAACCCTTATCATAAAAAACTCATCAAGATTTGAGGACGTAATAGATAAAAATTTCAGTCTTTCAAACAGCGGATTTGTTCTGTCTTTCGCCTCTCCTAAAATACGTTCATCAAATTTTAACCAGCTTAATTCTCTATTTTCATAATATTTTACATTTTTAAATTGTTCGTTTTTTTCCATATAAAAAACTCCATTCGCTATATTTATAAAAGCATCATTTCTAAAATACATTAAGCTGTATAATCGCTTTACAAAATGCTAATTATTGTTAATCCTGAACTTTAAAACTGGTTTTATACCAAAAACCTCTTCAAACAAACTTGCTCGGCTGTTAAACATACCTTTCTCCAATGAAAATTCGCTTGATAGACAATCTGCATATATTGTAAGTTTCTGTTCCTTTAAAAATGCTTTAAGTTTTTTTACTTTCTGTTTATGGCTTCTATCTAAAACATTGGCTATTCTAAGTATTGATGTAAGTTTACAAATTCTCAGGTAATCTTCCTCACCAAAATTTTTCAGAATTTCTGCCTTGTCTTCCATCTCCATTGTGTTGTAATAAATAATATTTGCCACTATTTCACGCTCTCTGTGGGAAAGTCCAATTATCTCTGTTGAAATAATTATATTGTAAGAATTTCCCGCCACATCAGACATATTAATATACTTACCACAATCATGCAGTTTTGACGCTATCTGAAGTAAAAGTCTCTCTCTTCCCGATAGTCCATGCAGCTTTCTGCATGTATCAAACAAAACATCTGAATACTCCTTCACGGCATTGGCATGTTTTTCATTACACCTGTACCTTTTCGAAATATCATTTGTCTCCGCAATAATATCCTCTTCAAAATTATGCTGATCCTTTATAAATTTATTCTGAACCGCATACTGATAAGCAATTCCATCACTTAAATATGTCCCAGGAGCCCATATAGTCTCAACATTTGTTTGGTCAATAAGATTTTTTAACAATATAAGAGTCGGACGAAGCATTGAACTGTAATCTTTGGAAATACCAATGCTCTCAACGACTGTCTCAGGATTTTTTAACGCATTCTCCTTAAAAAATTTCATATACTGTTCTCTTGTAATAAAATTATCATTGTCTTTTTCTATTGTCTTTACAATCCTGGCAACAAGCTCACCGACAACTATTAAATTCTTTATATCTTGTCCGTTAAGATACAAATACTTAAAACATTCCAAATCATTTTGTATCATTTCTTCTATAACTTCGGAATATTTGACTGAGCGATAATCCATCTCATTTACCTTCTCTGATATCCAAATTGTTCCCAGTTTAATATTTTGAGTAGTAACAAGCCTGTCTTTATCAAAAAGCGAAATCTGCAGACTTCCGCCTCCCACATCAGCAATTGCTGTTCGTTTCTTTATAATTTTATTAAATCCCTCCTCCTGTGCCGCCACTGACATATATTCCAAGAACCTCTGCTCTGAATTGCTTAAAACCTCAACCTTTATTCCGGTTTTGGCTCTGATTTGATCAAGCGTCAGCCTTTCATTGTCAAGCTCTCTAATAGAACTTGTTGCAAAAACACGAAAATCTTTTACACTATACTCTTTCATAATTTGCTGAAACTCTTTTAATTTATCACAGAGTACATTCATTGTCTCATAGCTGAGCTTTCTGTAATTATAACTGTCCTGTCCTAATTTCAGCCTGTATCTTATAAAATCAAGCTGCCTCATCCCTTTGCCTTTTGACAGTTCAAATATTTTCATTAACAGCTCATATGAGCCTATATGAATTGCCGCAAATGTCATCATAGCAAAAACCCGCCTCCTTTGTTTGTAAAAAATATGTTTAACTCTTAATTTTCGTACCTAAATATATAATTATTATAACACTGCTTGCAAAAATTTGAAAGCACCACTTATCAAAATTATTATAGTTGACCCAACAATAAAAATATTTTAAACTGTATATTATTATACGCTATTTAAAAGGCTGCATATTCATTATAATACTTTAAATTTTAAAGAAAAAACAGAGATATATTAAATACTAACACTATATAAATATGATAAATATAAAGATTAAATATATAATGAACCTGCGGGCAAAAATATTTATAATTGCAAAATATTAAAAAAATGAAAGGAATTTTAAATAACTATGAAAAAACTTATAGATATGCATGTGCACTCAACCTTCTCCGATGGAACAAATACACCAAAAGAATTAGTTGAAATTGCGAAAAGAAAAGGGCTTGCTGCTTTCGCATTAACAGACCACGACACTGTTGACGGACTTGCCGAAGTAATATGCGCTGCAAAAAAACATCATATTTTACTAATTCCCGGCGTAGAGCTCTCAACCGGATATAAAAATATCGAACAGGATGTTCATATTTTAGGGTATAATATAGATTATAATTCCCATGTTTTTACAACACACTTAAAAAATTTTCAGCAGGAAAGAATTGACAGAAATATTAAAATGTTGAAAAAAATGTCTGACGACGGTTTTGATATAAGCTATGATAGTGTTATATCAGCCTACCCTGATGCGGTTATAACAAGAGCCCACTTTGCAAGATTCCTTATGGACAAAGGATATGTCTCTTCTATTCGTGAAGGCTTTACAAAATACTTGTCAAAAGAATCTAAATATTATGTAACAAGAGAACTTATCTCACCAAAGCAGGCCGTAGAAATTATTAAAGAATCAGGCGGAAAAGCAGTTTTAGCACACCCTCTTCTGTATGGTCTTGACGAAAAAGATTTAAATTCACTTATATCACAGCTATGCAGTTCAGGCTTAGACGGAATTGAAGCAATTTATTCTCTTCACAGTAAAGAGGATGAAATATATGTAAGAAACCTTGCAAAAACTTTTTCTTTAGAAATATCAGGCGGCTCAGATTATCATGGAGACAACAAGCCTGATATAGAATTAGGCTCAGGAAAAGGAAATCTAGAAATTCCTATTAACCTTTTAGAAAAACTGGAAATAATCTAAAAATTTAATAATTCCCAAGTAATTTAAAACTGCTTGCCTCTTGTTCAATCGCATACAAAGCATTTTTAACTTTTAAGTCATCAAGACTGCCCTCAAAATCAACAAAAAAATTGTAAGCCCACTTTTGATTTTTAATAGGACGAGATTCAATTTTAGTCATATTAAGATGGTTATAAACAAAGTCTCCCAATGTGTTATATAATGAACCGCTCTTATTTGGAAGGGTAAAACAAATACTAATTTTGTTTGCAGATTTCTCATAAATTTTCTTTTTGGATACTACTATAAATCTTGTAGAATTGACATCCGTATCTGTAATTCCTTCCTGCAAAACTTTTAAACCATAAACTTTCGCCGCATATTTACTTGCAACTGCAGCCTGTGAAACATCATTATCATCGAGGACTTTCTTTGCTGCCCCGGCAGTATTTTTTACCGAAATCTGCTGCCAATCTCTGTTAGAATTTAAGAATGACTGTGACTGCATAAGAGCCTGAGGATGCGAATAAATTTTCTTGATATCAGATAAACTGCTTGCCTCCAGTCCAAGAAGCGCATGACTGATTTTAAGTTCTACTTCACCGACTATATAATTATCATACTCTATAAGTAAATCATTTATATCACTAACACTTCCTGCTGTTGAATTCTCTATTGGAAACACACCATAATCAGCCTTTTTATTTTTGACATCCTCCATCGCATCGCGCCACAATTCCACATTGTAAGAGTCCACTTCTTCTCCAAAATACTGCCACATAGCAGCCTGACTGTAAGCGCCCTCCACGCCCTGATATACTACCTTTATATTGTCTCTAGGAATCTCATCTACTTTCTCAAATCCATACATATCTTCAGATTTATTTTGTGCTCCTATACATCCATACTGAAGTCTGCGGCTCATTGCCATAATCTGTGAAAACAAATCTCTATTGCACTGTCTCATAAAATCATTTTCTGCCAAAGCCTCAACGGCACACAATTTATGTTCTTCCCTTTCTTTATCCAGAACCTGTTTTCCTACAGATATTTTATACTCTGCAACCTTCTTGCACAACTCCATTCTTTTTTCAAGATCAGCAGCAATATTACTATCTATTTCATCCAACTGACCGCGTATCTCTCCTAAATCTAAATTAGCCATTTTATCCTGCCTCCCATTAAAATAATATTATTATAATATAACAAATCATCTGTCGGTGCAACAAAAAATATACCAAAGTAACAATCGGATAATTTATTAAAATAAAGTTATTTACAATAAATATTGCATACAGCAATTAAAACGATTATAATGTTAAAAAGGAGTATTTAACAAAGGAGGCTTTACTATGGCAAAGAAAAAATCTGTAATGTCAAAAATAGTTCCCATAATAGCACTGGTTTTAATTATTGCTGTTATAGGCACAACTGCAGGTTACTTTTCTTATAAAAACAGAATCATTTACAACATTTCTCCAGGAGCAAACGGAAACACTTCAGGCAACCTGCAGAACAAAGGTCTTTTCTGTGAACTGGACGGCAAAGTATATTTCAGCAACCCTTATGATCGCGGAAAACTATATTGTATGGACTCAGATGGAAAAAATATAAAGAAATTAAACGACGAATCCGTATATAGTATAAACGCCTGCGGAAAATATCTTTATTATTCAAAAAACAATCTTACCAGCTCAAATTCTACAGCCGCTTTTAGAGGCACACTGTTCTCAGCTATAAGATCAGACTTAGATGGTAAGCACGTTGTAACATTATGTGAAGATTATTCCGCAACTCTTGTACTTGTCGGAAACAAAGTATATTTCCAGAGATACACTAATAATGATCAAAAACAAACAAATGGTGCTCTCTACAATGTTGGTATTGATAAAAAAGATTTATCAGTGGCGATAAAATCTGATATAAATCCTGCCTGTGTAAATGGAGCTTATATATTCTATACTGGCGTTGAAAAAGACCACAATATATACAGACTAAACACCGCTACAAATTCTTCTTCATTATATTACGAAGGTAATTGCTACAAATGTATTGTAGATGATAACGAGCTGTATTTTATTGATGCAGAAGACAATTACAAATTAAAAAAGACAGGCGCCTCATCTACACGCTCAGTTGAAACTGTCTTAAATGAGCGCATCTCTACATACAATATAGATAGCAATTACATATATTTCCAAATTGATGATCAGGAAAATGGTATGCTCTGCCGTATAAAGAAAGACGGCGGATCTGAATATGAAATAATTGCTAAAGGTAATTATGATAATATAAATGTCACATCCAAATATATTTACTTCCACAACATAAAAAACGAATCAGAAATTTATCGTGCCCCTACTAACGGACCTGTAATTGCTCAAAAATTATCAGAAGTACTAAAATTTCCGGAAATAGACTAAAATTTCCTTTTATTTTTCCAAGCTTCTAGTCAAACTTGACACTATATTTGTTCTTAATGTTACTAAACAAATTCTTACAAATTCATATACTTATCTTATTAACTAAAAAAACTGAGTGTATCATTATTAACCGATGCACTCAGTTTTTCTTATTATCTATCTCTTAATTCATCAAGCATCATGGACACAGTTTTATGAAGTACCGGATGACACATATTAGGGACAATCTGATTTAATGGTATGAGAACAAAATCTCTATTCTGCATATCCCTGTGCGGAACAGTAAGCTCTTTGCTGTCTATTATCTCATCATCATAGAAAAGTATATCTAAATCCAGTGTTCTAGGACCCCACTTTCCCTCTCTGACACGATTTACAGAATGCTCTATTTTCTGAAGAAATTCAAGAAGCTCTCTCGGCGTTAGAAGCGTTCGAATCTTCATACACCCATTGATAAAATCTGGCTGGTCTATTACTCCATACGGTTTTGTCTCAATAAATTTAGACACTGAAACTAAACTGCAGTCTTTAGAATTTTCTATCGCCTCCACACCATGTCTTAAATATGCCTCCCGATCTCCCATATTAGAGCCAAGACCAATAACTGCATCATGCCATCCTCTGGAAATTGAAACTCCTACAGTTGACAGAGGAAGTCCTACCGGAGCCCAGGGCTTATATATTTCCAAATCCAACTTCTGTATTGCCGGTATTGTATACAACAGCTCCTTTGCAAGTTTCTCCGCAGCTGTCTCAATAAGCTTATATGTATGATCAGTCAAAAAGCGCGTAATCCTAAAACAAACTTTACCATAATCTATAGTCTCACCTAAATCATCATCCTTTGCTGCTTTTTTAACATCTAAATACATATTACATGAAACAAGAAATTTTTGCCCCAACTCTCTCTCTTCTTTTAAAACGCCATGATTAGCATATACCTCTAATTCCTTTATAATTATTTTATCCATATCTGTTACTCCTTTATAAAAAAATATAGGTAATTACTTACATTATATTAAATACACTGCTGTTAATAATTGATTCTGTCATAGATATTGCCCTCTTATTTTCTATAATATCATGAACTCTGACAAATGAATAATGTTTCATTGCAGCCATAACTGTTGTTACAATAGTCCCTTCCACCCTTTCATTAACTGGAAGATTTAAAGTATTTCCTATAACAGACTTTCTAGATGCGGCGAGAAGCATAGGATATCCAAACTGATGAAAATCTTCCAGGTAATGTAAAACCTGTAAATTCTGCTCATAAGTTTTTGCAAAACCTATTCCTGGATCTAATATTATTTTATCTCCCGATATACCAGCCTCTAAAGCAAGACGAGTTGTCTCTTCCAAATCCAGAAACACTTCTCTTAAAAAATCTGAATATTTTGTATTTACTCGATTATGTACAAGGCAGCATGCAAGGCCTGATTTAGCAATTACTTTTGCCATCTTTGGATCTTTTTTAAGACCCCATATATCATTTATCATGTCAACGCCTGCATCAATTGCAGCCTCTGCCACCTGACTCTTATATGTATCAATTGAAATCGGAACATCATAATTTGATTTTATCATAGAAACAAATGGCAGAATCCTATCTATTTCCTCTTGAACACTTATCATAGTATAACCTGGACGTGTTGATTCTCCGCCTATATCAATTACATCTACCCCTTCTTCAATCATTTTCTCAACCTGTACTTTAGCACTGTCAAGATTATTATATTTACCCCCATCAGAAAATGAATCTGGCGTAACATTTAATATTCCCATCACATAAGTATTATTTCTCAAATCAAACTCTCTGCTGCCAATCTTCATATTGTCCTCCCAATACTTAAATTATTACTGTATTATTTTTATCTATTTCTTCCCATTTACACTCTTCTCTAACTTGGCACATAAAACAGCATCGTGAAAGTTTATCTGCTTTATACAATACCGAAGCTAAACTGTAATTATTGCAGTCCCTGCATTTCACATCCTTGTGAAATAAAACTGCACTTACTATTTTTTCAATCTCTGATTCTGAGTATCCGCAATCATTTAATATTTCTGCTGCTGTTTTAGCGCCCGCCTCTTCATGCGGTACACCAAACTCATACTCATCAGCCCTTCCAAGATCATGCACAAGAGCTGCAGCATACATATATTCATCTGCAATATTATGTATATTAACATTCCTGTCAACATTATATTGCGCCAAAATAATACTTCCAATTCTTGCCACATCCAATAAATGTTGTATTCCGTGTTTACAGAACTTTCTGTCCTGCTCAAAATAATTAATAATTTCCAACTTACTTAAAAATAATGAATGCCTCAATATTTTATCTACTCTTTCCATATTCACTATCCTAAAACAATTCATCCCACCACAAAATTTTTAACCGCAATATTGTTTTACCATACTGCAGTACACTGTTAAATCTACATACTTTACACCAAATACTCGTACAAACAGATATTTATAATATTTATCGTCAGATTAAACTCTATTTGTTATATTTTTGATTCACTGCATCCTCAAATTCTGCCAAAAACGAAAATGATCCAAATGCTAACAGCAAGTCTTTTCTTCCAAGATGCTCAAATGCAATATCTACTGCATTTACAACCGAATCAGTACTATATGCTGTTATTCCATATTTATTGGCAATATCCTTTAAAACATTGCCATCTAGCTGCCTGTTAGTAACTTTTGTATTTATAGTTATCAATGTTGCAGCATGAACTGCAACTGTGCTTATTACTTTATCATAATCTTTATCTGAAAGCATACCAGCAACCATAATTATATTCTTTATATTATAATCTTGTTTGTACTCTACAACGTTATCTGCAAGTACAGAAGCTGCCCCCTCATTATGGGCACCATCTATAATAATATCAGGGGCAGTATGTATAACTGTAAATCTGCCCTTCCACTCTACAGACTTAAAGCCCTCATTTATCGATGCAGCACTAAGATTAAAACCACAATATTTTAATATTTTAAGTACTTCTAATGCAACTGCAGCATTTCCTATCTGACATTTGCCACGAAGTGTAATCTCAAACATATCGTTTCTATTATAAATAAATTTCTGTAAAAAGTCACTATATTTTTTTATATTTTTTCCATTGTCAATAATTATATAATCTTGTGGATAAATTATTTCACAGTCACACTTCTCTGCTTTTGCTTGCAGTACATTTTGAACTTCTGGTTTCTGTTTTGCACTCACAACAAAAGATCCCTTTTTTATTATACCAGATTTATGTATAGCTATCTCCTCTAAAGTATCCCCTAAAATATTTACATGATCTATGCTTATCGGCATAATTACAGAGCATATTGGCGCTTTAATTATATTTGTTGCATCTAAATCCCCTCCAAGCCCAACTTCCAACAATACAATATCGCATTTTTTCATCTCAAAATATAAAAATGCAACAGCAGTTTCAATCTCAAATGCTGTTGGAGCCCTCATGCCATCTGATGTCATTTCCTCTGCTATAATTAAAATTTTATTTACCAACTCAGCATATTCTTGTTCAGATATATTTGCTAAATTAGTGCTTATAGTTTCCCTTCTTGAAAATACTGCCGGAGAAGTAAATCTGCCCACAAGATAGCCAGATTTACTCAATGCTCCTGACAGAAGGGCTATTACAGAGCCCTTGCCGTTAGTTCCTGTAACATGAATAAATTTCAAACTATCCTGCGGGCTTCCAAGTCTCCTCATTAGCTCACACATACATTCTAAACCATAAATGCTGCCTTTTTTTTCCATTTTGCTTATTATATGTTCAGCCTTACTATAATTCACTATCAATCATCTTCTTTTCGTCTCAATATATCATAATTATCAGGTTTTTCACTTAATAATACCCTTAATTTCTGCTGTGGATGAGGCGCACAATCCATAGTCTCACCATCTTCATTCAGTATTTTAACAACAACAGCCTTAACATTTCTTCCATCAGGTTTCATAATTTCCAGAGCTTCACCAACAGAAAATTTATTCCTTTGTTCTAACGCAAAGCTCATATCATCTCTTACATCAGAGACTATACCTAGATATGTGTATTCTTTAATATAAGTATTATTATCATAAATCTGTGCATCATCTGATGGTTTTCCATAAAAGAAACCTGTTGTAAACTGTCTGTAAGTACATTTTGATATTTCTTCCAAATACCAATTCATATTTTTCTTATATTTTTCAGGTTCCTCTAAATAATCATCAATCGCCTTTCTGTATGTTCTGGCAACTGTAGCTACATATAATGCAGTTTTCATTCTTCCCTCAATTTTAAAACTGTCAATACCAGCCTTAACCAAATCAGGAATATGTTCTATCATACACAAATCTTTTGAATTAAATATATATGTTCCTCTGTCATTTTCAAACACTGGATAATATTCCCCTGGTCGTTTCTCCTCAACAACTGAATACTTCCAACGGCACGGATGAGTGCAGGCACCGTGATTGGCATCCCTACCAGTAAAAAAATTGCTCAAAAGACATCTACCTGAATAAGATATACACATAGCCCCATGTACAAATGTCTCAATTTCCAAATCTTCAGGGATCTTCTCTCTTATCTCTTTTATCTCCTTTAAAGATAATTCCCTGGCAGAAACTACTCTCTTTGCTCCCAAAGAATGCCAAAATTTATATGTCATATAATTTGTATTATTAGCTTGAGTACTTATATGAAGCTCCATGTCCGGCAAAATATCTTTGGCAATTGTAAAAACACCAGGATCAGAAATAATTAATGCATCAGGATTAATAGATTTAAGTTCCATAAAATAATTTCTGACGCCTTCCAAATCATAATTATGCGCTAAAATATTAGCTGTAACATACACTTTTACATTATGGCTATGTGCAAATCTAATTCCTTCCGCCATATCCTGAATTGAAAAATTTTTTGCTTTTGCACGAAGTCCGAACGCCTCTCCGCCAACATACACTGCATCAGCGCCAAAAATTACAGCTGTCTTAAGTACCTCCAGACAGCTTGCGGGAATAAGTAATTCTATTTCTCTCATATAATAACTCCTCTTATTTTTTTACGCTTAGGGTAACTCCGTCAGCGACAGGGAGAACTGTAGTAACTATATCTTCTCTATGATTTAATTCATAAAGATATTCTCTCATCCTGCTATGAATTGTACGATTCCTTCTAGTGACTGCAAAGCGCGACTCAACAATTTCTCCGTCTTGAAGCACATTATCAGATACTAATAACCCGCCTTTAGAAAGAAGCCTTAACACTTGAGGAAGAAAATTTACATACTGCCCCTTAGCCGCATCCATAAAAATAAAGTCATAAGCGGTCTGCAGCTCTTTCATAATATCAAATGCATCTCCCTCAAGTAATGTTATTTTATCTGATTTTCCAAACTTGACAAAATTTTCTTTAGCAACAGGAATCCGCTTTTCATATTTTTCTATTGTTGTAATCTGTGCACCTGGACAATGTTCACTCATAAACAGCGCTGAAAAACCTATTGCTGTACCAATTTCAAGAATATTGCTCGGTCTGTTCATAGTAAGCAAAAAAGCAAGTAAACTTTGCATTTCCTTTCGTATAATAGGAACATTATTTTCATGTGAATAATGTTCTAACTGCTGCAAGGCTTCGGAGGGTTCACCAAAAAGCGAACGAATGTATGTAAGCATTCTCTCATCAACAATCATTTCACCTTTTCTCCATCTTTCTCACTCGACTGTGAATCAATAGCATTGAAAATCGCTTTTGAATTCATATCAGTTGTCAAATCATAACTTCCCGGCGCAATCTTTCTGCCCGATTCATAACAGAATGACTGAACAAAAAACACATAAGCATTATCAATCATTCCCCTTCTCTCAAGCATTTTTCCAATATCCAACACTGAATCACCTTCTGCGATAGTAATAGTTATGGCTCTTGCATCATCCTCACTTGTCATAGATTCATCCATAAAGACAGCATATCCGAAAGCATATGCCTTTGTAGCTTCTTTTATTATAAATATAACTACTACCACCATAACTATCAAGGTAATGGCTTTTTTTAATATATTAACAGTAGCATTTCCCTGTTTCATCACGCTGCCCCCTGACTGCTACACTTCCATAATTATAGGTAAAATCATAGGACTTCTCTTAGTTTTTTTCCATAAGAAATCACTTAATGTATCTCTAATCTCAATTTTTATTTTTCCCCAGTCTGACACATTATGATCAAGGCAACCCTCAAGCGCGTCATAAACTACACTTCTTGCATCCTCAAGTAAATCTTCAGATTCTCTCACATAAACAAATCCCCTGGAAACTATATCAGGGCCTGATAACAGATTATTTGTATACTTCTCCAATGTCATCACAACAATTAAAATACCATCTTCAGAAAGATGCTGGCGATCTCTCAGCACTATATTACCAACATCACCAACTCCAAGGCCATCAACTAAAATTGCTCCTGTATGAACTTGTCCTATAACTGCAGCACTCTCACCGTCCAATTCAAGAACATTTCCCGACTTCATTATAAATACATTTTCTTTTGGTATACCGAGACTTACAGCAAGACCTGCCTGTGCTTTCAAATGACGATACTCACCGTGAATAGGTATCGCATATTTAGGTTTTACAAGTGAATATATAAGCTTTATCTCTTCCTGACATGCATGTCCAGATACGTGTGTATCCTGAAAAATAACATCTGCACCTTTAATTGAAAGTTCATTTATAACATTAGAAACCGCTTTTTCATTCCCCGGAATTGGATTCGAACTAAATATCACAGTATCCCCAGGCTGAATGCTCACTTTCCGGTGCACGCCGGCTGCCATTCTGGACAAAGCTGCCATCGATTCTCCCTGACTTCCAGTTGTAATAAGCACCATCTGTTCATCAGGATAATTTTTCATCTGTTCAATATCTATAAGAGTCCTATCAGGAATATCTAAATATCCAAGTTCTGCTGCAGTAGATATAATATTCACCATACTTCTGCCTTCCACAACAACTTTTCTGCCGTATTTATAAGCAGAGTTTATTATTTGCTGCACCCTGTCGACATTAGAAGCAAAGGTAGCTATAATAATTCTTGTATTCCTGTGATCAGCAAAAATAGTGTCAAATGTCTTTCCAACCGTCTTTTCAGACATAGTAAAACCAGGTCTCTCCGCATTTGTGCTGTCGCACATAAGGGCTAACACGCCCTTCTTTCCAATCTCTGCAAATCTCTGCAGATCTATAGCATCGCCAAACACAGGCGTATAGTCAACTTTAAAGTCACCGGTGTGTATAACCGTTCCTGCAGGCGAGTAAATTGCCAGAGCCGATGCATCTGCAATACTGTGATTAGTTTTAATAAACTCTATTCTAAAACATCCCAAATTTATAGACTGTCCATGTCTAATTACCTTTCGCTTTGTTGTGCGCTGCATATTGCACTCTTTTAACTTATTGTCAATAATACCTATAGTAAGCTTAGTAGCATAAATTGGTGCATTAATTTCTTTTAAAACATAAGGCAGCGCACCTATATGATCTTCATGCCCATGTGTAATAACAAAACCTTTTACTTTATCTATATTATCTTTCAAATAAGAAACATCAGGAATCACAAGGTCAATTCCCAGCATGTCATCCTCTGGAAATGACAGTCCACAGTCTACTACAATTATACTTTCCTCAAACTCAAATGCTGTAATATTCATACCAATCTGTTCTAATCCGCCCAATGGAATAATTTTGAGTTTTGAGTTATTTACATTTTTCAAAAAAACACCTCCGTATTTTATCCGCTTTTATATTAAATCTATATCTTCTAAAAGTTCTGAAAAAACAGCCCCAACCGCATTTAATTCAGCTTCATCATCAACCATCTCATACAATGTTTCACTTTCATTTTCTTCATGAACTTTTTTCAATAAAAATGCCTCTGCATCACTATCCTCTTCTTCTGTGACAAGCAGATACTGAACGCCATTAAGCATAGTTTGTTCCACAACAAAAAACTCTACTGTCTCTGAACTCTCAGAGAAAGTAAATTTTATTTTACACATATTTATTTTCCGTCTCCTTATATTAATTCACACAAACAATAAGCCAAAAGCCACACAAAAACGCCTTAAGCCAATTACACAATGACTGCATATTTATTCACTTACAGCACTACTGTTAATTTTAATCTACAAAACACGCACAAAATATATAAAACAATGTCAAAGCATAAAATTACCGCATCTGCTTTGATACATAATATTTGAAACTATAGTATTATTTAAGTGAATCCAAATACCCCTGTAAAATAAATACAGCAGCCAACATATCAACATAGTCCTTACGATTCTCTCTTCTGACATCAGCTTCAATCAAAGTTCTGTCTGCCTCAACAGTAGTGAATCTCTCATCCCACATCACTACCTCTATTCCAGTCCTTTTCTGCAGCTTGTCCTTTAGCTCAAGTGATTTAATTCCCCGCTCACCCACTGAATTGTTAAGATGCTTTGGGAATCCAAGAACAATCTTTTCCACGCCATACTCTTTTGCAAGCTGATCTATCCTTGCCAAAGTCCTTCTAAGTTTCTTTTCCGATTCTCTGCGAATTATTTCAATACCCTGTGCAGTAATCAACAGCGGATCACTTATTGCAACTCCAACTGTCTTAGAGCCATAGTCAAGTCCCATTATCCGCATTTAAACCTCCTGAACATTAAACAGACATCAATCTCTCCATGCATTATGGCTGATGTATTCTGATAGTATCTCCTCTAAAAGTTCATCTCTCTCAACTTTCATAATAAGACTTCTGGCATTTTTATGACTTGTAACATACGTTGGATCACCAGACATTATATACCCAACAATCTGATTTACAGGATCATATCCTTTCTCCGTTAAAGCCTCATGTACCACACGTAAAACATCTTTTACTTTAATTTCCTGTTCTGTCTTCACTTTAAAAAACTGTGTATTATTTTTATTCTGCATCTCTTTTTCCACGCCCTTATTCCTAATTATATTTATTGTAATATAAAAGTAAATAAAATTCAATACATTTTTAACAAAAGTTCAGACAAATTGTTATAATAAAAGCAATACTGCATGTAACAATAATTTTCAAGCAAATATATTCGCCAATTTACTCTATCAAAAGAACATCATCATTCAAAAATGATACTACTCTTCCTTCTATAAAACGTCCCGACAAATTTCTATCTGATTTTACTGCAGCCTTAACATATTCCTTTGTATGTCCTACCATATATATACTATCGTCAAATTTTAACTGTTCTTCAATAAGTATTTCCATATTTTTACCAATATAATACTCCATAAATGTTTTTTTATTTTTTTTATTTAAATCAATAAGCTCACTGCTCCGATTAGTTTTTATATTTTCATCAACCTGATTATCCATCTGTGCAGCACGAGTACCAACTCTCTTAGAATATTTAAAAATATGCGTCTCGTAGAAATTGATTTCTTCAATAAAGGTTCTGCTCTCTAAAAATTCCGCATCTGTCTCACCTGGAAAACCAACAATAACATCCGTTGTCAGCGCTGGGTGAATATAATATTCTTTTAACAAATCACAGCTTTTTTTATACTCAGCCGGACTATAATGACGGTTCATTCGCTTTAACGTTGCCTGTGATCCACTCTGCAGCGACAAATGAAAATGCGGACATATTTTATCTAATTTTGATATTTCACGGACAAACTCCTCTGTCATAATTCTAGGCTCCAGTGAACTCAATCTTATTCTGGAAAGCCCTTCTATATTATTTATACTTTTAAGAAGGGATAGCAATATATTATCATCACTATCCAAATCAACTTCCCCATTGAAGTCAGTTCCATATGAACTAACATGAATACCAGTCAGTACTATTTCTCTGTAACCATTTCCAACCAGCCTAACGACTTCTTCTAACACTTCTTTCGGTTTACGACTTCTTACCCTTCCTCTTGCGTAAGGTATCAAACAATAACTGCAAAACTGATTGCAGCCATCCTGTATTTTTATATAAGCCCTTGTATGCTCTGCAGTATTAGAAATATTTAATACTTCATATTCTGTTTTTTCATGATTAATATCAAAATGAGCTATATATTTACTATCACCGGTATATTTTTTTAATATCTGAACAATTTCATGCTTTTTATTATTACCTATTATAATATCCACACACTCATCATCTTTAAGTTTGTCCGCTGCAATCTGCGAATAACACCCCACCGCCACTACAACTGCATTAGGATTCATTTTTTTTGCCCTATGAATCATCTGTCTCGATTTACGGTCAGCTACATTAGTAACAGTACATGTGTTAATAATATATATATCTGCCTCCGAATCGAAAGGAACTATTTGATACCCATTTTCAATTAACAACTGCTGCATTGCATCTGTCTCATATGAGTTCACTTTACATCCCAGACTATGAAATGCAACTTTTTCACCTATATTCATCAAATTACCACTTTCTGTTTAATTTTGGTTTAACTATAACAACTAAACCAGCTTTATTTTTTATTTTACGCTAAATATATTGACTTTTAAAACCAATAATTGTAATATAAATTTGTAATAAGTAAACATTAAACAAGGGAGGTCCAAGTAATGAAAACAATTAAAATCACATTAAACTCCATCGATAAGGTAAAGTCTTTTGTTAATGACATTACGAAATATGACTATGACTTTGATTTAGTTTCAGGAAGATATGTAATTGATGCAAAGTCTATAATGGGTATTTTCAGCCTTGATTTATCAAAACCGATCGACTTAAATATTCATGCAGAAGATAATGTTGATGAAATATTAGAAACATTAAAACCATATCAGGTTTAATAATATTATAACTTCATCATGTAGGTTCGCCCCACGCTTAATAAGTGTGGGGCGATTTTTATTACACAGCAGAAAATAATATTTCTTCAATAATAATATGCCTTATAACAACAATAATATCAACAACAAACGACCCTTCTATTTTACATTGATTATTTCTGTCGTCTCAATAGCTTCTTTAACCATACTTTCTATTTTCTCATTTAAATATGTTTCTGAATGTTTTATAACTTTCAAATTAGGTTTTGTTACAGGATGTTTTGCCACAAATATTGTACAGCAATCCTCATACGGCAGAATCGATGTCTCAAATGTTCCGATTCTCTCAGCAACTGCTATAATCTCCTGCTTGTCCATACCTATAAGGGGTCTGTATACCGGAAGACTACATACCTCATTTGTAACAAAAAGACTCTGCATTGTCTGACTTGCAACCTGTCCAATGCTCTCTCCTGTAATTAAACCAAGCGCATTATTTTCTTTTGCAAAATGTTCTGCAATCCTCATCATATACCGCCTCATAATGATAGTAAGTTCATCATGAGGGCATTTATCATAAATATATAACTGAATATCAGTAAAGTTAACAATATGGAGTTTTATTGGACCAGCATATTTAGCAACTGACTGAGCCAAATCTACTACTTTTTGCTTTGCTCTCTCACTTGTATAAGGAGGAGCATGAAAATATACAGCATCTATCTGAACGCCTCTCTTGGCAATCATATAACCAGCAACCGGACTGTCAATACCTCCTGACAACAGCAAAGCGGCCTTTCCGCTTGTTCCAATAGGCATACCTCCCGGACCAGGAATAATATCTGAATATATATATACTTTTTCACGGATTTCTATATTTATAATAAGTTCTGGCTTATGAACATCAACTGTAAAACCAGGCATTACATCTAATATTTTCTCACCCAAAAGAGCGTTTATCTCCATAGAATTAAGCGAAAAACTCTTATTGGCACGTCTGGCATTAACTTTAAATGTGCAGACCCTTCCATCATATGCCTCTTTCACATAAGATTCAACCGCTCTGCAAAGAGAATCTACACCATTATTTTCCACATGAATTACAGGACATATCCCAACAATTCCAAATACTCTCTTAAGACATTCAACAGTCTCTTCATAATCATAATCGGATAAACATTCTACATAAACTCTTCCCTGCTTTTTAGTTACCTCGAACTTACCATCGGCATTTTCCAGGGAATATTTTATCTGTCTGACAAGAGCATCCTCAAAAATATGCCTGTTCTTACCCTTTATTCCAATTTCACCGTACTTTATCAAAAAAGATGTATAATTCATATATTCCTCCGCACAAAAACCTCATTTGCCAATCAAAACCAATCTTATTGGAGTTCATAATAGGCAGTATTATTTTGCCGCCATTGTTATTTATTTTATCATAACTATTAAATTTTAGCAATATTTTTTTACATTTATATCCAGCTATTGTACCATAATTATTTACTGCAGAACTTTTGACAAAATATCAGCCAATGGCTCCATAGCATTTAGTTCTTCCTGCAAAGTATTATTCTGAGCACCAACTTCAACAAGCATAGATTTTGGTTTTAAATGTAAATTATATCTATAACCCTTTAAATATATTTTTCTCATAAGACCAGGATAATATTTTGCCGCCTCAATTTGAAGTTTTAAACTGAACGAAAGATTCTCATCTATGTAAGGATTTTGCAGATAATCGATTTTACCATTTTTATTAGTATAACTTAATCCATTAAAAAACATTATTTTTGCAGTCTGTTTTCCATTGATATCAGTAACTAATTTATCCCCCTCGATTCCGTCTCTATGTAAATCAATAACTACTTCAATACTTGGATTATCTTTTAATATCTTAGTAACATTTTTACAGGCAAGAGAATATGCCTTATTTCTATCAATTTTGCCATCAATTAAATCATAACATGTCGTATCATGTATTACATTAAAACCATATTTTTCTGTGAGCAGTTTTGCTAAATAGTCTCCAACTCCTACTACCATAGTTGATGAATCATTTTTTTTCGAATCTACAAATTCCTCCTGGGAATGGGTATGATATATTAAAATCTGCGGCGATGATGAATCAGATTTCATTTTCATATCCATACCCAAAAGTTTTGAGGCATCCAACTGCTCTTTCGTAATATTTGTAGTACTGTCAACCGTATAAAAATTATTCATTAAAAAATCAAAATCAAGGGTTGCCGCATCGTATGATATACCAGTAACTTCTTTTTCCTCCTGAATATTATCTACTGCTATCTCTGCATTTGTCGAAACTGCCTCTTCATTCTCTCTAATTGCCTCATTCTCTATTTCCTCTAAAGAAGTAACTGTATCAATATTAACTTCTGCCTCATCCTCTAGTATAATATTTGCATGAATATCGTCTTCAATATTTTGAGAAACTACACTGATAGCACAATCATACCCTTCTTGGGAAACTGCATTTCCTAAAGTTTGTCGGTCTTGCTTCTGCATAACAGCTTCATATGAAAAAGGATTTAAAAATCCATACATTGAGAAAAATTCAGATATTTTCTGACTTTTTTCCCCGTCTGCAGAGGAGGTATAGTTAACTGCCGGAAACAGCATTTTAGCACTTAAGTCTAAACTTCCAGCCCATATCCTTTCCTGCATTTTATATGCGGCATCTTTACACATTTCTTTAGAAAAGTTTGTAACGCCAAAAAATATTATATATATCCCTAAAATAAAAATTATTGTCCAAGTAAACACCAAAACGGTTTTTGAACGATGAGCCAAACCATACTCCCCCTGTCCAAAAAATTTCTCTGTTGTTTAACAATATATTCTCTATTTTAGTTTTTTATTCCTGCACATTATTCAACATTACTCTACAGCAAAAGCTATATTTAAAGCCTCAGATATTGTAAATCCCAGCATTTTAACAGTTTCATCCATATCTTTGGGAGTGACAAACATTCCATTTAGATGAGGTGCAATTAACTCCCTAACTAACTCGTGCTTTTCAGTGGCATTAAACATTCTAAGCGTACTGCCCATACTTTTTAGCTGGCTTGATTCCTCCATAGCATGAATCAAATTCTCCATAGTATCATTTACAATTGTACTTGTCTCAACTACAGTTGGAACGCCAATTGCAATTACTGGAACGCCAAGACTTTTTTCTGTCAGACCATTTCTGTGATTTCCTACACCAGAACCGGGATGAATTCCCGTATTGGCAATTTGTATAGTACGACTCAGTCTCTTAGTATTTCTTGCAGCCAGCGCATCAATAGCAATTACTACATCAGGATTTGTCTCCTCAACAATCCCTCTTACGATCTCTGAAGCTTCCATTCCTGTCTGTGCCATAACTCCAGGTATAATACCGCTTATTTTATGAATTTTCTCTTTACCTAATGCTATCTTGCCATATTCATTGACAATATGCCTTGTTATTAACAAGTTATCTATTACTTTTGGCCCAAGAGAATCAGGAGTTATCTGTGAATTCCCCAAACCTACTACTAAAATTGACTGTTCATCATCACATTTAGGCAACAGTAACCTCAAATGCTTTGCCAGTTCAACCGAGACTTCTCTGTGATAATTTTCGTCAGGAACTGACATGTTTGGCGCTTCCAGCGTAATATATATACCTTTTGGCTTACCCATAGCTTTTGCGCCTTTTTCCGTTGTTATTTTAACTTTCGTAACTCTAATATCAGTTTTTTCATTATAATCCTCTTCCAGTTCAACCCCGCTTATCTCTACATTATCTTCTTCAAACCGTTCTCTCTCTTCCAAGGCAAGATCCGTTCTTGTCTGATACCTTTCCAGCCTGTATTCACGCATAGTTCTGCCTCCCTGAATAGTTAAACATTTCTAAACATATTTTTTGCATTTTACTTAAAAATATGTATTGACAACAAATCATTTTTACATTAAAATATGTAATAGTGCTGTGAAACTCGTCTTGGAGGGTTTTCATGGAAGTGTGTGCTAAATCGTCCGTGTCCTGATTTAGTACAGGCATTTTTTGAGGGCATGCTGTTTCCCTTGCCCAACTGATTGAACAAAGTATAAGAATATTTTTGGAGGAATGAAAAATGGCTAATATCAAGTCAGCTAAGAAAAGAATTAAAGTTATTGAAAAAAAGACTGCAAGAAACAAAGCAATCCGTTCTAGAGTAAAGACTTCTATTAAGAAAGTAGAAGCCGCTGTTGCAGCTAAAGACGTACAGACTGCAAAAACTGCCTTAAAAGTTGCTACATCTGATATTGCTAAAGCTACTAAGAAAGGTATTTACCATAAGAATAACGCTTCAAGAAAAGTTTCAAGATTAGCATCATTAGTGAACTCTATAGCTTAATTATAAAATAATTTTAAAAACAGTCAGTTTTACTTAACTGACTGTTTTCTTTTTACTATATTTTACAATTAATAACTCTACACCTAGTTTATCGGCTATACGACCTTTTTTTATACTCTCCTCTGTGTCAACGCAATTCTGAACAGCATCTTTAAGAATAGAAGTCTTAAAACCTTTTGATTGATTTATATACTGATTTACAACAAAACCGTGAAGTCCTGTAATTTTAGCAATATCGTCTCTTCCTCTGTTAAGCTTCGTAAGCTCTTTAACTTGATACAGCAGCCAAAACTGCCTTGAAATAAGCGCTAAAATTCTCAGCGGAGGTTCTTTAAGCGTTAAAAGATCATAGTATAAATCAAGAGCTTTTTTTTGATTTTGCTCCCCTATAGCCCTGACCATCTCAAATATTCTGCTGCTAGTCTGCTCTGTGCAGATTTGCCTGACATCCTCTTCAGTTATAGATTCTTTGTCAATTGTATAACATATAAGTTTTTCAAGTTCAGAGGCAATATTTTCCATATCAACCCCTGTCTTTTGCAGAAAAAGAGTTACTGCCGCTTTAGTAACCTGACAATTTTCTTTTTTTATCCTGCTAAGAACCCATTTTTCCAATATTTTCTCGTTCTGTCTTGGAAATTCAACTATTCTTCCATATTTTTTTACTGACTTATATAACTTAGTTCTCTTATCGACATCACTTTCGACAAAAAGTAAAATTGATGTATCTGGTATCTCTGCAGCATACTCAGCAAGCTCATCAGATGACTTTTTAAAAAACCCCGTATTTTCAAGAATAATAAGCCTGTATTCAGCAAAGAAAGGAAGGGTCTGCGACAGGTCTATAATCTCTCTCGGATTGACATTTTTACCTTCATACTGATTAAAATTTATCGTATCTTCATCGTCAATACAAGCATTCTTAAGCTTATTTTTATACTCTCTCTTTAAATAAGTCTCATCTCCGAAAAAAAGATATATCTTATAAAATTTTCCGGCCGCCAGCTCCTTCTGTAATTCTTTCACATAAACATCCCCTATGTTACTTTATTAAATCTTTACCACCCATATATGGTCTAAGTGCCTCTGGAATTCTTATTGTTCCATCCTCATTTAAATTATTTTCTAAAAAGGCTATTAACATACGCGGCGGAGCTACAACTGTGTTATTGAGTGTATGTGCAAAATATTTTTCGCCTTTCTCTCCTCTAACACGTATTTTAAGACGGCGCGCCTGTGCATCACCTAGATTTGAACAGCTTCCAACTTCAAAATATTTCTTCTGACGAGGAGACCATGCCTCCACATCACATGATTTCACTTTTAAATCTGCTAAATCTCCAGAACAGCACTCTAATGTTCGCACCGGAATATCAAGGCTTCTAAATAAATCCACTGTATTCTGCCACAACTTTTCATACCATTTTTGTGACTCCTCCGGTTTACACACTACAATCATTTCCTGCTTTTCAAACTGGTGTATACGATATACTCCTCGCTCTTCGATACCATGAGCACCCTTCTCTTTACGGAAACAAGGCGAATAGCTTGTAAGTGTATATGGAAGATTCTCTTCATTATTTATTGTGTCAATAAATTTACCGATCATTGAATGTTCTGATGTACCAATTAAGTATAAATCCTCACCCTCAATTTTGTACATCATTGAGTCCATCTCCTCAAAACTCATAACTCCTGTCACTACGCCAGAACGGATCATAAATGGAGGCACACAGTAAGTAAATCCTCTGTCAATCATAAAATCTCTTGCATATGTCAAAATCCCAGAATGAAGTCTTGCTATATCACCCATTAAATAATAGAAACCATTACCCGCAACTTTTGCAGCACTGTCCAAATCTATTCCATTAAATTTCTGCATTATTTCAGTGTGATATGGTATCTCAAAATCAGGCACCAGCGGCTCACCAAACTTCTCTATTTCCACATTGGCTGAATCATCTGGTCCAATAGGAACTGATGGATCAATTATATTAGGAATTTTCATCATAATATCTGTAACTTTCTTGTTAAGCTCTCTCTCATCAGCCTCAAGCTGCTCAAGCCTTGCCGCGCTCTCATTAACCTTTTTCTTTACTTCCTCGGCCTCATCCTTCTTACCCTGTGCCATCAATGCGCCAATCTGTTTTGATATTTTCTTTCTCTCCGCACGTAGATTATCCGCTTCCTGCTGTGTCTTTCTTGCCTTGACATCAAGCTCGATAACCTCATCTACAAGCGGCAGTTTTTTATCCTGAAACTTATTTTTAATATTCTGTTTTACAATATCTGGATTTTCTCTTAAAAACTTTAAATCAATCATCGTAAACTCTCCTTTATATATATCTGTATTTTTTAAGATAAACAACTAACGTGTATTTTAACACAAATATTCCAATTATGTCAATTTATTCATCATTTGCTGCGCGATAACTGATTCATTCTTTTATAATAAAACACGTATTGCTGATAAACGCCTGCCCATTTCCCTTTCATCCATGCCGGCATAACAGAAGCATAATCTTCATCAATTATTTTTTTCATCCATGTATCAATGGGACACGCCTCCAACTTATGTAAACCAAAAAGGCAGACACAATTGGCAACCTTTTTACCTATTCCTTTTACAGTCATAAGTTCTTTCATAGTATCCTCATAACTCAGCTGCGCTAAACTATCACTATATTTCTCAGGAGTATAATATTTAGCAGTCTCAATTATATATTCATCCCTATATCCCAATCCTAAATCTGATAAATCTTCTTTCTTTAATTCTTTAAGCATCTCATATGTCGGAAACTGCTTAAACTTTTCACATATTGCTTTCAAACTTTTAGTAATACGCGGAATATTATTATTCTGAGATATGACAAATGAGATTAACATCTCCCAAAAATCCTGATTTAGAATACGTATACCTCTGCCATATTGCGCAGCACTGCTTAAAAAAACATCTTCTTTGTCTATTGAGGCAATTATATCTCCATAATCTGTATCTAAATCAAGATACTCTCTCCATACTCTATTAAACTCTTCCTCATCACAAGAAAAAGTGAATTTATTTTTTTCCTGAACTATTGTGACAGATTCATCCAATCTATATATTTTATAACTGTTCTCATCTGTCTTTTCCCATCTGAAGCATTGCCCTGAATCAGCTATCTGTGCCAAATCCATATAATCATTTTCTATAGTATACATTTGTATTTCTCCTTAACAATTTATCATATGCATTCTACATTTCTACTTATTGTCAATTTATTTTATTAACAATTCATCTTCTGCAGCCTGCGCTTTTTCATCTTTCGCTTAATTAATATCTTTCTAAAATCAGGCTCAATATACTTGTTTATCTGCGCCCCTATAAACATTATATACATACAGAAATAAAGCCAAATCATAACTATAATAAGCGTTGTAAGGCTTCCATAAGTATATGACATTCTTCCATACTCAACATATATACTGAAAATATATGAAAATATATTCCAACTCATACTCGTAAATGCCGCCCCCGGAAGCTGAAGAAGCAGACTAGACTTTCGGTTAGGCAAAACCTTATAAATAAACATAAAAATTACTATCTGAAACACAAGAAGCATTACCAGCCTCCAATTAAGCACTTGTCTGAAAACTGATGCTATTACCGGAAAATGTTTTACGAAAAAGCGGTTGATTCTCTCACCAAAAACCATCAAAACTAATGATACAAAAATAAGCACTACAAAAGCAGCTGTATAAAGAGCTGAACGAAATCTGAGCACAATATAATTACGAGTCTCATCTACCTCGTATATTGAGTTGAATGCATTAGTTGCCGCTAAAACGCACTTTGCCGATGACCAGAGCGCCAATATAATTGAAACTGATACAATAGCGTTAGCTCTCTCATAAAGCTCAACAACAATACCTTCTATAATAGGATAAAACACATCCGGCAGTATGCCTGATACCATCTCCATCAGCATATCTTCTGTAAGCGCGGTAAACCGTATCAATGACAATAAAATCAGCACAAAAGGAAAAACTGACATTATTATAAAATAAGATGTCTGCGCCGAATATGCTGCAACATGACTGTTTCTCATATCCTGCAGAAAAACGCCTATATTGTATCTCAAGCTTTTCATAACTTTCTCCTTAACTTGTGAAATAACCAAAATATTAGTACTATTATACACAATTTAAGCTTTTCTTACAACATCTTTTCAACTATAATATCAGGATAAAAACAAGATAATATTTTTTTATAATCATAGCCAGCCTCAGCCATACCTTTTGCTCCGGTCTGTGACATTCCCACACCATGACCATAACCGCCTCCCTTGACAGTTATAATATTCTCACTGCAATCTGCCGCATAGAAACAAGCACTCGGTAGCATAGTTATCTTACTTCCAATTTCATTTGACTGATTGTTTCCTCCAGCAATCAGTTTTCCTAAAAATTCTCTAATATCATACTCCTTCTCTAAGTTTAACTCTTTCTTTTCACATATAAAACTTAAATTAGTAATTACACCTCCGCTGCTTCTCTTTAATACCTTTATCTCTTTGAAATTTCCATATTCCTCAACAAATTCATCTGAAAGCTTGCTTAAATCAAGTTTAATTTCCCATCTATACCATGCTGCAGAAGAATCAAAATTATTACTGTCTGAATTATCTATATAATTTTTAAAACTTTCTTCACTGCTCAAATCAACTGAACAATTTGACTCATTCAGCTCTCTGCACTTAAGATACGGACAGTTTCCGCTCTCATCGCTCCATACTTCACCCCCGGCAGTCGATCCGCAAGAAGTCGCATAAAAATATGCATCAATAATCTCCCCACCATATTTTGCAAGCTCTCCAGATGTAGCGTCTACCGCCTCTTTTACAGCTTCTGTAACTTCATAATTATTATATACCTGATACCTGACACTGTCATCAACAGCAGCTTCATATTCAGGATATGCTAAAGCATTAATTCTTCTTGCAGCATAACTTCTTGCACATACCGCCTGTGCCTTTAAAGCCTCCATACCATAGCTCTCAGGCATCTCACTGGGAACAACTCCATACAAATATTTATCCAACAAAACATCATTTATAATCACATATCCATTGTCATTTTTATAAATATCAAACTCTCCATAATATGCCGGCTTCCCACAGCTTCTCTCAACACTGTCCAAATATAATGCTGCATTATCCTCAACTGCATTTATGTGTACCTTGCAGTTATTTTCAAAGAACTGAGCAAGCTCAGACATTTTAATACTTTCTCCTGGAGCTATATTAACACTATCTAAATTCAAAGAAGCGTCTGCTGAGACAACAAATCCTATATCAGACGACACTTGAACGTCATTATGAAAAATATCGTCAAACCCGCCTGTCTTTATAAGCACGCGAATTTTCGTATTCTCATTAATAGCTATAGGCTCAATATTTACTTCAGTCATATTATTACCATGTTTTTCTGAAACTGAGCTGCTGTTATTATTTTTTTCAAAAACTCCTGTAAGAGCAAAGATAATTGTTAATATTGCCAATAAAACACATAAAACAAATAATATAACTGCTATATAAAACTGTCGTCTTACGTTATTTTTTCTAGAATATTTTTTATACTTTTGGAAATTTCTATACCTTAAATCTCTCCTCATTAACTCCCCTTATCTTTAACTATCTTTATTAAAATTTGTCTTTTCAATATATGGACAATCACACAAAAAAAGAACAGTCAATTTTGACTGTTCTTTAAACATACTATCTCTTTTTTTATAATGGCTTAAGATTTTTAAGCGATATATCCATAATTGGCGCAGCATATGTAATTGCACCTGCCGAGACAAAATCAACTCCTATATCTGCAATTTCCTTTAATCTCTCTTTTGTAACATTTCCTGAACATTCAGTCTGAGCCTTACTGCCAATTAACTTCACTGCCTCTCTCATCATATCATTATTCATATTATCAAGCATTATTATATCTGCCTTGGCATCTAAAGCCTCTTGTACCATCTCAAGATTCTCAACTTCAACTTCAATTTTACGGACAAACGGCGCGTATTCTCTTGCCATTTCAACGGCATTTTTTATACTGCCTGCAGCACCGATATGGTTATCTTTAATTAAAACTCCATCAGATAAATTGTAACGATGATTAGTACCGCCTCCTACTTTTACCGCATATTTCTCAAAAGGCCTCATATTAGGTGTTGTCTTTCTTGTATCAAGAAGCACCGTTCCTGTTCCTTCCAGCTCCTTTGCCAATAAATTAGTAAAAGTTGCTATTCCACTCATTCTCTGCAAATAATTAAGCGCTACTCTCTCGCCTGATAACAAAGCATGAATTTCTCCTTTTAGCACTCCGATAACTTGTCCGCTCTCAACATTATCCCCATCACTATACTCAGTCTCAAAAACTACATTCTCGTCAAGCAGCTTAAATGTTCGTTCAAAGACCTGCAAACCACACAATATTCCGCTCTGTTTACATATCAGATCAGCTTTCCCATCCATATTCTCACGCATTACTGCATTTGTTGTAACATCTTCGCTGGTAATATCTTCTTTTAAAGCATTCAATATGTATTCATCAATATTTAACTTTATTGTTACACCACTTATCATAAAAATCTTCATCCTTTCTCTTAATCTCATCCATCACTATACGCCTGTACTCTTTTTTCAGCTGAGGCATTGGTGGATAATCTTTCTTATCGTTTTCATTCAGCACTGGTTCAGGAATATTATCATGATGTGATTTAATTACAGATACCGCTCTTTTTGCAAAAACAAGACTTTCCAAAAGAGAGTTGCTTGCAAGCCGATTCGCACCATGTACTCCATTACAGGCAACCTCACCAGCCGCGTATAACTCTGGCATTGAAGTCTCTCCGTTTACGCTTGATTTAATTCCGCCCATAAGATAATGCTGAGCCGGTGTGACTGGAATACAATCCTTTGATAAATCATAACCTTCCTCAAGACATCTCTCATATATATTAGGAAACCTGTCTTTAATCTCAGCTTCACCTACATGAGCTATAGAAAGGTATACATACTCTGTTCCGTCCTTTTCCATTTGTTCTTTAATTGCATTAGTGACTACATCTCTTGGCTGAAGCTCATCAGTAAATCGCTCTTTATTTTTATTTAGCAGTACTGCGCCTTCACCACGAACTGATTCAGAAATTAAAAATCTTCTTCCTTCTTTTTGAGAATACAGCGTTGTTGGATGTATCTGTATATAATTAATATTCTCAAGTTCTACGCCATTTTTAAGCGCTATTGCAAAACTATCACCTGTTATATGTCTAAAATTAGTCGAATGTACAAATAATCCTCCAAGACCTCCGGTTGCCAAAATTACATGTTTAGATAAAATCCATTCTCGTCTACTGGTCTTATTATCTTCAATTACAATACCCTGACAACGTCCATCATTCACTATATAATCTATCATTGTAGTATATGTTCTAATTTCAATATTTGAGCATTTTGTAACATTATCAATCAACCGGCTTGTAATTTCCTTACCAGTAACATCTTTGTGATACAATATTCTAAATTTAGAATGAGCACCTTCTCTTGTATATACAAAATTGCCTTTATCATCCGTTGCAAAATCAACTCCAAATTTAACAAGCTCATCTATTATTCCCTTTGACGCTTCAATCATCAGCTGCACAGACTCCGGATTGTTCTCATATCTGCCCGCACGAAGAGTATCCTCATAATAGCTGTCAAAATCCCCCTCATCTAAAAGACAGGAAATTCCGCCTTGAGCTAAATAAGAATCACTGTTTTCAATTTTATCTTTTGTAATCATAAGTACATTATAATTTTTTGGCAGCTGCAACGCTGCAAATAAACCTGCCGCCCCTGTACCGACTATAATTACATCATATATTTTCTCCATAATTTGACTTCCTTTTAAATTTTGATTATAAAGCCCATAGATACAATATGACACAAACTAATCATTTTGTCAATTATTAGGAGAAAAAAGTCATACAATGATGTATTATATAATTTAATGAAACACTATCGCAGTTCTTAATTGCATTTTCTTTATCTTTCTGATATATTACTAATCAGTAACTTTACAAAAAAGAATTTAAAGGCAGTCTGGAGGCGTTACAAATGATACTTGCCTGTCATAATATAAAAAAAAGTTTTGGAACTGATGAAATTATTAAAGAGTCATCATTTCACATTGAAGATCACGAAAAAGCCGCTATAGTAGGAATAAATGGCGCCGGCAAGTCAACTCTTTTAAAAATGATTATGCATATTGAAGAGTCTGACTCTGGTAGTATTACCATTGCCAAAGGAAAAACTATTGGTTATTTAGCTCAGCATCAGGACACTAACGGAAGTAATACTATATACAATGAAGTTTTAGAAGTAAAACGTCCTGTAATAGAGATGGAAACAGAACTTCGAAATATGGAAGAGGAGATGAAAACTAAAGAGGGAAATGAATTAGACGCACTAATGGACTCATATTCCCGACTAAACCATAAATTTGAACTAAATGACGGCTACTCTTACAAAAGTGAAGTTGGCGGCGTATTAAAAGGACTTGGATTTTTTCCAGAAGATTATAACAGAATTATTTCAACTCTCTCTGGAGGACAAAAAACTCGTGTTGCACTGGCTAAGCTGCTGCTCGACAAACCTGATATAATCCTTCTTGACGAGCCTACTAACCATTTAGATTTAAATTCAATTGCCTGGCTTGAAAATTTTTTATCTAATTATCAGGGAGCTGTCGTTATTGTCGCCCATGACAGATATTTTTTAAATAAAATTGTTACCAAAATTATTGAGATAGACAACGGAATTATTACTACATTCAGCGGCAATTATTCAGATTACTCAAAGAAAAAAGCTCAACTTCGTGAAGCTCAAATACGTCAATATTTAAATCAGCAACGTGAAATAAAACATCAGGAAGCTGTAATAGAAAAATTAAAATCTTTTAACAGGGAAAAGTCAATACGACGTGCCGAAAGCCGTGAAAAAGCATTAGAAAAAATAGAGGTTATTGATAAGCCTGTTGAAGTAAACTCACAGATGCATATTCATCTTGAACCGAGTATTGTAAGCGGTAATGATGTCCTATCAGTAAAAGAATTATCAAAATCATTTCCTCCACTTACACTTTTCTCAAATGTTTCATTTGAAATTAAAAGGGGCGAGCGAGTAGCCATAATTGGCGATAATGGAACTGGAAAAACAACACTTCTAAAAGTTCTAAATAATATGTGCTGTGCTGATAAAGGAGAATTCACTTTAGGCACTAATGTTGAAATAGGATACTATGATCAGGAACACCATGTACTGCATATGGAAAAAACTTTATTTGAAGAAATTTCTGATGCATACCCTGAACTAACACATACAAAAATTCGCAACGTACTTGCAGCGTTTTTATTTACAGGAGATGATGTTTTTAAACCAATATCTGCTCTTAGCGGAGGAGAGAGAGGACGTCTGTCTTTAGCCAAACTAATGCTCTCAAATGCAAACTTTTTAATACTTGATGAGCCTACCAACCATCTTGATATGGTTTCCAAAGAAATTCTTGAAAACGCACTGACTCACTATACAGGAACAGTACTCTATGTCTCACATGACAGATATTTTATAAATGAAACTGCTACGAGGATTTTAGATTTAAAGAATCATAATTTTATTAATTATATAGGAAACTACGATTATTACCTTGAAAAAAATGAAGAACTTACTAAATTATACACAAATAAAAATGAACAACAGATATTAAATAAACATAATTCATCACCATCTTTATTACAAAAAAATAACTGCATTGACTCACAAAATAATTATGACATTAATAAATTAAAAGATTATAATTTCAATACTGATCCTAATTCAGGAAAGCTTTCATGGCTTCAACAAAAAGAGGCACAGGCAAAACGACGCAAACTTGAAAATGAATATAATAAAACTGAACAAGATATTGCACTAAATGAAGAGATTATATCATCAGTAGACAATGAATTATCAAAGCCAGAAATTGCAACTAATTCTGCAAAATGCAGTGAACTTTCCGAAAAAAGAAATACTGCAGAATTAAAACTTGCAAAGCTGTATGAAAAATGGGAGGAACTCGCAGAAAAGCTAGAATTATAAATCATCTCCCTGAACAACATGAAAAAAAATCAAGAAAAACAGTTTAGCTTATATTTATAAGATATTTTTACAAAATTTTAAGGAGTTATATAAATGAAATTAGTAGTTTTAGAATCACAATCAGTAGGTGAAGATATCAGCTGGAACTCACTTTCTGATTTTGGTGAACTTATATTATGCAAAAATTTAGCACAAGAAGATGTAAAAGACATAATTAAAGATGCTGATATTATTATTCCAAACAAACTTATAATTGATGAATCTGTGCTTGAAGACAGCAATGTAAAAGCTGTGTTTGAAGCTGCAACCGGCTATAACAATATTGATATAAATTATTGTCATAAGAAAGGCATAATCGTTGCCAATGTTAGCGGTTACTCTACTAACAGCGTTGTACAACATACATTTTCTCTTCTATTGTCACTTTATGAAAATCTTGATTACTACAACAAATTTGTTAAAAATGGCTCTTATTCAGCAAGTAATTCTTTCAGTCATTTCGGTCGTACATTTCATGAACTTTATGGAAAGAAATGGGGAATCGTTGGTCTTGGTAATATCGGAAGAAAAGTCGCTGCAATTGCCGAAGCGTTTGGCTGTGACGTTGTATATTATAGTTCGAGCGGAAACACTTATGATATACATTACAAATCACTAGAATTTAACGAATTTTTATCTACATGTGATATTATAACAGTACATTGTCCACTGACAGATAAAACAAATAATTTATTTAACTTTACAGCTTTTAAAAAAATGAAACAATCGGCAGTTTTAGTGAATGTTGCAAGAGGACCTGTTGTAAATGAATATGATTTAGTCAAAGCTCTCAATGAAAATATTATAGCAGGAGCTGCACTTGATGTTTTCTCAGAAGAACCTCTCGCGCATAACAGTTCTTTGCTAACAATAAAAGATAATGGAAAACTCTTAATGACTCCTCACAATGCATGGGGAAGCGTTGAGGCAAGAAACTGCCTTATAAATGAAGTATATAAAAATATTCAATGTTATTTAAACAACACCAAGAGAAACATTATATAATATAATTTTTAATTGAAATAATTTAATAAATTACAAAATATAACAATTTTTAGAAAAAAACACCATCAGAACCAGAAAGTTTATTTACTGGCAGATGGTGTTTTATATTCTTAAAAATCCAACTAACAGAAAGCTGCTTATTTAACCTATCTTATTTTCCTTATGATTATATAAATATCTCTTATATTTCTTCATGTTTACCATAATAAGCATTAAGATACATCTGTTTCATCTCACTCATAAGTGGATAACGAGGATTGGCTCCAGTACACTGATCGTCAAATGCCTGCTCTGTCATAGCATCCAACTCATCCATAAATTTCTTCTCATCGACTTCATAATCTTTAATTGCCTTCTTAATTCCAACACGATCTTTTAAATCATTGATCGCTTTAATTAAGTTTTCCATCTTCTCTTCATTACTGCTGCCGCCCAATCCAAGAGCATCTGCCACCTCTGCATATCGCGCCATCGTATGTGGATGATCATATTGTGGGAATGTTCCCATCTTTGCTGGAACATCTTTAGCATTAAAACGAATAACTTCCTCTATCATCAGAGCATTGGCAACACCATGCGGAAGATGATGGAACGCACCCAATTTGTGAGCCATTGAATGACATACACCTAAAAATGCATTCGCAAAAGCCATACCTGCCATTGTAGCTGCATTAGCCATCTTTTCTCTTGCCTTCACATCATTCTGTCCATCATTATAAGCACGAGGAAGATATTCAAAAATATTCTTTAATGCACCAATTGCCAAGCTGTCTGTATAGTCTGTTGCCATCATTGAAGCATAAGCTTCCAACGCATGTGTAACTGCATCAATACCTGACGCACTTGTAAGACCTTTCGGAGCGCTCATATGCAAATCTGTATCAACAATTGCCATATTTGGCATAAGCTCATAATCTGCCAATGGATATTTTACATGAGTTTTTTCATCTGTAATAACAGCAAAAGGAGTTACCTCTGAACCTGTACCAGCTGAAGTTGGAACTGCAATGAAATATGCTTTTTCACCCATCTTAGGGAATGTATAAACTCTCTTTCTAATATCAACAAAACGCATTGCCATATCCATAAAATCTGCCTCTGGATGCTCATACATTACCCACATAATCTTTCCTGCATCCATTGCAGAACCGCCGCCAAGAGCAATAATTGTATCCGGCTCAAAAGTTCTCATCTGAGCAGCTCCTGCTTTTGCACATGCAAGTGTAGGATCTGGTTCAACATCTGAAAATACCGTGTAGCTAATTCCCATCTCTTCTAATTTATCTGTTATAGGTTTTGTAAATCCGTTTTTATAAAGAAAACTATCTGTTACAATAAAGGCTTTCTTTTTACCCATCACATTCTTCAACTCATCAAGAGCAACTGGAAGGCAGCCCTTTTTAATATATACTTTTTCTGGCGCACGGAACCAAAGCATATTCTCTCTCCTCTCTGCAACAGTTTTAATGTTAATTAAGTGCTTAACTCCTACATTTTCTGAAACACTGTTGCCACCCCATGAACCACAACCCAGAGTAAGTGATGGAAGAAGCTTAAAGTTATATAAATCACCAATACCACCTTGTGATGACGGAGTATTTACAAGTATACGGCAAGTTTTCATACGTGCAGCAAATTCATCTAAAACCTCTGCTCTTTTTCTCTCATCAACATATATTGATGAAGTGTGTCCATAACCACCATCAGCAATAAGACACTCAGCTTTTGCAAATGCATCTTTAATATCTTCTGCACGGTACATTGCAAGTACTGGAGATAATTTCTCATGAGCAAACGGCTCTGAAATATCTACTGATTCTACCTCACCGATAAGAATTTTTGTTGATTTTGGAACTTCAAAACCTGCAAGTGAAGCAATTACCGCAGCACTCTGTCCTACTATTTTGGCATTTAAAGCACCATTTATTAAAATTGTATTTCTTACTTTATCTAATTCCTCTCCTTTTAAGAAATAACATCCTCTATCTTCAAATTCTTTTTTTACAACATCATATACATTACTGTGAACTATAACTGACTGCTCAGATGCGCATATCATACCATTATCAAAAGTTTTTGAATGGATAATTGAATTTACTGCCAATAATGTATCAGCAGAATCATCAATAATTGCTGGGGTGTTTCCTGCTCCTACACCAAGTGCCGGCTTTCCGCTTGAATATGCTGACTTAACCATTCCAGGACCGCCCGTTGCAAGTATTGTATCTGCCTCTTTCATTATAAGGTTAGTAAGATCAAGACTAGGAACATCTATCCAACCTACAATTCCTTCTGGAGCTCCAGCTTCAACAGCAGCCTCTAACACAACTTTCGCCGCTGCTATTGTGCTATCCTTAGCACGTGGATGCGGACTGATAATAATTCCATTTCTTGTTTTTAAACAAATTAAAATCTTAAAAATAGCTGTGGATGTAGGATTTGTTGTAGGAATAACAGCAGCAACAAGACCTATTGGATCTGCAACTTTTTTAATACCATACGCCTTATCTTCTTCAATAACGCCACATGTTTTTGTACATTTATAAGAATTATAAATATACTCTGCCGCATAATGATTCTTAATTACCTTGTCTTCCACAATTCCCATACCGGTTTCTTCAACTGCCGCCTTAGCCAAAGGAATCCTTTCACGGTTAGCAGCTGTGGCTGCCGCAAGGAAAATCTTGTCTACCTGTTCTTGAGAGAAAGTTGCAAATTTTTCCTGTGCAGCTTTAACACTGGCAATTAAATCTGTCAACCCCTCTACATTCTCTACAAACGGATATTCTTTCTCTATCACTGTTTGCTCTCCTTTCTCAACTTGAGTTAATATAGTAAATTGCAAAAAAGTTTTTACAATAATCTATCAAAGATTAATAATTTTCTCTCGTTATTTTATATCAGAAAAGTATCATTTTGTCAAATTAACATTAATTAAATTTTAAAAAACTTTAAATTCTAAAAAGCTGTTTTTATCATCTCACAGAACAATCACAATTCAATATTGTTATTTAATAAGTCTTTTATAACTTCAGACGCTATAATCAACCCAGCAACAGACGGTACAAAAGCACAGCTTGCGTTAATTTTTTTCTTATATAAATTATCTGCACTTTCACTCTGTTTTATTACATTTTCGTACTTTTCTATAGTATCCATCTTTATATCCAGCGGCTTTTCATCAGAATATACTACTTTTAAGTTTTTTATCTCCCTCTTCTTTAGCTCACGCCTCATAATCTTAGCAAGCGGACAAACACTCGTATTATATATATCAGAAACTTTAAATTTCGTTGGGTCTAACTTATTTCCTGCACCCATGGAACTGATTATACTAACCCCTGCCTTTTGTGCTCTTACTATCAATTCAATTTTTGCAGTAACAGTATCTACAGCATCAATAATATAATCATATTTTTCAAAGCAAAATTGATTGGCATTTTCAGGCAAAAAAAAGCAATTACTTACACTCACCTCTGCTTCAGGATTAATATCTAAAATCCTCTGTCTCATAACCTCAGTCTTCAACTGTCCAACCGTACTGTGCAATGCAATAATCTGTCGATTAATATTGGATATGCTGACTTTATCATTATCAATTAAATCAATCTTGCCAACTCCGCTTCGAGCTAATGCCTCCACAGTAAATCCGCCAACTCCGCCAACTCCAAAAACTGCAACATGCGAATTTTTTAATTTCTCTAATGTATCGCTTCCAAAAAGAAGCTCTGTTCTAAAGAACTGCCCTGACATTTCTATATCCTCTTCTCCAAACACTGTAAAATAAATTAAATACAAACACCTTGAAGCTTGTTTTTACATTATAAACAACAATGTTATAAGCGACAAGGTGTGATTACATTTCAACAAAATTTACTAACTTTATTAAATAATTTTAGAAATCTGTCTCTTAACAATACGCATATCATCCTCCAAATGATTAAATCGTATTAAAAAAGTCTCTTTTTCTTCCTCAATAACAAGAGCTTTATTTAACTTTCTATTTAAATCCTGATGAGCTTCTGCGATTATTCTTATATCATGCACTAATTCCTTTTCTATTGTCAATCTAATCAGTTTCACTTCTTCCCTAATATCACATAACTGCTCTTCAAAATTAGCCTGCTTTTCTTCTAAACACAAAACTCTTGATGCTAGTTCTTTAATATCTGCTTTCATTTCTGATATATCAGCTTTTATTCCCAGTATATCTGCTTTCATTTCTGATATATCTGCTTTAACTTCCACCATATCATTTTGAAGCTGAGTTATTTCTGCTTTCATTCCCAGTATATCTGCCTTAACTTCCACCATATCATTTTGAAGCTGAGTTATTTCTGCTTTCATTTCTAATATATCGTCTTTAATAGGTTTCAATTCTTGTACAAATAAAATGCGAATATTTTCTAAATCTTCGAAACTTAACATAATTCCACCCCCTTACATTATTAAGTAATTATATGCTATAAAATTTTCTTTTCCCCTTCAAATATATATTATAAGAATATTTTCTATATGTCAATATATTCATATAAATTTTAAAATAGTTCACAAAATATATACAATTTCACTTGACAAATATAAACTACATTTGTAAAATAAAACCAACTACAATTGTAGAACAAAATAGATAGGAGGTATTTAACTTGAAAAAATTACCTGATTCAGAACTGGAAATTATGCTTGCAATATGGAACAATGATAATCCAGTAAGCTGTTACGAATTAAAAGAGTTGCTTTATGATAAAACACATTGGGCAGTTACTACTATATCAACAATGCTGACAAGGCTTGAGAACAAAGGATTTGTTTCATCTGAGAAAAAAGGAAAAACCAAATATTTTTCACCTTTAATAACAAAAGACGAATATGTTCAAATATTCAGCCGCAATTTTATAGATAAATTGTTTGGACATTCACTGCAAAACTTCATTGCATGTCTTGCATCATCAAAAGATTTCTCGCAAAAAGAAATTGACGAATTAAGAAATTTTCTTGATGAACAAAAACATGAAAATTAAATTAAAGACACCACATCAAACTGACAATGGATTTAACTTACAACATGATTAACTTCAGTGTATTTAACTCTCATATCAATTGCCATAAAATTAGGAAGGGAGCTTTCTATTGTCATAATTGTTAGCATTTCAATCATTATTAAAAATAAAGGAGGATCTATTATGACAATTTTTTTAACTAATCTTCTTTTTATATCAATATGTATGGGATTTCTAGTTTTATTACTTAAAATAACATCTTCATTTTTTAAAAAAATTTATCAAATAAAGATACGTCAAATTATTTGGATATTGTTATCAATAAGACTAATAATACCAATTTCAGCTCCGATATCGTTTTTTTCATTTACTAAATCAGATACTAATACTGAAAATGAAATTAACTATACTTTGACTCGTACTTTAAATGATAATACAACAATGACAAAGTTACACATAAAAAATGACACTCTTTATTTTATGGATTCAAAACCAATAACAAGAGATAAATCAGGAAATGCATACAGCTATTCACAAAGAAAACCAAATAAAGCTGCTACAAGTGATATTAAGATAGTGAATATTATTTATAAACTTCAATATAAAATAGTTTTTGCATTTATAAATACTCTAAATTATATAAATAAACATAATAATATAATATTTAATATATATATTTCAGGAATTATTATATTTATATTGTACCATTTAATCTCACTGTTTATATATAATAAAAAATTATCTCAGACTTTTATTAAATCAGATGAATATACAAATAATATATTAACAAACACTGCCAAAAAAATTAATCTTAAAAAAATTCCTAAATTATATTTATCTGCTGATATAACGTCTCCAATGGTTATTGGAATTGTAAACCCTAAAATTATTCTTCCTTCTTGTAATTTTACTGACGAACATTTACAGCTTGCACTAACTCATGAACTATTCCATATTAAACATAAAGATTTAATAATAAAAAATATATATTTTATTACTAACGCAATTCATTGGTTTAATCCCTTAATTTATATGTTAGCTGAAGAAGCACAAAAAGATATGGAAATGTACTGTGATTACAGTGTCGTAAAGTCATTTGAAAAAGAACAGCGTATGGAATATAACTGTCTTTTGTTAAACATTCTTGAATTAAATTCAAAACGACCAAAAAACATCTTTTTCTCTACATGTATGAAAGGAAATTCAAGTGAATTTAAAGAACGTTTTAGACACAATCTTGATCTTCGAAAAAAGAATATTGGATTTGTCCCGCTAACAATTTCAGCTATGCTTGTTATAATTATGTCATTACTTTTCTCACTTAATGCTGATGTTAATTTTGCAGCATTAAATAAAAACATATCTAAAAACAGTAATTATAGTATGATATTAAAAAATGAATTTCTTACAAAAAAAGATAATTATCAATCACAATCAGAAACTAATGAAGAAAATTATGAAATCAATAATGAGAATAATATAAGTTTTTATACAGAAGAGTATTCAATGGGAGATCCAAATCTTATAGTCAAACCCAAAAAAAATGATGACGGTTCATACATGTTACCTGAACGATTAGAAGATTATTATGGAAATGTAACTGTACAGTGGAGTAAATCAAAAAATAAAGGAAAACCTTTAACTGAAACACCAAATCCATTATTTTATATAAATGATACAGAAATTAGTAATTACAGTGTAATTCAGCAAAATTACGAATCAACTGATATTGAAAATAAAACTGAAAAAGAATTTTTTAGAACACAATGCAGCAAAGATAACGAAGATCAATATTTTACGGTCAGCAGCTGGAAAGAATGCGATGGATATGTACGAATTTTATTTCCTGCGGATACAGTTCCTGAAGTAGTGGATGTTGAAGATATCGTTCTTAATGAAGATGGTACCCCAAGATACTCTGGCATGACAGACGAAATTGTCTATAGAGCTACCACTATTAATAATGAATTAAATATGGTATCATTCCAATTTGCTAACCATTCATCTATAGCCATGTACGAACACACTATGCCAGATTATGATGAAACAAAAAAATTTTTTTACAGAGGTTTTCGAATAACTTGCCACTACTCAAATGAAAATGGAATCCAAAGCTACACTTACTATATTGTCTGCAAAACAAATTATATTAATACAGAAGAAAATTATTTTGAAAGGAATGAATTAATATGAAAAAAATATCAAATATAATTATTTCGTTTGTAATAGTTTTTGCGCTGATCTCTGGTATTCTGTTTTGTACTGCTCTTTCTCCAGATGCATCAAATGACGAAGCTTTACTTTTTAATTCAACTGGTTCAAATAATAATGAATTTCTTCTTGATAAATATATAATAAATCAACCATCAGAAAACAATGAATTAATTTCCATTACATCTGAAGACACAACTGCAATGATCAGAAATACCACAATGAGAAAATATTGTAATGATATTTTAGAATCACCTGATAAATATGAAACCAAAACTGTATTAGATGCTATTATTTACTATTTAGCTAATAATACAATTACAACTGAGAAATATGATGAATTAATAAATATTTACATTTCTGTTTATAAAAAGATAAAAGAAGAATACACCAAAAAAGTATTTCCACAAGAGAAATATTTACATATTCATTATGAAATTATCATGTCATTACTAGACGAGCAATATATATCATTAGACTATATTGATGAAGATCACTCATCATATAATATTAAATATCTTTATGATAAAACTGATAATGACAACATAACTTATAATCAAATAAGTAAAATGTACTATTTTGCTTTAAAACTAGATAAGGATTATACTCCTCTATCAATAATTATAAGTGACTATATAAAAATAGGTTTAAGAAGAAACTACAATTCTACAACTCTTATTGTTAACAAACTAAATGACAATCCATCATTATCTGAAGTAACTACTATTTTTAATATGTATAACTGGATATTTAATGATGAATTATTTTCTAATTATGAAAGAAATTACACTAAACAAGAATATGAAGACATGTATAATATAAGCGACTTTTCAATCTATCTTAAAGCTTTCCTAAAAAATTATAAAAATGCTGACAAAGTCATTATAGAAGATAAAAATATTCCCCTAAAAGATAATCTGCCTTTGCCAGATACTATTAAAAAATGCCCAGACTATGCGATTGAACTGCGTGATATAGATGGCGACAACAAAAAAGAAATCTTATACTCATACATTCTTAGCACAAATAATGATATAGAAACTATCAGTCCCATAAATAATAAAAAAGAAAAAATTTATGGAATAGTAGCATTTAAATATGATTCAAATACAAACAGTTATACAAAAACTGCACTTGTAAATAACCAATATCAAATAGAACTAAGTAATAAAGAAATATGTAATAATTATTCAGACTATTTAATTGATGCCCTAAAATACTCAAATCTACTGATCTTTCACACTTATGCCGACAAATAAATTAATGTCAAAAACCCCGATTGCCTGCTTCGGGGTTTTTGGATTAGCAAATAATCAATTCTTTACACTTTAATAACAAAGCGTTAATATACTTTTTCTACTATTTGACATACAGAACTATATTGAATTATAATTGTACATTTTCTCTTTCTTTAAATTTTTCTGCCAACTCAGGATGCTCCTTTTGAATTTTTAGAAAAACTTCCCTTTTTCTGCTCTCTATTTTCTCAGCAATAATATCCTCATCCTCATCAGATATTTTTACAATCTCAGATAAATGAGCCTCCAAATGATTGAGCCAATCTTCCTCATCCATCGGATCCATCTGATTCCACATTCCATGTACAAGCATATTCCAATCATGAGTCTTCTCTAACATTTCAATCTGCCTATGAATCTGTTTCTCAATCTGACTCTCTGCATCAAGCCCAAACGCCCAGACAAACTCATGTACAGAACTCTGAGCATTTCTTCTTATAACTGAATGAGATTTATTATCAGCCCCTTCCAGCGGATAAGGCTTTACAATACCCATATCCATCAATGCAATTTCTATAGTCTTTCTCACCGTACCATTTTCAATAAGCCATCCAATACCAAGAGAACGCATTTGCTCATTTAACTCTGAAATATGCTCTGTTATAAAAAACTTAATTCCCTTTTCTCTTAAATAATTATAAATTAGCACAATTCTCTCCGCTGCTGTTACATCTATACTTACAATACCTCCAGCATCTACAATTACAGCCTTCGTATCATCTTTAATACAATCTTCTATATCCATTTGAAATACAGACACATTTGCAAAAAATAAATTTCCGCTGAAACGATATACAACAACATTTTGTATCGGATAAATATATCCAAACCTAGACATATCAAACAACTCATTATGCCCTGGCAAAACACCCAGAAAACACCTTGGTGGATCTGCCGCACGTCTTATCACAGATACAAAAGACAATAAAACGCCTACCATAACACCATATATTCTGCCAAGCACCAATACACCCAAAAATGCACCGCAAAAAATATAAAATTCTCCTCTGCTTACTCTCCATAGCTTTTTTGCCAATGTAAATTCACAAGCGCCAATTAGACCGGAGATTACAATCGCTGTCAACACCGGAATAGGAAAATAACCTATAAAACCTGTACCAAATATAAGCACCAATATCATAGTTAGTCCAGCTATAATACTGGTAAGCTGAGTTTTGGACCCATATTGCTCACCTGTAACAGATCTGGATACAGAACCATTAATTGGACAACAACCTGTAAATGCAGCAACTAAATTCCCACAGGCAAAAGCTAATATTTCCTGATTATCATTTAACTGATAACCATTTTTAATAGCCAAACTATTTTCTGCAAGTAATGTTTCAGACATAATTACCAGTGCAATAGAAAGGCTTATTCCAAGAACATCTATTATATCAACCGCCAAAATATCAGGAAAAACAAATTTTGGCAGCCCTGGTTCTACCGACGATAATAACGCAATTCCATAATTCTCAATATGAAAAAAAACTGTCAGCAAAGCACCTGCTGCCATTATAACAGCAAGCATAGGAAACTTTGGTATAAACCTCTTAGACAAACGCAAAATAATAAAAGAAGTTACACCTAACAGTAAAGATGGCACATTGATATTTACAATAGTATGAATCAAATGTTCCACCAATTCTACTAACTCCCCTGTTCCGCCAGAACCACCAAACATTTTAGGAATCTGCATAAGAATTACAGTACAGCAGATTCCTGATACAAATCCGCCAATTACAGGAGTTGAAATATAATTAACAAGTTTTCCAGCCCTAAGAAAAAAGAACAAAAAAAGCCATAAAGCTGTAAAAAAAGTAATTACCGGAACAATTCTTATTGCGTCCTCCGAACCCGCCGTAATTCCAAAAGAAATAAGAGAAGCGCCAACAAGCGCTGCCGGCGCTGCATCCACACCAAATATAAACTGCGGCGATGTAGAGAACAGAGCAAATAAAATTATAGGAAATACAGAACCATAAAGACCATAAACTGCGGGAAGTCCTGAAATCTGTGCATAACCAATAGAAGTAGGTATGGAAATTGCCGCTATAATAATTCCAGCTATCAAATCTTTTGAAAAGTATTTTTTATTATAATTTTTCAAAGTATTACAAAACACAATTTTCATTAGTTCTCTCCTAATTTAAAAAATAGTCTGCCTTTGGGTATATCTTCTAATCTACCATCCACAAAGCGATAAATTATAATATTTTAATAAATTATACCATAATTTTCATATAATTGTAAAACTGTATTTCTTAAAATTATTATATATTGTTAAGAATAATTTTAATATTATTTATTATACCTGCGTATTTTGTCTGCCGAATAATAAACCCTTCTCGAAAAAGCTCCGCCATTGGCGTTTATTAATTCAGAAAATGTAACCAGCTTAAAGCCCTGATCCAATAATTTTGGAACTATCTCCTCAACAGCATCTGCTGTCGATTCATATAAATCATGCATGAGAATAATATCACCATTTTTAATATCCGTTGTAGCAATCTCTATCACCTCTCCCGCATCCTGATTTTTCCAATCTAATGTATCTACGCTCCACATAGCAACTGGACAGTCAACAATCTCTATTATTCGTTTATCATATACTCCTCCCGGTGGTCTGATACAACTTGTATTCTCTTTGGTAATTTTATTTAATGCCTCATCTGTAGCGTTAATCTCGTTTATTAACTGCTCTCTGCTCATACTTGTTAGATATTTATGACTATATGTATGACCCCCAATCTGGCATCCTAATTCATATTCTCTCTTAACTTGTTCTGGATAATCAGCAATTCTCTGTCCTATTAGAAAAAATGTTGCTTTTGCATCATATTTTTTTAATATATCTAAAATTCTATCTGTATAAGCTGACGGTCCGTCATCAAATGTAAGCGCCACCATCTTTACCCCGTTTAAATCTTCGCTGACAAGTTTCCCATCATCATCAAACTTATACTTAATATCTGATATAATCTGTTCTCCAGTAACAATCTCTCCCTCTTCATTAGCATAGTATCTCTCTTGTTCAGAAACATTAATCCAACCTTTCTTTAAAATTCCTTTTTCATCAAAATAATATTTCTTACCATTAATTTTCTGCAAACCTACTAAATGTGCTCCTTTTTTTTCAATACAGCTCTTATCCGAAACTATTCTTTCATAAAATACAAACTCATCATCAGACTTTTGTATAGTATCCGTTAAAAACACTACCACTCCTACAAGAAGTGAAAAATAAGCCATGATATATAATGTATACTTTACTTTATTCATTACTAATCTTCCTTCTTCTTTATAATAATATTTATACAAATCTTTTTTAATATATTCATAAAAAAACACATTGCAAAATATATATTACATTTGCAATGTGCATGTTTTATTTATTTTCTAGCTGAATTATCTATAAAATTCTCTGGTCTGATATGTAAATAACAGCAAATACTTAAAAACTCTTCTGCACTTAAACTTAACTTACTATTACTCTGCAGTTTTTCTCGCGAAATTCCCAAATCCTTTGAAATATCCTCTAAATTGATATTATTTACGGATAAGTAGTTAACAATCTTTTCTGTCACAGATTTCTCCAATACTTCCCACCCCCTGTATTTCTTTAAATTACAGAAATTATTACTTATCTATAAACACTATTATATTCTTAAATACTAAGAAGTTCAACATTTATTTTAATTGATTGGTAATAATAATTCTTAGCATAACAGAAAAGATTGACTAAATACAATTTTAAAGATATCATAATATTCAAATAAACCGCTGTAGCAGCCATATTTTAAGAAGAAACATTTACTTGACTTAATGCTCGTGGTAATATAAGGGAGAAAAGGAGAAGATTATTTATGAAAAATGAAATGATTGCTAAAGTGCTTAAAGATTATAGAAAAAAGAGAAACATGTCTGTTAAAGAGGTATGTCTAAAATTAGAAAATAAATCATTGCATGTTGCAGAAAAAACTTTATATGGTTGGGAAAACGGACAAGCTCAGCCTGATGCCGATACCCTTCTTATACTGTGTGAAATATATGAAATTGAAGATATATTAGCTACTTTTGGCTATACAAAAAATTGTTATTTTCATGTCAGCCAGCTTGAAAGAGAAATTATTAAACAGCTTAGAAAACAGCCTGAATGGCTTAATGCAATTAAAAAACTTCTAGATGTAAAATAAATAAACTAATTAAAAACTTTCTAAATATTTTAGTCAAATACCCCACAGCAAGCTTATCAATCATAAAGCTTGATTTTCAGCAAAACTTGGGGTATTTGACCATATAAGTATCTCCAAATAATACTTAGAAAAATATTTTCAAACATATTTAATAAGTTTATTATAAATCAATCGTCCTCAATAATCAACTTATCAACCGCACTCTCATCGACTGGTTTTGATTTCATATCATCTATCTCATTTTTCATCTGCTGTGCCCTTTTATCCATTGTTATAGCTCTCATAATAATATTTATATCCTCAGGAGAGAACATTGTTATTGCCTTTGCCAAATCACCATAATTATCACGGTTTACTCTTAAACATCCTCCTTTTGATAAAGGAATATTTAACACTTTGTTAGGATCACTCATATCTCCAAGACACAATTGATTTTTTTCATTGTCACATACAAACACAACTCCTTTGTATGTAATAATCCCATTTTCATCTGCAAGATAGGAATAAGGTGCTCCAAAATCACCTTTAATTCTATCAGCAAGCAACGAATTCACTTTAAGATCCTTCAACTCCTGATCTTCCTGAATATCCATATTTTCTCTTTCTTCCTCAAGATGCTCAATATCCTCTTTAATACTTTGTTTAATTTCATCAATAGCAGTATCAACCTTTTTAAGAAGTTTTTCCCAATCTTCCAATGATACTTCCAAGGCACCTATCTGAAATTTTTCAGGCCCGTTCTTTATACGATCTTCAACATAATCACGATAAGATTTCATCGCATTATAATATTCTTCTTTTGTAGTATAATTTTCCCTTTTAGGCTCTTCAGTTACACTCCACTGCCTTTTAATATTATCTTTTACAGTATTATTGGAAGAATTGTTAAAATCTCCATTTCTGTTATAATTTCCGCTCATAACTGCTTCGCGGTCATCTTGATTACTGCTGCAGTATGTATCATACCTTGACTCTTTTTTCTCTTTTTCAGTCAATACCGTTTTAAAATTCAAATACGAATAAGAATGTTTTTCACTTTTATTTTTTACACTGTTCCCTGAATTAACATTGCGGTTTACCGCCTCAAATAACATAGTCTTCCATCTCCTTAATTGATATATTAAACTATTATTAAACTGCAAATTATTCACATACTTAACATACAATATTTTTTATTATTATTTCAATTTTCGCAGTTTCCTATCATATATATTATCGGCATATGGTTATTTTCCATTAACTGTATATACAATTAAGATTATTAAATTCACTTAGATATAAACATTATTATTTAATTATATTTCCCACTCTTTTTCATATCTAATACTTAATGTATTATCTGCATTAAATACAATAGGAAGCCAGATATATGAACAATGAAGAAAATTAGAAGTATTATGTCTCTCAGCCATAAAGATATACATATCACTTCTGCCCTCTACTTTGAAAATATATGTCCCCTGAGAATGAAATGTAAGATGTTCATTGTCACCAATACACGGATCTCCCATATCCTTCCAAGGTCCGAATAAATTAGAGGCACGATAGTATTTTGCCTGATTAAAATCCCATGAAGTTAAATCAGAAGTAATCATGTAATAATAATCTTTATATTTTACAAGAGCAGCGGCCTCACGCCAATATGCCTCTTCAATTCTGACATATTCATCAGTAAATGACATATAATCATCGCTTAATTTTACAATATAAAGACAGCGGTCAACATCATCTCCATCCCAACTGTCGCCTGTCTGTCTGTCATAAATAAAATAAGCACATCCGTCGTCATCCTTGTATAATGTACAATCCCTCACATATCCTTTATCATCGATAGGCCTTGTAAAACCAAGCCATTTATATGTTCCGTTTACTGTATCACACACTGCAACTCCAGCCTCTGCAGTCCCTTCAGTAAATCCGTGATCTCCAGGATATTTAATATAATGACACCATAATACAAACTGCTTTGTATTTTCATTATATATTATTTTAGGTCTCTCAAATCTCATTGGTCCATACAATTGACTTCTGGAATCATCAGAACATGGTAAAATAATTCCCTCATACTTCCAATTCTGTAAATCTTGAGAGGCATACATAGCTACTCCTGACACTGTAGTCTGCCCTCCTTTTCCAGCTCCATCAAATGGCAGATTTCGAAGTGCCATACCATACCAATGATATACGCCATCAACAAAAATTATTCCTCCGTCACTTACATTTATCACATTACCATCAGTGTCATACCAATCAATAAATTCTGTTAATTCTCCATTTTTTATAATTGCAGTCTCCATACATTTCTCCTTATTGTTAATATAAAATAATTTTATAATTTACTTATTATATCATTTTCCAAATTTATATACAATATTTTATACCATTTCTATTGACAAATGTGCGACAATTAGTTACAATTCACCCAACAGCGCATAGTTAAATTGTATGCTCACTATCACTGCATAAATTATTTTTTGGAGGATTTTACATATGAAAGTTAAACATGATATAACCTTCCATCCATCATGGTGGTATAAAAATGCTGATATACATTTTACACAAGATTTTTTTGATGAACCTGAATACCGTATGGAATGTGATATAAAAATGAGAAAAACACTTTATGAACATTTCGGACAATATGGTCTTGGTGAAAAAAATCCTCAGAAACGCCCTCTATTGGGATCTGATCTTCTTGCAGCAGGATACTTATATTCACAGATAATGGGCTGTGATATTGTTTATAATGAAGACAATTCACCGCAAGTTGTCTGTATGGACTTAGATGAAGACAGTATAGAAGATATTGAACTTCCTAATCTTGATAAAAACCCTGTATGGTCTGCAACTCAGAAACAAATTGATTATCTTCTTGATAAATATGGTTATGTTGAGACACACATTAATTTAATGGGAATTCAAAATATTGCCCTTGACCTAATGGGTCAGGAACTTATGGTATCTTACTATACCGCACCAGACGAGGTAGATGAACTATTAAATAAAATAACAGAATTAAGCATAAACATAGGAATCATCTTCAAGAAATTAAATTCTTCCGTATCAGGCGGTGTTACTGCAATTACCAATCAGACCATTCCTGAATGTTACCTGACATCAAATTGTTCTGTTGAGATGATTTCCAATGATCTGTATGAAAAATTTCTGTTAAAATATGATCAAAAACTTGCAGATACATTTAAATCATTTGGAGTACACCATTGCGGACAGACAATGGAACATGTTGTTGAAGGATATTCAAAAATTAAAGGACTAACATTTGCTGAAGTCGGTGCCGGTTCTGACATGTCCAAAGTAAGGGAAACACTTCCAAACATACACTTAAACGCCCGTTACTCACCAGCCAAACTGGCTGATGCATCAGAAAATGATATATTTACTCAAGTAGAAGCATTAGTAAAAGCAGGTGACAATACAAATCATGCCATCTCAATTTCTTGTGTAGGAATTGACGGTAACGTTTCTGACAACCAAATCATCAATTTCTTAAAAGCTTGTGATGCCATAAATTTATAATAAATGCTTTTATAGAATGGAGCTGTTGAAAATGATTTTATACACACAATATATAACCATAATATATATTGTGTGCAACTATCATTTAACAACAGCTCTATTTTTATTCAAGAAGCTTTCTCCATTGTTCAATAATATTTTCACATAATTCGACATCAATCTCTTCCACAGCCTCAATCAACTCTGACATTAACTTTTCCTGATTATCTGAATATAAATAATTACTCATTTCATTTAATACATCCTCCATATAATCAATATCAAGTTCATCTACGGCTGATTTCATTTTAGACAGTGAATTTATAATAATATCATTAGTTACCGCCTTTTTTTGTAATTCTTCCGATGCATTGTCATTTTTTTCAAAATAAGGGGCAAGTATACCCTTATATTGTAAATATTTTGACAAGAGGCTGTCTGTCTGTTTATGTATGATATCAATTTTCTCTGCATTTCCTGCGATTTCCATTTCTTCTGCAAAATTTGCCAGTTCAGCAGCCCCTATTTGCCTGGAAGCGCTTTTCAATGCATGTACTTCTACTGTATAATCTCTAATCTGTTCATTTATTTCATACTCTTTTATTATTTGAACTTTTTTATCTATTGCTTTATAATAATCACTTAAAACTGACCAGAACAAATCCTCTGTTCCAAGCAGCTGCAGCGCTGTTTTTGTATCTAAACCATCTATAATTATCTCCGGATGTCTGACAGTTTTATTTAAAAGATTATCCAAACTATTATTTGAAACATTCTCAATCTTATTTTTCGGAAGCCATCTTCTAAGCTTCTCAACAATCACTTTCATTTCAATAGGCTTTGGTACTAAATCATTCATCCCCTCAGCTATAAACATTTCCTCAGCACCGCTCACCGCATTAGCTGTAAGCGCTATAATAGGAACATCCTCATAATTTTTATAGAATCGACGTATTATATGTGTAGTTTCAACACCATCTACCTCCGGCATCATATGATCCATTAATATTAAATCGTACTGTTTTTCTGAAATATTGGCAATTGCCTCTTTACCGCTTAGAGCTGTATCAATCTTCATCTTTAATGGTTCTAAAAGACCTTCTGCGACAGTTAAATTTATAGAATTGTCATCTACTATTAAAATTTCTGCCGTAGGAGCTATAAACATTTCTCCAAAATAATTTATATCCATAGCATTTCCTGCATAATCAGAAATTCCTAAAATATTGGCAATATTGGCAATAAAAAGCGGCTTCCTCATTATAATGATATTTGGCAGTTCAAAATTATAATCCTCTTTATAATCCACCAATAGTATTACTTGTACCTCATCAAATTTAGATAAGAATATTTGAAGTTCATCTGAAAACAACTTCAACTCAATAACAACATAATCCGGTAAATCCTCCGCAGAAAAAATTTCTTCTTCTGCTCCCACTCTTTCATATTCAACATTCAAATAACACATATCCGCAGCCAGCTGATTTGCTATATAATCACTCTCAACATACCCAAATGCCGATATCTTTTCATCTTTCTGTTCGAAAATCGGTTCTTGGTTCAAAACCTTTTGAGGAATATAAAATGAAAATGTACTTCCCTTCTCATATTCACTCTCAACTGAAATATCTCCATTCATAAGTTTAAGAAGATTTTTGCTAATTGCAAGCCCCAAACCTGTACCTTCAATATTTCTATTTCTCTTACTATCTAACTGCTGAAAAGAAACAAATAATTTTCCCAAATCCTGTTTCTTGATTCCACTACCTGTATCTCTAATATCTACAAACATATTTATAAGATCTTTATTTGTTCTCTCATATCTCATAGCAATATGTATCTCACCACGTTTAGTAAACTTAACAGCATTGTTAAGCAAATTTATCATTATTTGTTTAATACGGATATTATCACCATATAAAACTTTAGGAAAATCAGGTTCTATATCAATAGTAAAGTCTATCGGTTTATCACCTATACGAACCATTACTATATTAATTATCTCAGTAATTATAGAAATAGTATCATAACTTGTCTCATTTATATCCATTTTACCTGACTCTATTTTTGAAAAATCGAGTATATCATTTATTATTGTCAAAAGTGCCTGCCCAGACGATTTTATCTGACTAATATACTTTCTTGCATTCTGCGGAAGATCTTCTCTTAATGCCATCTCTGTCATTCCAATTATTGCATTCATAGGAGTTCTAATTTCATGACTCATATTAGCAAGAAAATCAGATTTCATCTGTGAAGCTTTCTCTTTCTCCACATTTCCTTCATAAAGCATATGCCTGTTATACGCCAGACTAGACAATACATTTGCTATCGTATATAAAAACTCTGCTGACTTTTCAACCTCTTGAATTGATAAAACTTTAACCTTTTTGACAGCCTCAATATAAGCCTCTTCGTCAACACCTATCTCTCTAGCAACTGCAACAATTTTATCCAAATCAGGTTCTTCTATAAGCACCTGTCCTCCAATAAATATTCCTATCATTTTTCCATTTGCGATTATAGGAGCAGCAAAATCAACTAATCCTGCATGGCATACATATGTACATGCAGAACCTTTTGACATTGCAAGTTCAGCTCCATGTCTATCACAATAATTACATCTGGCGGATCCAAGCTCTGTCTTTCTTGTATAACCTATACAAAATTCTGTAACATTAGAACTTTTTGTAACTTGTCTTCCCTCTTCATCAGTTGTCATTGCAGCAACCCCAAGCATCTCTGAAAAAGCATCCTGTATTTTTTGCAAGACATCTATAGAAATCAAATCTGTCAATCGTAAATCTTTATTCATATCCATATGAATACCTCCTAAAAAATTTACCCTATTAAATCTTTAATCGAATTATTAAGTCTCTCCATATTTATTGGTTTAAGGAGATACCCTTGAGGTTTCATCGCTAACACTTCTTTAATTTTACTGCTCTCAGTAACTCCAGTTAAAAACACTACTGGTATATCTTTTAATTTAGGATCAGCTTTAATCTTTGTAAAAACTTCCGGACCTCTCTCTCCTGGCATCTCATAATCCAATAAAATCAAATCGGTATTTTTTGTCTGTAAAAATTTCAATGCAATTTTTCCACTCAGAGCAGTTGCAACATCATACTCATCAGATAGAACTGTCTTTAACATTTTAAGCACTCCTTTATCATCATCGACAACAAGGATATGCTTTCTCCTACTCTCCTCCTCCAGAAGCAATTTCTCAATCTCTGATACCTCTGACAATAAATCTTCACTTGACAAGTCAGAAAGTTCTACATTGTTTAATAAATCATCTATATTCACATTAATATCTGAAGGATCCATAGCGGGAAGTTCCTGCAGAAGACCACTCATAAAATCATCATCCAGTTGTCCTGCATTGCTGTTATAAGTTTTCTTATTCTTATTAAAATAATCCATAATACCAGTTGTAATCTGCTCTATAGTAATTGGCGTAATAAGATTAAGACAAGACATTCCCGGCAGATTTTTTCTAAAAATATCACATTCATATTTGCTGCCAATAAGTACAACTTGTATATTATTAAGTGCACATTCATCTTTTACATCAAACATGTGTCTATTGTTCTCTATACTTTCTTTCTTAAAGCAAAATACCAATGCATTAGGCTTAAAATATTTTATATGCTTCAACAAATCTTCATTTCTAAGAGAAGATGTCATACATTCAAAGCTGCCTCCTGTATTATAAAAGAACTTTGAAATCAATTCATCATTTGACCCTGTTAATAATAATTTGTATCTCATAAAGACCACCTTTCAGTTTATTCTATTCCCGCGAGCATTTAGGAAAATAGCTATAATTGCACAGATTCTTGACAAATGCCGCAAGGTTCTAATACCCCATAGCCTGCTGAGCTGCAGTTTTGATAATCCGTCAGCTTGCTGCAGAGTCTTTGATTTTTCCTCCCCATATATCAGCCAGTTCATCAAACCCATAGGCTGCATTGGCAGGACTTGTGGATGGAAGTTTTTCAATTTCTCTCCCTAATTTTTTATAAGAATATTTTATGTATAACTCATATGCTTTTGAACCATTTGCAAAAATTTTTTCTATCGGTGCATCATTTAAAATTACTGTTAAATCAGTAGGTACAACATTTCTAATTGAACTGTCGCTTGAAGCGACTATATCACACTCCAAAACAACATCCCACAAAGCAATATGATTTTTAATTAATAATGCTTTTTTCTCTTCTATTGAATTAGGTACATTTTTTTCATTAAATAACCTGGCTAGCAGTTTCCAAAAACGGTTTCTTGGATGACCATAATAAAAGTTTTCTTCCCTAGATTTTACTGACGGAAATGTGCCCAAAATCAATATTTTAGAATCCTTATCAAACACCGGTTCAAATGTATGCTTAATATGATTATATTCTTTACCCATCTTATCCCTTCTAAATTTTTTATTCGCACAAGCGATAAGGCAACGTCAAATCCTCCATAAGCTTGATACAGAATATTTAATTTTATAGTAATATATATACAAATATATCTTTTACATAATACCATATTATAGGCATTTTTTCAATAATAAGTTGACTACCCACAGTGTATATGATATATTCTTATACTATAGACAAGATTGTTTCTGCGGAAATTAATATTGAAAAATATTATTTCCTCAGTTAGCTTAAGAAAG
>CATJTQ010000090.1 GCA_949743325.1 uncultured Lachnospiraceae bacterium
GCTTTTTAAATGTCAAGAATTTTGTGGATTTTGCAAATAAGTGATTTCTGTGCTATGACAAATTATGGCTATTGCATAAATTTAAGAATGGTGCTAAAACAGTTATTGACTTTAAGTCAATAACCAAATACAAAGGAGCTTTCCGAGCTTTTGCCGCTTATCAACTTCTGGTTCATGCCCTCGTTATTCCCTGCATCAGAGCAAGAACTGTATCATAAATATCATTTTGTGAAAGAAGTGTTAGTCCTTATGGGACTGCTGCTTTATGATGACAATACGACATCCTTTACAGAAAAATTTATCACTGATATTATGGAAACACCCTGCGGGCATACCTTGATGTCGGAAAGCAATGGCATTGCCGTAATCAGTACGTTGCTTATTATTCTTTCTATTTTGGGTGCGTTTGAAACACCTACTGTTCAAGCGTGTATTCCTACCATGTTACAAGGCGACAATATTATGAAAGGAAATGCCGTCTCATAAAATATGCCCCTACTTACAGTGACAGTTTTATTATTTTGACTGTTTACTATAAGGGGAGCATATCAATATATGATTCGGCTGTTTTTATAATTAAATTATTCTTCTCCGCGGGCAGCTTTAACTGCTTGTTCTTTTTGGATTTTAGCGTCAAATGATATTAATGGTTCTTCTTTGCTTCCTTTGATTTTACGGTTTACATAATTTTGTGTAATTTTCATTACAAGAGGTGACAGTGTCAGAACACCTATTAAGTTAGGAATCATCATCATACCATTAAATGTATCTGATATATCCCAGGCAATACTGGAAGTCATTACTGCGCCTGAAATAATCATAGCTACAAATATTATTTTGTATGTTTTTGTTGCTTTTAGACCAAATAAATATTCGATAGATTTGCTGCCGTAATGTGACCAACCAAGTACGGTTGTAAATGCGAACATCAGCATTGCAATAGCAATAAAATATTTTCCAAATGGACCAAATACCTGTGCAAATGCATCTGATACTAATGTTGCATCATTTACTTCTTGTAAAGCAATTCCTGTTGAGAGATCAATTTTTCCAGAAGAAAGAACAACAACAGCGGTCATTGTGCATACAACAATAGTGTCGGCAAATACTTCAAAAATACCCCACATTCCTTGTCTAACTGGTTCAATAACGTTTGATGAAGAGTGGACCATAACTGATGAACCAAGACCTGCTTCATTTGAGAACACACCTCGTTTGCAGCCTATTGTAACAACTTGTTTTATCGTAATACCTGCAATTCCGCCTCCTATAGCTTTAACTCCAAAAGCGGATTTAAAAATAGCTGAAAACATCATTCCAAGTTGGTTAAAATGAAGGACAAATATAATTAAAGCGCTGATAATATATGCAAGTGCCATAAAAGGTACAATTTTTTCGGCAAATGTTGCAATTCTCTGTAGTCCGCCAATTATAATAAGCCCAGCAAGTATCATTAGTACAATACCTATAATAAGTGAGAACAGTTTAACGTTACCGAATATGTAAATGTGTGAAAATTTATTAAAGAATGCATCTTCTAGGTTTATAGTTATTTTATTAATCTGCCCCATATTTCCAATACCAAAAGAAGCAAGAATTGCAAATATTGAGAACAGAATTGCAAGAATTTTGCCTAGTTTCTTACAGCCTTTCAATTTGCCAAAACCATCTTGCAAGTAGTACATCGGACCGCCGGACCATTCACCGTCTTGGTTTTTTCTCCGATAATAAATACCTAGAACATTTTCTGAGAAGTTAGTCATCATTCCTAAAAATGCGGCTATCCACATCCAAAATACTGCTCCCGCGCCTCCTGTTACAATTGCAGCTGAAACGCCTGCAATGTTTCCAGTGCCAAGTGTAGCCGCAAGTGCGGTACAGAGCGCTTGAAATTGTGAAACGGAACCATCTTTGTCTTTTCTGACGGCATTATTTCCTTTCTCAAAGACGCTGCCTATAGTCTTTTTCCACCAGTGTCCAATATGCGATAATTGGAAAAATTTGGTGATGACTGTCATAAATATACCTGTGCCTATTAATAAGACCAATCCTATTTTTTCACAAACTAATGAATAAATAAAACTGTTAATATCAGCAAGGTTGTTAATGAATTCTGTCATTTGTATTCTCCTCTCATTTTTTTGACATAATAATTGAAAATCATATTATTTTCATTATACAAAAATATAGTTATAGGCGCAAGAAAAAAGAACTTTAAGTAGGTTGTTTTTTGTATTGAACAATATAGTACAATTAATTGTTAAAATAATGTGAGAAAGAGTGATTAGAAGCTGTTAAAATCAGTTAAAACAAGAAAATAAAGTTTACGGGAGATTTTGATTATGGCAAGAAAGTATAAATTGGGAGTGCTTGGACTTGGAGAAGGAAGAAGCATAATGTCTGCAGCTTTGCAAAGCGAAAATTGGGAATTAGTAGAAATTTGTGATTTAAGTGAAACTTTATGTCAAAAAAGAATTGAGGAATTTAAGGGTGAGTGGAGCAACCCTCTTTATACAGTTTCATATGAAGAGATGCTGTCGAATTCTGATGTTGAGGTAATTGGAATATATACGCCTGACCAGCTGCATGCCAAACATATTAAAATGGCATTGGAAGCAGGAAAGCATGTTATTTGTACAAAACCTTTAATGATTTCACTGGATGATGCTAATTTATTGCTTGATGTACAGAGACGTACATCTGGCGTAGTGTTTGTCGGACAAAGCTCAAGGTATTTTGAACCAGCTTTACAGCAAAGGAAAGATTTTTTGGAAGGCAGACATGGAGAATTGGCTACAATAGAAACACATTATATAAGTGATTCAAGATGGTTCTTAAATAAGGACTGGAGCCGATGCAGCGGCTTTTCATGGATGTATAATTTTATGATACATGCAGTCGATCTGGCTGTATGGTACTTGCCGCAGATAGAGGATGTCTATGGTGTTGGATTTACAAGTGAAAATACATTGGAGTATAATTTGTCTGTACCTGACACATTTAAATTTATACTAAAGGATAAGAACGGTAAATGTGCAAGTGTTTCAGGTGTCTATGCAGAACCGACGCTCGGAAGTGATGTAGAGCAGTCAATTAGCTGTACAATTCGGGGAACAAAAGGTATTAGCCGGGCAGGATATCCTAAATTAAAATATTACACTAATTTTGAGCCGATTCAGAAAACAGCGCAGTTACATGATTATAATGATAAACATGAATATTATTTTAGATTTGAGGCGGAGAATCACCATGCGGGTGAGTATCAGAATTATATAGATGATTTTGCACTGTGTTTAAATAAAGGAGAGATACCTAAACCGGATTTAAAAGAGGGGATAAGAACATTAGCTGTTATGGAGGCTATGAATGAATCTGTGAATTCAGGAAAAGTAATTAAAGTATCTGATGTGTTAAACAGAAGAAACATTGTTATAAATTAATAATAAAATGTAAAAAAAGATGAACCTATGTATTTACATTGGTTCGTCTTTTGTGTAAAATTATAAAAGAGCGGTCAGCTTTAATATAAATTGTGAGGTGAAAATATTGAAACTTAGAACGAGACTTATTATTTCGTTTCTTGCCCTTACAATAATTCCTATTATAGTAATATTTGTTGCTTTTTTTATGTTCACATATATGCAGAAGCAGGATATGCAGCATTATTATGGTATTGAGATAGATGGATACGAAAGTTTGTCAAATACATCAAAAATTCTTACCAGACTCACTTCCGATGTATATGATTCAATGGTTAAGGCGGCAAAAAGCGACGTGGGAAGTTTTGCATATGAGCCTTTTTTAAATTCTCTTAATATAGAACTGCACAAGCAGAGTTCCTATCTTATTGTTCGCCGTGATGATAAAATTCTTTACAATGGTTCAAGAAAGGATAATGCATATCTTATATATATTTTGCCTGAGTTTGGAGAAAATTTTGAGAAGGTTGAAGGAAGCCGGTATTTGGCAGGGGAGAATGTTCTTGTCAAAACAGTAGATTTTTATTTTGAGGATGGTGCAAATGGAAGCGCATTTATTATTACAGATGTAGATTTAATGATACCGCAGCTTCAAAAGTTATTTAGCCGTATGATAGGCGCAGTTGTGTTTATTATTTTATTAACTGCTGCAATATTCGTTATATGGACATATCGTTCTATGGTAACTCCAATTAAAAATCTTCAGGAAGCTGTGCATTATATACAGGAAGGAAATTTAGAATTTGAGATCAAAGATGCTAAAGGAAGCGAAGAGCTTGTACTTTTAAGCCGTGATTTTGAAAATATGAGATATCAGCTCAAAGTTTCTGAGGAAGAAAAGAAGAAATATGATGATGAGAGCCGTGAACTTATTGCCAATATATCTCATGATTTGAAAACTCCAATGACTTCTATTAAGGGCTATATTGAAGGAATAAGAGATGGGGTTGCAGATACCCCTGAGAAGTTAGAGCGTTATATGACTACAATATATAACAAAGCAATGGAGATGGATCGTCTTGTTACCGAGCTAAATGTGTATTCAAGAATTGAGACAAACATGATACCATATAATTTTATTAACATGAGTATTTCAGATTATTTTAATGATTGTGTAGAGGAATTGGTTATTGATTTGAAAGAAAAAAATATTGATCTGTATTATTTTGATTATACAAAAGGAGATATTGAAGTTAATGCTGACCCTGAGCAGATTGCTCGTGTAATAAATAATATAATTGGTAATTCAGCAAAATATATGGATAAAAAACATGGAGTTATTAACATATATCTAAGAGAGAGGAAGGATGAAGTTCTAGTCGAAATAGAAGATAACGGGCAGGGGATTGCAAAAAAAGATTTACCGTTAATATTTGAAAGGTTTTACCGTGCTGATGCTTCAAGGAATTCTAAACAGGGGGGAAGCGGAATTGGGCTTTCGATCGTAAAGAAAATTATTACAGATCATGGAGGCCGAATCTGGGCGAAAAGTGAAGAAAAACAGGGGACAGCAGTGTATTTTAGCCTAAAAATTGTTAGGAGGATTAGAGCAGATGAGTAAAATACTTATTGTTGAAGATGAAGTTGCTATTGCAGATTTGGAAAAAGATTATCTTGAACTTAGCGGATTTGAGGTTATTCTTGAGTATACAGGAGATGGTGGTTTAAAGAAGGCGCTGGAGGAAGACATTGATTTGCTTATATTGGATATTATGCTTCCTAACATGGACGGCTTTGATATATGTAAAGAAGTACGCTTAAGAAAAGATATACCTATTATTATGGTTTCGGCTAAGAAGGAAGATATATCTAAAATTCGTGGACTTGGCTTTGGAGCGGATGATTATATAACTAAACCATTTAGTCCGAGTGAGCTTGTCGCTCGTGTTAAGGCTCATCTTGAGAGGTATAGGAGACTTGTCGGAGGAGCAAGGAAAATAAATGATATTATAGAAATCCGTGGATTGACTATTGATAAAACTGCCAGACGAGTTTATGTAAATGGAGAGGAAAAAGCATTTACAACTAAAGAATTTGATTTGCTTACGTTTCTTGCCGAGAATCCTAATCGGGTTTATAAAAAAGATGAATTGTTCAGGGAGATATGGGATTTAGAGTCAGTCGGTGATATTGCAACAGTCACTGTTCATATAAAGAAGATTCGTGAGAAAATTGAGAAAAACACATCAAAGCCTGAATATATTGAGACAATTTGGGGCGTGGGATACCGTTTTCATATGTAATAGGTGAGATTTTTTCATAATATTATTTATACTGCTGCTAGAGTAAGTAATGCTTGTGTAAGCACATACCTCCAGCTTTGTCATATGGGAATAAAAAATATTTTTTATGCATACATTTATTAAAATGATAATAGATGGTGCTTGTTTTGAGAAGAAAAAAAATAGAGCTTTTAATGGCAGTATTGATAATACTTGTAGCCATTCTTTTTTCTAGTGTGGGCGTACAGATTGTTGATGGTAAAAAGGTTAAAAATAAGAAACAGACAATAGTGATTGATAGCGGACATGGGGGTGTTGATTCGGGTAAGGTATCTGTTCTAGGTGATTATGAGAAAGATATTAATCTGTCTATTTCTAAAAAGCTGTCAAGCAAGTTAAAAAAGGCCGGTTATAATGTAGTTATGACTAGAACAGAGGATAAAGGTCTTTACTCTGATTCAAGCACTAATAAAAAAACAGAGGATATGCGCAATAGATGTAATATTATAGATACATCGGGAGCTGTTCTTGCAGTTAGTATTCATCAGAATAGTTATCATCAAGAAGGTGTTAAGGGAGCACAGGTTTTCTTTTATAAACAGTCTGATGAGGGAGAAGTACTTGCAAAATGCATACAGGAATCACTGGCAGAGGGGTTAGATAAAACTAATAAAAGACAGGCAAAAAGCAATGACAGCTACTATCTGCTCAGAAAGACAAAAACACCTACTGTAATAGTAGAATGCGGTTTCCTTTCTAATTATGAGGAAGCAGGAAAGTTAGTTGGAGAAGATTACCAGAAACAGGTGGCAAAAGCGATATTTAACGGAATTGAAAATTATCTTAAACATAAGAATTGAGGTATATGTAAATACTAACAGGCGTAAGTATATATACTTATTGGAGCAGCTATATGAGAATTGAAAAGATTACTGAAAAAAATACAGATAAAAAACATATTAAAAAAGTCTTCGCTTTAGCGGGTGATATAATAAAGAAAGGCGGACTGGTAGCATTTCCGACAGAGACAGTTTATGGTCTTGGCGCAGATGCTTTGAATCAGGATGCAGCAGCAAAAATTTATGGTGTTAAAGGAAGACCATCTGATAATCCTCTTATAGTGCATGTGGCAGACTTTGAAGGATTAGAAAAAATTATAAAAGAAATTCCATGGCAGGCAGAGAAATTAGCAGAAAAATTTTGGCCTGGACCATTGACAATGATTATGAATAAGGCAGATATTGTTCCAAAGACAACATCAGGTGGTCTTAATACAGTTGCAGTCAGAATGCCGTCTAATAAAATAGCTCTTGAGCTTATTAGGGCAAGCGGAGGATATATTGCTGCTCCTAGCGCCAATACATCAGGTAAGCCAAGTCCGACAAGAGCAGAACATGTGGTTCAGGATCTATCAGGCAAAATTGATTTGCTGATTGATGGCGGTGATGTAGGAATTGGGATTGAATCTACAATTATAGATTTAACTTCATCTAAACCAACTATTCTTAGACCGGGAGCAATAACACAGAAAATGTTGTGTGATGTAATTGGAGAGGTGGAAATAGATGAGGCGTTAATCAAATCAGATTCTAATACTGTTCCTAAAGCGCCTGGTATGAAGTACAGGCATTATGCCCCTAAAGCAGATATTACAGTTGTTGAAGGCAAAAAGGAAGATGTTGTAAAATATATTAATAGAAAAATTGAAGGATTGCTGCAGAAATTTTACAAAGAGGAAGATGGTCAACAGGAAGATGTATTTGAAGATATTTTTCATTTAAATATTGTTGAAGATCGAATTGGGATTTTGTGCAGTCAGGAAACAATAGATTTGTATCCATATGGCTATGCAAAGAGTGTGGGACATTATGATAGAGAAGAGGAGATTGCAAGGAATTTATACGCAGTCTTAAGAGACTTTGATAAAACTAATGTAGAAATTATTTTTTCTGAAAGTTTCTATACTCCAAATATGGGAGCGGCAATTATGAATCGATTGCTAAAGGCTGCAGGACATAAAATAATACATTTAGAAAAGGAGGATGTACAATGATTGCATTGGGAAGTGATCAGGCAGGTTATTTATTAAAACAGGAAGTAATTAAATATTTAGAAGAAAAAGGATTGGAATATAAAGATTATGGCTCATATAATGAGGATTCTGTTGATTATCCTATATATGGAAAATCTGTAGCCAAAGCTATTGTAAATGGAGAGTGTGATAGAGGTATTATAATCTGTGGTACAGGGATAGGTATTTCTATTGCGGCAAATAAAGTAAAGGGAATTCGTGCTGCTTTGTGCTCTGATTGTTTTTCTGCTGAGGCTACAAGACAACATAATGATGCTAATATTTTAGCTATGGGTGCAAGAGTAGTAGGTCCTGGACTTGCAGTAAAGATTGTGGATACATTTCTGAACACAGAATTTTCCGGGGCTGAGAGACATCAGAGAAGGATTGATATGTTAGAGGATTAGTGGACAGCGCTGCGTTTTTGGGAGGAGATTTTATGGGATCTTTCAAACGAACAGATTATATATCATGGGATGAATATTTTATGGGTATTGCAAAGTTGTCTGCTATGCGTTCAAAGGACCCGAATACTCAAGTGGGATGCTGCATCGTTGGGAATGATAATCGTATAATATCAGTTGGTTATAATGGTCTTCCAAATGGGTGTTCTGATGATGAGTTTCCATGGAATAGAGATGGTGAAGACAATAAATATTTTTATACAACGCATAGTGAGTTAAATGCAATATTAAATGCTAAAGGCAGCAATCTTACAGGAAGCCGGCTGTATGTTTCGCTTTTTCCCTGCAATGAGTGTGCAAAAGCGATTATACAGAGCGGAATTAACGAGATTATATATGATATTGATAAATATTCCTCAACGCCAGGTGTTATTGCATCTAAAAAGATGCTTAGAGCAGCAGGTGTGTTATTTAGAGAGTACGAGAGAAGCGGCAATAATATAAGCATACAATTGTAGGAGGAAAGATGAAGAAATTATTGTTTATTTTTAATCCAACTGCAGGCAAGTCCAAAATTAAGACAAAGTTAGTTGAGATATTGGATGTATTTGTAAAAGCTGGATATATGCCAGTTGCTTATCCTACACAATGTAGGGAAGATGCAAAAAACATAGTATTAGAATATGCACATAAATTTGATTTAGTAGTTTGCAGCGGCGGTGACGGAACTTTAAATGAAGTTGTAACTGGTATGGTAGAGCAGTTGGCACCCGTACCTATAGGCTATATTCCTACAGGAAGTACAAATGATTATGCTAAAAGTCTGGGAATACCCGGAGATATGATTAAAGCTGCACAGATGGCGGTAGAAGGTGCAATTTTTAAAACAGATATCGGACAATTTAATAATTCAACATTTGTATATGTTGCAGCCTTTGGGCTTTTCACAGACGTGTCTTATCAGACAAGTCAGGAGCTTAAAAATGTGTTAGGACATGCAGCATATGTATTTGAGGGTGTAAAGAGTCTGATATCAATACCAGAGTATCATATGACAGTTGACATTGATGGGAAAATAATTGAGGATGATTTTATTTATGGAATGGTATCAAATACAGTTTCCGTAGGAGGCTTTAAAAATATGACAAATCAAGAAGTTATTCTTGATGACGGATACTTTGAAGTGTTGTTTGTAAGAAAACTAAGTAATCCTCTTCAAGTACGTGAGGTAATTATTAGTCTGCTTACAGATGGCGTGAAAAGTAAATTTGTCTGTGATTATAGGGCAAAGTGTGTAAAAATTACATCCATAAAAGAAATACCATGGACACTTGACGGCGAATTCGGTGGTGAACACAAGGAAGTTGTAATTAAGAATAAAGCTAATTCTATTTCATTAGTGGCTGATACCATAAATATGGATTTATCATCTGAAAATCATTTGAAAATTGCGATATCAAAGTATGATAAAGATGATAAATTGGAATAATTTTAATCTAATAGTTTGATTATTATGTTTCTTTTTTGGTAAAAATAGGTTATACTATATTAAACGAACATTTTAAGGAGGAATTAGGTTATGTTAGTATCAGCAGAAGAAATGTTGAAGAAAGCGAAAGCAGGACATTATGCAGTAGGGCAGTTTAATATCAACAATCTTGAGTGGACAAAGGCAGCGCTTAGTGCGGCGATGGAATTGAATTCACCTATTATTCTCGGTGTTTCTATGGGAGCCGGAAAGTATATGACTGGTTATAAAACTGTTGTGGGAATGGTAAATGGTATGCTTGAGGAGATGAACGTTAAAGTTCCTGTTGCTCTTCATTTAGATCACGGAGACTATGAAGGCTGCAAAAAGTGTATAGAGGCAGGATTTTCATCAATTATGTTTGATGGTTCACATTTGCCTATTCAGGAGAATATTGAGAAAACGAAAGAGCTTGTAGCTATTTGCAGAGATAAGGGAATGTCTTTGGAAGCTGAAGTAGGTTCAATCGGAGGAGAAGAAGACGGAGTTGTAGGAAAAGGTGAATGTGCAGATCCTGACGAGTGTAAGAAAATTGCAGATTTAGGAGTAACAATGTTAGCTGCAGGAATTGGTAATATACATGGAAAGTATCCTGATAATTGGGAAGGCTTAAGTTTTGAGACATTAGACGCTATTCAGAAATTAACAGGAGATATGCCATTAGTTCTTCATGGAGGAACGGGAATTCCAGAAGATATGATTAAGAAGGCGATTTCTCTTGGAGTTGCAAAGATTAATGTAAATACAGAGTGCCAGATAAGTTTTGCTGCAGGTACAAGAAAATATATTGAGTCGGGCAAAGATTTAGTTGGAAAAGGTTTTGATCCTCGTAAGCTTCTTGTGCCTGGTACAGATGCAATTAAGGCTACTGTTGTTGAAAAGATGAAATTGTTTGGCTCTGTGGATAAGGCTTAAGGATAAAATTTGAGTTTTGAATGGGATTGGTTTTTCCAATCCCTTAGTTTATAGGAGGAAAGATTATGAATACAACATTAGTTGTTATGGCGGCAGGTATTGGAAGCCGATTTGGCGGAGGAATAAAACAGTTGGAGCCAGTTGGTCCTAATGGCGAGATTATAATGGATTATGCAATACATGATGCAAAAGAAGCAGGATTTAACAAAGTAGTATTTATAATACGAAAAGATTTAGAGAAAGATTTTAAAGAGATTATCGGAAATCGTATATCTAAAGTTATTGATATTGATTATGCTTTTCAGGAGCTGGAAGATTTGCCGCAAGGCTTCAGCGTACCAGAAGGAAGAAAAAAGCCGTTTGGTACAGGGCAGGCAGTTCTTGCATGTAAAGGTGTTGTAAATGAACCTTTTGCAGTAATAAATGCAGATGATTATTACGGAAAAGAAGCTTTTGTAAAAGTGCATGATTTTCTTGTAAATCCTGATAAATCAGGTAAAAAGTATGATTTTTGTATGGCAGGATTTATTCTTGGCAATACACTTAGTGATAATGGCGCAGTTACTCGTGGTATTTGTAAGGTAAATGAAGAAAATATACTTGTTAGTGTAGATGAGACAGGCGGAATTGAACGGGTTTCCTCAGATAAAGTTATATGTGAAAAGAATGGAGAGCAGGTTGAAGTGTCGGCTGACAGTTATGTTTCTATGAATATGTGGGGATTGACGCCGGATTTCTTTGATGAGCTTGAAGCACGGTTTGTTACATTTTTAAAGAATATGAAGCCGCAGGAGGAGCAGAAAAAAGAATATCTGCTGCCAATGATAGTTGAAGAATTGTTACGAGAGGATAAAGCACAAGTCAAAGTCCTTGAGACACAGGATAAATGGTTTGGTGTTACATACAAGGAAGATAAAGCGGTTGTTGTTGAGTCTATTAAGAAATTACATGAACAGGGCAAATATCCAGATAAGTTATAATGTTTTTGTAGATAAGATAATCATTAAAAAGCAGATAGCGGTTACTACTGCTGTTTGCTTTTTAAAGTGAAAGAGGCGTGTTTTTAAAGAGTGTTAATTAATTGATTATAGTTTAATTAAAGTTAAACTTAATGTTATAGAAAAGGAAAAAATTACTAATAAACTTGAATACAGTATTTTTAAGAAGCATGGACTGACATTTTAAAACTATTATCAGAGTTAGGTGACAGGGGTGCTTCAAATTAATTTTTAGGTATTGAATATAATATCATTTACATCCAAAGATACATTTACTTATATTAATTGGATAGACAATAATGCGAATAGTTTGCATTGTTGATAATAAAGTTTAGGCAGAATAATAATTTCGTTAAAGATTATATAGAGTACAAAATAAAGAAAAATTATTTAATTATTGAAAAACAAATATAACTATTGTATACTGAATCAGTGGTTATATTTATTACAAAGGGTAATGAGTCAAGTAGCGGTGTGCACACAAATATTTGACTGTCAATTTTTTGTTTTAGAATACAATAATACATACTTAATATACGACCCTTATGCGGGTTGAAAATAATATAGTTGTTTTCAAAAATGTCAGTTATAATTGGAAATGGAGTGGTGTTAATGTACAGTGAAACAGAATCAATTATAGATCAGACTCTGGAGATGATTTTAATATTTAATTCTGAGGGTAAAATAGAGGATTATAATAAAGAAGCGCAGGAGAAACTAGAGTACGTCCATGAATTGCAGGGCGCTTCAATCGAAAATATATTGCCACAGCTTTTTAACGGAAATCTGAATGTTAAAGAGATATTAAAAGACAAACTGGATACCAGATTGTCATTATTTGCTTATAGAGAAAATAATACTTGCTTTCCTGTTGATGTAAAAATACATTGTATAGATGAAAAGAATGATATATATGTTTGTTTGATTTTAGATAGAATAAAACAAGATGCGCTTGAGAAGGAACTTGTACGAGTAAAAGAAGCGGCAGAAGAGGCAACTAAAGTTCAGAATGAATTTACAGCAAATGTAACGCATGAGTTAAGAACGCCGGTAAACGGAATTTTAGGACATGTTCAAATATTGTTAGAGGAGAATCCTGACAGCAGTATAAAAAGTACATTAGGTATTATAGAGCACTGCTGTGATAACATGAATAAAATTATTAATAATATTCTTGATTTTTCAAAGCTTTCATCTGGTAAATTTACAATAGAAGAAAGAGAATTTGATGTACATAAAATGATGAAGCATGTGTCTGACACAAGTATAGCAAGAATTCAGGAAAAAGGACTTAGTTTTTCGGTACATATTGCAGATAATGTTCCTGAGCGTCTTATCGGTGATGAGTTGAGAATAACTCAGGTTTTAAATAATTTAATTTCTAATGCGGTAAAATTTACACATACCGGAAGAATTGGTGTGGAAGTAACGAAAACTTACAGCAGTGCGGACGAAGTCGAATTGTTTTTTATGGTAATAGATACAGGAATAGGTATTGATGAAAAGGATATGGACAAGCTTTTTAAAGATTTTTCTCAGGTAGACGCTTCTATTACAAGGAAATTCGGTGGAACGGGACTTGGACTTTCAGTCAGCAAACAGCTTGTTGAGCTGATGAAGGGAAATATCAATGTACAGAGTGAAAAGGGAAAGGGAAGCAATTTTTCTTTTTCTGTAAGGCTTAAGAAGCTGGAAGATGATATTGGCGTAGAAGAACCTACAGAAGAATTTAAGATGCCGGATTATAATGTTCTTAGGGAATGGCAGGATATAGAGATAGATGTAAATAAAGAAATTAATTCAGCTTTAGAAAAGCTTGTTTTATGTATTGAATTAGAGACTTGGGAGAAGGCAGAGCAATTTGCCATAAGAATTAAAAACATTGGAAAAGAGTTTGGGGATGATTTTAGAAGAGCTACAGTCAAAGTTGAGATGGCTGTAAGAAAAGAAAATCATGACAGGGCAATCAAAGCCTATGAGCAGTTAAAACAGTTGTTTCAGGATATTACAGGAGGTAATACATGATTGAAGAAGAAAAGAAAAGTAATGTTAAGATAATGATTGTAGATGATGTAAGAGTAAACCTCAGACTGTTGGGCTCGATAATTGAAAGCATGGGACATACAGTAATAAGTTTTCAAAGCGCTTTGTCAGCAATAGGAGCTTTGAAAGAGGAGATGCCTTCTTTGATATTGCTCGATGCAATGATGCCCGATATGGATGGTTTTGAGTTTTGTCAGACAATCAAGAAGGATGTTAGGACAAGAGATATACCAGTTATTTTTATATCTGCTTCAGTTGATGAGGATGATAAGAAAAAGGCATTTGAGGCGGGGGCAGTGGATTATATAACAAAGCCGTTTCAGCGTTTGGAGATTATCGCACGCGCAAAAATACATATAAAAATGTATGAGATGCAGCAGAAGCTTACACAATATAATTTGAGTCTAAATAAACTGGTTATGGAACAGAACCATAAAATTGAAGAAGAAAAGAAGACACTTCTCTATGCGCTTGCAAAGGTAGCTGAGGGTAAGGACAGTCTTACGGCGAATCATATTCCAAATGTACAGTACAATAGCCGCATTTTGGCGCAAAGTCTTCAGTTTAGTCCTAAATTTGAGAAAGAAGTTTTTGATTGGTTTATAGAGATTATTGGTGTTGCGTCTACACTTCATGATATAGGAAAAATATCTATTCCAGATACTATTTTGTTAAAGTCAGAAAAACTGACAGACGAGGAAGTGCAAATTACCAGAGGTCACTCAAAAATGGGAGCAGAATTTCTTAGAAGTGTTGCGGATGAAACTTCTGAAAATGAATTTCTTAAAATGGCTATAGAGATTGCAGAATTTCACCATGAAAATTGGGATGGAAGCGGTTATCCGCTTGGACTAAAAGGTGAAGAAATACCTCTTTCGGCAAGAATTGTTCATATTATCGATGTTTATGATACTCTTCACGCTGACCGAAGCTATAGAAAAGCTCTTAGTGATGAAGAGTGTAATAGAATTATGGCAGAAGGCTCAGGAAAAGATTTTGATCCATATATTATGGAAGTGTTTAGTAAGATAAGTGCTCAGTTAAAGACTTTATAAGGTTTTTAGCAATATGCTTGTAAGGGAGGCAAAGATAAATGGCGGACAGAAACGATACAGAAGATATGCTGGATATATTTTTATATGAGAGTTTGCAGCTTCTTGAAGATTTACAGAGTGTTGTATTGGCTAATAAAGATGAAAACTATTTTGATGAGGCATCTATAAATGATATATTTCGTATAATGCATACTCTAAAAGCATCATCAGGTATTATGATGTATGATAACATAACTAGAATATCACATAAACTGGAAGATGTGATTTACTATATTCGCGAGTCGCAGCCTGATAACATGCCTCAGGAAGAGCTTGTAGATCATATTTTTAATGTAATGGATTTTATAACAGAAGAGTTAGATAAAATACAGAATGGAGATCTGTCAGACGGAGATCCAGAATGTATAATTGAAGAAATTGATAACTTTATTAACAAAGTAAAAAATATTGATTCTGAAGATGGAAAAGATGCACCGCCTGAAAATATTCATGAGGAGCCAATGCAATTTTATATAGCTCCTAAATCAGTCAGTCAAAGCAAATTTTACAGTGTAATAATATATTATGAGCATGATACAGAGATGTGTAATCTTCGCGCTTATACGGATGCTTGTTCTGTAAAAGAAGTTGCAGATGATTTGTTATATAAGCCTGATGATATAATATATAATGATGAATGTTCAGATTATATTTTAGAAAATGGATTTAAACTGCTTATTCATACTAAAGTTGATAAAGAAAAATTATTAGAAATAATTGATACGAGTTTGTGTGTTGAAAATATAGAAATTCAAGAGATTTCTGTAGAACAATTTATGGCCGGTCTGGATGCTGGTGAAGAATCTGCTGATACAGCAGTCGAAGTTACTGAATCAAATGTAATTGAACATGAAGAGATAGATAAAAAAGCTCCTGCACCTGGAGATTATGTGATACAAAATAAGACATCAGGTAAATCTATGCAGATGGGCAGGGAAAAATCAGCTCCTCATAAACAAAACCTTATTTCTGTAAGTGTAGAAAAAATGGATATGTTAATGGATTTATTGGGAGAGATGATTATTGCTCAATCCGTAGCTTTGCAGAATCAGGATATACTGGATTTAGGTGTTGAAATGCCTAATTTCAAGAAAGCGGCTGGAGAATTAACCAAAATTTCAACCCGACTTCAGAATGTAGTTATGTCTATGAGAATGATATCATTAAAAAATACATTCCAGAAAATGAGCAGGGTTGTTTTTGACGTATCTAAAAAATTGGGAAAAGAAATAGATTTGGAAGTATTAGGTGAAGACACCGAGGTAGACAGAAATATTATTGAACATATTTCGGATCCTCTAATGCACTTGATTAGAAATTCAGTTGATCATGGTATTGAAATGCCGTCAGACAGAGAAGCTGCTGGAAAATTAAGAAGAGGAAAAATTACTCTCAGTGCTAAAAATGAGGCTGGCAAAGTGTGGATTACAGTGTCAGATGACGGCGGCGGTTTAAGTCGCAAAAAGATTTTAGAAAGAGCAGAAAAAAATGGGATTTTGGAAGATAAAGATCCAAGTATGATGTCAGATAAAGAGGTATATAAACTTATAACTCACGCAGGTTTTACAACAAAAGAACAGATTACTGAATTTTCCGGTCGGGGCGTAGGTATGGATGTTGTTGTAAATAATATTCAGGCAATTGGAGGCAAATTACAAATTGACAGTGTAGAAGGTGAAGGTTCAAATATGACCATAAAAATCCCTCTCACTCTGGCAACTATAAATGGTGTAGTTATGTCTGTTGGTGATTCAATGTATGTTATAGATACAAATGTTGTTAAAGCGTTTATCAATGTTAATTCCGATATGATATTAAAAGAACCTGGCGGCATTGAGAATGTAAATCTTAGAGGTAATTATATACCGATAATCAGATTAAGAGAATATTTTAAATTGTCTGACGGCGAAGATGAAATTGATAATGGTATTATGGTTTTAGTTGAACATAAAGGAAAAGGTGTATGTTTATTTGCTGACCGTCTTATTGGAGAACAGGAAATAATTGTTAAGTCAGTACCTTCTTATGTTGAAGATGAAGTTGGTCTTTCAGGGTGTACACAGCTTGGAGATGGAAATGTTGCTATGATACTAGATGCTGGAGGACTGGTAAGTCGGCTGCCGAAAGGAGAGTAGCAGAATAATGAGTGGAAGAACTTTAGATAATCTGCAATTTAGTGAAGAGACTCAAGATAATATGTATATGACATTTAGTATTATAAATGTTCTGTTTGCTGTTAAAGTTAATAGTGTTAAAACTGTAACAGGGTTTACACAAATTGAAAAATTATCAGACAGAAATTCATACATAAGAGGTCTTACATCTATTAGGGGAACGATAGTACCAGTTGTTGATGTCAGGTTAAGGTTTGAACAGGATTATATTGAATATACTGATAGAACATATATAATTGTTGTTGAGGTAAAATCAATATTAATCGGGCTTATAGTGGACAAGGTGTTGGGGGTAGCATTTATTGAGCCTAACAGACTCATTGCATTGCCGCCTGTAGGTTATCGGGAAGAGCGGGATAAATATATAGATGGTGTTGGTAAAATAGATAATAATATTAAATTTTTTATTGATGCTGTAAAACTTTTTGACGCCAATGATATCAATTTATTTAATCATATGATAGAACAAAAAATGGAGGAACAAAGATTAAAAGAGGAAGAAAGACGTCGTGAGGAGGAACGATTAAGAGAAGAAGAAAGACGTCGTCAGGAAGAGGAAAGTTTGGAGAGTGAAGACGAGCATTTATATGATGATGAAGATGTTTTAAAAGATGAAGATAAGTGTTTAGATTATGAAACAAATGGAGAACTCATTTAGAGAACTCCATTTTTTTATATAAATTATATAAAAAAAACTATAAAATGATTTGTAATTATGTTATAATAGTCGAAATAGGTCGTTAAAGTAATTTGAAGGAGGATAATAGAATGAAGATTGGCATTAAGAGTAAACTTAGTAATATTTCTAATTTCGTCAAAATTATTTCTGTTTTGATGGCAGTATGTTCAGTTTTGATATTGGTCGGCTGCGGAAATAATGAAAATTCGAAAAATGAAAGTTTAGAAAAGCAAGTAAAAGAATTTAATTCAAGTATTGAGAAAAAAAAGAGCGCAGATGCTTCTGGAAATGAAGGAATAGTTGTTGGTTCAGTAAATATGGGAATGAATGGAGAATGGTTCTCTGAAGTTATGAACGGAATTAAAAATGCAGGTAAAGATATGGGTGTTACTCTTAAGATGCTTGATTCAGAAAGTGATACAGACAAGGAAGCAGCCAATATTGAGCAGTTGTTATCTGAAGGTATTGATGTTCTAATTATTTCACCAATAGATTACAATATTTCTGTACAATCACTTCAGAAAGTGAAGGATGCAGGTATTCCTATTATAACATGGAATACTACCGTTAATATGGAAGTGACGGCGACAGTGGGTGTTGATGGAAATGCTCTTGGAGGAGATACAGGGGATTATGTGTCAGAATATATTAAGACAAATAATTTAAGCAGTGTAGATATGATCTTGTTGACGAATACGTCTTATGAAATTGGCATTCAGCGCTGCAACGGATTTAAAGATGCAATTAAAGATTTAGTAGATGAAGGGATTGTTAATATTGTAGCAGAGGAAGATATAGAGATGAGAGAAGATGCGGAAGTTGTAGCCAAAAGACTTTTGAAAGAGCACGACGACGTAGCTATGCTATGGGCATGGAATCAAAGTTCGCTTCTTGGCGCAGTTGACGCTGTCAAAAAATCAGGCAAAAATGATATAATTATTATGGGAACAGATATGAGTATGGAGCTTGCCAATGATATGCTTGGAAATGAAGTTAAACTGCAGGCAGTAACTACACAGTTGCCATACAATATGGGGTATAAGGCGGTTGTAAATGCGGTTAAGGCTGCAAAAGGCGAGAAAGTAGAAAGTAAAGTTCTAATTCCGCTTGATACAATTGTGAAGAGTGATGATGCTGCTGTAAATCAATATATTGAAAATCATAAAGATTTGGTTAGTGAATAAGGGAGGTAAGTTGTATGGCAAACAATAATGCAGCTCAGGCAGAAAGAAAAGTTTCTAAAATACACCAAATAATCTCCAGAGTAAAGATTGGTACAAGAGTACAGTTGATGGCTTTGATAGTTATAGCGGCTATTGCTATTCCTATGGTAGTTTCGATTGTTTCGTCAAGTAAATATATTAGTACATATAATAATGTGTTAGATAACCTGGAAAGTATACGTTATATTATGAGCGAGACAGAGGAACAGGGAGGAAGAATTTTAGGGTATTGTGTAGTCAGCAAAGATATTGAACAGTCTGGTGAAACTGAGATTATTGTGACAATGCAGAATAAAATTGCAGATATACGCAAGAATATTGTGATGGATAAGGATAATAATGATAGTCTTGAACAGCTTGATATAGTAGAAAATCTGCTTAATAATTACATAGATTGCTATAAAGAAGGAATTGCACTTTGTGATAGTACATTTTCACTTGCAGGAGATATGAAATTCTATTCTATGGTAAATACTGCCGAGTATTTATCAAAAAATTGTAACGAGCTGTTAAGCCTTGAGTTGGAGCGCAGTGCAGTTTTAAACGAAAAAATAATTACAAACTTCAGGGCAAATCTTTTCATTATAGTAGTTGTAGTAATTATCGTAATAGTATTGTCATTGATGTTGTCTCTAGTAATTACAAGCAGTATAACTGTTCCGTTAAAACTTTTAGGAAAAAAGATTTCAGTAATAGCAGAGGGCGATTTATCTGGAGAACCAATTGACACTAATATGAAGGATGAAATTGGGGATTTAGCAGTTGTTTTTAATAAAATGAAATATAATCTAACGAGTATATTAGAGAAGGTATCAGAGGTTAGCTGTGAGATTGAGCAATCGGTAGAGTTTGTTACAGGTAAGATTGAGGAGAATTCAGCTAGAAGCCAACAATTGTCGGCAACAATGTATCAGGTTATGGATAGGATGTCAACTCAGAATGAGGAGACAAGGGTTGCACAGGAGAAAGTGCATACTATTGATACCGTTACAGATAGAATTACAGGAAATGCTGACAGGATTATGGAAAATACAGAACAATCAATGATAGATTCTCAAAAAGGAAACGAAAATATGGAGCGGTATTCAAACCAGCTTCAGGAAGTAAATTCTATTATGAGCCAGGTTTCGGATGTAGTTGAACAGTTAGGCTCTAGTGCGGAAGAGATGAATGATATAATTCAGACAATTACCAATATAGCAGATCAGACAAATTTGTTGTCACTTAATGCATCCATAGAAGCAGCAAAGGCAGGAGACAGTGGAAGGGGATTTGCTGTTGTTGCCAGTGAGATTGGAAATCTTGCAGAGAACTCAGCTACATCCGCTCAGAAAATTGGAGATATAATTACGGAGGTGCAGTCCAATTCTAAAGCTATGACAGAGAAGATGTCTGTTGGTTTGGAACAGCTTGAGGCAGGAAATAAAATTGCTTCTGATACAATGAAAAATTTCAAAAATATTCAAAAGGGTATTTTGCTTGTTAATGGAAATGTAAAAGAAATATTGAAAGATATAACAGATTTATCGGCATATGTGGGCGATGTTTACAATATGATAAATGTTGTTAAAGATACGACGGATGCCAATACTACTGCTGCGACTGAGATTGGCGACGGTGTACATAATGAATCTGAAAATCTTATAAAAATACAAGAAATTATGTTAGATTTGTCAGAAAGGGCGACACATCTTGAAGAGACAGTAATGAAATTTAAATTAAGTTAGCTATAATGTAATTAGCAACGGCAGCAGTGTTTTTCTATAGAAAGATACTGCTGTTTGTTATATGTAATTAATTTAAATAGTTAAGTTAAAAATAAACTGGTTGTTGTTTATAATAAAATAATATATAATTAAGTTTATTATTGCATATTTAATAGGAGTGAGATTATGAGTAATACCAAAATATTAGCAGTAGCGGGAAAAGGCGGAGTTGGTAAAACGTCATTGGCAGCTGTGATAGTAAAAGTTCTTACTTTAAAATATACTGATAAAAAGATACTTGCAATAGATGCAGACCCAGCAGTTGGTTTATCAACAGCGCTTGGAATAGACGTGCGTATGACAATTGATGATATAAGAAAAAAGGTTGTCAGTACAGTTGAAGATGGTGATACAAAATCTGCGATGGAGCTTTTAGGCGAGGCAAAGTATCATATTTTTGATGCGATGGTTGAGACTGATAAATATTCATTTATTGCTGTTGGTAGACCGGAGAGCGCGGGGTGCTATTGTAAAATCAACTCATATTTAAAAGATGTTATTTCACTTGTTTCTGACAATTTTGATTATGTTGTTATTGATGGGGAAGCGGGAATTGAACAGATTAATCGCAGAGTTATGGAGAAAGTAACACATCTTTTAATGATAACAGATGCAAGTCGAAAAGGAACACAAGTGGTTAGGACGATAAAATCAGTCGCAGATGAGCTTGTTATGTATGAAAAGGCAGGTGTTATCGTTAATCGTATTCCTGATAATAGCATTAAAGAGATTATAGATTTAGGTGATATGAATGTATTGTCATTTATTGGACAGGACGCTGAGTTGTCTGAGTTTGATATAACTGGAAAAAATGTGTTTAATTTACCAGAAAATACAGTAATTGTAAAGGGCGTAAAAGAAGCTCTGATTAATATGGGAGTTATAGATAATAGAGGAGAAAATCTATGAAAGATTTGAAGCATATATATTATTTAGAAAATTTGTTACAAGATTCCTGTAATGATTTAGTAAAAAAAGCACGGCAAAAAGGAAAAATTGCCGTAGGAAGCGTGTGTTCGCTTATACCTGAACCGCTTCTTAATCTGCCCGGATGTTTTTCTGTCAGGCTTCGTGCTCCAAGAACCGGCTCAATTGAGATGGGAACATATTATATGACAAGTATAATGTGTGAACTTAGCCGTGCATTTCTTGAGAGAGCGATTGAGGGAGGATATGGATATCTTGACTGTATTATTGCTCCTGATGCCTGCGCTCAGATGAACAGATGTGTTGAAAATATTGAACACTTAAATTTGTGCAGTAACGAGAAATTTTTTATTACATATTCAGATGTGCCTATGAAATCAGATGATACAGCATTAAGACATTATGTAAGACAGATGAAGAAATACGTGTTGGAACCGCTTGAACATGTTTACAATATTGATGTATCAGACCACGCACTTAGGACTGCTGTGGAAAATCATAATCAAGTTAGTGCTTTATTAATGAAAATTGGAGAGTTTCGTGCGGAAGAAAATGTGAAAATAACCGGATATGAGTTTGCTGTTCTCTGTCTGGCAACATATTGCTGTCCTAAAGAAGAGCTAATTTCTATTTTGGAGGAAACCTTGGAAGAAGTTAAAAACAGGGAACCTGATTTGAAAAATCCTTATCGGGCAAGAGTTGTGATGGTCGGCTCAGAGATTGATGATCCAGATTTAATTAAGCTAACAGAGGAAGCAGGAGCATTAGTTGTAGCAGATAGATATTGTTTCGGTTCATTTCCCGGAAGAGAACAAATAGCTATCAATGAAAGTGAGGATGTGCTTACTCAGATTTGCAGGCATTATATGATTACAGAGCAGTGTCCGAGGTATATGAATACGGAAAAAATTTATCAGAGACATGATTATGTCGATAAATTGGCAAAAAAATTTAGAGCGGACGGAATAATTTATGAACAAATTAAATTTTGTGATTATTGGGGTTATGAGAGAGCATTTGCAGGGAAAATAATGCGTGAAAAATTTGGTTATCCTGTACTGTCAGTTGACCGTCCTTATGTGGTTGGCAATTCCGGACAGCTGCGAACAAGAGTACAGGCGTTTGTTGAGAGTATTGAGATAAAGAAAATTCGTAATCATTAAGAAAGAGGTAGACCAGATGGGAAAGGCTATTGGTAGTGAAAAATTAGGCAGATTTTACTGTGGCAAGAAGGCTAAAAAACGGCGGGAGTGGCGTGGAATTAAAGATACATGGTACGACTATGTACATTGGCTTGGTATTTGGAAGACGCTTATTCTGTTTATGATTAAACCTTGGAATTTAAAAGGCTTTTTCAGATATCGCTGGATGGTAAATTACTTGGCGGTTCCTGATTTTTTTGACAGACATACAGAGGGATTAAGGGGAAATCAGCTTAGGATTACTCGTATTTCACTGGAATTGGTTGTAACAGATATGTGTAAAAGCCTTGCAGTTATGTTTAAAGCGGATCCGGCTCTTGGCAATGATAAGAAATTAAATGATAAGATTGTACTGTTTGATGAAAATATGATGAGTGAAATAATGAATGGTTTTCCAAACCTAAAATGGGCTTCTGTTGAAGTTCCAGCAGTATATACAAGCGCTATGATGTCACAGGACAGTCTGCTGTATTATATAGACGCAGTGCAGGAATTTGGAATTCCAAACGATGTGTGCCCGATGCCGGCAGCAGAACTGGGGGTGGCTATTGAAGGAGATTATCCTAAAATAGGGAAGTGTGCTATACAGTGTAATACGACTTGTGATGGAAGCTTAATGGGAAATGGTGTTGAAGCAGCATTTATGGATTTGCCGACATTCCAGCTGGCAGTACCGATAAGGCATAATGAGGAGAGCGTACATCAGTATGCAGCAGAGGAAATTTTAAATGCAATTGCCTTTATTGAGAAACATACTGGTGAGAAATTTGACTGGGATGCCTTTTTTGAAAGTATGAAGCGCTTCAATAAAGAAACAGAACATTTGCTTGAATGGTATGAAGTATCCCGTTCTCCTTTTCCTCAGTTTACAGATAATAGTTTGTCATTATACCGTTATGCTGTTTATATGGCGGCAGGGGGCAGGGAAGATGAGTTTTTAAAAAGGGATATAAAACTTAGTAAACTTGTGATGAAAGGTTATGAGAGACAGGAGCCTTGTGCCAAAGAATTAAGACATCGTGCTATTACATGGGGAGTTCAGGCGGCATATTATACTGCGTTTGCAGGTTGGCTTACTAACTGCTGGGGAATTGTGCCACTTATTGATATGCTTACATTGTGTTCAACACGGATGGTCAATACAGAAGATAAAGATAAGGCGATTTATGACTTAGCATTTTTGTATGAGAAAATGATTATGCGAAGCCGATCTAACGGCGGATATGAAGTTGGTGTTGCTGATCTGTGGAGATATTGTGAATTTTTTAATGCAGATATGGTTATTATGTACACTCATATGGGCTGTAAGGCAATGTCCGGTTATCATGGTATATTTGAGGAGGAGGCACGCAAACATGGCATTCACCTTGTATGGGTAACTCATAGTTTAATGGATGCAAGAGGTGCAGGAAGGAAAGAAATGCGTACCGAAGTAAATCGTTATATGCGAACGGTTCTTAGAGAAGAGCCATTAGATGAGAGTTTAGAAGATTTTAATGATGAAAATGCGTGGTAACTTAAAAGTGATTCTAATAATAATGTCGTTTACATAATGAATGGAGGTTGAATATGAAATATTTTGGCGGATGCGATGCCGGAAGTACATATACTAAATGTGTGATAATTGATGAGAATGGAAAAATTGCTGCTGCAGTTACTAATAGAAGCAGAATTAATCCTGTTTTAAGCGCTCAGGATGCATTAAGTGAAGCTGTATTGAAAGTGAATGATTTACAAAAAGCAGAAGATTTAACATATTTAATAGGGACTGGTTATGGAAGAAATAAAGTTCCGTTTGCGGATGAAAATATTTCCGAGATAAGCTGTCATGCAATGGGAGTTCATGTGGTAAACCCAGATATTAATGCGGTTATTGACATTGGTGGTCAAGACGTTAAAGGTATTGCAATAGATTCAGATGGAACAGTGCTGAATTTTGCGATGAATGATAAATGTGCGGCAGGTACAGGAAGATTTTTTGAGACAATGGCAAATGCATTTGAGATGTCTCTTGAAGAATTTTCAAAGTTATCGTTAAAGGCTAAAAATATAATTCCTATAACAGCACAATGTACTGTTTTTGCAGAGAGCGAAGTGATATCTCTTGTAGGAGAGGGGAAGCCGATGGAGGAAATTGCAGCGGGTATTGAGATGTCGGTTGCAAAAAGGTGTTTTGTTATGGCTAAAAAAGCAGGGGCAGTCGACAGAGTAACATTAACAGGTGGCTGTGCTAAAAATGATGGGCTAAAGGAAGCAATAGAAAAAGTTTTAAAGCTCAAAGTGATAGATTTAGATATAGATCCGCAGATAATCGGAGCGCTTGGAGCTGCTGAATTTGCAAGGATGAAAGGATGAGTGAAGATTGATTATAATAAATGTTTTATTAATAATTTTTGCTGTCTTTGTTGGGCTGTTTTTGTTCAGCTTATTGATATATTTTTTTAATCTTGATATGAAGTTTGCAGCAAAGGTTACTCCGCTTATGATTAAGTTTTATGATTGGAAGAAAAAGAGGAATAGTAAGTTATGAAGCTGTATGATAAAATTATAAATGAATGTTTAATGATGTTGGAAAATTCGGATTGTTTTGTCAGGCTTAATGATGATAAAGATATTCCTTGGGAGTTGGAAAAAGAACAGAAAATTATATTTCAGAAAGATATGTATTATGAGCTTGGAGGAGCAGGGCTTCCGGCAGTAAGCGGTATTGCCTTTACGTCAAATATTGATTTTGAGGATAGTATATATCTTTGCGGAGATAATTTGAACGAAATAAAGGAAGATTGTCCATACGCAAGAATAACTATATTAAATGTTGATGACAGCGCTTGGCTGGATAATCAGAAAGCATATAATGCAATGCAAAGAATTGATTATACTAGATACCATGTCTATCCTAAAGGATTTATGATGAGAATTTCCACAGCGGCAGGAAGAGAGCCTGTAAGAATAAGCAGAGATGCTATTAAAGCTGGATTGAATTTTCAGAAGGTCGGAAAGTTATTTATAGATGCCTATCACAAACATAGTGAAGTAAAAGCAGTGAAGATAATATTTATAACGGAAAGGAACTTTCCTTATAGTAAATTAATTGAAAAGACAGATAGAATGGAAGATATTACAAAGTCATTAGATAAAATTTATAATAATCTCGTGATGGACTGCAGAAGCTGTAACTTAAAAACAGTATGTGATGAAGTTGAGGGAATGAGAGAACTCCATGAGACAGCTGTAAACAAATAATTAATTATAATGAGTAATGAATAATGAAATGCTTAATAAATTTGCCTCATAACATATAAACAATAAGAGTTGTTTTTACGTTATGAGGCAATATTATAAATATAATCTGCGTTTATTGTATTTGCATTAATTAGGTATCTTTTTATCTGACTGTAGAATATGGTTTATAAGCCAGCAAAGTAGGAATTCAATAAGCGATTCCATATATTTTTGGGCATTATTTTCAATTTTATCCAGAGTGATTTCTTCAAGACGATTGATAAAGGTAGCGTGAGAACGCTTTTGTGCTTCTAGGCCGCTGTAATTAATTTGTTCCATATATTCTTCTTCATCTCGAAAATGTTCTTCAGTATAGTCTTTTAACCTAGTTAGAACTTCCATTATTTTATCGCTGTCTCTCTCTGCACTTACTTGGTTTATTACCAAGTGATATGCTTTGTCAATTATTTTAAACAGCTGTTTATGCTCAGCATCAATTAAGTCTACACCAACTAAAAATTCGTCTGTAAATTTACATGGGTCATCTTTGATCATCCATTCCTCTAGTGGAGGAAGCTTACCAATCATAATATCGCTTCCAATAATGTGTTGGTAGAGCCATTTTGCAAGAAAATTAACAATGTCTTCAAGAATTATTTGTTGTTCTTCGTCATTATCAATATTCTTAATCTGCATAATATGTACACGCTCTTTAAAAAATGCGTGCTGTGCACGCTGACGTATTAATTCAGGATCTCGTATTTTGCGCATATAATCTTCTTCATGTGTAAAGTGAAGTTCAGCATAATCATCTAATTCGATTAAGACATTTTTAATCATATCATATCGGTCTGTTAAATATTCATTGTGAAGTAATTCAACTATTTTTTCCATCAATTTAAATAAGTAACGGTGTTCGTCGTCAAGGGTGTCTATACCAATAAGGCAGTCATCTGTAAAATGCAGCATAAGCAAAACCTCAATTCTATTGTAAATATTTTTATGGTGGTTTTTAATAAATACCTTAATATAGTATACTTTATTTTTGTTAGTTTTTCAATGAGAAAAATTTATTACATTAAGTAATTAGCGATACTGGAGGTAAAGTTAAAATGTATGTTTATAATAATTAAACTTAATATGGTATAATAAATGTTTCTATAAATATGGTATAATAAATGTTTATATAAATATAGTTTGAAAAATTAGTTTTTAAAAATTAAACTTAAGATATTTTTTTTGGGTTTACAAAAATATTTAATATTGTTATTATAAAAATATTACATCTTTGTACACTGTAATATTGGAGTATTTTAAGGTGTAAAAATAATATGAAAGGAGGGCAATTAACTATGGAACATGTTAATAATGTTATGAAAAGAGGAAATTTTATGAGAAAAAAATGTTTAATGGCAGTACTGGCTGTAATATTATCTTTTTCAGTATATGGGTGCGGTACATCAGATGAAGAAGTAAAGAAAAAGGTACAATCATCTAAGGAGAAAGTTAAGCAGGAAGCTTCTGAAGACGGATTTAGTTACAAAGATGTTGAAGGAGGTATCTGCCTTATAAAATATAATGGAGGGGGAAAGGATATTGTTATTCCTGACGAGCTTGGAGGAAAGTCTGTAGTGCAACTTGCAAGCGGACTTTTTGGCGATATGGATATTGCAAGTGTGGAAATTCCAAATTCTGTAAAGCTGATAGAAGGAGGTTTTGTTAAAGAGGATTGTGAACCTGTAATTAAATGTAATAGGAGTACAGCTGCATTGGAATTTTCCATGTATAATGGTTTGAAGAACGAATTAATTGGTGAGAATGAAGAACAGGCAGAGACTGTTGATATTTATGACTCAGAAGGTTTTATAAGTGAGACATTAAAACTTGGAGATGAGGGTTCAACAGATGTTACAAAGGGAATTTCATTTACAGAAGAGAATGGTGAGAGCGTACTTCATCTAAATGGAAGTAAAACCGGACAGATTATCTGTGAGGATTTTAAGTCATTAACTATTGAACTTGAGGAGGGAAGTGTAAATACAATAAGTGCAGCGGGCGGTCAGGACGGGCTTACATGCACTGCAAATTTAGTAATTAGAGGCAATGGAAGTCTTTCTGTTACAGGTGGTGATTATAAATCAAGAGGCGAAGGCGATCAAGCATCTGTAGGAAGTGGTATTTATGTTTTTGGGGATTTAACTATAGAGGATAAAGCAACAGTGGGAGCTAAATGCGGCAGTTCTACATATTACTCAGGCATTGCTTTGCTTGTAAATGGCGGTAATCTTAAAGTGGATAACTCATCTCTTGAATTAATTACGCCTGAGGGAGAAGGATTAGCAAAAAGTAATGCAATTATTATTTATGATATTAATTATGATGAAACTTATGGAAAAATTTTGCTCGATAATTGTGCGATTTCTGAGGGCGGTAAAGTTGTAAAATATCAATTTGAGAATGAAGATGGAAGTATAACCACGGTGGGTTCTACTGTTGGTGAACAGGGTGATGTATGCTGGCCAAATGAAGATGTAGATGAACCCTCAGTGCCTGTGTCGTCACATTTAAAAATTCAGTAAGTATTTTCTTAAATAAGGTAATTAGTTAACATAATATAGACGCAGGCTTTATAAATTGTAAAGCTTGCGTCTTTTTGTAAAAAATGTTATACTGAACTTTAGAGTATGTCTTATAAAATTATATTGTAATCTGATAGGAGATTATGTATGAATAAGAAGATAAAATTAAGAGGAAAACTGCTGAGATATACACAAGTAGTAATCTTTATGGGTATATTGCTTACCTTGATGACAGTTGTACTTTTTGTTATTAATTTGCGCGCAGGATTTTTAGGACTTGTGTTTTCTATTATTTATTGGATTATAACAGTGACAGTTATGTTTATGGATAGGCCAAAGCTTGTGAATGATTTAATAAGTTTTGCAACTAATTATGGTCAGGTTCAGGGGAAGCTGCTGTATGAGTTTTCTATTCCATATGCGCTTGTTGATAATAACGGACAATTTATATGGTGGAACAAACAGTTTACTGAGACAATAGGAAAAGATAAACTTCATGGAAAAACTATTTTCAGTATTTCCAGCAAAATTACAAAATCACATCTTCCAGAGGACGGCAGGGAAGAAAATGTTGAGATACAGATTGGTGATAAAGATTATAAAGTAAAATTGAATCATATCGTAGTAGATACGTTAGGTGAGACTCCGATATTTGATTCAAATGAGATTACAGGAACTTTGATAGCGGTATATTTGTTTGATGTAACTAAGCTTAACAGTTTGGAAGAATACAATAAAAATCAGAGACTGGTTGTAGGTTTAATGGATTTAGATAATTACGACGAGGCACTTGAGAGTGTTGAGGCTGTCAGACGCTCGTTGCTTACAGCCTTAGTAGACCGTAAAATTAATAAATATTTCAGTGATTTAGATGGTATTGTAAAAAAGATTGAAAAAGATAAATATTTTGTTGTAGTGAAACAGAAAGAACTCAATCATATGATGGAAGACAAGTTTTCTATCTTAGATGAGGTTAAGAAAGTAAATATAGGTAATGAAATGCCGCTGACATTAAGTATTGGAATAGGCGTATCTAAGAACGGATATTTGCAGAGTTATTTGTATGCGCGTAATTCAAGGGATTTGGCGCTTGCCAGAGGCGGTGATCAGGCTGTAGTTAAAACATTAGAGAAAAATTATTACTATGGCGGTAAGAGTAAGCAGGTTGAGAAGAGTACAAGAGTAAAGGCGCGTGTAAAGGCTCAGGCATTAAGGGAAATTATGGAAACTAAAGATAAAGTTTTCATAATGGGTCATTCTATAAGCGATGTCGATTCTTTTGGCGCGGCTGTCGGAATATTTAAAGCGGCAACTGTACTTAATAAAGAAGCACATATTGTAATAAATGAAATTACATCTTCAGTCAGACCTATGATAGAGTGTTTTTATGGCAATAAAGATTATAATGAAGATATGTTTGTCAACAGTGATGAGGCAATAGAGCTTGTTGATAATAGCAGCGTGTTAGTTGTTGTGGATGTTAATAAGCCAAGTATTACTGAATGTCCTGATTTATTGAAAATAGTTAAGACAATAGTTGTGTTAGATCATCATAGACAGGGTGAAGAGGTTATAAAAAATGCAGTGCTTTCATATGTGGAACCTTATGCGTCGTCTACCTGTGAGATGGTTGCAGAGATTCTTCAATATTTTAATGAAGGTGTTAAAATTAGAAATCTTGAGGCAGACTGCTTATATGCTGGTATTATGATTGACACTAATAATTTTATGAGTAAAGCTGGGGTAAGAACGTTTGAGGCAGCTGCTTTCCTGAGAAGGAGCGGTGCTGATGTCGCCAGGGTACGCAAGATGTATCGTGAGGATATGGTAACTTATAAAGCAAAAGCTAACACAATACAAAATGCGGAAGTTGTTGAAGGAAAATATGCAATTGCAATATGCAGAAGTACTGAGGTAGAAAGTGTTACTGTGCTTGGGGCTCAGGTTGCAAATGAACTTATGAATATATTAGGAATTAAGGCGTCGTTTGTTTTATCTAAATATCAAAATAAAGTATATATAAGTGCCCGTTCTTTTGATGAGGTAAATGTTCAAATTATAATGGAAAAAATCGGCGGCGGAGGTCATCAGAATATGGCGGCAGCGCAGATAGAGGATAGTTCTTTAGAGGAAGCAAGAGAGATGCTTAAGAATTTGCTTAAGGAAATGATTAAGGAAGGAGAGTTATAAGTAAATGGAAGTTATTTTGTTGGAAGATGTCAAATCTTTGGGAAAAAAAGGTGAAAAACATAAAGTAAGTGATGGCTATGGAAGGAATCTTATTTCAAAGAAAATTTGTTTGGAAGCAACTGCAAAAAATTTAAATGATCTGAAACTTCAGAAAAAGCATGAAGAAAAGATTGCCCAGGAGAAATTAAGTGATGCGCAGGAACTTGCAAATACATTAAAAGATAAGCAGATTGTGCTTAAAATAAAAGCAGGAGAAGGCGGTAAGTTATTTGGAGCCGTTTCCTCAAAGGAAATTGCAAAAGAGGTGCAGAAACAGCTGGGTATGGAAGTGGATAAGAAGAAAATTCAGCTGCCGGAGGCAATTAAGACGCTTGGAAATCATGAAGTCACAATTAAGCTTCATCCAAAAGTGTTAGCCAAAATTATTGTTAAGGTGACAGAGGGATAAACTCAAGGAGGTTATTATGGAGGAAGAACTAATCCGTAAAGTTGCACCGCAAAATTTAGAAGCTGAAAAGTCAGTTATAGGTGCTATGTTAATGGATAGTGATGCCATTATGACTGTTTCGGAGTTTTTAACAGCGCATGATTTTTATCAGCCGCAGTACGGTGCAATTTTTGATGGAATATTAGAATTGTTTAATGCAGATATTCCGGTTGACGTTCTCACATTACAGAACCGACTTAAAGAGAAAGGGATGCCGGAAGAGATGTACAGCGTAGAGGTGTTGGGAGCACTTTTAAATTCTGTACCTACATCGGCCAACGTTAGATATTATGCGAAGATAGTCCATGATAAGGCTGTTTTGAGAAGGCTTATATCAGTGACTGAGAAAATAACGGATTCATGTTATCTTGATAAAGATAAAGTTGAAGATATTTTAGAGAATACTGAGAAAAAAATATTTGAGCTTCTGCAAGAGAGAAATGACGGTAACTATGTTGATATTAAAGATGTGGTAATGGAATCTCTTGAGCGTATAGATGCCGCTGCTAAGGCAAGCGGAAAGATAACAGGTATTCCCAGCGGATTTGTAGATTTAGATTACCGAATGTCAGGACTGCAGCCTTCAGACTTAATTCTAATAGCTGCAAGACCATCAATGGGAAAGACAGCCTTTGTGTTAAATATAGCGCAATATATTTCAGTAAAGAAGAAAATAACAGCCGCTGTATTTAGTTTAGAAATGTCAAAAGTACAGTTGGTAAATCGTATGTTGTCTTTGGAATCGCTTGTTGAGGCACAGCAGATAAGAAATGGTGATTTGACTGAGAATGACTGGGGAAAGCTGATTGAAGCTGCTGATTCAATAGCTCATTCAAATCTTATTATAGATGATACCCCGTCAATTTCAATAGCTGAGTTACGCTCAAAATGTAGAAAATATAAATTGGAGCATGACTTGGGTGTAATTATTATTGATTACCTTCAGTTGATGACAGGAAATAAATCTTCAGAGTCACGACAGCAGGAAGTTGCTGATATATCACGAAATTTAAAGGCTATTGCCAGAGAATTAAATGTGCCGGTTATTGCATTGTCACAGCTTAGCCGTTCCGTTGAAAGCAGGGAGGATAAAAGACCGATGCTGTCTGATCTTAGAGAATCAGGAGCTATAGAACAGGATGCCGATGTTGTTATGTTTATCTACAGAGATGAATACTATAATCATGATTCAGAAGACAGAGGCATTGCAGAGATTATTGTGGCAAAACAAAGAAATGGTCCTACAGGGACAGTTAAACTAAAATGGATTCCGGAATATACAAAATTTGCCAATCTGGAGCGCAGGTAATTGTTATATATTCTTATGTACATAAAAACGGCCGCACCTATTTAATTTTAGGTGCAGCCGTTTTATTGTTACTGCATGTAATGAGTCAATCAATCTTAATCATGCAGTTTTTTCTATTCTTTGTTTTCTAAAAAATCATTTAGTGATTTAATAAGTTCATCTGGGTTCATACCATGCACGATAGCAGCTTGTTCAAGGGATTCTCCTTGAGCAGAAGGACATCCTACACAGTGCATACCAGATGCCATTAAAACACCAACGAGATTGGGATCTATAGCAATAATATCTGCAATAATCATATCTTTTGTTACTTTTGTCATATAATAGACCTCCTTTTTTTCATCACAGTATGTCAGACAAACTGTGCACTTAATTATAATACTAAATAAGTACAGTTGCAAGAGTTAATTTGTGTTATGATTGTTTATAAGTTGTTACTGTGAAAAATTTGCTGTCAAAATTTGTTGTCGACCGAAAGTGCATTACAAAATGAATATATTATGTTATAATATGGTTAAAGTCAGGTTCACCCAAAAGCAGATTGGAAAGTTTATGCTTAGAAAAAAGATTATGGGGTAACACTGTTGCTTAATAAAAAATGGAGGTAGTCTCATGCAGGAGGTCAGGTATATGATTTCAGATACTGCAAGAAAAGTCGATGTTGAGGCTCATGTGCTCCGTTACTGGGAGGAAGAATTAGAAATTCCAATTGCACGAAATGAGATGGGACATCGTTACTACACACCAGATGATATTGTATTACTAAAAAACATTAAAGAGTTAAAAGAGCAGGGATTTCAATTAAGAGCAATCAAAATTCTGCTTCCGCAGCTACTGGATAATAAAGGAAGCGGAATAGAACAATTTTTTGAGATGAGAGAAGAATTGAATTTTCGGGTAAGCGCTATGGGACAGGAGGTTATAGCCAAGGAGCAGTTACATGAAAAAGATGGACAAGCTGTATCACAGACTTCTGATAATGGTCAGATAGTAGCTCAGAATTCTCAGGTGGAGAGAGTTCGGGGAGATAAGATAGTTCAGTTTCAAAATATAATTAAATCAGTTATCACTGAAGCCCTGCAGGAAAATAATTATGCACTTGAAGAGAAGGTTGGAGATAAAGTAATAAAACATGTTGACTATATGCTTAGAATGAACGAAGAGAGGGATGACGAGAGATTTAAGAAACTTGATGAGGCTATAAGGACAAGACAGAAAGTGAGAAAAGAGGTTGCTGCATCAAAAGAGGAGGGCAGTGAGCGCAGATCGTTTTTTAAAAGAAAAAAGGGGAAAACTACATAAAAAGAAAAAGAGCTGTAGCACTGAAAATGTGACACAGCTCTTTTTAACATAAGATAAAAAATATTTCTAATAAAAGAAGCCCCTGCATCTATTTTATATATTACATAGATGAAGAGGCCTTTACATATATGTTATTTGATTAAGAAATAGATCCTGTTGGGCATGTAGCTGCACAAGCACCACATTCTACACACATATCCGGATTGATTTCATATTTGCCATCACCTTCGCTGATAGCGCCAACCGGACATTCGCCTGCACAAGCACCGCAAGATACACAACCATCGCTGATTACAAGAGCCATCGTAGTAACCTCCTTTGTAAAGAAAACATATCATTTTCTATTTAGTATGTTCCTATTCTAATACAAAACAGAAAAATACACAAGAGTTTTTTTGTGAATAAATATTAAATTTTTTGTGATTAATATTTGTCAGCATTAACAAAGTAAGTATACTATGAATTTATTTCAGCTAATTGCTGTATAGCGTTATCTTCTTTAATTACAGTGTAATGTTCTTTAAAATAGGCTTCTGTTCCAACAGCATATTTTGACTGTACGCCATATTCAGATAGAATATTGCAAGTTTTGTTAAAGTCTTCCGGAGTGTGGTTATCCTTATTTAGTATAAGGAAGTATTTACTTGTAGAATTATTTTTATATAGGGAATTATTTCCATTATAAAAATTTTTTAAAACAATTGATAATTGACCAATTGTATCTAAATCGTTAAATTGGTAAATCTTTACTAAATTAAATGTTAAGCTTTTTTCTGGAGCAGCAATTGTGTCCTGTTTTTCATCTGATACATTAGTATTGTTATCCTGTGTTTGATTTTTTTGTGATTGGATTGCCTGGTCAAGAGGAACAAATGCTTCTTCTTTCTGTTTTTCAATCCGCCGCTTTTCTTCCTTGATACGTTTGTATAGATCCAATATTTCATCTGCACCTGTCAGCATAGAGGAATCGATACTGCTGTCAGTTTCTTCGCTTTCTTCAGAAAATTTGGAAAAGCGGGTATCAAGTTCATCCGGGTTTTCTACTTTTGTAACAGTAAGAATAATACAGTCTTCGGATACAGGAATCGCTTCAATCATAAGCGGGATATCCTCAGCTTCAAATCCAACTTCATAAGATGCCTGCTGCATCATATCTCGAAACAGGCGTTTTGCTTTTTCAGAACCATATGCCAGTTCGCTTAATTTTAACTCACGGTCAGCCAAATCCTGCTTAGTTAAAGTACAACGAATCTGGTTGTTACTGACTTTTTCTATTTTCATTTTAATTCACTTCCCGTCTGAAATTCGTTTAGGAGTGTACTACTCCTTTTATTAGTATATACAAAAAGATGCCAGATGTAAAGTAAAATGTACATAATAAAAAAAATGGCAAAAGGATGAGCTTTTTTATCCTTCTAAATAATTGTATTCAAAAATATTAGATTTATAATATAATAAGAGGAAAACTTATTGGCAGATTAAAAAAAATATTTTTTGAATATTAATTTAGGAGGGAAGAAGATAATCATAACAAATAATATTATACTGAACAAATATCGTATTCAGGGAGTACTTGGAAACGGAAGCGGAGTGACGGTTTATTTAGTAAGACATTGTGTTCTTATGCAGCAACGAATAATAAAGTGTATAGATAAAAGCAATAAAAATTACAAATTTTATATAAAAGAGATAAAATATTTAAATCAATTAAGACATGCTGCTATACCTGTACTTTATGATATTGAAGAAGATGATATATACTGTTATATTGTTGAGGAATATATCGAAGGGTTGTCTTTTAAGGAATTATTTGTACATAAAAATGTGGAATTAAAAGATATTATAGATTTCTTTATACAGTTGTCCTATATTTTTTACTTTTTACATGAACAGAAACCATATCCGATAGTTTATCTTGATTTAAAGCCAGAGCACGTTGTGTTTAGTTCAAAAGGGATTTGTCTCTTAGATTTTGGCGGAGCAGTTGAATTAAAAGGCGCTGAAATTTCAGGAAACTGTATGGGGACAGAAGGGTTTGCGGCTCCTGAACTGATTGAAGGAGGCTATATAGATGAGAGAAGTGACGTGTATAGTATTGGGGCTCTGCTTTATTGGTGTCTTACTGGAAAAGTTTTTATTCCAGAAAAGGAATATGATAAACTTAATGATGTTCTTACAGATTATCCGTTAGTTGTAAAAGAAGCTGTTATAAAGTGTCTTCAGAAATATAAAGAAAACCGCTTCAAGTCAGTAATAGAGTTTGCCGAAAAATTAAATTTAGTCTGCAATTATAATAAGAAAAAATCCTCTTTTAAAATAGCAGTAGTAGGAAGCCAGCCAAGAGTTGGAGTTACGCATTTTTGTATGTCACTTGTTTGCTATTTGAATTTAAATCATAGAAAATGCTTATATGAAGAAAAAACAGATTCGGCAATTTTATCAGTGCTTTGTGAAAACGATAATAATTTTTGCGAAGCAGAGGGCATAGTTAGAGGTAAAAATTTTTATGGGCTGCCCAAGTACGGCAGTGCAGTTGCTATGGAAGGAATTGACTATGATGTAGTTGTACAAGACTGCGGCTGCCTGTCAGATGCTATAGTTAATATTATAGATAAAGCAGATTTCTGTATTTTTTTAGGCGGAATTAAATCATGGGAGATTATGCATACCGGACAAATTATAAAACGATCAGCATATAAGGATTGGAAAGAAAAGTCGTGTATAGTTCTATTTGGGGTGGATAGAAAACATAATTATTCCAGTTATATATTTAATGAAAAAAGAATTTATTTTATGCCTTTTAGTATAAATCCATTTAAACCAAACAAAGAGCTGAATGCTTTTTTTAATCATTTATCAAAAACAATGGGGTTTACATTTGTGATAAGAAAGAGGTTTCCAATCAAAGGAATATTCATAACTGATTTAATTAAGAATGTATGTAAGTTTGGGGAGAGGAGAGAAAAGATTGAACTACAAAAGAAGTCTGAGTAAATTGACTGTTACAGTGGGAATAATTGGAAGCTCCAGTGGAGTTGGTACTACACATCTTGCAATTATGCTGGCAGGGTTTCTTTCATCGAAAGAGCATAAGAAGACAGCTTTAATTGAATTAAACCATGCTGGCGCCTTTAGTGAAATAAAAGAAATATATTGTGTTGAAGAAATAAATTTAGATGAAATTAGTGTTAATTTTAGATTAAATGGCGTTGATTATTATCCAAGGCAGTCAGGGAATCAGCTTGCGGAAATTTTTCAAAAAAGTTATGACTATCTAATTTTTGATTTAGGGAGTGAATGGGAGTCTAATAAAAATGAATTTTTAAGATGTAATATTGGATGTATTGTTGGGAGTTTTAGTGAATGGAAACTTTATCAGTTTGAAAGATTTGTTTATATGCTTAAGCAATTAGAAGTGAAAGATGACTTTCATTTTGTTACTGCTTTCGGTTTGCACAAACTTAAAAAAAATTTTGAGAAAAAGCACCATATACATATAGATGTTGTACCGTTTGAGCCAACCCCTTTTGTGCTGCATAAAGAGACATTTGCCTTCTTTGAAAGATTATGTATGTAGCATAATAGAACAAAGAGGTTTTATTAGGTATTATCACATTATCCGGTTTAACAGGTCGATAGATTTGCAGACTGACAATAAATTAAAGAAAGGAATGGTATGGCTTTCCCCGATGGATTTTTAGCTATTAAAGATGCTGCAGATGAATTTTCATGTTAAATTTTGTCTAAAATAAATGTGGCGGAAACACGAAAATGTGTTATACTATTGTTGCACTGGCAATCTCTGCAAATATTTCAGGGATTGCCCTTCAATAAGAAACGCATTTTTTTTGCTGTATAAGACACAATATTTGTTGGAGGATAAGACATGGAGAGACAGGAAACTAAGAGAAAATGGATGCCTGCGGTTGTCGCAGTTATATTCGTAATTATTATTTTGATAATTTGTGTTTTAACAAGAGAGATTGAGAAAAGGACGCCTTCAGATACTAAAGCAGATATAAACAGTTATTTTGGATTTTCTGATGCGGAAACTTCCGGAATTTTGGGCGCGCCAAAGTCCGATGAGACAGTTGTGATTATTGATGAGAAGCAAATTGAGGAAAGAGGAGTTATTGTTGATGGAAACGTATATCTGCCGGTTGATGTTGTGGCTAATTATCTGAACAAAAGATTTTATTGGGACTCGAATGAAAATCTTCTTATATATACTACGCCGACAGATATTATTCAGACTGCGGTTGGAAGCAGTGAATATTCTGTAGGAAAGAATAAACAGAGTGTTTCCTATCAGATTGTAAAAACCGATGGAAGTGAAAATTGTTATGTAGCGTTAGAGTTTATTAAATTATATACTGGAATGGAATATGATATTTACAGTGAGCCTAACAGAATTCATATATATACCAAAGTTATTGAAAACAAAGCTGTCACTGCAAAAAATAAAGAAGCTAATATTAGAACTGGTCATAATATTAAAAATGATATATTAAAAACTATTGATGAGAAAACTTCTGCATATGTGCTGGAGGAAGGCGAAAATTGGTATAGAGTATATACAGAGGATGGCTTTACCGGATATGTACGCAAGAAGGAGTGTACGGAAGGAAAGGTTAGGAACATAAAAATAAATTTTGACCAGCCTGTATATACCAATATTTCTAAAAATTATACGATAAATATGGTGTGGCATCAAGTGACAAGTTCCAGCGCTAACAGTAAGCTGTCCTCCAATATTGAAAATATGAAGGGGGTAAATACAATATCTCCTACATGGTTTAGTCTGTCAGATAATGAGGGTAATATTGAGTCTATTGCAAGTGAATCTTATGTAAATTTAGCACATCGCTGTGGTATGGAAGTGTGGGGACTTGTTGATAATTTTAAGGCTGAGGTTTCAACAAAAGATATTTTATCATACACTTCAAAAAGAGAGCGGCTGGTAAATCAGTTAATATCTGCTGCTGTAGAAAATAATCTTGATGGATTGAACATTGATTTTGAGAGTATTGCACCAGAGGCTGGAAAGGACTTTATACAATTTATAAGGGAATTGTCTACGAAATGCCGTGCTAATGGTATTGTTCTTTCTATTGATAATTATGTACCAGGATATACTGATTACTATGATAGAAAAGAACAAGGAATTGTAGCTGATTATGTTATAATAATGGGTTATGATGAATATAATGCTTCCTCAAAGCAGAGTGGTCCTGTTGCATCTCTTCCATTTGTCAGAGAAGGAATAGAAGCAACACTGAAAGAAGTTCCAGCAGAGAAGGTTATAAATGCAATACCATTTTATACAAGACTTTGGAAAGAGACTCCTAAGACAGAAGATGAAATTGCTCTTGAGGATGTAACACAGGAAGAATATGTTCCTTATCATTTGAGCAGTGATGCAATTGGAATGTCATTGATGGACAAGACAATTCAGGAAAGCGGAGCCTCTCCTGCATGGGATGATAATCTAAAATTAAATTATCTGCAGTATGATGCGGATGGTTCAACATATAAAATGTGGATTGAAGATGCTGCTTCGATAGAAGAAAAGCTTAAACTTATGAAAGAATTTAAATTAGCTGGTGTCGCTGAATGGAAATTGGGCTTGGAGAAACCAGAAATTTGGGACTTAATAGTAAAATATACTAATTGATAGAAAAATTATTGTTTTTTGTGATAAAATAGTAAAGTGGCTATGTTCTATATAATTAAAATTTTTTGTTATTAATCTCTTGACTATGAAAGAAAAGTAATGTATTGTATAAATACAATTAAATAAAATATTCTCTTATTAAGAGTAGTGGAGGTGCAAGGACCTGTGAAGCTACGGCAACCCCTGATATTATGGAAGGTGCCAGCCAGAGCGAGAAATCGAACAATGAGAGGATTTGACTTAAATGGTTGTCAGGTCCGCATGTGCGGACCTTTTTTGTTAAGAATATATTGTAAAAAACACAAGGAGGAAAAATAATATGGAAAAGAGGGTATTTACATCTGAGTCAGTAACAGAAGGGCATCCTGATAAAGTTTGTGATCAAGTGTCTGATGCTATATTAGATGCACTTTTGGCACAGGACCCTATGAGTAGAGTGGCATGTGAAACATGTACAAAAAATAACATGATAATGGTTATGGGTGAAATTACAACTAAAGCAGATATTGACTATGATAAAATTATACGTGATACAATAAGAAAAATAGGGTACAATAAATCAGAGTATGGTTTTGATGCAGACACATGTGAAGTGTTAGTTCGTTTAGACAGGCAGTCAGCTGATATTGCTATGGGTGTAGATAAGGCTCTGGAAGCTAAGGAACATCAGATGACAGACGAACAGTTAGAGGCAATTGGAGCTGGAGACCAGGGAATGATGTTTGGTTATGCAAGTAATGAGACAGAGGAATATATGCCATATCCTATCTCACTTGCACATAAAATTGCACTTCAGCTTACAAAAGTACGCAAGGATGGTACACTTCCATATCTAAGACCAGATGGTAAATCACAGGTTACTGTTGAGTACGATGCTAATGATAAGCCCGTACATTTGGAAGCTGTTGTGTTATCAACACAGCATGATGACGATGTTTCACAAGAGCAGATACATAACGATATTAAGAAGTATGTATTTGATCCTGTTTTGCCTAGTGACTTGGTAAGTGAAAAGACTAAATTATTTATAAATCCTACCGGGCGTTTTGTAATTGGCGGTCCGGCAGGTGACAGTGGGCTTACAGGACGTAAGATTATTGTAGATACTTACGGCGGATATGCTCGTCATGGCGGCGGTGCATTTTCAGGAAAAGATTGTACTAAAGTTGATCGTTCTGCTGCATATGCTGCAAGATATATTGCCAAAAACATTGTGGCAGCAGGTTTGGCAGACAGATGTGAGATACAGCTATCTTATGCTATAGGAGTTGCGAGACCTACATCAGTACGTGTTGATATGTTTGGTACTGGAAAATTATCAGAGATTGAACTGGTAGATATTATTCGCACTAATTTTGATTTAAGACCAGCCGGAATAATCAATATGTTAGGTCTTCGCCGTCCGATATATGAGCAGACGGCGGCATATGGACATTTTGGAAGAAATGATTTAGATCTGCCATGGGAGAAATTGGATAAGGTAGATTTATTAAAACAATATATTAAGTAAAATGTATATAAAGGCTTTTTTTGGCAATACTTTCCATAAATAATCACATATCTGTAAGGAGTGGGAAGTATGAAGCGAAAGAGAGCCTTTATGTTATTTGTAATATTATTGTGGACATTTGCAGGAGTTACATTGATTGTACATTTTAACAAAGAGGATGAGGGAGCTGTAGTTGAGGTTTTTGGAAGGATTGATTGTGATCGGATACAGAGCTGTTTTAGTGCCCAAGGTACACTTCAGTATGATTATCTTACCGGTAATGAGCAGGTAAGTCTTTTAGAGGAGATGGCTAAGCAGATTGGTATTACAAAAAATTATGAAATTATAACTGAAAATGAAGACAATAATAGAATAGTTAAATTGGAAAAACAGTCTGACAGTGCTTCTGTCGATATGAAGATAATAACCTATGAAGTTGAAGTAGAGGATAATGTTGTACAGACAAGGCAGTATTTTTCAATGGATTTGTATTTGTATGAATATATAGAAGAAATTGTGGTCTTAAAACAGGAAATAGAGAAAGTTTTGAAAAAATCACCATTTGAATGTAATGTTGGTTTGGAATTTGAGGCTAGGTTTAACGGCGATTTATCTTTAAAAGAGAAAAATAAATTATCTAAGTGGTATTTGGACGAAATTGATGCGAAGATTATTTCAGATGAAAAAAATTCTGAGATTTATACTATTTATGCATACACAGATTATATAAGAGATTATGAGATAGTAAATAATAACGCAGTTAATGTAAATATTGTTTTTAATTATGATGAGGAAAATAATATTACGTGGTTTCATATGGCAACGCCTTATTTATTAGGAGAATATTGATAATGTTGTGAAAAAGGCACAGAAGCAAAATTTTATAGAAAAATAAAAATGGCATCGGAACATTTTTTATAGGCCGGAATATCATATAAAGAAAGAGTTTGTTGGAGAAAAATTATGTCAACCTCAAATTTATTTGATATTCCGGATTTTTACCGTGAGAAATTAAAATCTCAGCAACCAGACATAGGGATATCCGCTGAATGCATTGGACAGGAATTGGAGAGCGCATCAGAGGCTTCAGATGTTGAACAAAATGTTGACAGTGAATCTATTCTTGTGGAAGGTGAAACTGAAATTAATAGTACAATTGCAAAACAGATTGACGATGAAACTGTATTAGGTTCACAATCATGCAGAGATGGTAACTGTATGCCGCCGCCACATCGTCCAGGGTGTAGAGGAGGAAATTGTCCGCCGCCACCGCCGCCACATCATCCAGGGTGCAGAGGAGGAAATTGTCCGCCACCACCACCACATCATCCAGGGTGCAGAGGAGGAAATTGTCCACCGCCGCCGCCACATCGTCCGGGATGCAGAGGAGGGAATTGTCCGCCGCCGCGTCATCCATATCCACAGTATGCGTTTCATCCTTGTCCAATGGGAACATTTTGTCGAAAGGGCGAGAATATGATGCCGCCTATGCCTTTTTTTAAGTCGCATCCAAGTAGTTTGAGACTTCAAGAGGAGATTGAAGATTTGCATGATATGGATATGCTTCAGGAGAGATATCCTAAAAATGCCAGAATGATAAAAATGCTTGTAGATGAGCAGGCTGATCGTATGGATTATGATGGAAGTATGATTTTTGATGAATCACCAGATAAGGTTCATATTGAGAAAATAGTAAATGAAATTTATAATCGTTTTATGGAAGAAATGTCAAACCCAAATGCTGATATGGAAAATTTGGAAGGTGAATGTGAAGGCTGTTCAAATTTAGTGGATGAAAATACATTAAAAGAGTTAATTATGGTTCTTTTATATCAGGAGATGTTTCGAAGAAGATGTAAAAATAGAAGATGTAATCGTTGGTGGTAAATATACAATTATTAAAAAAATATAAAAAATGCTTGCAATATTGACCGGTAATTGTTACCATGTAAATGTTAAAATGGATTTTAACATGGAATTTCACATGGGAAAGGATTATCATGGCTAAAAATATTGACGTATTTGGCATTTCGCTTGAGACATATACTGTTAGGGAAAATATGCAGTTTTTTGAAGAGTTTGTAACTACTGAGGAACTTAATATAGTAAGCGTGGTATCTTCTTATATGCTTATGACAGCGTCTGCTGATCAGAGATTAACTGATTTTATTAAAAAAACGGATTTGCGTATAATAGCGGATCCTGTTATATATGAAGTAGTTCAGGGAAATTATGAACAACAGTATGGTCAGATAAAAAAACAAGAATTGGAAGAACAATTTTTAAAATGTCTTATTAGAAAAAAGAAAAAAATTTATTTTATTGGAGAAAATGAGGAACAAGTTAGACGTTTTGAAATATATATTCAGGAACATTATTCTGATTTAATTATAGCTGGAACATGTGGTGAGGGAATAGAAGATGACAAAGTTGAGCATATTATTAATGAAATAAATAGTGCTGATGTAGATGTTTTGTTATTGTTTTTTCATTCTCCATCCCAAGAAAATTTTATTATGAATAATAAACATCTTATACACGCAAGGTTATGTGTGTGTATCGGTGATGGTGTTCGTTCACGATATTCTCTTGGTATCCGTATTAGTAAAATTAAGGGATTGTTAGACCAGACTCTGTTTAAAAGAAAGGTAATGAAGTACAATTTAGAGAGTGGCGAAAATTAGTACTAAGACATCTCATAGTAAAGTGCACGAGCACTTGCGGCAGAATAAGGAGAGCTAAATGAGCCATTTAACAGAGAAAGAAGTTTTTAACCGGTTCTTCAGGATTATTCTGGGGACCGGTCTTTTAGCGTTTTCAGTAAAATGTGTATATGATCCATGTGGACTTGTAATAGGAGGATTTTCTGGTATTGCCATTATTGTTAGGAAACTTACACAAGGAATTATTGATGGTGGAATTCCATTGGGTATAACAACATTTTTATTAAATGTTCCTTTTTTTATAATTTCATGGTTTAAGATGGGAAAGGCTTTTGTAAAAAGAACTGTTGTGGCAACATTCTTTCTGTCAACTTGGCTGATGATTTTACCAGAATATTCACTTACTGAAAAAGATTATATGTTAACGGCAATTGCTGGAGGATTTATTGGCGGAGCAGGTATTGGTATGGTTCTTTCAGTAGGGACAACAACTGGCGGAACAGATATGGTGGCAACGCTTGTGCAGCAGAAAATACCGTATATTTCTGTTGCACAGTTAATGATTGCTGTTGATGGTTTAATAGTTTTATCAAGCAGTTGGCTTTTTGGTGTATTTTCAATTATATATGCGGGAATTTCACTTTTTATTCAGGGAAAGGTTTCAGATGCGCTTGTTCTAGGAGTGCATTTTGCAAAGAGTGTCTTTATTATAACAAATAATCCAAAAGAAATATCAGAGATTGTATTAGAAAAGTTAAACAGAGGAATCACATCAATAGAAGTAATGGGAGAGTATACAAAAGAAAAGAAGAAAATGCTTTATTGTGTAGTTTCTAAAAAAGAAATTATAAAATTAAAACAGATAGTAAACCAGTGTGATAATAGAGCTTTTGTTATAGTTACAGAAGCTAAAGAAGTTGTCGGAGAGGGCTTTTATCACTAAAAGTTCACAAAATACAAGAGGAAATGCATAAAAAAATGTATATTTCCTCTTTATTTTTTTGCTTTTTTGCTTTATTATAAATATAATATAAAAAGCAAAGGATGATGAGGCGATGATATCAAACCAGATTTTACAGAATACAGTTGAAGGATTGAAGGAAATAACAAGAATAGATTTAAGCATTTGCGATATGGAGGGAAAAGTACTTGCCAGTACATTTGCGGACATTAGGCATGTCGACAGCAAAACAGCGGCGGTATTTGCTGAATCTGGGGTAGACATTCAGGTAAAACAGGGAAGTCATTATTTTAAAGTTTATGATGAAAAAATTCCAGAGTATATCCTTATTTTAAATGGAATGGGAGAAGATATTGCAATGGTTGGCAAGCTTGCAGTATTTCAAATTCAGAATCTTATCATAGCCTATAAAGAAAGATTCGATAAAGACAATTTTATTAAAAATCTGTTGTTGGATAATCTCCTTTTAATTGATATATATAATCGCGCCAAAAAACTTCATATACAATCTGATATTAAGCGGGTAGTTATTTTGATAGAGGCATCTCATGGTAAAGATAATGGTGTATTAGAACAGATACGTGCATTGTTTGCTGCTCATCAAAATGATTTTGTCACTGCAGTTGATGAGACAAATGTTATTATTGTCAGAGAGATTGAGGAAAAAGAAGGTTATGATGAGTTAAATAAGCTTGCGCAGGCTGTTCTTAGCAATATTGATCCTGAGAAGAGTAAGGATTATCATATTGCAATAGGTACAATTGTAGGTGATATTAAAGAAGTATCCCGCTCTTATAAAGAGGCTAAGATGGCATTGGAAGTTGGTAAAATATTTTTTGCGGATAGAAATATTGTTACTTACAGTACTCTTGGAATTGGAAGACTTATATATCAATTGCCAATTTCGCTATGCAAAATGTTTATAAGGGAAATTTTTGATAATAAATCACCGGATGATTTTGACGAAGAGACTTTAACTACAATAAATAAATTTTTTGCGAACAGTCTTAATGTGTCAGAAACATCAAGACAGCTTTATATTCATAGAAACACACTTGTTTATCGTCTGGATAAATTACAGAAAAATACAGGGCTTGATTTAAGAGTGTTTGAGGATGCAATTACACTTAAAATTGCACTTATGGTTGTCAAATATATGAATTATATGGAAGAACAGGATTAGAATAATAGATGGAGGCAGTATGATTAGTTTAGAAAATGTAAGTAAAGAATATGCTGCTGGCATTCCTGCAGTAAAAAATGTGAACCTCCAAATAGATGACGGGGAGTTTGTATTTATTGTTGGAAACAGTGGTTCTGGTAAATCAACACTTATTAAGCTTTTGTTAAAGGAATTAGAACCTACAGAAGGTACTGTTATGGTAAATGATATTGAGCTGAATAAATTAAAACATAAGGAAATTCCTAAATTTAGGCGTGATATAGGAGTTGTGTTTCAGGATTTTAGACTGTTAAAGGATAGAAGTATATATGAAAATGTAGCTTTTGCACAGAGAGTTATAGAAAAATCGCCTAAGAGGATTAAGAAAAGAGTTCCTGAGATGTTGAAGTTGGTGGGATTAGCTGAGAAATACCGATCTTTTCCAAAGGAGTTATCAGGTGGTGAACAACAGAGAGTGGCAGTTGCCAGAGCATTAATTAATGAACCAAGACTTTTGTTGGCGGATGAGCCTACAGGTAATTTGGACAGCACCAATTCATGGGAAATTATGAGACTTTTAAATGCAGTGAACAAAAAGGGCACTACAGTGTTAGTTGTAACTCACAACCGTGAAATTGTAAAAAAGATGCAGAAGAGGGTTATTACAATGAAAAAAGGTGTTATTGTGAAGGACGTTCCGGAAGGCGGTGTATTAGGTGAGAATTAGTACACTTGTTTATTTGGTCAGGCAGGGACTAAAAAATATTGTGAGAAATAAAATGTTTTCCTTAGCTTCAGTTGCCACAATGGCAGCCTGCATTTTTTTGTTTGGCTGTTTTTTTTCCGTTGTAGTTAATTTTCGCTATATAGTAGAAAAGGCTGAGGAAGGTGTAGCTGTAACAGTGTTTTTTGATGAGGGATTAACTGAGGCTAGAATTACGCAGATAGGTAAACTTTTATCTGATAGGAAGGAAGCGTCTGAAATATCATATGTTTCAGCAGAAGAAGCATGGGATAGCTATCAGAAAGATTATTTTGGTGAAGATTCAAGACTGGCAGAAGGGTTTAGAGATGATAATCCGCTTGCAAATTCGGATCATTATGAAGTCTATTTAAGTGATGTGTCTGTTCAGGACAGTCTTGTAAAATATATACAGGGTATAGAGGGTGTTAGGAAAGTAAATTATTCGTCAGCAGTCGCCAATACTTTGTCTGATATAAATATACTGATCGGGTATATTTCTGTTGCTGTTATAGTAATACTCTTGGCAGTTGCGGTATTTCTTATAAGCAATACAGTAACAATTGGAATTTCTGTCCGTAAAGAAGAGATAGCAATTATGAAATTAATTGGTGCGACTGATTATTTTGTCAGGTCACCTTTTGTAATAGAAGGAGCTATAATTGGGCTTGTTGGCTCGGCATTGCCATTAATTGCTGTTTACTATTTGTATAGAAGCGTAGTATCATTTGTTTTGGAACGCTTTACAATACTTTCGCTTGATTTTGTATCATCGAAATTTATATTTTCCTATCTTGTTCCGATATCCCTTGTTATCGGTTTGGGAGTAGGTCTTTTGGGAAGCTTTTCCACAATCCGTAAACATTTGAATGTATAAAGCTTGTCTTTGTGACGAAAGGAAGAGTGTGTAATGAAAAATATTATTAAAACAAAAGTTGTGAAAGTCGCTATTTGCGGGTTAGTATGTGCCAGTCTTTCAATACCCGTATTTGCAAAGAATACTATTTCAGATGCCAACAAAGAAAAACAAGAACTTGAAAACCAGCTTAAAGATGTTCAGAGTGAAATAAGTGATTTAAAATCTAAGTCACAGGATACTGCTTCATATATGAAACAGTTAGATAAAAAATCAGCAGAAATTTCCGCTCAGCTTGTAAAGCTTGAAAAAGAAATAGAAGAAAAGAAAGCTGAGATGGAAAAAAATCAGATAGCATTGGATGAGGCAAAGCAAGTGTCTGAAAAGCAGTATGAAGATATGAAGAAGAGGATAAAATTCCTTTATGAAAATGGAAATGAAGCCTATCTTGAAATTATGTTGGAGGCTAAGAGCTTTGCTGATTTGATAAATAAGGCTGATTTTGTAAAAGAAATGTCTGAGTATGACAGAAATATGCTGACAGCGTTTCAGACAACCCAGCAGACTATTGCAGATAAACAGGAGCAGATAAAAATTGAATATGAGCAAATAGAGCAGCTTCAGGCGCAGACAGAAGAGCAAAAGAAGTCGGTTGAGGCATTAGCATCAGAAAAGGAAAAGGAATATGAGGCATATAAGAGCCAGATAGCAAAGTCGGAGACTTTGGCTGAGCAAGTAGAAGATGAGATAGATGCACAGGAGCAGATTATTGCCAATTTGGAGGCGGAAGCTGAGAGAAAACGCAAAGCAGAGGAAGAAGCTCAGGCGTTAAAGGCAAAGGCGGCAGCAGCGGCGGAAGCTGCTGCAAAAGAAAAGTCAGGTACAAAAACATCAACTTCATCTCCAGAATCAACTGAAGAAGATAAGCCGTCAAGACCTAGTGTTTCAGCAAGTGGTTTTGTATGGCCTTGTCCTTCAAGCAGGAAAATAAACAGTGATTATGGTTATCGTATTCATCCTCTTACTGGTGGTAGAAAGATGCATAATGGCATTGATATAGGAGCAGCTGGAGGAGCGACTATTGTAGCAGCAGCTTCTGGCACAGTATCATCAGCTTCATATAATTCGTCGATGGGAAATTATGTAATGATAGATCACGGTGGTTCTTTGTATACAGTATATATGCACTGTTCGGCGTTGAATGTATCGGCGGGTCAGAAAGTGTCTGCTGGGGATACAATTGCATTTGTTGGTTCTACAGGTGCATCTAGTGGTAATCATCTTCATTTTTCCGTGCGGCTTAATGGTTCTTATGTAAATCCATGGAATTATGTGAATTAAGTTTGAAATCATATAATCAGATAGAATTACTACAATGTTAGCTGACATATGATATATAATAATATTGTCAAAAAATGGTTTTGTCCGCAGTGACATGCCATTTGCCCGCTAAGGGCGGTAAAGGAGAATTTATGGAAAACAGGAAGTCATATTTTCAGGGAGTTCTGAGTGGAGCTGCTGTTATGCTGCTTGTCAGTGTTATAGTTTTCAGCATATGTTTTAAAAATGTTAATAAGCCGAATATATCAGTGGCGGAAAAATCGGATTCTGATTACGGTAGTATACAGGATATTTTAAAGGATGAGAAAGTATATGATAAACTTCAGGTGTTGGCAGAAATATTAGATATGTTTTACTATGATGAGATTGACATAGAGCAGGTAGAACAGTATTTGTACAAAGGAATTGTTGCAGGTGTTGGTGATCCGTATTCTGCATACTATACGAAAGATGAAATGAAATCATTGACTGAAGCTATAACTGGTGTTTATTCCGGTGTCGGTATAACAATGTCTTTAGATACAGAAGTAGGATATGTAAAAGTAATAAAGGTCAACAAAAATTCTCCTGCTGCTGATGCGGGTGTTTTAGCAGGCGATTATATTTATGAAGTAAATGGTGAAAATATAGCGGGAATGGATACATCTGATGTAGCTAATCTAGTCAGGGGAGAGGAAGGGACTACAGTAGATTTAACATTTTTGCGCGGAGCTGAATATGTGAAATATACTCTTGAGAGGAAAAGCATAGAAGAGGAAACTGTTGAATGGGAGATGATGGATAAAAATACAGGTTATATTATTGTTTCCAAGTTCGATATCGTAACAATCGATTCATTTAAAGAGGCAATGGAAGATTTACAGTCCAAGGGAATGGAGAGACTTATAGTTGATTTAAGAGATAATCCAGGAGGAAGTGTGGATACGGCCAACGAGATTGGTGAGTACCTAGTACCAAAAGGTGTCTTGACTTATATACAAGATAAGGCAGGAGAACGCAAAGATTATAATTGTTCAGGAGATAAGACATGGAACGGACCTCTTGTGGTACTTGTAAATGGAAATAGTGCAAGTGCATCAGAAATCATTGCTGGCGCCGTAAAAGATTATAATACTGGAAAGTTAGTTGGAACAACAACATTTGGAAAGGGTATCGTTCAGACAACAACAACACTATCAGATGGTTCAGCAGTTAAATATACATTTGCAAAATATTATACTCCAAAGGGCGATAATATTCATGGTAAGGGAATAGAGCCAGATGTGGAAGTTGAACTGGATGAAATAAATATTAAGGAGGGGTACAGCAAAGAAACTGATAATCAGCTTAAGAGAGCTATGGAGGTTCTTGACGAGCAGTAATAATCCCCGCTGCAAGTAGTTACGCGGCTTATTGTTCGCGGGAATAAAACCAGAAGGAGTGAGTACATTGGCAGAGGATAAAAATACAGAGGATTTTGAAGATTATGAAGAAAATGCAGATGACAGCAACTTTGAAGAACTAGAAGAAGAATTAAGTGATATAAGTGAAGACGATGATGATGAATATGAAAAGGTCTGTTATGTATGCCGCCGCAATGAGAACCTTGCAGGAAAAATGATTAATGCGGCTATGGGAATCAATATTTGTGTTGATTGTCTGCAAAAAAGTTTTGACAATATGAAAGCGTTAAATTTCACACCTTCTGAGCTGTCTGGTTTTGATATGGAAGATTTGACTAAACTGCCCAATGTCAATATGATTAATTTATCTGACATTAAACGTGAAGTGCCTAAAAGACAGCGGGTTAAAAAGAAGAAAAACAAAAAAAAGGAAGCAGATTTTAAATTTGATGTAAAATCTATTCCGTCTCCACATATAATAAAAGCAGGTCTTGATGAATATGTTGTTGGTCAGGAACATGCGAAAAAAATAATTTCAGTTGCAGTTTATAATCATTATAAGAGAATTGCCAATAAGACAAATGATGTAGATATTGAGAAATCAAATGTTCTTATGGTTGGTCCAACAGGCAGCGGAAAAACATATTTAGTAAAAAGACTTGCACAGCTTCTTGATGTGCCTTTGGCAATAACTGATGCGACCTCACTCACCGAAGCTGGTTATATTGGTGATGATATCGAGAGTGTTGTCTCAAAATTGCTTGTTGCAGCGGATAATGATGTACAAAAAGCTGAATGTGGAATTATTTTTATTGATGAAATTGATAAACTTGCAAAAAAAAGAAATACAAATCAGAGGGATGTAAGCGGTGAGGCTGTTCAGCAAGGAATGTTAAAACTTCTTGAAGGTAATGAGGTGGAAGTTCCCGTAGGCGCGAGCAGTAAAAATGCTATGGTACCATTAGTTACAGTAGATACAAAAAATATTTTATTTATCTGTGGCGGTGCATTCCCAGAGTTGGAAAATATTATTAAGGAAAGACTTAATAAACATTCTTCTATAGGCTTTGTTGCAGATTTAAAAGATAAGTATGATGAAGATAAAAATATACACAAAAATGTTGCTATTGAAGACTTGAAGAATTTTGGAATGATACCAGAATTTATTGGACGAATGCCTATTATATGCACTTTGGAAGGGCTCACAAAGGATATGCTTGTGAGAATATTAAAAGAACCTAAAAATGCTATATTAAAACAGTACCAAAAATTGTTGGAGTTGGATGAGGTTCAGCTTAATTTTAATGATGAAGCGTTGGATCTGATTGCCGAGAGAGCTTTGAAAAAGGAGACAGGTGCAAGGGCTTTAAGGGCGATAATTGAAGAATTTATGCTGGATATTATGTATGAGATACCAAAGGATGACAATATTGGCAGAGTTACGATTACTAAAGAATATATTGAACATACAGGAGGCCCTGTTATAGATATGCGTTCAGGATTAAGCCTTGAGCAAAAATCAATTGAACCTTTAGAAATTGATAGAACACATTAACAATTTATTAAGATCTAAAAATAATCAGGAGATTAATATATGGATTGTGAAGAGCTTATTACTTCTGAGGAAGGCTTGGATATTATTATAAATTCAGCCTATGTTAATGTAGAGCAATTGCCTATTGATTGTTATATTTATGTAAATGACAGAATTGTTAACCTTTATTTGAAACGTGAGACTAATCCCGAATTAAGTGTGGCAGAGTATGGATATGCAGAGATTCCGAAATGTTATACTATATTGGAAGAAAAAGAAAATATCTCAGAAAGTATATTTGCTGAGATTGAGAATAAGCAGGGGCTTGATGGAGAGGGAGTAATGATTGGTTTTGTGGATACCGGTATAAATTATTCAAGTCCCGCATTTAGAAATACAGACGGAAGCAGCCGTATTAAGTATATTTGGGATCAGACTATCAAAGGCAATGCACCTGAAGGATATTATTATGGAAGTGAATATACGAAAGAACAGATAGATGCTGCCCTTAAAAGTGTAAATCCAAATGAGTTAGTGCCTACAGAAGATACTAATGGACATGGATCATATATTGCTTCTATTGCATGTGGAAGTGTAGAGGGTGTAGCCGGATTAACAGGAATTGCCCCTAAGGCTGATATTGCAGTCGTAAAATTAAAAGAGGCAAAAGAATACTTAAAGGATTTTTTCCTTATTAGAAATGCATCTGCGGATGAACTCCCTGTATTTCAAGAAAATGATATTATGCTCGGATTAAAGTATTTGGCATCTGTGGCAAGGCGGGAAGGCAAATACCTTGTTGTATGTCTTGCATTAGGCACAAATATTGGAAATTATGGAGCATTGCCGTTTATGTCTTCATATATAGATTACTTAGCACAGGGAAAAAATTTTATTGTCGTGGGGACGGGTAATGAAGCTAATAAAAGGCATCACTATTATGGAAAAGTGGCTGTAGGTGAGACAGGTGAAATAGAAATCCGAACTAATGGAAATACGGTTGGTTTTTGGATGGAAGTGTGGGGAGAATCGCCGGATTTATATAGTATAGGAATAACTTCTCCAGGTGGAGACAGTGTAGATAAAATTGCGTATAAAATTGGGGAGACACAAGAATATAATTTTATTTTTGAAAAAACAAAAGTCTTGGTAGATTATCTTCTGTATGGTGAGCGAGAAGATAATCCATTAATTATACTTAGAATGGTTTCACCATCTGACGGCGTATGGAAAATTCATTTAAATGAAGATAATATCCTATATGGCGATCTCAATGTTTATCTTCCTGTCTGTGAATTTATTGAAGGAGAAACATATTTTTTGGAATCAGATCCTTATAGGACTCTTGTTAACCCGTCAGGAGTATCGGGTTGTTTTTCAATCAGTTCATATGATACAAGAACAAATGCGATTTATTATGCCTCAGGAAGAGGATACCCTCTTTCAGACATAGTAAAGCCAGATGTGGCGGCGCTTGGAGTGAAAGTTTTAGGTGTGTCTAATAAAAATGATGGTTCACTTGTCGCTTATTCCGGTTCAGGAGTTTCTGCATCAATAACTGCCGGCAGTATTGCTCTGTTTCTGCAATGGGCAGTTGTGTTAGGTAATGCACCTGAAATTGGTAATGCTATTGTGAAGAATTTTATGAGACGCGGAGCTACCAGAAGTGATAACAGACAATATCCTAACAGAGAGTGGGGATATGGAGCATTAAATTTAGAAGAGATGTTTGCCTTGTTCAGGTATTCATAGTGCTGAAAATAAAAGACTTAATGAGAAAAGGTGATAAGTATGACAATATATAAATGTCCCTCCTGCGGAGGGACAATGACATTTAACAGTAATACGCAAAAGCTGACTTGCGAGTATTGTGATAAAACAGTGTCAATGGATGAAACAGAAACACTAAAAACCGAAAAAACAGAAGATTTTAAAATATACAAATGTCCTTCGTGCGGTGCGGAAGTCTTGACAGAGGAATATACAGCGGCAACATTTTGTTCATTTTGCCAAAGTCCTACATTGATAGAAGATAAGCTTTCAGGAGAGATAGCTCCGTCGCGTATTATTCCATTTAAATATAATAAAGAAAAAGCTAAAGAGGTATATAGGAAATGGACAAAATCAGGTCATTTTGTGCCTTCGGAATTTTCAAGGGAGAGTGTTATAGACAAAATTACTGGTATATATGTTCCTTTCTGGCTGTACGATTATGATACAATGAGTATAGTAGATGTTGAGGCTACAAGAGTACGCAGTGAAAGAAGAGGAAATACACAATATACTCATACAGATTATTTTAAAGTTTATCGTAAGGTTCAGGCCGAATTTGATAAAGTACCCGCGGATGCGTCAAAACAGATGGAAGATGAAGTAATGGATAAAATGGAACCTTTTTCTTATGATGAATTAAAAAGTTTTGATATGAGTTATCTGTCTGGATTTTATGCAGAACGTTATAATTATACAAGCGCCGAAATGAAGCCAAGGATTGAAAGCAGAATGCATAAGTATGCAAAAGATACAGTTCTTTCAACCATTAAAGGATATTCCTCAAAACGTATATTGTTTGAAAATTATGGATTGAGAGGAAAAAATGCGGAATATGTACTTCTTCCTGTGTGGATTCTTCAATTCAGGTACCGCGGAGAGGTATTTAAATTTTCTATGAATGGGCAGACTGGTAAAATTGTTGCACAACTGCCGATGTCAAAAGGAAAAATTGCAGCTTCATTTTTTGTTCTTACAGCGCTCATTTTTACAGCATTACATATAATATTTATGTTTGTATAGGAGGCAGATTATGTTTCGACAAAAGATTAAAAAATTTTCTATATCTATAGTTCTTGTAATAATGTTTTTGAGTCTGTGTGGGTTTTCTTCTAAGACAAAGCGGGTGTATGATTATGATGATTTGTACACAGATGAAGATGAAGAGGAATTGGAAGAGCTATTGTATGAGACTTCAAAGGATTTGAAATGTGAGCTTATAATTGTGACAGTAGATGATTATGATGGAAAAGATAGTATGAACTTTGCGGATGATTTTTATGATGATCATGAATTTGGTGCGGAATTTGATGATACTGGTTTTCTCCTTCTTATAAATATGGATAGAAGGGAGCTTTATATAAGCAATGCTGGTGAGGCGCCAAATTATTTTAAGGATAGTATGATTGATGAGATGGTATCGTCAATCGGAAATTATCTTGCCAATGAAAATTATCTGGGGGCTGCTGAATGGTATGTTGAATATGTAGATGAGAATATGTGGGATACAAATTACAATGAGAGCGGTCTAAAGAGGATGATGAGTGAGTGGTGGGTGCAGCTGTTGTCGGCAGCAGTTGTGTCAGCAATTATCGTTGGCTGTCTTACATATAGTAATAAGTCGAAGATGACAGTAAATTCAAATACATATTTAAGTAAGAGTGGGTGCAATGTTTTACAAAGTTCAGATAATTATATACGCACATCAACAGTATCACATGAAATAGAGAGTTCTTCATCAAGCGGAGGTGGTTCAACACACACCAGCAGCAGTGGAAAAACACATGGAGGCGGAGGAGGAACATTTTAATCGTATCCAAAACAGCATGATTATTAGTGAGGAACATAATCAGACGGCATATAGCAATATGCCGTCTTTTGCGTGCGAACAATATAGTATCATCTAAGCAGTTAAAATAATAGTATAGATAAGACCAAGCGGTTCAATTATTATGCCAAATCTGTAGTTAAATTAATATCTGCAACTTTGTATATACATGGTTTTATTTAGAAAGAATTTGAAATTTTAATAATAACTTTAAATGGTGATTGACATAAAATTTATAGTTTTGTATAATAAATATTATGGTTGTTTGTCAAAATATGTAAAAGATGTACAATGACAATGTACAATAAAATATAATAATATAGAGATTGATTTTAAAACATAGGAAGTGAATTTTCAGAGCGGAAATTTTGGGAAAGGAGAGAGAGTATGACGCATAAAGAAAGAGCAGTGTTATTATTACAGCAGAAATATCACTGTTCACAGGCTGTATTCGGGGCATTTGCAAGTGATTTTGGAATGGATTTAAAGACGTCATTTAAAATAAGCACTTGTTTTGGCGGTGGTATGAGACAGGGTGGAACTTGCGGATGCATTACAGCTTCAATGCTTGTACTTGGAATGGTAGTAGGTTTTTATGATGTAAATGATAAGGAACAGGAGATCTATGGAAACAAGAAGACGGATGAGTTTATTAAAAGATTTACAGAACAGATGGAAGGACAGGTGTATTGCAGGGATATTTTAGGAAAAGATATATCTAATCCTAAAGATATGGCTGTGATAAGAAGAGAAGGTCTTATTTTAAAGAAATGTCCTAAAGCTTTAAATATTAGTATTGAAATATTAGAAGAAATGCTTGCTGATTATTTTAAAGATAAAAAAGAAAATAATATAAATGTTGAAGATATTCCAGAGGACGATGAACTTCACAGCGTGCTAAGGCGAATAAGTAAGATGAGCCGTTTCAGACGAAATGTAAATAATCTTTTGTGTACTTCTAAAAAAGATATTGGATTTATACAGTTTGATATAAGAAAATTTAAAATTATTAATGATTTATATGGTGAAAAATTTGGAGATGAAGTTTTAGATTTTATTATAAAACAGCTTAGAGAGACATGTAATGAAAATCAATTTTTTATAAATCTTAGGAGCGACGTATTTATGGTTGTCACAGAATATGATCAGGAAGAAGATTTAGTTAAATTGATTAATACACTTGAAGGTAAGATTTGCTATTTTAAAAGTGTTAAGCTGCAATTGACATATGGCGTCTATACTGTTGAAGATAAGACGATGGAACTAAGGCAGATGGAAGATCGGGCGGCAATGGCAAGGAAGGCGTCAAAAAAGAATATATTAACAAATATTTTGTTTTACAAAGAGCAGTTTAAAGATTCGTTGTACAATCGTAAATTTATAGAAGAAAATATACAAACAGCAATTAATGAGAGACAGTTTATTATGTATTTGCAGCCTAAATTTAGTATTTCAAAAAATGAGATTGTCGGTGCTGAGGCTTTAGTAAGATGGAGAAATCCAGAGCGTGGTATGATTTACCCAAATGAATTTATTCCAGTAATTGAGGAAAATGGTTTTATAAAAAAGGTTGATTATTATATTTGGAATGAGGCATGCAGATTTATAAAAAGATGCAGTGATGAGGGGATTTCAGCTTGCCCCGTATCTGTCAATGTCTCCAGAATCCACTTAGAGGATGAAGAGTGTATATCAGTGTTAGATGAGATTATAAAGAAAAATCATATTGATAATAGAATGTTGGAACTGGAGATAACAGAAACTATAGATGATAGGCAGATTAATATGAAAGCTCTTCAATTAAAAGAAGAGGGATATAAGTTGCTTATGGATGATTTTGGCAGTGGGTACTCTTCTTTGAATATATTGCTGGAAACACCTTTTGATGTTATTAAGCTTGATAAAAAGTTTATTGAAAATATGATGGATTCAGAAAAAGGACGACTTATTTTAGAGCATGTTGTTCTTATGGCGGACAAGCTAAAACTTGGAATATTGGCAGAGGGAGTTGAGACGAAGGAACAGATAGAACTTCTTCAAAACATTGGCTGTGATCATGTTCAGGGGTATTATTATTCAAAACCTATGCCAGAGGAAGAGTTTATTAAAATATTAAGAAAACAGAATTCAATAAATTAATTTTTTGATTGTAAATCCACATTTATATTTGTTCATCTAAGCTCAATAAATCGCTTATATAATATGTTTGCATCATGTAAGATTCTTTGGCAGATGAACAAATATGTTGTGTGGTGTAACTTAAAAATAATTAAGCGCACTAAATTGTGGATTTTACAAAACAAATTATTATGATTTTTTTGGTTCTGGGTATGTTTCGCCAAAGAGTTCAACACTCATAGTTTTGATAACTTGCGGCAGCATTGGTCTGTCGTTGTAATCAGTTTCAGTTTCTGCAATATTATTTACAACGTCCATACCTTCTGTAACTTTTCCAAATGCTGCATATGAACCATCTAAATGAGGACTGTTTTTGTGCATAATAAAAAATTGTGAGCCAGCAGAGTCAGGATCCATTGCACGAGCCATTGATAAAACTCCTTCGGTGTGTTTTAGGTTGTTTTCAAAGCCGTTCATAGAAAATTCTCCTGGTATACAATAACCTGGACCGCCTGTGCCTGTTCCTTCAGGACATCCGCCCTGAATCATAAAGCCTTTAATTACACGATGAAAAATAAGACCATCATAATACTTTTTTTGTATTAAGCTGATAAAGTTATTGACGGAATTTGGTGCGATATCAGGGTATAGTTCAGCTTTAATAATGCTACCGCTTTCCATTTCAATTGTTACAATAGGGTTTTGTGCCATAATCAAAATCTTCCTTTCAAAATAAAAATCAGATTACATATTATTTTCTTTATGCAATCTGTCTGCAATATATTTTAGCTTAAATTTGTAAAAAGGTAAAGAAAAAAATAAAAATTGCCATGAGAAAAGAGGTTGGTTTACATAATGAATAATGCTCAACAAACAAAAATTATCTGTTTTGCAAATAATAAGGGTGGCAGCGGTAAAACTACAACATGTTCAAATATAGGGTATGGACTTGCACAGCTTGGCAATAAGGTTCTTTTGATTGATGGCGATATGCAGATGAATCTTACGCTTTCGTTCTTTGAGGAAGAGAAAGTGTTGGATTTTGCTCAAGGTGAGAAAAATTTGTTTTATGCGGTACGAGATCAAAAAGATTTGACTGATTATATTGTTGCAACAGATTTTGATAATTTAGATATTGTTCCATCTTCTTCTCTGATGAGTTCTATTGAGTATGAGCTCTTTTCAAAAAGGCAGAGAGAATATATTTTAAAAAACTGTTTAAAATCAATAAAGGCAGCGGGTATGTATGACTATATTTTGATAGATGCTCCGCCTACTCTTGGAGGGTGGGTAATGAATGTACTTTGTGCAAGTGATGAATTGATTATTCCGGTGGAGGCCAGTCCATGGGGGCTGTTTGGACTTGCAAATCTTTTTGATTTTGTAAACAGTGTCAGTGATTATACGAAAAATCTTCATATAATGGGAATAGCGATAACAAAGGTAGATACAAGAAAAAATTATTTTAAGCAGACGTTAGATACATTAAATGAGTTAGATGATATATATGTATTTAAAAATTATATCCGTGTCGATAGTTCAATTGAGTGGGCACAGGATAACAGCCGTCCTGTTCTTGCGTACAGGAAGAGCAGCAGAAGTGCTGTTGAATATATGGAACTTACTAAGGAGGTAGATAATTATGGCAGTAGGTAAAGGAAGTATTAAGAGAGCGTCAAATGCAGTTAAGGTGAAAGATGAGGCTACAGTTGCAGGAGGAGAGGCTGTGAGTGTGGAGAAGGAGGATATGCAAATTTCCGAAGCTGTTTCTGATAATTCTGTAGAAAATCAAGAAAAACCACAAGAGAAAAAGACAGCGGTAAAATCAAAAACTACTAAAACAACGGCAAAAAAGTCTGTTTCCAAAAAAACTTCGGCCTCAAAGACAAAGGAAGCAAAACCGGCAGCTGCAAAGAAGACAACTAAGGAGACAGTAAAAAAAGAGGAAGTACAACAGAAAAAGATATATGAAGTTGTGGAAGGTATTTCATGCAGTATGCCTAGATATCTTTTATAGATTTTGTGAAATTAGAGTCAGGAAATGTAGAAATTTTTCAGCATTTCTTGACTTTAGCTTTCAAAAAGAGTAATCTATATTATAAAGTTTAAGCAAAAAATATGGAGGTGCCAATAGGATGAAAGAGTTTGGAATTATGACCAAGATTTATTTTGGTGAAAATGCGTTAGACCGTTTAATTTCTCTTCCTTATAAGAAGGTTCTTGTTATTACTGATCCTTTTGTTGTGGAAAGCGGAATGATTCGTTTAATTACATATCGGTTGTATGTAAGTGATATAGATTTTGAGATTTACAGTGATGTTGTTCCCGATCCTCCGGTTGATAAAGTGGTACTTGGAGTTAAGAAACTTATTGATTATGCACCTGAGGCGATTGTAGCAGTTGGCGGCGGTTCAGCAATAGATTCTGCAAAGGCGATGAAAGAATTTGCTATTCAGATCGGAAATTTGAAAGATTTGCCGCTTATTGCCATTCCTACGACAAGCGGAACCGGATCTGAAGTGACAAGTTTTTCTGTCATAACAGACAAAGAGACACATACAAAGTATCCTTTAGTGTCACCTTCATTGACACCTGCAGAAGCTATACTTGATGCTGAACTTGTTAAGAGTGTTCCTCCTGCTATAACAGCTGATACAGGGATGGATGTACTTACCCATGCACTGGAGGCATATGTAAGTACAAACAGTAATGAGTTTTCAAATGCTTTGGCTGAGAAAGCTATTGAAATTTGTGGTGTTTTTCTGTTAAGGGCGTATTATGATGGAAATGATATGCATGCACGTCAGAAGATGCATGTGGCGTCATGTCTTGCAGGACTTGCTTTTAATTCTGCCAGTCTTGGTCTGAATCATGGAATGGCACATCAGCTCGGCGCTAATTTCCACATTCCTCATGGTCGTGCTAATGCATTGCTTCTTCCTTATATTATTGAATATAACAGCGCTATTAATAAGCATAGCCGTTCACAGAAGGAATATTTGCCTGCAGTTAGAAAATATGTTAATGCTGCTAAACTTTTAGGTCTCAGCAATTACAATGAGATTACGACTGTTCGTGCATTGGTAAGCTGGATTCAGTTTATGCTGAAAGAGATGGATATTCCATTTTCTATTGAGCAGACAGGAAAGACGACGGAAGATGAATATATGAGCAGGGTTTCTTCAATGGCAGATGCAGCGCTTGCAGATGCATGTACGGCAACCAATCCTCGTGTGCCGCAGAAGGACGAAGTTGTAGAAATATACAGAAAACTTTGGAGAGGGTAAAAGCATTTAAATATAATAATATTTAATAAAAACATTATCAATTACAGACTAAAAAATGTTAAAATACATTAAATTATAAAAATTGCCCCTTAATGATTGACATTATAATATTAAAGAGTATAATAATATTTGTAAATGACAAAGGCGTCATGGACTGAGAGTCCATGGCGCTATTTTTTTTGTTCAGTGTATAGACGTAAAAAGGCGTATGAAACCATTTTAAAAGCATATTTGTTTTTTAATGGAATAATGTTTAGTCGTATTCTGTCAAAAAATGTCATAAAAATTTGGAGGTGTGTAACATGGGAATTGAGGAAGTAGTAAAAGAAGGTATAATGCCCGTTTGGTATTTAATGGGTGCAGCTTTAGTGTTTTTTATGCAGTGCGGTTTTGCTATGGTTGAGACCGGTTTTACGAGAGCTAAGAATGCCGGTAATATTATTATGAAAAATCTTATGGATTTTTGCATAGGTACTGTAGTGTTTGTTCTAATAGGCGCAGGAATATTACTAGGAGAAGATTTATTTGGCATTATTGGAAAGCCAGGATTTGATATCTTTACAAATTATGCCAATTTTAACTGGTCGTCTTTTGTGTTTAATTTAGTATTTTGTGCCACAACTGCCACAATTGTTTCAGGAGCAATGGCTGAGAGGACAAAATTTATTTCGTATTGTATATATTCAGCTATAATATCAGCAATTATTTATCCGTTTGAAGCTCATTGGATTTGGGGAGGCGGATGGTTGTCACAGTTAGGCTTCCATGATTTCGCAGGTTCATGCGCTATTCATATGGTTGGAGGTATATCAGCTTTGATAGGTGCTGCAATATTAGGTCCCCGTATTGGAAAATTCAAAAAAGATGGAAATGGAAAAGTCAAAAAAGTAAAGGCTATTCCAGGACATTCATTGACTCTTGGAGCCTTAGGAGTATTTATTTTGTGGTTTGGATGGTATGGCTTCAATGGTGCAGCAGCGGCAACAATTCCACAGTTAGGTTCAATTTTCTTGACTACAACAATCTCGCCTGCAATAGCGACATTTGTATGTATGATATTTACTTGGGTAAAATACAAAAAACCTGACGTTTCGATGTGCCTTAATGCATCCCTTGCTGGTCTTGTTGCCGTGACAGCAGGTTGTGATGTAGTAGATGCATTCGGTTCAGCAGTAATTGGTGCGGTTGCCGGGTTATTGGTAGTGTTTGGAGTGTGGCTGTTGGATTATGTTCTTCATGTGGATGATCCGGTAGGTGCAGTTGCAGTACATATGATGAATGGTATTTGGGGAACTTTTGCTGTTGGTTTATTTGCAACAAAATCTGTTCCTGAAGTTACCGGTTTAATTGACAGCGGAAGCATGGCTGGTTTAGGTTTGTTTTATGGCGGAGGTTTAAAGCTTTTAAGTATACAGTGCGTAGGTATATTATCTGTAGCTTTATGGGTTGTTATCACTATTACTATTACATTTTTTATTATTAAGTCAACTATAGGACTTAGGGCAACGTTTGAGGAAGAAGTTACAGGTCTTGATGCAGCAGAACATGGTTTACAGTCAGCTTATGCAGATTTTATGCCAATTGTTGGAAATGGTGGAAGTATGGTTTCGCAGATTAACACATCAGATAAAAGTTCTGTCGTTTCTAAAGCCGCTGCAGTTCCTGTTCAGGTTGTACAACATTCTGATGGCAGCACTGGTGTGGAGAGCGGATTGTCGAAAGTGTCGATTCTTTGTAAACAGAGTAAATTTGAAGAATTGAAAAATGCTCTAAATGATATAGACGTAATGGGTATAACAGTAACACAGGTTTTGGGCTGTGGAACTCAGAAAGGTAATGTGTCAAGATATCGTGGAGTTGAATTGGATGTTGTGCTTTTGCCAAAAATTAAAGTTGAAGTTGTTGTTGGTAAAGTTCCGGTGAGCAAAGTAATAGAGGCGGCGACAAAAGCACTTTATACTGGCAATATAGGTGATGGTAAAATTTTTGTCTACAATGTAGAAAATGCAGTAAAAGTGCGGACTGGGGAAACCGGAATGGATGCTTTGCAGGGCGGTGCGGATGATTATTTCTAATATTATATTAAAGAATGTTAGAAATATATTAGTTTTATGAACAAAAAGAATAACTCAAAACGGCATTAAATTGCAATAATGCTGTTTTGAGTTTTGTATACAGTGAAAATATATTTTAAACGTTATTGAAATTTAAAATGGTCCATGATATACTCTACTCACAACATATGAAAAATGATGTTTTTTTTATAATATATACATTTGTTGGGGGTCAAAATAATTAATGAAGAAGTTTACCAAACAAAAGATAGGTTCGTTGTTGTTATTTGTTTCACCAGTGTTTATCTACCTTATTCTGTCTTTTGCCTTTGTGATCATTTTCAAGTTAATTCAAGCTATGCCTAAAATCAGCAGTTTGTTTTCAGATGAAATTGTAGATAATAACTCTCTTTTGTCGGTTATAGATACTTTTTCGATGGGATTAACAGCTTTGTTTTGCTGCTTTCTTGTTAAACATTATAAGAAAATAAGCATTAAAAATTCTGTTAACTTAACAAACTTTAATGTTTGGATAGTTATTATATTTGTGTTTTTTACGTGGGGATTAGGAGTAGTGGTTGACAATTTTTGTGGTTTTATGTTAGCTGATTTTATCACGGTTTCACCTAATCGCAGTGTGTCAGTAAGTGTGTTTAATGTTATAAGAGCAGTTATACTTTTGCCTATCTTTGAAGAACTTATTTTTAGATATGCTGGAACTGAATTTTTAAGAGATGTGTATAAGATGCCGGTTTTGTGTATTATAAATGCACTTCTGTTTGCTGTACTTCATTTTTATAATATTCAAGGATTTTTCAATGTATTTGTTGGAGGATTGTTTGCAACTTATGTATATTACAAAACAGAAAATATTTTATACACAATAGTACAACATGCCGTTCACAATGCATTGTGTCTTATTCCTTTTTCGAAACTTTCACTGTTTGGCAGCTCTGTATATTATGAAAAGAATGGATTTGTTCTTAACTCGGCGTGGTGGATTATTATGAATTTAGCATTTGTGATTTTCTCTGTTATATGTTATTATAAAGTGTACAGAAAAAAATATGTAAAAAAATGAAAAAGTACTTGCATTTTCTGTTTACATAGTATATAATCATTTTTGTTGGTTGAGCAACAAAAAATAATGGCCCATCGCCAAATGGTAAGGCACTGGACTCTGACTCCAGCATTTCAAGGTTCGAATCCTTGTGGGCCAGTTGGATGACTTCCTAAAAAAGGAAGTCTTTTTTTCTTATGTAAAATAAATTAATGAATAATTGAAACTAAAGACAGCAGACTTAAAAGAGAGGACGGATAAACATGATTGATTTAGGAAATGTTCAAAAACTAACAGTTGTGAAAAAAGTTGATTTTGGAGTGTATCTTGCTGAGTCAAAAGACTCTAATGATAAAGTTCTTCTTCCCAAGCGGCAAGTGCCGGAAGGAACTGAAATTGGAGATGAGATTGAAGTATTTATTTATCGTGATTCAAAAGATAGATTGATTTCAACTGTCAGGGAGCCTAAATTAACGTTAGGAGGTATTGCGTTATTAAAGGTGACAGAGGTCGGAAAAATTGGGGCGTTTTTAGAATGGGGATTGGAGAAAGACTTGTTTCTTCCATTTAAACAGCAGACAAGAAAAGTAAAAGATGGTGAGGACTGTTTAGTTACATTATATATAGATAAGAGTAATCGTCTTTGTGCTTCTATGTATGTGTATAATGCATTGCAAAGTAACAGTCCGTATAAAATAGAAGATAATGTAACGGGAAGGATTTATGAGATTAGTAATAATTTCGGAATGTTTGTTGCCGTTGATGATAAATATTCGGCGCTTATTCCGCAGAGGGATTGTCAGGGCGACTTGATGCAGGTAGGAGAAGTTATAACTGCGCGTGTTACAAGGGTGTTGGAAGATGGAAGACTTGATCTAAGTTTAAGGAAAAAGGCGTATTTACAGATAGAGGACGATGTGGAAACTATTCTAAATGTGATTGATTCATATGATGGTGTTCTTCCGTTTAATGATAAAGTTTCACCAGAAATAATAAAAAGAGAAACCGGTCTTAGCAAGTCGTCTTTTAAGAGGGCTGTAGGCCGGCTTTTGAGAGATGGAAGAATAGAAATTACAGAAAAAAATATTAGGAGGAAATAATAATGAAGAAAGTAATAAGTACAGATAATGCACCAGCGGCAATAGGACCATATTCACAAGCAGTAGAGGTGAATGGATTAGTATATACATCAGGTGTGATTCCGGTAAATCCTAAGACTGGAGAAATACCTTCTGATATAGTGTGTCAGGCAAAACAGGCTATAGGAAATCTTATGAATTTATTAGAGGCTTCAGGATGCAAGCCATGTGATGTTATTAAAACAACTGTATTTATAAAAGAGATGGATGATTTTGGGAAAATTAATGAAATATATTCTGAATATTTTGAAGAACCATATCCTGCTCGTTCATGTGTTGAGGTTGCCAGACTGCCAAAAGATGTAATGATAGAAATAGAGGCGGTTGCACAACATAAATAAAATCTGTATAAATGGAAATAATAGTTAATTATTGCTTTTTACTATGATTTTCATTGTATTTTTGTTGATTTTTTAGTTGTAATTTTCTAAAACAATCTTTGACAAACACTTACAACTTGTATATAATAAGATTAGGTATACCCCGAGCAAAAGGGTATGCTGTATTTGATGTGTTTTGTACTAAAAGAATTATGTTTAAAATTGATATAGACGGAGAAAATGTAATTATGAAATCCTTTTCCTGACCGGGAATCGGGTGTGGTTACAGGATTGGAAAGAAAGGGGATTTTGAAATGGTTTCAACAGATATAGGTATAGATTTGGGAACCGCCAGTATCCTTGTATATATAAGAGGTAAAGGCGTAGTGTTAAAAGAGCCGTCAGTAGTTGCGTTTGATAGAGATACTAATCGTATAAAAGCTATTGGAGAAGAAGCGAGACTTATGCTTGGTCGTACACCTGGAAATATTGTAGCGGTAAGACCGTTGCGTCAAGGTGTAATTTCAGATTATACAGTAACAGAAAAGATGTTAAAATATTTTATTCAAAAAGCTGTCGGAAAGAAAATGTTTCGTAAACCACGTATTAGTGTATGTGTGCCAAGCGGAGTTACTGAAGTAGAGAAGAAAGCGGTTGAGGATGCAACAATACAGGCGGGAGCCAGAGGGGTTGCAATTATCGAGGAGCCGATTGCAGCTGCGATTGGAGCAGGTATTGATATATCCAGACCATGTGGAAATATGATTGTTGATATCGGAGGAGGAACTTCTGATGTAGCGGTAATTTCTCTTGGAGGAACAGTTGTAAGTCAGTCTATTAAAATTGCAGGTGATGACTTTGACGAAGCTATTGTTCGATTTATGAGGAAAAAACATAATCTTTTGATAGGTGAGAGAACAGCCGAAGACATAAAAATTAAAATAGGTACAGCATATAGACGTCCACAAGTGGAAACTATGGATGTTAGAGGACGAAATTTGGTTACAGGACTTCCGAAAACAGTTACTGTTACTTCAGAGGAAACTGAAGAAGCATTGAAAGAAACTACATCTCAGATTGTCGAGGCTGTACACAGTGTATTAGAAAAAACACCTCCAGAACTTGCGGCGGATGTTGCGGACAGAGGAATTGTTCTTACAGGCGGAGGTGCTCTGCTTCGCGGCTTAGAAGAACTGATTGAGGAGAAAACAGGTATTAATACTATGACAGCTGAAGAACCTATGACAGCAGTAGCGATTGGAACAGGAAAATATGTAGAATTTCTCAGTGGTAAAGCTGAAGAATAATAATTGCAAGGAGTGAATAACGTATGGTTAAGGGGCTCTATACAGCCTATACCGGAATGGTGCAGCAGCAGAAGAGAATGGATGTAATTACGAATAACCTTGCTAATTCTGATACTAATGGTTTTAAAAAAGAAGGTGCAACAAGTGTAAGTTTTAGCGATGTCTATGCTGCAAAAATTAAAGATGAATCAGAATTCTTTTTAAACAGAAGAATAGGTACAATGCATATGGGGACTAAGATTGGTGAGACATACACTAATTTTTCTCAAGGACCTATTGAAGTTACAGATAATAATTATGATTTTGCTTTGGACGGTCAAGGATTCTTCCAAGTATCATATACTAATAAGGCAGGAGAGACTAGTACAAAGTTCACACGTGATGGATCATTTACTCTGACACAGGAGGGCTACTTAGTTACAGATGATGGGGATTTTGTACTTGGTGAAAATGGTCCTATCCAACTTGATTTGAATTTAGAGGCAAAAGTAGATACACTTGGAAATATTTATCAGGATGGACAGCGGATAGATCAGTTGGCTTTGGCGGATTTTGCGGATTATAATTATCTATCTCATTATGGTGAGAATTTTTTTGATTTGGTTGAAGGCGGTACAATGCAGCCTGCTACATGTAAAGTTGTACAGGGGGTCCTAGAAGCATCTAACATCAATGTTGTTGAAGAGATGGTAAATATGATTGCTATTCAGAGAAATTATGAATCAAATCAAAAGGCAATACAGTCAATTGATGAGACTTTAGAAAAAGCAGTAAATGAAGTTGGTAGGTTATAAATTTATTATACTTAATTTTTTGAAAGGGTGTGAAATGTGTGTTAAGGACGTTGTGGACAGCAGCTTCAGGAATGATTGCCCAACAGACAAATGTAGATACTATTGCAGATAATCTTGCAAATGTAAATACAACAGGTTTTAAAGCAGGAAAAGCAGAGTTTAAGTCATTGTTATATCAAACTCTGCAGACAAGAACAACAACAGCTAACGGTGATCCTAAACCGGTTGGAGCGCAGGTGGGACTTGGTGTTAGAAACTGTTCAATTGACACTTCATTTAGACAGGGCGCTATGCTCGAATCACAGAGTGATACTGATTTTGGTATTAGTGGTGATGGTTTTTTTGCAGTTCGTCAGGAAGATGGAACAATTGCATATACTAGAAATGGTAATTTTAAGTGGGCATTGTCTGGCAACGGAGGTATGGTGCTTACTTCTTCAGAAGGATATCCAGTTTTGGACAGCAATGGTAATGATATAGTTGTACCTGAAGGTTATGAGATGTCATCAATTAAGTTCAGCAAAGATGGCGCATTGGGTTATATGCCTTCATCAAATGTATGGACAGATTTAGGAAGTACAATTGGTTTATTTCAATTTAATAACAGATCAGGTCTTACAAAACTGGCAGGTACATATTATCAGGTGTCAGCTGCATCTGGTCCGGCAATGGAAGAAGGTACTCTTGATTTATCTCTTAGAAGTACATTGTTCCAGAAATATTTGGAAGGTTCCAATGTTCAGGTTGCAGATGAGATGGTAAATCTTATTATTGCACAGAGAGCATATGAGATGAACTCAAAGGCAATAACAACTGCAGATACAATGATGGAAGAGGCTAACAATTTAAAGAGATAATTTAAGGAGATGTTTATATGGGAATGTCGCTAGATCCTACAGCTCTATATAATGCAAATTATTATAAAACATCAAATTCTACATCTGAGTTGGAGAATAAATTGAACAGTTCAGATTTATCATCGAAAAGTGATGACGAATTGATGAAGGTTTGTAAAGAGTTTGAGTCTTACTTCTTAGAGCAAATATTTAAGGGAATGGAAAAAATGATTCCGAAGACAGAAAAGACTTCATCAAATGAAGTTGAAATGTTTAGTGATCTTGCTTATCAGGAGATGGCTTCTAAAGCTACAAAGCAGACGGATTTTGGTATTGCTCAGAAATTGTATGAACAGATGAAGAGAAACTATGGTTTAGATTAGTTTGCTTTGTAAGGAGCTGCCGCATTAGACAAAAGTTATACAGGATAACTATATCTTGTTTACTTTTGTTTAATGTGACAGCTATTTTTGTGTACGATTGTTTTAGAATAATTATATATATAATTTAATGTTTAGGGAGGTGAGTATTTGGAGAAGATAAAAGGATATGTGGAACATATAATTTTTCAGAATAAAGAAAATGGATATACAGTAATGGATTTGGACTGTGATGGAGAATCTGTAATGTGCGTCGGATATGCGGCGTCAGTTTCAGAAGGGGAACTATTATTGATAGAAGCTGAAGAGGTGATAAATCCAACATATGGTCCACAGTATCAGATTAGAGAGTATGAGATTTTGCCTCCCGAAGATATTAAAGCGATAGAGAGGTATTTGGCTTCAGGTGCTATTAAAGGTATTGGAGCAGCAATGGCAGCAAGAATAATTAAAAAGTTTGGGGAGGATACATTTCGGATAATAGAAGAAGAGCCTGAAAGATTATCAGAAATAAAGGGCATTAGTGAAAAAAAGGCACAGGAAATTGCTGTACAGATGACTGATAAGAGGGATTTGAGAGCAGTGATGATGCAGCTTCAGAAATATGGTATTACATATCAGCTGGCAATGAAGTTGTATGGACAGTATGGTCTGAAAATAAATAGTATAATTGAAGAAAATCCTTATAGAATTGCTGAGGAAGTTCAGGGGATTGGATTTTTAAAAGCAGATGAGATAGCTAGACAGATTGGTATTGGCGGCAATTCTGAATTTAGAATCAGAAGCGGAATTTTTTATGTTTTGCAGAGAGCAGCGGGAGAAGGACATATGTATCTGCCTCAGTCAATGCTGCTGTCACAAGCAGAAAAATTGCTTGGTGTGAACATGCAAGAGATCGAACATTTTTTACTTGATCTTTGTATTGATAAAAAGATTTACATAAAGCAGATTGAAGAAGAGATAAGAGTGTATGCGGCGCAGAATTATTTTATAGAAATGAATGTGGCGAGGATGCTTGGAGATTTAAATGTAAATTATAATGTAGAGGAAGATGAAATTTTTCAAAAGATAGAAGAGATAGAGAAAAGAGATAATATTGTTCTTGATGAGATGCAAAGACAGGCTGTTTTGGAATCTGTAAAAAAAGGACTGCTTGTGATAACTGGCGGACCAGGTACAGGTAAGACAACTACAATACAGACAATAATACATTATTTTGAGTTGGAGGGATTGGATTTATATCTTGCTGCGCCTACTGGCAGAGCAGCAAAGAGAATGACTGAGACAACTGGATATGAGGCACGTACGCTTCACAGACTGCTTGAATTATCAGGAGGTCTGGAAGATGAAAATAAAGGTGCAGAGTTTGGGAAAAATGAACAGAATCCATTGGAGGCTGATGTTATAATAGTAGATGAGGCGTCCATGGTAGATATGTATTTAATAAGTAATTTACTAAAGGCTGTGCTTGTGGGTACTAAATTAATATTTGTCGGTGATGTAAATCAGCTGCCGAGTGTGGGACCAGGTTGTGTGCTGCGGGATATGATTGATTGTGGTGTTATTCCGGTTATCAGACTTAATAAAATTTTTAGACAGGCTATGGAGAGTGATATTGTAAAGAATGCCCATAAAATAAATCGCGGTGAAAAAGTTGATTTGTACAAAAAGGATAGCAGAGATTTTTTCTTTATTAAACAGAATGATTCTCTTATTATGCAGAGAGCTATACTTTCTCTTGTTCAGGAAAAGCTTCCAAAATATGTAAACGCTTTGCCGTTTGATATTCAAGTACTTACACCAATGAGAAAGGGAATGTTTGGGGTATATGAATTAAATAAAATGCTGCAGAAATATTTAAATCCAGCTGATAAGAGTAAGCGGGAAAAAGAGTTTTATGACCATATTTTCAGAGAGGGAGATAAGGTCATGCAGATAAAAAATAACTATCAGCTTGTATGGGAAAATGTAAATAAATATAATATTACTATTGAAGAGGGTATGGGAGTTTTTAATGGTGATATTGGCGTAATTAAACATATAGATGACACATTAGAAAAAATGACGATTATTTTTGATGATAACAGAAAAGTAGATTATCCTTTTAAGCAGTTAGAGGAGTTGGAGCTTGCATATGCTATTACAGTACATAAGTCTCAGGGAAGTGAATACCCCGCTGTTGTTATGCCGATGTTTCAAGGGCCAAAACCTCTTATGACTCGAAATTTGCTGTATACTGCTGTAAGCAGGGCTAAAAGCTGCGTAGCTCTTGTAGGTAATACAGCTGCGTTTGATGATATGGTAGAAAATGAGAGTGAAAATAAACGATATTCAGGATTAAAGGATTTTCTGGAAAGCTTATAAAAAATGATGGAGGTTAGTATTGAGGGGGAAAGAAACAGTATTTCAGATTGCGGAAAAGTTAGTGGATTTGTTCTGGCAGATAATCTGTCCTCCGCATTGTGTAATATGTGAAAAAGTTCTTAAAATAAATAATTTTATATGCGTTGAATGTAGGACAAAACTGCCTTTTGTAGAGGATATGTATTGTTTAAAATGTGGCAAACCAGTAGGAGATGACAGAGAATATTGTACAGACTGTAAGAAGAGAGAACATTATTTTACAAGAGGTGTTTCTGTATGGTCATATAGTCCAATGCTCAAGAAGTCATTGTACAGATTTAAATATAATAACAAACGTTATTATGCAAAATATTATACTGATGAGATTGTAAAAAGATATAGTAGATTGATTACGCAATGGGGAGTTGACATAATTATTCCGGTTCCGCTGTATAAAAAGAAAAAGCGGCGTCGTGGATACAATCAAGCAGAAATATTAGCAAAAGAATTAAGCAGTCGGATATCAATACCATTAGACTGTAGAATCGTGACTAGAATTAGAGATACTTTGCCGCAGAAAATGTTGAATGACATGGAGCGACAGAAAAATTTAAAAGGTGCTTTTAAAATTAATAAAAGTGTGATAGAATTAAAAAAAATATTGTTAATAGATGATATATTCACTACAGGCAGCACTGTTGATGAGATTGCACGTGTGTTGCTTGAAGCGGGGGCGAACAGTGTATATGTCGTTACACTTTGTATAGGAAGAGGATATTGAGGAGGTAATTTAGATGGATGTAAGAAATTGTAAAAGCTGTGGAAATCTATTTAATTATGCAGGAAGAAATATCTGTCCGTCATGTGTTAGGAAGTTGGAAGATAAGTTTGATCAAGTGAAAAATTATATAAGAGAGAACCCTAATGCTTCAATAGCTAAGGTGTCAGATGATAATGATATTTCTGTCAATCAAATCCGAAACTGGATTAAGGAAGAGAGACTTATACTTTCTAAGGAAAGTTCTATCGGAATTGAGTGTGAAAGATGCGGAAAAGCTATTCGAGTGGGTCGTTTTTGCAATGATTGTAAAAAGCAAGTTACACAAGATTTAGAGGGTGTAAAGAAAAAAGCAGTAAAAGTTGAACCTAAAAAATCAGGTGATGACGGCAAAAACAGAATGCGTTTTATTAATAGATAAGCTGATATTATGTTTTTTTGGTATTGCGAGTATCCTTATTGATTAAAAGGAGTTATATATGCTGGATGAAGATAAAATTCGTGTGATGACAAAACTGGCTGTATTTGAAAAAGAAAAAGGTCCGCAAAAAGATATTGCAAGCAGATATTATAAAAATGATTATATAAGTTATCATATGATATGGACGGCTATTTCCGCCACATTATCATTTTTATTTATAATAGGTTTGTTTGTATTTTGCAGAATGGAATATTATATCAATCATCTTCAGGATTTGAACTTTGTTTCAGTTGCGATAGTGCTTGGTGTAATTTATATATGTTACTTGTTATTTTTTGAAATAGCTGCCTTTTTCATATACAGAAAAAGATACAAAAGAGCACAGAAATTCCTAAAAGATTATTGCAGGGAATTAAAAGAGTTGGAGAAAATATATAATAAAGAACATCTTAGACAGACGAGGGCTACAATACAGATGAGCCTGAATTTGGAAGGGACGGTGCCACATGACTAATTTACTGGAATTTAGGGAATGGATGCGTAATTTTTACAGCAAGTTTTCTTTATATATCAATGCAGCTATAAAGTTTGTTACAATGTTTGTCATAACAATGCTGATAAATCATAATATTGGTTTTATGAGCAGGTTAAAAAGTCCAGTTGTTGCACTTTTGTTGGCGATGATTAGTTCTTTCTTGCCGGCGAATGTTATGGCGGTTTTTGCTGTAGGACTTATTTTAGTGCATTTGTATTCTGTATCAATTGAATTGACAGCTGTTTTACTTGTTTTGTTTCTGATTATACTATTAATATACTACAGATTTTCGCCTAAATATGCGTATGCATTATTGCTTACGCCAGTAGCGTTTGCGTTAAAGGTTCCATTTTTGATACCTTTAATTTTAGGCTTAACGGCAACCCCTATAACAATGATACCTGCCTGTCTTGGTGGGATTGTATTTTATTTCCTGAAAAATATTTCGGCAGGTTCTTCAACACTGCTTCGTGTTGAAGATGAAAATGCGACGCAGGCATATTTATATATAATAGAGAATACAATAAAAAGTTCCCAAATGTATTTGACAATTGCAACTGTGATGCTGACTATACTTCTTGTGTACTTGATACGCCGTATGTCAACCGATCATTCATGGACAATTGCGATTGTAACAGGTACATTATTTGAGGCTCTCGTTTTTTTAATTGGAGATTTTGTTCTAGATATATCAGAAAATGTTATTGTTGTTATAATTGGAGCTGTTGTATCAATTCTTATTGCTTTTGCTTTGCAATTTTTTGTTTTCAATGTAGATTATACAAGAACAGAGTATGTTCAGTTTGAAGATGACGAATACTATTATTACGTTAAAGCTGTTCCCAAAATGAGCATTGCCAAAAGAGAAAAAGAAGTGAAAAGAATAAATCCTCAGAGAAGAGAAAGAGAGGAGAAGAAAAAAGCAAAAACAACAGATTCTTTGTGAGCCGCTGAAATTATTTAATAATGTGGTATGTGCACATATTATTTATATTTTTTAAATGTGTAGAAAAAATTAGTTTAGGTTTGAAAGGGTGAGTATAAGTGGAGAGGTTTAGTTCTTTTATAAAAAAATATGTTATGGTTTTGTCATTTCCGCAAATCACCCCTATTGATATTATAGAAATTATTATTCTTACGTTTCTAATTTATCAAATTATTAAATGGATAAAAAATACTAGGGCATGGATGTTGTCCAGAGGTATTTTGGTTGTAGCAGCATTCTATATTATTGCAGCAGTTTTTAGAATGAATACAATATTGTATATTGCAAATAAGACAATCAATGTAGGTATCATAGCTGTTATTATTGTTTTTCAGCCTGAATTTCGAACGGCGCTTGAACAGCTTGGAAGAAAGAATATAGTAACCTCTTTTTTCTCTGCTCCGGGAGGCAAAAATCAAGAAGTTAGATTTACTGATTTTACTATTGATGAAATAGTTAGGGCATCGTTTGAGATGGGGAAAGTTAAGACTGGAGCGCTTATTGTTGTGGAGCAGAATGTTGCATTAGGAGAATATGAACGAACTGGAATAGAACTTGATGCATTAGTATCAGGTCAGTTGTTAATTAATATATTTGAACATAACACGCCTCTGCATGACGGGGCAATTATAATAAGAGGAGATAGAATAGTGTCAGCAACATGTTATCTTCCTCTGTCTGATAGTATGAGGCTTAGCAAGGCTCTTGGAACACGTCACCGTGCTGGCGTTGGACTCAGCGAGGTGGCTGATGCGCTTGTTATTATTGTGTCAGAAGAGACAGGAGCTGTGTCTTTGGCATTTGGCGGAGAGTTAATTAGAAATATTGATGCAGATTATTTAAGAGCAAAATTAGCTTATATTCAGAAACGCTCTATTGATGTTAAAAAATTAAAATTGTGGAAAGGAAGGGAGAACTCATGAAAAATTGGTTGACAACTAATTTGAGTCTTAAGATTTTATCAATCCTTTTTGCAATTTCTTTGTGGATAATAGTAGTGAATGTTTCAGATCCTGTGACAACTAAAACTTTTAAAAACATACCTGTTTCATTTAAAAACGAGTCAGTATTATCTGAAGCAGGGTTAGTGTATGAGGTTCTTGACGGAAGTGATACGGTTACTTTTACTGTAAGGGCTAAACGTTCAGTTATTGAGTCTCTTACAAATGGAGATTTTAATGCAGTTGCAGATTTTGCAGAACGTATTTCAGAGAATGCGGTTCCGGTTAAAGTATCAGCGCTGAAACATGAGGAGCAGATTCTTGACATAGATTTAATGAAAAACACAGTTAAAATTGCAGTTGAGGAGAAGGTTTCAAAGGTTGTATCGGTAAATCTTCATGTAATTGGCAATACAGCAGAAGGTTTTACTATAGGAAAAACAAAGGTTACGCCTTCTGAAGTAACATTGTCAGGACCTCAATCATTGATTGGAAATATTGACAATATGTCAGTTGTTTTAGATGTTTCTAATGCTAATGTAGATATTTCAACAGCTGTTGAAGGTCAGATTTTAGATAAAAATGGTAATGTAGTTAAAGATGATAGAATTTTCCCGGATGTAAATCAATTTGAAGTGTCAGCAGAGTTGCTTCATACAAAAAGTGTGGATTTGGATTTCTCAGTTGAGGGAAGAGTAAAGGATGGTTATCGCTATGTTGGTATGGAATATAAACCAACAACTATTTTACTTGCAGGTGAAGTTGAGGATTTAGATAATATAAGCACAATTGTTTTTCCTCCGTCAGAGTTGAATATAGATGGAGCAGACAATAATGTTGTTAAGACTGTCGATGTAAGTAAATATGTACCAGATAATTTAACTGTTGTCAATGAGAATGAAAAAGAGGTTACAGTTACATTAAAGGTTATAAATCTTGATATTCGTAGATTATCATATCCGGTTACCAAAATTAATGTTTTAAATACTCCATCAGGTATGGATGTTAGTTTTGAAGGAAAACTAAATATTGATGTTGTGCTTTTGGGGCTTATGGAAGATTTAGACAGATTTTCGACAGATAATTTAAATGTGTCAGTTGATGTCAAGGGATTAAGTGAAGGTGTCCATAATGTTCAGCTGAAGATTGATACTAATACAGATGGTATAGGAGTAGCAGAAACTTCTTATATAGATGTGTCTTTGCACTCGTCAAGAGTTGAAGCTCCTCCGCCATCACAGACGCCGACAGTTACTCATGGTAACGATATATCTGATGTTTCGGGCACTGAGCCAAATTAAACAATTTTAATAATATTAAGGAGAAATATAATGGGAAGATTATTTGGAACAGACGGGGTAAGAGGTGTTGCAAATTCAGAATTGACGCCGGAGCTTGCTATGCAGTTAGGTCAGGCTGGAGCATATGTGCTGACAAAAGAAAATGCACACCAACCTACGATCCTTGTTGGATGTGATACAAGAGCATCAGGCGATATGCTTGCATATGCATTGATGGCAGGAGTCTGTTCTGTTGGAGCCAATGCAGTGTTTGTTGGTGTTATTCCTACGCCTGCAGTTGCATTTTTAACTAAGAAATTTAAAGTAGATGCAGGTGTAGTAATCTCTGCATCACATAATACAATGGAATTTAATGGTATCAAATTTTTTAACGGTGAGGGTTATAAGCTGTCAGATGAGTTAGAAGATGAGATAGAAAGTTATATCTTGAATGATATGCAAGATATAAATATGCCAACAGGATCAGGTATTGGAAAGATTGAATATCGACCTGATGCCAAGGAGCATTATATTGAATTTGCAAAAAAAGCAGTTGATGTTGATTTGACAGGAATGAAAATTGTCGTTGATTGTGCTGAAGGAGCATCATATTATACTTCTGTAAAGACTTTACATGAACTTGGTGCGGAGGTTGTTCCTATACATATAAGCCCTGATGGAACTAATATTAATGCCAATTGCGGTTCTACACATATGGAAGAACTTAAGGCTAGGGTTGTATATGAGAAAGCAGTTTTAGGTCTTGCTTTCGACGGAGATGCCGACAGGCTGCTTGCAGTAGATGAAACAGGAAGTCTTGTAGATGGTGATCAATTAATGGCAATTTGTGGATGTTATCTAAAAGAACAGGGAAGACTAGCAAATGATACAATTGTCGTTACTGTTATGACAAATCTTGGGTTTGTTATTATGGCAAAAGAAGCGGGTATCAATGTAGAAACTACAAAAGTTGGTGACCGTTATGTGTTGGAGAGAATGAAAGAAATAGGCGCTTCTCTTGGAGGAGAACAGTCAGGGCATATTATTTTCTTAGATGAGAATACTACCGGAGACGGACTTTTAAGCGCTCTTCATCTCTTAGAAGTAGTTGTTAAAACAGGTAAACCATTATCTGAGCTTGCCCAGGTTATGCAGGTGCTTCCACAAGCACTTGTAAATGCTACAGTCCCAAATCATAAGAAAGAATCATATATGGATTATCCTGAGATTGCTGAAGCAATAGAGCAATTAGAGGCAATGTTTGCAGGTGAGGGAAGGGTACTGATAAGACCTTCAGGTACAGAACCTCTTGTACGTGTAATGATTGAGGGAAAAGATGAAGAAAAGATAAAAGACGAAGCAGAAAAACTGGCAGATTTGATAGAGAAAAATATGTTATAATTTTATACCCGTGTGCAACGTCTGTGTGACTGTTTGCTGCGTGATCTTTGACTCCTGCCGGAAGAGTTAAATTTGAAACCGAGGAGGAAATTTAACATGGTAAGTAAGATTGTTAAAGTAACTAATCCAACAGGTCTTCATTTGCGGCCTGCTGGATTGTTATGTAAAGAAGCAATAAAATATGAATCTAAAATAATATTTAAGTTTAAAAAGAGTACAGCGAATGCAAAGAGCGTCCTTAGTGTTCTTGGCGCTTGTGTAAAATGTGGAGATGAAATAGAGTTTGAATGTACAGGAGAAGATGAGGTGGAGGCATTACAAGCTCTTGTTGCATTGGTAGAGAGCGGACTTGGAGAATGATTTATTATATAAAATTAAAAAGGCAGGATTAATTAATGAAAGTTGCGATAGTACATGACTGGCTTACCATATATGGAGGTTCAGAAAGTATAATTAGGATAATACATGATTTTTATCCTGATGCTCCAATATATACAACCGTTTATGACAAAAAAAATATGCCGGATGATTTTGCGAAGATGGATATACGATCATCTTTTATTCAGAAACTTCCCTTTGCAAAGAAAAAGTATACATCATATTTAATGATGATGCCATACGCTTTTGAGCAGTTTGATTTGTCCGAATATGATTTAGTTATATCTTCTAATACCAGTTGCTCTAAGGGGGTTATAACAGGAGCTAATACTCTTCATATATGTTATTGTAATACTCCTATGCGCTATGGATGGGATTTTTATCATGAATATATTGGACCGAAAAACCGTTTTGCAAAATTTTTGATTGCTTGGATGATGAAAGGGATTCGTCAATGGGACAGGCTTTCGGCGGATAGGGTTGATGTTTTTATTGCCAATTCAGACAATGTTGCAAAGCGGATAAAAAAGCATTACCGAAGAATTTCTAAAGTTATCTATCCACCAGTCAGAACTTCTATGTTTCAAATAAGTGATATTGATGAAGGGTATTTTCTTGTCGTCTCAAGACTTGTTCCATATAAAAGAATAGATTTAGTTGTAGAGGCTTTCACAAAGCTTAACCTGCCTCTTAAAGTAATTGGGGATGGTTCAGAATATAAGGATATTGCTGCGAAAGCAGGTCCAACTGTGCAGATGCTTGGGCGTGTAGATGATGATGCTGTTTTAAAATATATGCAGGGTTGTCACGCATTTTTGTTTCCAGGGGAGGAAGATTTTGGTATAACTCCTATTGAAGCTCAGGCTTGCGGTAAGCCAGTTATAGCTTTAGGAAGAGGAGGAGCATTAGAGACTGTTGAAGCGGAAAAGACAGGTATTTTTTTTGATGAGCAGACAGTAGCTTCTGTTGCTGAAGCAGTTGAGAGATTTAATAAAATTAATTTTGATAGAGATTATATTCGGGCACATGCTGAGAAATTCAGTGAAGAGAGATTCAGAAAAGAGTTAAAAGAATTTTTTGATAAAGAATATGAGAAATTTAAACAGGGAAAAGATGTTGAAGATTTTTCATAGTGAAGTTATTTGACAGGAGATAGGAAATGGAATTATATGAGGTAATAATGGCCGGCGGTTCAGGTACAAGATTCTGGCCGCTTAGCCGTATTAACAGACCTAAACAATTTATAAATGTCAGTGGAAATGATATATTGCTTAATGAGACAATTAAGCGTATGGATGGAATAATTAAGAGAGAAAATGTTTTTGTTGTTACAGGAGAGCGGTATCGAGATTTAATAGAGAAGGAGATTGTTAATGGCATTCCGTTTTCAAATATATTGACTGAACCGGCAGGGCGTAATACAGCACCCTGCATTTTGTATGCCGCCAGTGTCTTACAGAAAGATAAAGGCGATGGAATTATGTGTGTGTTTGCAGCAGATCATCATATAAAAAATGTTGAGGAATATCGTCGTATTATACAAGCTGCAGCGGCTCAGGCAGAAAAAGAAAATTGTATAATGACAATTGGTATTAAGCCGACATACCCGTCTACCGGCTATGGTTATATTAAAAGTAAAGAAAGTATAACAAATGAAATATATTCCGTTGAGCAGTTTGTAGAGAAACCGAATTTAGATAGAGCCAAGGAATATTTGTCTGATGGTGGATATTCGTGGAATAGTGGTGTTTTTGTGTTTAAAGTATCTGTAATTTTAGATGCTTTCAAAAAATATCTTCCGAAAATGTGTGAGCAGATGAATAAGATAATTGATGCAAGAGGATATGATAATGAGAGCAGTGTACTGCATGATATTTATCCTAATCTTGAATCGATATCTTTGGATTATGGAATTATGGAACATGCAGATAAAGTACAGGTGATTGCTGGTGATTATGGCTGGAGCGATGTAGGAAGCCTTAATGAGCTTGGTACATTTCACTCTGCAGATAATAATAATAATATTTTAATTGGAGAAGATATAGTGACATTTGACAGCAAAAATTGTATTGTGAAAAGTGACAGAGGTCTTGTTGCTCTTGTTGGAATAGAAGATGTAATAGTTGTAGAGTCTGACGAAACAGTGTTAATATGTCAAAAGGACAGAGCACAGGATGTTAAAAGTATTGTTGAAAAATTAAAAGCAGAGGGAATGTCAGAGTATTTATAATAACTTTATAACTGGATTAATCAGGAGGAATAAATATGAAAAGAGCGTTAATAACGGGCATAACCGGTCAGGATGCTTCCTATTTATCGGAAGAGCTTTTAGAAAAAGGTTATGAAGTATATGGTTTAATGCGCAGAAAAAGTAAGGTGGATTATGGAAATGTAGGACATTTAATAAAAGATATAAAAATGATATATGGTGATATGTCAGACCTTGTATCATTAGTTTCGGCAATGAAGATATCAATGGCAGATGAGGTTTATAATTTAGCCGCTCAGTCATTTGTTGCTACTTCATGGGACACGCCTGTGGGCACAGCAGAAATTAATGCTATTGGAGTGACAAATATGCTGGAGGCAATTCGCTTAATAAATAAGGAATGCCGTTTTTATCAGGCATCGACAAGTGAAATGTTTGGAAAAGTTCAAAGTGTTCCGCAGAATGAAGATACACCGTTTTATCCTCGAAGTCCTTATGGCGTTGCAAAGTTGTATGGACATTGGATTACTAAAAATTATCGTGAAAGTTTTGATATGTATGCTTGTTCGGGAATTTTGTTTAACCATGAGTCCGAACGTCGCGGCTATGAGTTTGTTACAAGAAAGATTACTAATGCTGCCGCTTTAATTAAATATGGAAAGATGGATAAAGTTGAGCTTGGGAATCTGTCTGCAAAGAGAGACTGGGGACATGCAAAGGACTATGTCCATGCAATGTGGCTTATGCTTCAGCAGGACACACCTGATGATTATGTTATAAGTACTGGAGAGACAAGAGAAGTTAGAGATTTTGTAAATATTGCGTTTGATATGGCGGGTATGCCGTTAACCTGGGAGGGCAGCGGTTTAGATGAAAAAGCGTATGATAAGAATGGTGTGGAGAGAGTATGCGTGAATCCTGACTTTTTCAGACCAGCAGAAGTTGAGCTTTTGTTAGGTGATTCAAGCAAGGCACAAGAAAAATTGGGCTGGAAAAGAGAGATTTCTTTTGAAGAGCTTGTTCGGCGAATGGTTGAAAATGATATAGAAATTGTTGCTTCTAATCTTTAAAGAAACTAGGAGATTTCTGTATGAAAATTCTAATAACAGGCGCCGCTGGATTCGTTGGGCGGCATTTAATTGATGCATTAAAATGTTTTAAAGAAAATGAAATATATGCTTTTGTATTGAATAAAAACGAATTTCAAAATGTTGAATTACCAGCAGAAAGGATCTTTCAGGTTGACATAACAAACATTAAAAATGTTTATGAGAAGATAGAAATAATAAGACCTGATATAGTATATCATCTGGCAGCACAGAGTTCTGTAGGTTTATCTTGGAAAAATCCGGCGCTGACTTATAATGTAAATATAACTGGCACTGTAAATTTGCTTGAGGCATTATCTGTGTACTGCAATGATGCCAGGGTATTATTGATCGGTTCTGCAGAGCAGTATGATGTAAAATATGATACAGAGCAGCCTATTGCAGAGTCGCATAAATTAGTCGGTAATAATCATTATTCGGTATCAAAATTGGCACAGGAGGCAGCGGCAGGACTTTTTATAAAAAATACTGACTTACAGATAATACGTGTGCGTGCTTTTAACCATATTGGTGCAGGACAGGAGACTAAATTTGTGATTCCCGACTGGTGTAGCCAAGTAATTTCAATGGAAAAAAATTTGCATAAAGAAGCTTGTCTTGCAGTTGGGAATGTAAAGGTTAGACGTGATTTTACAGATGTCAGAGATATTGTTAATTGTTATATTTTGCTTGCCCAAAACGGTGTTTCAGGAGAAATCTACAATGTGGGCAGCGGTGTAAGCCGTTCTCTTGAAGATGTATTGGAAATAATTAAAAAAAATTCAACAAGAAATGATATTAAATGGAAAGTTGATGAAAATAAACTTAGACCTACTGATATTATGGAGCTTAGGGCTGATGTAAGAAAGCTTAAATCGGTAACCGGATGGAGTCCAAAGTATAGTTTGGATGATTCAATACAGTGGATAATGGAAGAGATGAGGAAATGATAAAGAAGACAATACTGCGGGTGGTTGTTATTGTACTTGTATTTATCGGAAGTTTTGCATTATTTTCTCGTTTAATGAACAGTGATAATGTAGATAAGACGATAAAACTTGCTGACTGCCATCTTCCTACAGTTTCAGCATTTTATGGTGAAGAAAAAATTAATAATATGTTTGGCTATGTAAACGAGATGAAGGGTCAATATATGCGTGATACTATAACGCCTCTTGGTCTGGATAATAAACTTGATATTCAGATACAAACTTATGGCGAAGAGATTAAAGCGGTAGGTTTTGAGGTTCGCTCGTTAAATACAAAAAGACTTATTGAGGATAGTGAGGTGGAGAATTTTCAGGCTGGCAGCGAAGATATTAATCTAAAACTTAATATTCAGGATTTGTTGGCTGATAATACAGAGTATCTGCTTATAATAAAATTATCCACAGAGCGGTTTGAAAATATTAACTATTATACAAGAATAGTTAAGAGCGGGCAATATAATGTATCTGAAAAGCTCTCTTTTGCTTTAAATTTCCATAAAAAGACATTTGAAAAAAGTGAAGAGATCGTTGCAAATCTTGAGTCAAGTTCTTTGGGAGATAACAGCAGTTATAATTTTGTTAATATACATTCAAGTTTTTCTCAAGTTACATTTGGAAATTTGGATATCCATAAAATAGGTACAACTCAGACTCAAATTCAGGAATTAAATCCGCAGACTGCAGTTATTGTTCTCAAATATCAGGCTGAGGTGAAAAATAACGTCGGTGAAACGGAAACTTATAATATGAGAGAGTTTTACCGGGTTCGTTATACAAAAGATCGTATGTATCTCTTAGAATTTGAGAGAACGATGGATGAAGTTTTTAATGAGAATAATAAAGTATATTATGCAAAGGCTCTGTCACTTGGTATTTCTGATGATAAAGTGGAATATATGTCTAACGGAGATGGAAGTATTGTAAGCTTTGTTCAGCAGGGAAATTTATATACTTATAATTGTAAATCCAACACAATTTCAAAGGTTTATGGATTTTCAGGTGGTAATGATATTCGATACAACAATAATGAACATGATATAAAAATAGTAAGTGTAGATGAAAGCGGAAGTACTGATTTTATAGTTACTGGTTATATGGTTCGCGGCAGTCATGAAGGGCAGACAGGAGTGGCAGTTTTTCATTATGACAGTATAATAAATGCAGTTGAAGAGAAATTATTTATTAAATCTGATAAATCTTATCCAGTATTGAAAAGTGAAATTGGAGATCTGGCATACATGAGCGCTAAGGGTGTTCTCTATATTAGTTTTGCTGAAGATGTCTATGAGATAAGTATGGAGTCAAGACGTTACGGAATTTTAGTCGATGGTTCTGAAAATGGAGATTTTGTAGTATCAGATAATAATGTTTATATGGCATGGCAGACAGAAAGTTCAGAATTTGATTGTAAAAGTCTTAATATAATAAATTTTGACAAAGGTAGCAAAAAGGTTATTGAAGCGGCAGATAATGAAAGAATTAAACCGATAGGGTTTGTTGGGAATGATTTAATTTATGGATTGGCACGTGTTTCTGATATTGAGGCTGGAGGACATTCTGTCTTTCCAATGTACAAAATTATTATATTAAATGAAAGAAATGAAGTTATAAAAGAATATGAACCTTCTGGAATGTTTATTACAGCAGGAAAAATTAAAGAAAATATGGTGGATCTTGAGAGAATGTCTTTTAATGGCAGTAATTATCAGCTGGCGATAGGGGATCAGATAGTTCACAGTAAAAAAGATGAAGATGTGAAAGTTGTTTTAGGTTCTGTAACAACAGAAGGAAAGAAGAAAGAGTATCAACTGCAGTTTAATAGTCCATTAAAAGAAAAGATGCCTACAAGTCTTTATCCTAAACTTGTAATTTATGAAAATAAAAAAGATATGGATTTTGATATAGCTCATGAGAATCCATTGTTTTATGTATATGCTAGGGGAGAATTGGACAGTATTTATAATAACGCGGTAGTAGCATTTTCAAAGGCCGATGAAATTGCGGGAGTAGTTGTCACAGAAAATCAGACATGTGTTTTTGAGAGAACTAGGAAATATGATAAATATCAAATTGAGAAACTGCCTACAATTGCGGCTACTGAAAGTATGGATAGTTTAACTGCATGTGTAAAAGCAATTTGTGAGTATTATCAGCTTTCCATAGATGTGGTTTCAGAGGTTTCAAACGGAAAGTCGGCGCTAGATGTGTTAAAAAGTGCATTAGGTGCAGAAAGTATGCTGTATTTAAACGGTCAGTCACTTAGTAATGTATTATATATGGTAAGTGCTGGTTATCCGGTTCTCGTAAAGATAGATGCTAATAATTATGGAGTAATAGTAGGATATAATAATCTTAACACAATTCTTATGAATCCGGTTACTGGCAAAACCGGATATGTAGGAATGGAAGATAGTAAGAATATGTACGGTCAGGCAGGAAATGTATTTATTGGCTGTGTCCAGTAGTTCTTTGAATAGTAAGTTAAGATTTTGCAGTTTAATAGTATGTTAAAATTAGTTTTTACAGATAATGGTTGACATAGTAGAAGGAGGTTTTGTTAAATGGATGAGAGAGTAAAAAAACTTGCACAAAATTTAGTTAATTATTCTTGTAAAGTAAAAAAGGGAGAAAAGGTATATATTCACTATATTGGTGAAGCTACAGAAGATTTGGCTAGGGCTGTAATTAAGGAAGTTTATAAGGCTGGGGGACATCCATTTCCGCATTATACAGGACATAAAGTACAAAGAGAGATGCTTTTAAACTGTACAGAAGAACAATTAAAGCTTATGGCTGAGGTGGATTGTCTTGAAATGTCAAAGATGGATTGTTATATAGGAATTCGCGGTACAGATAATGTATCTGAATTGTCAGATGTTCCGGCAGAGAAAATGAATTTATATGAGAAATTTTACTCCACTCCTGTTCACCACGATATACGTGTAAAAAAGACTAGATGGGTAGTTCTGCGTTATCCAAACAGTGCTATGGCACAGCTTTCAAATCAGAGTACGGAGGCATTTGAAGATTTTTATTTCAAAGTATGTACGCTTGATTATTCAAAGATGAATGAGGCTATGAAGAGTCTTGTTGCCTATATGAATAGAACAGATAAGGTACGTCTTGTAGGTCCGGGTACAGAATTGACATTTTCAATAAAAGATATACCAGCAATACCTTGTGCTGGAGAGCTTAATATACCTGACGGTGAAGTGTTTACCGCTCCAGTACGGGATTCAATCAATGGAACTATATCTTATAATACACCGAGTCTGTATCAAGGATTTACTTATGAGAATGTCAAGCTTACATTTAAAGACGGAAAGATTGTTGAGGCTGTATCAAATGATACACAACGTATTAACAAGGTGTTTGATACAGATGAAGGAGCCAGATATGTCGGAGAATTTGCAATTGGTGTAAATCCTTATATACTTAATCCAATGAAGGATATATTGTTTGATGAAAAAATTATGGGTTCAATACACTTTACGCCAGGAAACTGTTATGATGAAGCGCCTAATGGCAATAAATCTTCAATACATTGGGATTTGGTTATGATTCAAACGCCCGAGTACGGCGGCGGAGAAATTTATTTTGATGATGTTCTTGTTCGTAAGGACGGAAGGTTTGTTGTTCCAGAGCTTGAGTGCTTAAATCCTGAGAAATTGGTTTAAAATAATATATAAACATTAATAGTAAAAATGAAGATAATGATTTAATTGTGTTATTTCACTAAGGGTCTGTCCTGAAAACGCGATTTGCAAACAATATATTGTTATATGCTCAAAAGTTTAAACCATATATTGAGCAACTGCTTCCGTTTTCCGACAGACCCTTTTCAACAGTTATAATTAACATTGTTAGTCTGTTAGAATTTCATATTTTATTCTGTAACGTCTATATATTTGCCATTCTGTTATATTTATTTATTATCAACTTATTAGTTTTATGGAGCAAACATAGCAAGTTGTATCACAAACCTTATAGGCAGTGCAGGATATTTCATTTGATTAAAATCCCCAACAAAAAATAACTCTTTGTTAGGATAATAAAATGCAAATGAGCCTCTTTTTCTCCATAAGCCTTTGAAAATATAGTTTCCCCAGTCCCTTTTTCAATTAGGACTACGCTTTCATAAATCTTTTTTGACTGAATATATTTATCAAATAAATCACTATAACTTTTTGTTTTCATAACATCACCATGTTATCTATTTCCGTTCACCTTTCCGTAATATTTTCAATTTTTTTACTCGCCTAAAGAATAAATGCGTTGTGCTATTTGGTATGACTAACTATCATACCCATAAGCCAATCTCTCTTATCCTATCGTATACATGTTACTTTTTGAATTTAATCTTTATCCCTTGCAATTAGAAAAATGCAGATAAGATAAAATACTGATAGGGCAAAAATATAAACACCAAAATTCCAAAACCGCTACGCCTATCCATGTTGGACTATTTGTTTTGAATAATCCAAGCATAGGAAAAATCAGACACGATATAAAAAACACTCCATGTATCATGAGCAGATATTTCAACCATTGGTCTGCTTTCGTCTGTGACGGTACTGTCAATCCTGCAAAGAATGTAGCTAATGACATAACAGCATAGCCCAGCAGGTCATAGTTGAACATCAATCCGCATTTCTGAAAATCAAGAAGTATGGAAGCTTGCTGTGTCAACTCATTTAGTCGGACAGTCGTTAGCTGTGCAAAATAAACTAATAATATGATGACTGTATATATGGCAGAAAAAGCTACTGAAACATAGCCTGCTAATTTTACTCCCTTTTCGGCAAAATAAGCATATCCGCACATCATTGTTACAAAACTAAAAGCAATGAACATTGAAGAAAAGTAACTACCATAATCAAATTCAAATAACATAGACAGGGCAAAGCAGATTACCGCAATGAAATTAACAACAGATCCATACATTCCTATTTTCTTATTCATCAATTGTACCATCCCTTCAAAAAAATTATTGACTAATTTACTGATATATAAGGCTCTATTGTAGGTTTTCGAAAATCATATCCAAGTAATTGTTTGACTGTTTCACTTACTAAAAATGCTTTCTGCATTGCTGCAGTAAGAATAAATACAATTATAGAGTTATCCTCATTGTATATAGAATTCATCAAAGACAGCGAAAACCCTCTTTACCTGAAACTTTTAAGAAACTACCGTGATGTGTCATCTGTAAAGATATTGCCAATCTTTTAGAGTTTGGCGATCATTACCCCAATTATGTAGTTATGCTTGATAAAAGAGTTTTCAAAAAAACGTTTTATATTGGCTTTATAAAAAATATTTCCATAGGCTGTGCATATTTTGGAATATTTATAATAAGACCTCCGCAATCCTTATACCCTAATTTGCGGTAAAAATGTTGTGCATTTTCATCTGCCTGTGTGGAGGTCAATAATATTTCATAGCCATGAGATTTCATATCGTATTCCCAATGCTGCATAAGTTGTTTTCCATATCCTTTTCCTTGATATTCACAATCAATAAAAAGCATAGTACAAAATGGTATATTGTCCCAAAAAAGATTATATCTTAATAGTCCGATTGGTTTATTTTCCAATAGTAATATGTACCCTCTTTTTGTAGAGACTTTATTATAAAAATCTGCTTCTGGCAAGTGTTTATCAAGGTTATACCAAAAATCTTTATCATATGTTTCTACATATCTTATTTTCGTCATTATATTTTTCTCCAATTTATTAATACAAGTAAAATCCAAAGTGCCTATGAGTGGCATTTTTAGTTTAATTGATTGTATGAATGTTTGATGATTCTCTTATTTGATTATAAGTACATTGTTGTTTATTGTAAAGATATTTTAGTTGTGATATTATATTTAACAAATATTCTGGTTAATAAAATTGCTGTTCTTATATAGAAAGTAAATGAATTATTTAAATATAAATAGACTCGTGATATAATAATAAAAAGGAACAGAGAAATGAAATATTATAGAGGATGATGATTAATATGAATGAATATCAAATTAAGTATATTCAATTAAAAAAAAGATATGAAAAGTCCGGCGGAAATGCCGAGGATGTGCAGGCTCTTTATGAGTATAAAGATTATTTAGAGGAACAAGAGGCATTGGAAGCCAAATGGGTATTGGTTGATGTATGTGAGACATTAGAATTGTATAAGACTGCTTATGAAATATTGCGTCCCCTTGTTTCTCGCTCAGATAAAAAAGCACTGAAACGTCTTGGTAAACTGCAAAGTTTTCAGAAACAGGGAGACATATTTGCACTTCACAGACCTAGAGGCGGTAGTGAGCGTGAGCGTCAAGCTAAAATTTTGGAAAAATTGCCATTCTTTAAATATCATCCCAATCCGTTAGAGACAAAAGCTTTTTTAGAAGATGATAATCCAGTAGAATGTGAATGCTGCAGAAAGCCAACGAAAATATATTACAGCGGACCGTTTTATTCTGTAGATGAAATTCATAAGTTATGTCCAGAGTGTATTTCAAGCGGTAAAGCTGCTCAAGAGTATGATGGAGAATTCCAGGATGAGGCCTCTGTTGAGGATGGTGTTGTCGATAATAATAAGCTTGATGAATTAATACATCGTACTCCTGGATATAGTGGTTGGCAGCAGGAGTACTGGCGGTCGCATTGCGGTGACTATTGTGCATTTGTTGGATATGTTGGATACCGTGAATTAAAGCAGATGGATATTGTTGAAGAAGTATTGGAGGATCCGGTGTTAGATTCATGGGGAGACGATAAAGATGAAATATTGGAATGTATGGTGAATGGAGGTGGAGTTCAGGGCTACCTGTTTAAATGTCTGCACTGTGGACGGTATCTACTATGGGCAGATTGTGATTGATAAAAATAGCTTAATATTAAAATAGAAGTTTTAATTTATACATAAATAATATTTAACTTTTCGTGCAAATTGTCTAAAAACTCTTGTTTTTATTTTGCTTTGTGCTATAATATTAACAGCTGATAAGTGTTTTCAAAATGAAAAAATTATTTGGCTGAATATTTTCATAATATACAGAAAAGGAGTTGGGCATAATGAAATATGTAATTACAGGGAGAAATATTGAGATTACAGAAGGTTTGAAGTCGGCAGTTTACGAAAAAATTGGAAAGTTAGAGAGATATTTTACAGAAGACACGCAAATCCACGTTACATTGAGTGTGGAGAAGGAACGTCAGAAGATAGAAGTGACAATACCGGTTAAAGGAAGTATTATCCGTTCAGAACAGACAAGCAATGATATGTATGTGTCTATAGATCTTGTGGAAGAAATTATTGAGAGACAGTTAAAGAAATATAAAAATCGTATCATTGATAAAGAGCAGGAAGCAGGTAATCTTGAATTTAGTCAGGAATATATTGATAAAGATTATGATGATGAAGAGGAAATTGAAATTATTCGTACAAAACGGTTTGGAATAAAACCAATGTATCCTGAAGATGCCTGTGTACAGATGGATTTATTAGGACATAACTTCTTCGTATTTTTAAATGCAGAGACTGATGAAGTTAACGTAGTTTATAAGAGAAAAGGAAATACATACGGATTGATTGAACCAGAATTCTAAAATTTCCTATATTGAAAAGATTTATTAAATTACACCACACAATAAAATATATGTTATTGTGTGGTGTAAAATTTACAGCTTTGTCAACAATTAAGTTGACAAAAATTTTTTTGATAAAATCTTACTTGTGTAATATTTGTGCGTGTAGTTATCTTGTGAACACAGATGACAATAATGTATCTGGTGTTATAAAATATAAAAGACATCTTAATAAAATTAAATATAAAAGAGCCTCAGCATAGCATATATACAATATTGGCGTAAATGAGGGAATTGATTATGAATGACGATTTAACAACATTATACTAGAGGCTGAGACATGATGAGAAGTCAAATAGACATCAGGTTAAGTAATTTTTTTTGATAACACCAATCTGAAAATTTTATGCTTGCTTTTTATATGGTTAGATGTAGATTAAGCTTAAAATACCTGAAACGCATAACTAAATATTTAAAATAGGTATTTGAATATCTTTGACAATCGTATTAAAATAAGTAGAGTGTTAGGAGAATAAGAGATTAGTAGATAAAGCTGCAGAGAATTAGTCAAATGAAGACATTATGGCAGCTTTCCTCGTCTGGTGGTATTAAGTTTCGACCATAATCAACTGCTTTACATATGCGGACAACAATGTAGCTGAGGCAGAATGATACGTTGACGAGTGACTTGACTAACTTTACTATAAGAATAATTGATAAACAAGGAGGATTTGAATGATGAAAAATGTGCTTATCTTATCTGGTAGTCCACGTAAAGGCGGCAACTCTGATTTGCTTTGTGATGAATTTATGCGTGGCGCAAAGGAAGCTGGCAACAATGTAACCAAGGTCAATGTGGCAAATAAAAAGGTAGCACCCTGCCATGCTTGCTATTTCTGCCGCGAGCATGACGGCGAGTGTGCTTATAAAGATGATATGGCAGAAATCTTGCAAGCAATGATCAACGCTGATGTACTTGTGCTTGCAAGCCCTGTTTATTTTTATTCCATTGACGCACAGTTAAAGGCGGTGATTGACAGAACAGTTGCACGCTGGCTGGAAGTTAAAAACAAAGAATTTTACTACATCATGACTGCCGCCGATGAAGATAAGTCATCTATGGAAACAACGCTTGCCTGTTTTCGCGGCTATGCCGACTGCGTGAACGGCGCAAAAGAAATGGGTGTTATTTACGGCACAGGCGTTTATGAAAAAGGTAAGGTACGGAATACATCGGCTATGATCGAAGCCTATGAAATGGGAAAAAAAGTATAAACAAAGTATTTTTGTTGAGAAAAATTCTTATAAAACCAATGTATCAATATTTTAGGAGGACGATAACATGTCAGTAAAGCAATCAGCGGGAAGAACGATTCTTGGAGAATTTGCTCCGAAATTTGCAGAACTCAATGACGATGTGCTTTTCGGTCAAGTATGGAGTAGAGAGGATAAACTTTCTCTTAAAGAACGCTCTTTAATTACCGTGGTAGCACTTCTTTCTCAAGGACTTACAGATACGTCCTTTGTGCATCATTTGGAATCGGCAAAGGCAAACGGAATTACAAAATGCGAAATTGCTGAGATTATCACGCACGCAGCTTTTTATGCAGGCTGGCCCAAAGCGTGGGCGGCGTTTCGTTTGGCGAAAGATATTTGGAAAGAGGAAACAGACGAAACGGACGAAAAAACCGCTTATGAAAGATCTATGTTGTTTCCAATCGGGCAGCCAAACGATACTTTTTCGCAGTATTTTGTGGGGCAAAGTTATTTGGCTCCTGTGTCTAAAGAACAGATTGGCATTTTCAATGTGACTTTTGAGCCGGGATGTAGGAATAATTGGCATATCCACCACGCAGATCAGGGTGGCGGTCAGATTTTAGTCTGCGTTGCGGGTAGAGGTTTTTATCAGGAATGGGGAAAAGAGCCAATTTGTATGACGGCGGGCGATGTTATCAATATCTCAGTAGGCGTGAAGCATTGGCATGGTGCGGCTCCGAATAGTTGGTTTTCTCATCTTGCGGTAGAAGTGCCGGGAGAAAATGCACATACCGAGTGGTGTGAACCTGTCAGTAATGAAAATTATGAAAATATAAAATAAGAAGAAAAGGGTTATGGAATATGTAACTTTGAATAACGGAATAAATATGCCGAAGTTGGGCAACGGCGTATATCAGATATCAACTGAGGAATGTGAACGTTGCGTATTGGACGCAATTAGTGCAGTATATCGCTCGGTTGATATTGCAGACTATATTCCTGCATTATCACTTGACTAACTAAAGCAACTTGAAATTGAGATAATGCAAAAGATATAGACAGGTAACAAACAATTTAATATCAAATTAACAGCGTAAAGGCGCATGGAACATCAAATTGTAAACTCTGCGTCTTTTTTGCGCTCAAATGGAGGAAGATGAGCGACAACATTTAAGCCGCTACCACAGGTCAGAGCAAGAAAAACTGATGGAAAGTGATGAATATGTCCTTGACAAGTAGTAATAGGTGTTATAGCAATAGAAATCGTATTACAGTAATTATTGGATTTTAGTTTTTAATTATAGAGCTGCTTTTAATCTGCTTTTAATATCTAATTTGGCGGTAAAAATTATGTTGAATTATATAAGTGGTTGTGTTATAATTTTGAGTGTTAAAATTTTTTTATGCTATTAATTGCAGGATATCAATATGGTGTAGAAAATACAAGATGGAAATGTCTTTATGTATTACAGAAACAGTGTATAAATAGGGTAAAGACTGTATATAATTTCAGTCAAAGGAGAAGTGCAATGGGAATTATAAGTAAATTATTTGGCTCATACAGTGAGCGTGAAGTTAAGAGAGTACAGCCGATAGTTGAACAGATAAATGGTTTGCGAGATAAGATGGCGTCGCTTTCTGATGAAGAATTACGCGGAAAGACAGATGAATTCAGAGAAAGATTCCAAAATGGCGAGACATTAGATTCTTTGCTTCCAGAAGCTTTTGCAACAGTGCGTGAGGCAGCAAAGAGAGTTCTTGATATGGAACATTATGATGTACAGGTTATCGGTGGCATTGTTCTTCACCAAGGAAGAATCGCAGAGATGCGAACTGGTGAAGGTAAGACACTTGTATCAACACTTCCTGCTTACCTTAATGCATTGGAAGGAAAAGGGGTACATATCGTTACAGTAAACGATTACCTTGCTAAACGTGATGCAGAGTGGATGGGACAGATTCATGAATTTTTAGGATTGAAAGTCGGCGTTGTTCTTAATTCGATGGACAATGATGAGCGCCGTGAAGCATATAAGTGTGATATTACCTATGTAACAAACAATGAACTTGGTTTTGATTATCTTCGTGATAATATGGTTGTATATAAAGAACAGCTTGTGCTACGTGATCTGCACTATGCGATTATTGATGAGGTTGACTCAGTTCTTATTGATGAGGCAAGAACACCTCTTATTATTTCAGGTCAGAGCGGTAAGTCAACGAAATTATATGAAGTGTGTGATATTTTGGCAAGACAGTTGGAGAGAGGCGAAGCCAGCGGAGAATTCTCCAAGATGAATGCGCTTATGGGAGAGGCGATTGAGGAGACAGGAGATTTTATTGTCAATGAGAAAGATAAAGTAATAAATCTTACAGAGGATGGAGTTGCCAAAGTAGAGAAATTTTTCTCAATAGAAAATCTTGCTGATCCTGAGAACCTTGAGATACAGCACAATATTATTCTTGCGCTTCGTGCCCATAACCTAATGTTTAAAGATCAGGATTATATTGTTCAGGACGATCAGGTTATGATAGTAGATGAATTTACTGGACGAGTAATGCCTGGAAGACGTTTTTCAGATGGTTTGCATCAGGCTATTGAAGCTAAAGAGCATGTAAAAATAAAAAGAGAAAGCAGAACACTTGCTACAATTACATTCCAGAATTTCTTTAATAAATTCGAGAAAAAGTCTGGAATGACAGGTACAGCTTTAACAGAGGAAAAAGAGTTTCGTGATATATATGGAATGGACGTTGTAGCGATTCCTACAAATCGTCCGATTGCACGAATAGATCATCAGGATGCTATTTATAAAACAAGAAAAGAAAAGCTACATGCAGTTGTAGATGAGATTGAAGAAACTCATGAGAAGGGACAGCCTGTTCTTGTAGGAACAATAAATATTGATGCTTCAGAAGAGTTAAGCGGAATGTTGAAGCGTCGTGGAATTCCGCATAAAGTGTTAAATGCTAAATTCCATGAGATGGAAGCTGAGATAGTAGCTGATGCTGGTATTCATGGAGCAGTTACAATTGCAACTAATATGGCAGGACGTGGAACGGATATTAAGTTGGATGACATATCGAAAGAAAATGGCGGTCTCAAGATAATTGGTACTGAGAGACATGAATCAAGACGTATAGATAACCAGCTTCGAGGTCGTTCAGGACGTCAGGGTGATCCGGGTGAATCAAGATTTTTCCTTTCACTTGAAGATGATTTAATGAGGCTTTTTGGTTCAGACAGACTGATGGACATGTTTACTGCATTAAATGTTCCTGAGAATGAGCAGATAGAGCATAAGATGCTAACTAATGCTATAGAAAAGGCTCAGAAGAAGATTGAAGGGAATAACTTTGGTATTCGTAAAAATCTTCTTGAATATGATCAGGTTAACAATGACCAGAGAGAAATAATTTATGAAGAACGCAGACGTGTATTAGACGGCGAGAGTATGCAGGAATCTATTTATCAGATGGTAAAAGATGTTGCAGGCGCTGCTGTAGATATGTGTATTCCAGAAGATGCCGCTGTCGATGAATGGGACTTTGCAGAACTCAATACACTTTTACAGAATAAAATTCCTTTTGGTAATTTAAATAAAGAGGAATATAAAGACTGCAAAAATAAGGCAGAATTTAAAGAACGCCTTATGGATGAGGCTTTAGAATTGTATCATAAAAAAGAGCAGGAGTTTCCTGATCAAGAGCAGCTTCGTGAAATAGAGAGAGTAATTCTTCTTAGAGTTATTGACAGTAAGTGGATGAGTCATATTGACGATATGGATCAGCTTCGTCAAGGTATAGGTCTTCAGGCATTTGGACAGAAAAATCCTCTTGTTGAATACAAGATGAATGGTTTTGATATGTTTGATGATATGATAGAAGCCATAAAAGAAGAGACCGTTCGACTTATGTTCTCAGTAAGAATAGAAATTAAAGTTGAGAGAGAAGAGGTTGCCAAAGTGACTGGCACTAACAAAGAGGCAGAGGCAGCCGCACCGAAAAGAAGAACATCAACAAAAGTTGGAAGAAATGATTTATGTCCTTGCGGCAGCGGAAAGAAATATAAGTTTTGCTGCGGAAGAGGCGAATAATGGTAAAGTACACCGGAAGAATATTGCTTCCGGTGTTTTCAAATAGAAGAAAGAGGTGATTAGAATGGTAGAATTGGATAATTTTAAAATGCAGTTATCCTCATTTGAACAACCATTGATCGAAGTGAGGGATTCACTTTAACTTAGCTGATAAGGCGAAACGGATAGAGGAATTAGAAAGAAATATGGAAGCTCCCGATTTTTGGGAAAGAGGAGAGGAAGCCCAAGATTCTATGAGGCTTTTAAAGAGCTTAAAAGATGATATTGAAGATTATGACAATATGAAACAGCTCTATGAAGACATTGAAACTATGATAGAAATGGGATATGAGGAAGAAGATGCTTCTCTTATTCCCGAAATAGAGGAAATGATATTAAAGCTTCATGAAAAACTGGATGCTGTTAGAATTCGCACTTTATTATCAGAAGATTATGATAAGGATAATGCAATATTAACTCTTCATGCAGGCGCAGGAGGTACGGAAAGCTGTGACTGGGTAAGTATGCTATATAGAATGTATGTCAGATGGGCAGAGGGAAAAGGATTTTCTACAGAGGTTCTCGACTGGCTCGATGGCGAGGAGGCTGGAATAAAATCTGTCACTGTGGAAATTAAAGGTGAGAATGCTTATGGATATTTAAAATCAGAGCATGGAATACATCGTCTTGTCAGAATTTCACCGTTTAACGCAGCAGGAAAAAGGCAGACGTCTTTTGCATCGTGTGATGTAATGCCGGATATAGAAGAAGATATAGATATAGAAATAAATGAAGATGATTTACGCATAGATACTTATCGTTCAAGCGGTGCAGGGGGACAGCATATCAATAAAACGTCTTCGGCAATCAGAATAACACATTTGCCAACCAATATTGTAGTTCAATGCCAGAATGAGCGATCCCAGCATATGAATAAGGATAAGGCAATGCAGATGCTGAAAGCAAAATTATACCTTCTGAAAAAGAAAGAAAATGAAGAAAAGACGGCAGGCATCAGAGGAGAAGTAAAAGAGATAGGCTGGGGCAGCCAGATACGTTCCTATGTAATGCAGCCATATACAATGGTCAAAGATCATAGGACAAACGAGGAATGTGCAATGGTAGATAAAGTTATGGACGGCTACCTTGAACCTTTTATAAATGCTTATTTAAAATGGAATAGCTTACAGCAGCAAAATATTGAACAATAAGTTAAAGATGTAATGAAAAATATATTTAAGGCTTGAAGTCTGTGAAAAAATATGATAATATCTTCTGGTGGAACACAAGTGTGTTTCTGGCACACACATTATATTGGGTTTCACAAGGTTTGTTTAAAGTTACACCATAATACATGTCCCTGTAATGCAGGGAAGCAACCATGTTATAACATAAGGTTCGTTGAAATAGCAAATCTGGAAAGAGGTATAATATGGAGGAAAAGAATAAGTATTATGTAGTGAACAGCAAAGCTCTTCCGGATGTTTTGTTAAAAGTAGTAGAGGCGAAGCGGTTATTGGAAGCTGGGCGTGCTGCGACTGTACAGGAAGCAGCAGATCAGGTCGGGATAAGCAGAAGTTCATTTTATAAATATCAGGAAGATATATTTTTATATCATAACAATAGTAAAGGAAAGACAGTGACTATTGTTATGCAGATGGATGATGAACCTGGGCTTTTGGCAGAAGTTTTGCAGGTCATTGCAAAGTATCATGCCAATATTTTAACAATTCATCAAAGTATTCCTGTAAAGGGCATTGCAACATTGACACTTAGTGCAGATATTTTACCGTCAACGGGAGATATCAATATGATGATTGTTGAGATTGAAGGGCTTGTTGGTATTCACTATGTTAAAATTTTGGCAAGAGAGTAATATATCGTAAAATAACGAGGAAAAGAGGAACATATGATTCAGATTGCAGTATTAGGATACGGTACAGTAGGTTCAGGTGTCGTAGAAGTAATTGAGACAAATAAACAATTGATTAACCAAAAAATTAACGGGGAAATAAATGTAAAATATATTTTAGATCTAAGAGAGTTCCCTGGTGATCCATACGCTGATAAAGTGATTCACGATTATGAACAAATTATAAATGATCAAGAAATATCTGTTGTTGTGGAAGTAATGGGCGGTGTAAACGCAGCTTATGATTTCACTAAGAGAGCTTTGATGGCAGGTAAGAGCGTCGCAACATCAAATAAAGCTTTAGTTGCCAAGCACGGCGCTGAACTTCTTAAAATTGCCAAAGAGAAGAATGTAAATTATCTGTTTGAAGCTTCAGTAGGAGGAGGAATTCCGATAATTCGTCCATTAAACTGTTGTATAACTGCAGATGATATAGATGAAATATCAGGTATTTTAAATGGGACAACTAATTATATATTAAGTAAAATGTTTTTCGAGGGTTCAAGTTATGCCGATGTACTTAAAGAGGCACAGCAATTAGGATATGCTGAAGCGGACCCGACCGCTGATGTAGAAGGTTATGATGCCTGTCGTAAGATTGCTATACTTACCTCTCTGATAAGCGGACATTTTGCTGATTTTGAAAAGATTTATACAGAAGGTATAACAAAAATTACAGCTGAAGATATGAAATACATAAAGAAGATGGGAAAGACAATAAAATTGCTGGCAACCAGTAAGAAGCAGAATGGTAAGTATTATGTGTATGTATGCCCTGTTATTTTGCCTAAAGAGCATCCGTTATTCAATGTAAATGATGTGTTTAATGCGGTTTTTGTACATGGAAATATGCTTGGAGATGCAATGTTTTATGGAAGCGGAGCGGGTAAACTACCTACAGCCAGTGCAGTTGTGGCGGATATTGTAGATGCGGTTAAATCAGCGGACAATAACGGATATGGCTGGGATAGTGAAAGTTTGCAAATTTCTGATATCGGCGGAGCAAAACGCTCATTCTTTGTGCGAGTGAAAGGAGATGGAGCTCAGGCAGCTCAGATATTCGTTAATTTTGAGATGATTGATGCCGGTGTTCCAGGAGAATGTGGTTTCATAACTGAAGAAATGACAGAAAAAGAGTTTGAAGATAAAGCTAATTCTATTGATGGATTAATAAATAGAATTCGTATGGCATAATAAAAAAATTATTGTTTTTTTAATAAAAAGTGCAATAGTGCAGAACAGGAGCAATTATATGAAATATATAATAGTTTTAGGTGATGGTATGGCAGACGAGCCTATTGCAGAGCTTGGAGATAGGACACCTCTTGAGGCTGCAGATACACCTATGTTAGATGAACTTTCAAAAAAATCGGAGATAGGGCTTGTACATACTATTCCTGAGGGGATGAAACCAGGAAGCGATACAGCTAATCTGGCAGTTCTAGGATATAATCCAAGGAAATATTATACAGGCCGCTCACCGCTTGAGGCATTAAGTATCGGAGTGGATATGGAGGAAACTGATATAGCAATCCGTACTAATATAGTTACGCTCTCAGATGATGATGTGCCGTATGAGCAGAAGACAATTATTGACCATAGTTCTAGTGAAATCAGTACTGAAGATGCGGCGGTTTTGATAGAGGCTGTAAAAGAGGCATTTCAAAATGAAATATATAAATTTTATCTTGGAACAAGTTACAGACATTTATTGATATGGAAAAAAGGCAGCGTCGTAGAGTTAACGGCACCTCATGATGTATTAGGTCAGACAGTTGGTCAATATTTACCAAATGATGAAATGTTGCGTAAAATGATGGAAAAAAGTTATGATATACTGTCAAACCATCCAATAAATATAGAGAGAAAGAAAAGGGGATTAAATCCGGCTAACTCTGTTTGGTTTTGGGGAGCTGGAACGAAACCATGCATATCATCGTTTGAAGAAAAAAACAATCTTAAAGGTGCGATGATCTCAGCAGTAGATTTATTAAAAGGTATTGCAGTAGGCGCTGGGATGAAAGTAATAGAAGTTGACGGTGCAGATGGTACTCTTCATACAAATTATGAAGGTAAGGCCGATGCCGCAGTTGAAGTTTTGACAAATGAAGGATATGATTTTGTATATATTCATGTAGAGGCGCCCGATGAGATGGGACATCAGGGAAGTCAGGAGAGAAAAATTCAGGCAATACAATTTCTTGATGAAAAAGTTATAAGACGTGTCAAAGAAAAAATGGATATAAACGGAGAAGACTATAGGATGCTTGTGCTTCCTGACCATCCTACGCCTATATGCTGCAGGACACATACATCATCTCCGGTACCATATTTATTATATGATAGTTCTAAAAATATTGAGAACAACAGTGATTACAATGAGAAGGCGGCAAAGGCAAGCGGTATATTTGTAAACGACGGATATAAACTTATAGATTATCTGTTTCAGAAAAATTAAAAAAAGATTGTCGGATAAATATAATTATCTGACAATCTTTTTTTATGCAAATTTATTCATCTCTAAAAAACATATTTGGCTGTATACGTCTGTTTAAATCCAGATAGAAATAACAGTTGCTTGCTATATAATAAGGGATAGTTATAAAAAATCCAAGATACATAGTAAAAATGCTTAGAAGAAAAAGCGGCAAAAAACTTAACTGTAATACAAATAACCGTTCTTTGTTTTCTTTCATTATCCAGAAGCTTCTTCGTATTACTTCAAAAGCACTCATCGAAGTATTGTCTGCAGCAATAAACAGACTTTGGGAGAAACATAGTGATAAAATATAACATAAAATCCCTCCAATAACAAGAAGCAAGATTCCGGCGGCAACTAACACTTCCAGCTTATGTCCATCGATATAATATATACATAAACATATTATACTTGGAATAAGAGGGATTCTGGTTATTAATAACTTAATCAGGGATATTAGAATAATTCTGTCAGGTGAATTTTTTATTCCATATAATAAATCTGAAAATAAGCTCTCTTTACGTTCTGCCTGATTTAAATAATATTTGTACAATCCAACAATAAATACATTAAAGATCAATGAAAATATAAATGATACGCCAAAAATAATGAAGACAGCACTCCATGTAGTTGCACGTTGTTTAATATTTGCTTGGTATATTGAAAACAGCGAATATATGAAAATAAATATAGAAGCAACACTAACAGGCTGCCATAAATTTTTTTTAAGCTGTATTCTTGCTAATAATTTTAGTGTAGATGATGACATATGTTCCTCCTGAATACAAATACTCCTTTAAATGTTTTTTATTTATGAAATTTATTTTACCATAAGTTTGTATAAGTTTGAAGGAAAATATAATAAAGTTTATTGAAATTTGCATAAATAATATGTATATTGATGATAAAACAATAAATAGGAGATTTGCAGATGAAAATTTTGATAGTAGAAGATGAGGAACCGATTGCTAAAATGATTCAAATGAATCTGATGGCGGCAAATTATGATACGCAGATTTATAATGATGGCTTAGAAACTGCAGAAGCATTGAAAGAAGATAATCAATACGATTTGGCTCTTCTTGATGTAATGCTGCCTGGTATGGATGGTTTTGAACTTTTGAAAGTTATGAAAAGTTATGATATACCAGTAATTTTTTTGACAGCCAGAGATGATTTGCTGTCAAAAGTGCAGGGATTAAAAGGCGGTGCCGAAGATTATATAGTAAAACCGTTCGAGGTGCTGGAGCTTCTTGTCAGAATTGAAAAAGTACTTGAGCGGTTTAATAGGATGGATAATGTAGTTAAAGTTTTAAATATGGAAATAAATTTTAAAGAACATACAGTCAGACAGGATGGTAAAGAAGTTGCATTAAAACCAATGGAGTTTAATCTTCTTGCGGTACTTGTAAAAAATAAAAATATTGCAATTTCCAGAGAAAAACTTTTAAAAATGGTATGGGGAGTTGACTTTCTTGGCGAGACAAGAACCGTCGACGTCCATATTGGACAGTTAAGGAAAAAATTGGGACTTAGCAGTAATATAAAGACGGTTTCAAAATTAGGATATCGTCTGGAGGATTAGTTAATTGAAAATAAGGACAAAAATAATTTGGATAAGCTGTATAGCAGTATTTGCAGCTTCTATAATCGGTGATGTAATAATTATGATTTTAGCAAAGAACAGTTTTATGGAGGAGGCATTAGTACAAGCTTTTCATAATAGTTATGAAATTGTTGCTGATATAGTTTCGCAAGATAATTTAAATATGTCGCAAGATACATTGGATAAATATTATGAGTATTATTTTAAATCAAAGGGTGATGATTATAATATCTGTCTGCGTGTTGGAGAAAATGTAAATAGTGAAATGAATTGTATAGAAATTTTTAATCATACTATTATAGATAAAAAGATACTGTTAGATTTACAGTTCAAGAATTATGATAATACAGAAATAATACAATATTCGTATTTAGATATTGGAGAAGAACATTATGTTATTTTTAAAAGTATGATAGAATCACAATATTTATATTACAGAATAGAAAACATTTCATATGTTCAGAGTAAAAGTGAAATACTAACAGTATGTCTATTTGTTATTACACTTGTTCTTACAGCGTTTACAAGTTCTATAATGTTCCTTGTATTAAAACGTGTATTTAAGCCATTACAGGAACTAAATGAGACTACAAAACAGATGGCAAAAGGTCTATATAACAAGAGGATAAATATTATTTCTCATGATGAGGTGGGACAGCTTGGAGAGAGTTTTAACAAAATGGCTGAGGCTGTAGAGATAAGGACACATAGTCTTGAAGAATCAGAGAAGAAAAAAACACTTTTTATGGGTAATCTTACACATGAATTAAAGACGCCTATGACAGCAATATCAGGATATGCACAGACTCTGTTGTCAACAAAGCTTAGCAAAGAGCAGCAGGAGGAGTCTCTTATATATATTTATGAGCAGTGCGGCAGATTGGAACGACTCTCTAAAAAAATGATAAAACTGCTTGAGTTAGATAATGGAGAAGGTATTGAATTAATAGATACCCCAATTGCCGATATTTTTGAAGCAGTAAAAAAGTCATGTACGGCGGTATTACGTGAAAAAGAAGTTGCACTGGAATTGCAGCACAATGACGAGATATTTCCAATGGATTCTGATCTTATGACAGATGCATTAATAAATCTGACAGAAAATGCTGTTAAGGCAAGTAAAACAGGAGATAAGGTTATTCTAAAATCATATGGCAGTTTTATAGAAGTTCAGGATTTTGGACAAGGTATTCCTGATGATGAAATAGATAAAATATTAGAACCATTTTATATGATAGATAAATCAAGGAGCCGCAAAAGCGGCGGTGCAGGTTTAGGGCTTGCCCTCACTGCTTTAATAGTAAAAAAACATAATATGACGCTGACGGTTAAGAGTGAAATTGGAAAAGGAACTAAAATGATTTTACAATTTGTTTAAAAAATGTTGAATACTTGTTGCAATAGTCCGTAGTAGAATACTTATATAAAAAGAATTCTGCTATGGATTTTTTATTCCTTAGGGCAATAAGCTTATTGGTTGGTTAATGAGTTCCTGAAAGATACTGATTAGTAATTAAAAAGAATTGGAGGATGAGAAATAATGAAAAAAAGAGTGATTGTTCCCATAATATGTTTGACAGCGGCAGCGCTTACAGCCTGTCAGAAAAGTCCTGATTCTTCTATTGTAAAAAATAAAGATTTAGACAAGATGATTGAACAGGCAGAAGATGGAAATAACGGTATTAAAGATGTCACTGATATTATCGGAGAATATGAAACATATAAGACATCATTAAAAGATGACAGTTTACATGTTTCTGTAAATGTTGACGCAAAAGTTGAGATACCAAAAAATAGTCAATTGTCCATATTCAGGGTAAAGCAGAAAAAAATTGGTCAAGATATGCTTGATAAGATTAAGAAAGAATTTATAGATGGAGAGACACTTTATGACGGCAGTGTTCTTTCAATGAAAACAAGACGGTCTTTGGAGATTGAAATAAAAGGGATTAAAGACTGCATAGAGGATGTTAGAAAAAATGATGATTATGATGAAGCAGGTAAAAAAGTCTATATAGATGAATATCAGGCTGAAATAGATAAACTGCAGAATGAATATGAAAATGCACCTTCTGAGATTGCATGGAATGAATATCCATCAGACGGAACGCTCCATAAAGTAAAAGAATTAACTGATAAAAAGGCAGGAAGTGATTTTTATAAAAATATGTTGGATTTTGATGCAGATGGTGACATTTATTTTGGTGTAACCGACGGCAAAAATGGCAATTATAAATCTATTTATTTGCAGAATAATGTAAATTATGGTAATTGCATTAGATATGGCTGCAATAAAAATGGATATGTGAAGTTAACGTCTGTAATGGCGGGTGATAACTGTAATTTAGGAATGTGGAATATAGAAGAAGCTGTGACAGAAGAGAATTTAAAATTGGAAGTGCCCCCAGATAACTTAGTTGAGAATACAGAAGTTTCTGCTAATATAACACAGCAGCAGGCAAAGAATAAAGCAGATGAATTCCTAAAAAACATTGGGTTAGATGATTTTAATTATTCAGGCGGAGGATTATGCGGTGAGATTGTAAATTCTGATGCAAATAGCGATGGAAAAATAGAATATCGCAGAGTGTATATTTTAAAATATTTGAGAAGTATTGACGGAGTCTATGTATATAACGAGAGCGGAAGTAAATTAGTGGATGAGTGGAGGGGTGATAATTATGTTAAAAAAGAGTGGGACGGAGAAAATGTTCAGATAATAATCAATGATGACGGTATTGTAGGATTTTATTATAGTGTACCGCTGGAGATTGTCGAGAAAGTTGTGGATAAGTCTAATTTACAAACATTTGAGGAGATTAGAGGCATATTTGAGCAGATGGTTGTTGTGACAAATGCCCAAAAGACATCAGAAGAATCTGTTTCTATTGATATTGACCGTGTAATATTGCGGTATACAAGAATAAGTGAACCAGATAGTTTTGATACGGGTTTACTTGTGCCCGTCTGGGATTTTATGGGATCAGTCACAAATAGTAACGAAAAAAACGGAGATAAAAAAGATACTTGCGTAATGACAATCAATGCAATAGATGGTTCTATTATTGACAAAGAGTTGGGATATTAAAATGAACAGCTTTGAGACAGATTTAAAAAGAGCCGTGATGAGTAGAAAATTTGCAGCAGGGTTAGTGTTACAGATAGTAATATTGTTACATTCAGGTTTTGATTCTGATTTATTTAGAATAAGTGTACCAATTACAGCCTCATTTCCTTATGCCACAGCGTGGCTGTTAGAGTATGAAAACGGATTTATTAAATCATATCTACCCAGAAGCAGCAGGTTAGGATATATAAATGGTAAATTTTTTTCTTGTACTATAAGCGGAGGCTTAGTTGAAATGCTAAGCTGCTGGGTATTTGTGTTAATTAAAGGAGAATCTGCACAGATTAATTTATTTTTAATATTAATATCGGGTATGTTTTGGGCTGCTGTGGCTGCGGTATTGGCGGCATGGTCAGAAAACCGTTACATAGCTTATGGAGGCGGTTTTGTTATATACTATCTGCTTGTTATTCTATACGATAGATATTTTGAAGATGTATATTGTCTGTATCCATATGAATGGTTTCAGCCAACACATATTTGGGTGTTAGGAGATAATGGTATTGTGATAATGCTGTCGTCATTTATGCTTATTCTATTATGTTTGTATAATAGAATTCTCAGGAGGTGTATAAATCTTGTATAAATTTAGGCAGATTTTATTGTCGTCTGCTTCTAATTTTCGCAGATGGAAACGTAATCCTCAGATCATATTAGTCTTTTGTCTGGCATTTGTTATTAGTTTTTTATTGTCTAATAAAGTAATGATATTTGCAGAGGAGCACAATACTTTATTACAAATTACCGAACCATTTATATGGACATTCGGAGATACAGAATCTGTGTTGATTGTATCCCTTTTACTGCTCTTATTATTTGCAGATATGCCCAATTTAGGAAATGAGGTTCCGTTTTTTTTAATACGGACAAATAGAATTGTTTGGATGACAGGACAAATTTTATATCTTGTTTTGGCGACAACAATTTTAATGAGTTTTATATTTATGTCAACCTGTATATTAGCATTAGCAAGAGCTTATCCCGCGAATCTTTGGAGTGATACGGCAGCAATACTTGGTTATTCAGAAATAGGCAGCAAGATAGCGGTTCCTGCTTTTGTAAAGGTATTAGAATTATCGTTTCCATATGAATGTATGCTGCATATTTTGTGTCTGATGATAGGATATTCGCTTTTAATGGCAAGTTTGATGTTATATTTAAATCTATACAAGGGGAATGGCGGTATTATAGGCGGTATAATATTCAGCGGATTTGGCTTTTTGTTTAATCCTGATGTTATTGCAGGTTTGCTTAATATTGAGCGGGAACAGATGAATTTGGCTAATATTGCATTTGGATGGGTATCTCCTCTAAATCATGCAACATATTATATGCATAATTTTGGTTATGACAACCTGCCTAAATTATGGGTTTCTTATCTGTTCTTTTTATTAGGCAGCGTTTTATTTTTCGTATTATCATTATATAAGATTAAAAAGATTAACTTTCAATTTACAGGCACTGATAGACGTTAATTTAAAGGAGACATAATATGGATAGTAAAACAGGAGTTATAGTTGAACATGTCAGCAAATCGTTTGGCAGGGAACAAGTATTGACGGATGTAAATTTAAAAATTCCTGCTGGTGTAATTTATGGTGTAGCCGGAAATAACGGAAGTGGAAAAACTGTGTTGATGAAATGCATCTGCGGTTTTATGAGACCGGATAAAGGACATATTTTTGTAAATGGAAAACAGGTTGGGGCAGAATGTGATTTTCCGGATAGTTTGGGAGTAATAATAGAGACGCCTGGATTTATTCCCAATATAAGCGGTTATAAGAATCTTAAAATTTTGGCTTCTCTAAAGGCTAGAATAGGCAAAAAAGAAATAAGAGAAACATTATACAGAGTTGGTTTAAATCCGTCGATGAAGAAGCAAGTATCAAAATACTCATTAGGTATGAGGCAGCGTCTAGGTATTGCACAGGCGATTATGGAAAATCCTGATGTGCTGATATTAGATGAGCCTTTTAATGGCTTAGACAGGGAAGGTGTTTTTCAAATGAGAAATTTATTAAAAGAACTTAAATCACAGGGGAAATCAATTTTGCTTGCCAGCCATAATGTTCAGGATATGGATACTTTATGTGATGAAGTTCATAATATGGAGGATGTTTGGAAATGAAAATATTCAAAAGATTTATAGTGTTGTTTTTTCTTATTATTATATCGTGCCCTATGTCCATATATGCTGATTTAGATTCAGGGGTAACTGTACAGGATGATAAAGAAGATGAGAATGACAGACAAGGCGCTTATACTCAACTGATAATTGATAGTATGAATCGCTATAATGGTATGGAAAATACATATTCAGAAGGATATATTCCTACATCAACGAATGGAAAAGTGTATATTGCAGTACCTGTTTTATGCAGTGGAACAGTGAAAGATAATACTTTAAGGGCGTCTATAAACTTTACAGAAACTGAAAATACGCCGTTTGTATATAAAAATTATGAAAAAAATGTAATACTACAACAAAACTATGTAAATGATGGGATAAATTTTATAGAAAGTTATTTGGCAGATTTTTATATTGAATTAAAAGAAGACCGTTGTAATGGCAGTTATCCAGTAGTTGTAAACATACAGGGAACAGATGGCAATGGGAACGAAATTCATCAGGATTTTACAATATATGTAACGATAACAGATGGAAAACCGCCAAAGGATGATACGGATATGCAGGGTGATGATGAGAAGAAAAATTTTTCGCCCAAAGTAGTTGTTCACTCGTGTCAGTATTCTAAACCAGATATTAATGCCGGAGATGAGGTGACTGCTGATATTACTCTTATAAATGCAAGCAAAACAGAGCAGGTTGTTGAAATGACAGTTAAGATAGAGGCACAGCCTGAATATTTTACGCTTCTTGAGCAGTCCGACACAAAATACATTGAGTTAATACAGCCAGGAGAAAAAGTTACAATTTCTTATAAATACAAAGTTAATGCGGCAGTACCTCAGGGACAATATGATTTAACATTAGCGATGGATTATTCAGATTCAAGTGCAACACAATGTACTTCATCTGAAAAGGTGAAAATTTTTGTTTTGCAGCCAATAAATATACAGTTTGATCCTGTGTCTGTTCCGTCTCAGGTGGAAGTAGCAGATGTTGTTGAGGTTTCAGTGCAGGTAATGAATCTTGGAAGAAGTAAGGTTTGTAATGTGCGTGCAGTTATGGAGGCAGACGGACTTACACCTTACGGAACAATTTTTATTGGAGATTTAGAAGCAGGCACAACGGCAGCAGGGAGTACACAGATTACAGTAGGCAGTATGTCGGCAGATGGCAGTCCTTATGGAAAGACAGCAGGAACAGTAACATATTATTATACAGACGAGGCTGGGGTTGAGCATAGTGAGAAAATAACTTTTGAGACTACAATTAGTTCGCCTTTTTCTGACGAGTCTCTCAGTCAGGAAGATAAAAGCGGACAATGGTGGATAATTATGTTAATTGTTATAACTGTAATTATTGCTACAGCTACAGTTATAGTTGTTCAGAAAATAAGGCGGAGGAAAGAACATGAAATGTTGGATGAAATTATGGAAGCTTAGAAGACAGGACGACAGGGTGAAAATAGTATTTCTGCTTTTCTTAACAGGTTTTGGGTTTTGTATAAATGTAGTTTATAATGGATTATCATTATATAAAATGCTGTACAGGCCGTTTGAATATATTATAGAAGGAACTAATGACAGTCTTGCAGATTCAAAGTTAGCAGAACTTGGTAAGCAGAAAAATGTGTTTGCAGTCAGCCGTCAAAATGAATTTGATGTTATATTTAATAGTAGAGAAAATGAGCTGACAGTTCCATGTGTGGAGCTGTCAGCTTCATATATAGAAGATGTTTATAATATAAAAGAAAAAAAAGCAATGATTACATTTTATGTAAATAAGAAAGGCTACAATCAGTTATGCAAGGAATTAAAAATTGAAAATAATAAATATAAAGAGTTAAAACTTAATTGTATAATTAATAAAAATGGTGACACTAAAGAGGATTTTACAGAAAAAGAATGTACTGCTAGAATTATAGTAATTGAAAATAATTTGTCAAATGATAAAGCATCTTTTGTATATGTAGGGGACAACTTCAATATTCATAAGTCAAAAAAAGCAAGAGTATGCGTGTCATATAAGGATATAGAAAGAATATTTATAAACAATATTGAGAAATTAGGTTTACATATAGACAATATAGATAATATAAACAAAACAGAATATATGCAGAAAATTTTATTAAACAGAATATTATATGGAATAATAGTTTCTGTTATCTGTTTTTTCAGTACATATATGTTATGTAAATTTACTAAATGTATGAGAAGTTTATCTACATAAAATTCAATGATTATTTATGTTAGATTACATGGAAATTTTTTGAATTTATATATTGAGCTTTTGATTTTAATATGCTATATTGATAGCAATGTTAGAATGGATAATGGTATCCTAATAGCATGTATACACTATTATGCCCTTTTGGGCGGGAAATAACTTCGTTGTTTCACAAAATAAACTCTAAAGAAAGGAGAGGAGTTATGAAAAAAATAGTTTCATGTCTGCTGGCAGCAGTTCTATTGCTTACACCATGTTTTTCCACATATGCTGTGGAGACTGAAACCGGTGTTGAGGATACAATAGATGATACTGCTATTACGGAGCAGACGGGATTTGCAGAACTAGAAACATATGTTTCTGAAGGTGCTGCAGAGTTAGCAAATGAGGGTGAGGAAGGCCAAGGAGGAAAAGGTCAGATTGATATTACAATTGTTTCCGCGCTTATTTTAAAGAGAGATGTTGACTTTAACATTTCGCTGACAGGACAGGATTCAAAAACTGTCACATTAGAAGCAAATATGGAGGAAACAAAACAGCAGGGAGTTTCTTTTGAAAATCTTTCAGCAGGAACATATACATTGACAGTATCTGCGCCTGGATTTGCAAAATATTCACAGGAAATAACTGTTGAGAATAATGCATATTTCTTGAAACTTATGACAGGGTTTGTCGGGGGATATGACTATGAGAACGGTTCTCATCCAGGAGTTATGCTAATTGGTGATGTTAATGGTGACGGCATTATCAATGAAGATGATAAAACTAATCTTGTTAATGCTATAGACAGTGGGGCGGATAGTGCAGCTGCTGATTTAAACGGTGATGGAGAAATAAATCTTGTTGATTTAGAGAATCTTGCAAAAGGGTACGGCAAAACTGCTGCGTCTTCAACTGTAGAAGTTGGAGTCCCAGCTAATGTGGTGCAGGTAAAAAGCGATGATTCTACATTAGTTACAGGAGATTTAAATGCATTGCTTACAAATGAGAAAGGTTCAGTATCGTTACTTCCTTCAAATGGAGGGGAGATTACAAGCGATAATCCTGTCTCATTGGAATTTGACTTCTTAGAAGGTGAGAATCGTCAGGTAGATGGAGTTGTAATTGCAGCAGGAAAAGAAAATCCTATTAAAGACATGGTTGTTGATGTTGTATATTTAGATTCTGAAGGTAAAGAGCAGACGACAAGCGTACCTTTGTCAGAAGGGGTGGATTTTCTCCTAGTAAATGAGAATATAACAACTTCTCAGGATGCAAATGGTACAATCAGTATTGATTTTAAAAGTCAAATTGCGGTTAAAAAGGTAACATTCCGAATTATGGGAATGAAAAATGATGCAACTCTTGCAGAAATATCAAAAGTACAATTTTTAAATGGAATGGAAAATCGTATTCCTGAACCATCTTTAGATATTCCACAAAATGTAACCGTAGATGCAGGAAATAAGAAATTTTCTCTTACGTGGGATCCATGTGTCAATATTACGGGCTATGAAGTGATGATTCAGTATGATGGTAATGAAGAGGTTGTATTTGCAAAAGGAAATACATTGTCTGTATCATCTTTTGCAGGAGATAAACTTGTAAATAATACAGAATATAAGGTGAAAGTTCGTTCTGTTAACGGAACATGGAGAAGCGCCTACACTTCGGATTACAGTGTAGTTATGAAGGCTGACAAAAAACCGGATGCTCCTGATAATCTTAAATTAACAGGCAAATATAAGGCGATAAACGCTTCATGGAAACTGATGGAAGATACTGATACTTACAATCTCTATTATAGAGAAAGAGGAACAGAGACGTATGAAAAGATAGAAGGCATTGCAGAAAATAGCTATACAATATCAAATTTAAAAGATAAAACAGAGTATCAAGTCTATGTGACAGGTGTAAATGAACTTGGCGAGGGAGCTTCATCGCTTGTTGCTGCAGCAGAAACTACAGACTTAGTACCTGCAAAGATGCCAAAATATAAATTAATTAATAACGCTGAAGAAGGAAAAGTAAGCGAACATATAATTAATGCGTCATATGTAAACGGAAGTATGGTAGACAGTTCATTGGATACAGAAGGAAAAACTGCATGGGGAACTGTTGATAACAATCCATTTTCACACTTCTTGTTGAACAGCTGGGATTCGGGCGGTTATAATAACTTAGGTGTAAATGGTGTTACATACGAATTTGACCAGGCTTATAAATTACAGTATATAGCATTAGAGGAAGTTGCTGAACAGAGTCCGGGGTATGGATATGTTCGGGTAAGATATTGGGATGAGAACGGAGAAGTCAAAGAAATTCCAAGAATGGGAATTCAAAGAAGAGTAGATGAAGAAAATCGTGTTTATTATATGATAAGACTTCCAGAAGCTGTTACGGCTAAGAAAATCCAGTTTGGTGTCAGCCGTTCAGTTGCTTCAGGAACAATAACATTTTCAGAAGTTTACTTCTATCATTATGATTCTATTGAAGATGATATAATGGCATTGTATGAAGATGATCTTCATACTGTACTGAGAAGCGATGTTACACAGTCAACTATAGATGAGCTGCGTAATAGAATCAATACTAAAGATGATGTTAGTGGTGAATATCATCCTGATCAGGCTAAATTGGAACGCGAACTTAAGACTGCAGAAGATATTTTAAATTCTGTATTAAGTGATTCAGTTCAGATTCATAATCAAATTACAACAAGTGAAGTGGGTCGTGGTTTTGGAGGATTAAATGCTTGGCAGCCATTAGGTGTAACTGTTGCTGCAGGTGAAGAAATAACTGTTTATGTAGGTCATAACAGTAAAAAAACTGGAGATGGAACTAATCTTCAGCTTGTTTCAACACAGTATCATGCAGAGGCAAGCTCAATGTTTAAAGTGCTTGGTACATTAAAAGTTGGAAGGAATGATATTACAATTCCAAAACTTTCTTCAACAGATGTAGAGGCAGGAGGAGCACTGTATATACAGTATACAGGAAATAATGCCAATGACCGTTACGCGGTTCGTGTAAGCGGAGGCGTTCCGGTACCAACACTGGATCTTTATCAAGTGACAGATAGAGCTGAGAGATTAGCAAAGGCAGAAGATTATTTAGGAAAACTTCAAAGCTATGTTTCTCAAATTGAAACTTTGCACAATGAAAATCATAAAAATTCTAAGATGTCTTCAGTAAATAAATATGATTATGATGCTCAAAATTGTGTTCTTGGAGCATCTGATATTATGCTTGACACAATGATGCTGTCAATTCCTGCACAACAGATTTTGGCTGGTACAAAAGGCAGCGCTCAGACATTGGTGGATTCTATGGATGCGATGGAAAATATGATGTATCTTTTCTATCAGCATAAAGGCTTGAATAAATCAGCGCCTGAAGTAAAAGACCGAATACCTGCACAGCACCAGAATATTCGTTATCAAAGAATGTTTGCAGGAGCGTTTATGTATGCTTCTGGTAATCATATTGGTATTGAGTGGGGATCAACAACAGGAATGGTATGCTGTAAGTCAGTACAGACTGATGAGAATGGAAAACATATAAGCGGACAATATTTCGGTTGGGGTATCGCTCATGAGATCGGACACTGTATCAATCAGGGAAGTTATGCAGTTGCAGAAACTACAAATAATTATTTCTCAGTTCTTGCACAGGCTAAAGATGATAATGACAGTGTAAGATTTAAGTATAACAATGTTTTTGATAAAGTTACGTCAGGAACTAAAGGTGTTGCTCCAAATGTGTTTACACAGCTTGGAATGTACTGGCAGCTTCATCTTGCTTATGATAAGGGCTATAATTATAAAACTTATGAGAATTATGATGAGCAGCTTGCTAACTTATTCTTTGCAAGGGTAGATACATACTCAAGAACACCATCTAGGGCACCGCAGACAGATATTCCATTGTCACTTACTGGTGATTCAGACCAGATTCTTATGAGATTATCTTGTGCAGCAGCAGAGAAGAATATATTGGATTTCTTTGAGAGATGGGGTAAAACACCTGATGCAGATACAATTGCATATGCAGAACAGTTTGAAAAAGAAACACGTGCAATTTATTATGCAAATGATAATTCACGTGTGTATAGCTTAGAACATGCTTCTGCTGGAAGCAGTCTTGGAACATCAGGCAGTGTAGAGGCAGTTGGAGATACAACAACTGCAACGATAAACGAAAATGAAGCAAATAGAGTGGACTTCACTCTTGCCTCAAACAATAAAGATACATTTGGATATGAAATTGTACGCTGTACAATATCCGGTGGAAAAGTTGAAAAAGAAGTTGTAGGTTTTACTACAGAAAATACTTTCAGTGACTATGTGACAACAATGAATAATCGTGTAGTTACATATGAAATTACAGTAATTGATCAGTTCCTTAACCGTTCAGCTGTAAAGACATTAAATCCTTTAAAGATTGAGCATAAAGGAAATATTGATAAAACAGATTGGACAATAAGCGCAAATAATATGACAGATACAAGTAAGGCAGAAGAAAGTACTGAGGACAAAGAAGATACATGCAGCCCTAGTGCAGAAGCGCCTATTATGAGTGCAATTGACAATAAAGCTGATACTGTATATACAGGTACTGTAGGCAAAGATGCAGAAATAATTATAGAATTCAATCAGTATCATACAATTACCGGTTTTGAGTATAAAGTCGGAAATGGAACAGCAATTGAAGACTATAGTATTTTTGTACGAGAGGCGGATGGAAGCTGGACTGAAGCTGCCAATGGAGTTTTAGGAAGCAGCAAGACAGTTTACTTTGGTAAGAAAGGCAATGTGGCAGCTTATTCTACAACAGCGGTAAAACTCGCAATAAAATCTCAGGAAGGAAAAGATATTGCGATTTCTGAGCTTGATATGCTTGGTATAACAGGAGATAATGTGGAACTTGAATCGACTATGGGCGGAACTCCAGCGATAGGAATATTGAAGAGCGACTTTAAATATGCTCAGGGTGCAGAAGATGTTATACCTGCAGGTTCTATTGTATTTACAGGTTCATATAAAGGCAATCCTGCTTACAATGTTGTGGTACTGTATGATCAGGATGGTAATATTGTTGCAAATAATGGAACAGCAGATCATATTATTTTGGCAGATGTGCCTCAAACTGGCAATATTCAGGATGTTAATGCAGGAAGCTGGATTTATTGGATTTCACCTGAGAACGCGGATCTTACTAAATTGAAGAGTGTTCGTGCAGAGCTATATCGTGTAGATGATGCGTTAACAAATGAGGGACAGAGAATGGTCAGTGATTCATTGTCTGTACAGATGCCTGAAGAGTTACCTGAGATAGTATTGACACAGAGTGGTAGTAACTAGAAATGAAGCGATAAGAGGAGTAGAATATGAAAAAATATATTTTAGGAATCAGTGTGACAGTTATTGCAGCGGTTGCATTTATCGCACTGCTGCCTCTGCAGGCATTTTTCTCAGGGGGTGAGGAACTGCAGAAATTGTCAGATGGAGATACTGTTTCGATAGAAGTGGAGGTTCCACAGGCAGCTGGGGAGCAGGTATCATCTCTTCAGTTGAGTTTGGCTTTGTCAAATAAGGATGGAAGTCCTGCTGATGCCGGTGTGTTAGAGAATATACAGAATCTGTCTTTTGCACCGGATGAGTCGGTTTCGTCTAAAACAGAAATAGTGGAAGAGCGATATCATGAAGAAACTGGAATTTTGGATATTTATATTGCAGGAACGGAGCCTTTGTTTTCGGAAGAAGATAAACTTGCAGTTGGAAGTTTATCAGCGGAAATAGGCGCTGCGGATGATGTATATATTAAAGTAGTGGAAGATTCTTTTAAGATAGTAAAGGGTATTTCACTAGAGACAGTTGCAAATGAGCAGGATGCGGTTGTGTTTACAAGTAAAGCAGAGGAGCCTAATGAGACAGAAGAACCAATCACAACAGAAGAGCCAGTCACAACAGAACCAACAAGTACTGTTGAGCCAACTGCTCCACAGAGTACAGAGAGTCCTGTAACTACACAAGCGCCACAAGATACACTAACTCCACCTGTCGACGATAAGCCAGATGGTTCGGATAATACAATGAATGACAGTTCAAAACTGCGTGAAGCATTAGATATTGCTGCTACACTTCAAGAATCAGATTATACATCTGATAGTTTTAGTGCTTTGAAGAAGGCTGTTGAGGAAGGCAGAGCAATTTTAGCTAACCCTAATTCTACACAAGAGGAATTGGATACAGCGGCAGATAATATTTATAATGCTATTGGAATGCTTGTGCGTGTAAATAAAACAAGTGCTGATAATAATAACGTATCAAAAACTGCAGTTCCAGCTCAGTCTGTTAAGAAGGCTGCTCTGACTGAAGATTCAAGTACAATTGTCGTATGTATAGTTATGGCAGTTTTAAGTACTGTAGTATTATCATCAGTATTATTGTGGAAGAAACGTCAAAGCGAGTAAAGCATATTACAAGATAAGCTCTTGGTTTATAAATGATTAACTTATAACATTAAGATATAAAATAACTAAAGAAGCTTTACAAAACTAAATTTATATTACCCCTTAAGTAGAAAATGAAAACAACTAAAATCTATTTAAGGGGTATTTTTACGTCTAAGAATAAATCTAAATTAGTTTAAATGCTGTGGTTACAAAGCAATTTTCCCAATTAATTTCTTATTACAAATGAAAATATTTGTGATGGAAAAAAATGAAACATTGGTATATTTTTGATATATTAAAGATTAATTGGAATTGAGCGTTTGACAAATATTTTTTTACACCTTATAATAATGAGTATAAAAATTATATGTGAAAAACGGAGGAACAATATGGAAAATAGTGATTCACAGAAGAAAGCAGAAAGTAGTGGAACAGAAATTCAGGCAGAGATTTTAGTGTCATCATCGCAGCTTTACCGTTTTAATTTGTATCATTGTTATCTGAACAGTTCCAACGGCGCATTTGGTATTTTGTTAGGACTTATATGTTTATCATATGGGATAGCGTTTCATTCAGCGTTAGGTATAAATAATAGTGTTATGGTAATTGTACTTGGCGTAATTTTTTTGATCTACAACCCCATATCTCTGTTTATAAAATCAAAAAGCAGATATATGTCAAATAATGCATTAAGAAAACCTATGAATTATACATTTGATGATAAAGGTTTTATTATTTCGCAAGATGATGTTTCAGAAGATATGGAATGGTCAGATCTTTATAAAGTTGTGGAGACAAAAGAATGTCTGTATTTTTTCTTTACAAGAATGCATGCCAATATTGTTCCAAAGGAAGCTTTAGGAGAAAATGCAGATAACATATATAGATTGCTGGACAAAAATATTACTGGAAAAGCAAATAAATTGAAGAAGGAACATAGAGCATGATTATAGAATCATTTAGTGCGGAAGATACATTAAAAGCAGGAATAGAGATTGGAGATAGTGCAGTTTCAGGACAAGTTTATACACTGTCGGGTGATTTAGGCGTTGGCAAAACTGTTTTTACTAAAGGTGTTGCTTTAGGTTTAGGCATTAAATCTCCAGTTAATAGCCCTACATTTACCATTATTCATGAATATGATGAAGGCCGTCTGCCGCTTTACCATTTTGATTTATACCGGATAGAAGATTCTGAAGAGATGGATGAAATTGGTTATGAAGACTATTTTTATGGAAGTGGTATATGTCTAATAGAATGGGCAGAGAGGGTGACAGATATTTTACCAGAAAATGTTATTAAAATTTCCATAAAAAAAGATTTGGAAAAAGGATTTGATTATAGGATAATAGAAATAGATTGAAAATTTAGTTGTTGCGGGAGGTAATATGATGAGGATTTTAGCATTAGACAGCTCCGGAATGACAGCTTCCGTTGCAATTGTAGAAGAAATGAAAGTAATTGGTGAGTATACAATTACACATAAGAAGACCCATTCGCAGACACTTCTTCCAATGCTTGATGAGGTTGTTAAAATGACGGAGACAGATTTGTCAGATATAGATGCTATAGCAGTAGCCGCTGGACCAGGCTCTTTTACAGGACTTAGAATAGGTTCTGCAACTGTAAAAGGATTAGCGCATGGTCTTGGCAGTCCTATAATAGAAGTGCCTACGCTTGAGGCAATGGCATACCAGGTTGTTGGAGGGGATGAAATAATATGCCCTATGATGGACGCAAGGAGAAATCAAGTGTATACAGCACTGTATCAATGGAGAGATAATGAATTTACAATAGTGGAAGAACAGATGGCAGTTGCAGTAGAGGAAATTATAATGAAGGTGAATTCATATAACACCAAAACTATTTTTCTCGGTGACGGTGCAATAGCTTTTAAAGAACAGATAGAAAAGCTTACAACAGTTCCCAAAAATATTGCTCCCATTCATTCTTTGACTCAAAGAGCAGCGGCTTTAGGCGCTAGGGCAATAGAATATTATAAAAATAATGATAAACATAATATTGTTGAAGCAAAAGATCATGAGCCTCAATATCTAAGGCTGTCACAGGCAGAGAGGGAGCGTATTGCACGTAAAGATATTGCCTTGTAGGGCTGAGAGGAGCAAAAATGCAGAATGAAGCAGCTGTTTTGCTGATGACAGAACAAGATTTGGAGCAGGTCCTAAGGATAGAAGAACGTAGCTTTACGGTTCCATGGACCGAAAAAGATTTTTTGGATGCTATAAAAAATGATTACTATTGTTTTGTTGTCTCTAAATTTTCGGATGGGGAGATTGTTGGGTATTGCGGATTGTATCAGAGTGATACAGACGCTTATATTACCAATGTAGCCGTTGCAGAAAAATATCGCCGAAAAAGAATAGCAGAAAAAATGCTAAATAAACTTATTGAGATTGGAAATTTGCACGGAATTATAAATTTCACCTTAGAAGTTAGGGTTAGTAATAAGCCAGCTATAAACCTTTATAAGAAACTTGGTTTCAATAGTGTTGGAATTCGTAAGAATTTTTATAGGGAACCAGAAGAAGATGCCAATATAATGTGGCTATATGGTTAATGATTTTAAAAATGGCTTTCTATGGACAAGTTTGCAACAATTACCACTATTTTTTTGACATAATAACTTTTATAATGCATATTAGGTTATCTTTGCGAAACTATTTGTTAAACAGGAGGAAGAAATATGCGGAAGTACGATTCGGTGAATAATAAACTTGTACAGGTGGTTTGTAATAGCTGTGGAAAGACAATAAATGTAAATAATGAGGTAATGTTAGAGGAAGTGCTTCATGTTGAAAAGCATTGGGGCTTTTTTTCTAATCAGGATGGAGAAGCACAGAAATTTGATTTGTGTGAAAAATGTTATAAAAAAATTATTTCCGGCTTTTTAATACCAGTAGAAAAAGATGAACTCATTGAGCTGATTTAGAGAGTGCGGAAGTTGAAATGTGAGGAAAATTTAAATGCTTGATGTATGTTTGTTGGGGAGCGGGGGTATGATGCCGCTCCCATACCGCAGTTTAACAGCTTTGATGGCACGTTTTAATGGAAGCAGTATTTTAATAGACTGCGGAGAGGGAACACAGGTTTCGATAAAAGCAAAACAGTGGAGTTTTAAGTCTATAGACGTTATATGCTTTACACATTACCATGCGGATCACATTAGCGGATTGCCAGGGCTATTGTTGACGATGGGTAATGCGGAGAGAACTGAACCTTTGAAGATTATAGGTCCAAAAGGATTGGAGAGAGTAGTAAACGCACTGAGAGTTATTGCTCCGGAACTGCCTTTTTCTTTGGTATTTGTGGAACTGACAGAGTCACAGGAAATAATAGATTTGGATGGTTACAAAATAGAGGCTTTTCGTGTTAATCACAATGTTATATGCTATGGATATAATATAGTAATACCGCGCGCAGGTAAATTTCAGCTGGATAAAGCTAAAGAACTTAATATACCAATGTGCTACTGGAGTAAACTGCAAAAAGGTGAAATAATAGTTGATGGTGACAAGGAATATACACCGCAAATGGTGTTGGGGGATGTTCGCAAAGGAATAAAAGTAACATATTGTACAGATTCTCGGCCTACAGTGTCAATCGCAGAAAATGCTAAAGGTGCAGATTTATTTATATGTGAAGGAATGTATGGAGAAAAGGGCAAAGAGGCAAAAGCAGTAGAATACAAACATATGACATTTTACGAGGCGGCACAGTTAGCTAAAGAAGCTGATGTAAAAGAAATGTGGCTGACGCATTACAGTCCATCATTAGTTAGGGCAGAAGAATATTTGGATGATGTAAAGAAAATTTTCCCAAATACAAAAGCAGGAAAAGACCGTAAATTTGTAGAATTAGATTTTGAAGATGATTAACAAAGGGGGTTATTAAATGGAAAATAAAAAAAAGAAAAGTAATCCTGTAAAAACAGTAACTTTGTTCGTTGCGGTGGCAGTAGTTCTTGTGTTAGCAGTGTACGGATTTAATGTATTATTAAAGGGCAGCACAAATAAAGATGATGGAAAAAGATCAGAAACTCAAAAACTTTTAGATAAAAACTTGGATGACAGTTATCCGGCGACTGAGAGGGAAGTAGTAAAAGTATATTGCCGTATAATGAAGGAAATGTATTCAGGTGAGTGCTCAGAAGATCAGATCCAAGGTCTTTTTGGCCAGATGAGAAAGCTTTATGATGAGGAACTTATTTCTCAAAATTCATATGATAATCAATTTAAGGAATTACAGGAAGAATTGAAAAGTTATAAGAAAAGTAAGAAAAAAGTTGTCAATTATTCCATTGCTGATTCTGATAAAGTAAAAAAAGGTATGTATGAAGGTTACGAGCAAGCGCTTGTTGATGTGACTTTAAGCTTGAAAGAAAAATCAGAGTGGCAGCATGTTAATCAGGAATTTGTAATGAGAAAAGATGATGACGGCAGATGGAAAATTCTTGGTTGGTATCAAATAGATTCAGAAGTGGAAGAGACAGACAAGTAGACAGAGGGATAGATTAATGTGCAAAAATATTAACATACTTGCGATTGAAAGTTCATGCGATGAGACTGCAGCAGCGGTAGTTAGAAATGGGCGTGAAGTTCTATCAAATATAATTTCTTCACAGATAGATATTCATAAAATATATGGCGGGGGAGTGCCAGAAATTGCTTCTAGAAAGCATATACAAAAGATAAATCAGGTTACAGATGAGGCCATGCAGAGAGCCGGATTGTCTTTTAATGATTTAGATGCAGTAGCTGTTACATATGGACCTGGTCTTGTTGGTGCACTGTTAGTTGGTGTGGCATATGCTAAAGCTCTCAGCTACAGCACAAATCTCCCCCTTGTTGGAGTTCATCATATAGAAGGCCATATTTCTGCCAATTACATAGAAAATAAGAATTTAGAACCACCATTTTTATGTCTTGTCGTATCAGGCGGACATACTCATCTTGTTATTGTCAAAGATTATGGAGAATTTGAAATATTGGGACGAACACGTGATGATGCTGCAGGTGAGGCTTTTGATAAGGTTGCGAGGGCAATAGGATTAGGCTATCCGGGAGGCCCAAAGATTGAAAAGATATCACATAATGGAAATTCTGAGGCTATAACTTTTCCCGAAGCAAAAATACAGGACGCACCATATGATTTTAGCTTTAGTGGGGTAAAGTCTTCTGTGTTAAATTATCTTAATGGAGCGAAAATGAAAAATCAGACGATTAACGAAGCTGATGTGGCTGCTTCTTTTCAACATTCGGTTTTTAGTGTGCTTACTAAAAAAGCTATATCAGCTGCAAAGGAGTATAATATTGATAAGCTTGCTATTGCAGGGGGTGTTGCATCAAATTCTGTGTTGCGTACAACTATAGAATCTGCCTGCCAAAAAGAAAATATAAAATTTTATTATCCTTCGCCGATATTTTGTACAGACAATGCTGCAATGATAGGTGTAGCAGCTTATTATGAATTTTTGAAGGGTGTCAGACATGGGCTTGATTTAAATGCTGTTCCCAATCTGAAGTTAGGTGAACGTTGATGGATATAATAAAAAGAACAGCTGCTGTTGTACTTGCTGGAGGAAGTGGGAAGAGAATGAACAGCAGCACAAAAAAACAATATATAGATATTCAGGGAAGACCGCTGATTTATTATTCTCTTGCTGCATTCGAAAAAAGTAATATTAATGATGTTGTGCTTGTGTGTGCGCAGGGAGAAGAAGACTATTGCAGAGAAGAGATTGTTAAAAAATATGCTTTTCATAAAGTAGTTAGTGTTGTTACTGGTGGAAAAGAACGTTATAATTCTGTTTTTGAGGGATTAAAGGTGTTAAAGGATATTGAATATGTTTTGATTCATGATGGAGCAAGACCATTTATATCACAAGATATTATTGCTCGTACCATTAAAACAGTTCATGAATATGATGCATGTGTGGTAGGCGTGCCTTCAAAAGATACTGTCAAAATTGCGGATAGCAATGATTTTATACAATTCACTCCTAAGAGAAGCAGTGTTTGGAATATTCAAACGCCACAAGCGTTTAAGTATTCTCTTGTTTATGGTGCTTATGAAAAAATCTTGAGTTCAGATTGTGATTTAGAGATAACAGACGATGCAATGGTAGTGGAAAATGCAGTTTCATTTCCGATTAAATTGATAGAAGGTTCATATTCTAATATTAAGATTACTACTATAGAAGACTTGAGAGGTGTTGAATCATACAATTTTGAAGACTAGGTGAATTAGTTGTATCAAAAAATGAAAAAAAATAAAAAGTTTTTTAAAAAAGATGTTGACAAATGCAATTCAAAGTGATAATATACTACTTGCGTTGGCAATGAGACAAGCAATGCATACATATGGAGAGGTGTCCGAGTGGTTTAAGGAGCTGGTCTTGAAAACCAGTGATTCCGAAAGGGACCGTGGGTTCGAATCCCACCTTCTCCGTTTTACAATATAATACATCAATTATAGAAGTAGAGATTCAGCCCTTGTGGAGAAGTACCCAAGCTGGCCGAAGGGGCTCCCCTGGAAAGGGAGTAGGTCGTTAACAGCGGCGCGAGGGTTCAAATCCCTCCTTCTCCGTTGTTTTAATACAATTTTGGAATGTAAAAAAATCCAAAAAAGGTATTGACAAGGATAAGTTGTTGTGATATATTGTAACAGTTGCTGAAAACACAGCAGCACAGAACATTGAAAACTGAACAGTAATGCAACCCTGAAAATTCTAAAAGAAAAGTGGGTAAAACCACAAGAAATAGAGATTTCAGAA
>CATJTQ010000091.1 GCA_949743325.1 uncultured Lachnospiraceae bacterium
GTTTAGGATTTATTCTCTATCGAGTATGTAAATCTTTTGATTATTTGATATATCCATATTATCCTGCCTATATAAGCTAATGTTATCATTTTGTTATCGGCGTTGATAACACTTGCTTTGTAACTGCGGATAATAACTATATGTTGTGATTCAAATTATAAGCGATTTTGTTAATAAAAACAATATCTTTTTTAAATGTCAACATTCCCTTATACAGAACTATTAATATCATCTATTTTCAAAGTAAGATATTCATCAATATATGTTACCAAATCCTTCAAAAAATCAAGATTGTCTCGCACTGTAGTTTCAGTTCCATTAAACCGATCCTGATGAATAATATTATGTCGTGTCTGCAAAACAGAATCTAAATTATCAAATCGTTCGTTTCCAAAACTTTCGAAAGGGTTTTCATCTCCATCAATTTGTTTTAGTAAATCAACCAATTCCTTTTTTCCTGTTCTTCCTAATGGATATTTAGTAGAAAATTGGAAATCATTATCTATTTGACAGTCATCATCTGATAAATATGATATTGACTGAATATATTGAACGATTTTATTCTTTTTTTCTTCTGTGAAATGTTTATGTTTTGTTAATCCAATAAGAGCATTACTAGCATTTAGGCTAAGCCTTAATGAATTCATTTTAATATATGTCGAAAGATTACGACTCGGCTTATCGTTCAGCTCATAACGAAATTCTTCAAGTATCTTTTCCACAAAAACCTGAAATTTCGTTACTGCAGATACTACAGCAAGTTTTAAAAACAAAACACGATAATTATCATCAGAAGATGCCAATTCCAAAAGCGTATCAACCTCAGATATACTATTTTCAAAATCTGAGGTTGCTTCATAACGATATGCCATCCTCAAACTCCTTAAACCACATTTTCAGTCTCAAATTTACAATATCTTTATCAGATGTTCTTTTTGAAAGAGACTCTTTAATATCATCATTCTTCAAGAACTCAACGAGGCGATTGAAAATTAACTCTTTATTCTTTTCAATATAATCCTTACTCATGCGTTCGAGACTTGGCATTACAAAATCCGCAATGGTCTTATATATTTTAGTATTCTCAGTGCTAATATCTCTAAATGCCTTATCTACTCCAAACACTGTCACGACCTTTTCAATTGTTGTATTAAACCGCTCTTTATAAGTCTGCTTTTCCTCATAGGAGCAGTTTTTATGAGTATCCATATATTCATTAAGATACTGAACCAATTTCCCTTTATATCCCTCTAAATAAACATTGCCCTTAGAATCTATTGCAATGTTATCACTTATTGCAAAATATCGAATAATAAATTCTACATCCAGATATCTCTGATGTGGCTTTTTTTGTTTCAATATTTTAAGAAAATCAACATTCTCCTCACATAATTCTTTTGCTGCATCATTTAAGTTGCCACGATACATACAGTTCCTTAATTCTTGATAATTCAAAGTAACTGCGCCACGATTTAGCCGCATAAATATATCATATTTAATATCTCTATGTGAATCCTTTTTTATAACATTTACTCGTAACATTCCATCATCTAATAAACTTTTTGATTTTGGCGGCAAATCCTTGTATTTACGCTTGTTCAATTCTGACAAAACCTCTAATTTACATAACGAAAACTCATTATCATAAAAGTTACGAATACTTGATAATCTTTGTAAACCATCTAACACCAACCAATTTCCATTTTCTTCTTCCGCAAAATACAAAGGCGGAATTGGAACATTCATAACAATTGATTCTATCAATGATGATGATTTGTCGCTTTTCCATATTTGCTTTCTTTGAAAGGGAACTTCCAAAATAATTTTCCCTTTTTTCATAAGGTCATACAAATACTGCACTGAATAGTCATATGACATTGTATTCAAATATCGTTTTTCTTTAGGCACATCAATTTCATATGTTTCCTTTTCTGTTTGGAAAATATCTGCCATTATAATTATCTCCTAAATTTATTTTGAATCCTCTATCTATCCTACTTAAATAAAATCTTTTTTATTCTCTTTTCCTATATTCTCAATGAGTTTCATTAGCATCTATTTACTCATTCATTACTGCTTACTTGCCAACCACGGAATCTCTTCTCCCCTTTTCCAGTGTTTCCTCTCAATACAAGCCGAAAGAAGCCATCTTATCCTATCAATATTTGTCCGTCTTTTTGCTATTACAATCTTTGCAAAGCATTTGACAATTATCAGGCGTAGTATGTCCACCCTTACTCCAAGGCTTAATATGGTCTCCTTCCATTTCACTAAATTCAAAATGCTGCCTACAAATAGTGCAAATCCCATTCTGCCTACTATATGCCGCCATTTTATCACGCTTATCAAATGCCCGCAAGTTCAACAGCCGCCCTGCATATGGGTCTGTTTCCCTGCAAAGCAAATATTCATAAATGCCTTTCGGTTTCTGTATATCCTCGTCCTCATGCAGACGCTTTACTTCATCATTCATCGCTGAAGAGTTATAAGAGCGATTATGATATTCATTATAAAAATGACACCAATCCAATCCTTTCATATCCGCATAATATTTCGGAAAGATTTTCTGTACCCAGTAAATAACGTCTTGAAAATATTGCCATAATTCATCTGCGTCTGCATCTGATTTATGTAAAGCCATATACTCGGTAATATCTTTTATCTGCTGGTATTCGCAAATACCTTTTAGAACTTTTTCAAGAAGCTCCTGTCGGTTTGGGTCGCCTGTAATATACTTATCCGACAAACCTTTTGCCGCACAGTTCCGTTTTGAAAAATGCAGCTTTGCATCCGAAAGCCATTCGCCCGTATAACTAATATTCCTAATTTCCTGTTCTGTCAGTTTTTCTCCCGCTATATTTACAACGGTAAACCAATCTAATTTTTCAGAATCCGTGCCCTCGCAAATATAAACCATAAAATCATAATCCATAATAGCGTTATACTTATCGTCTGGCAAAGCATCCCAATAGAATTTTTTGCCGTCAATTGTAATCGGAAACTGATGTTTCAAATACTGCATTACAGATAAGGTACGCTGCTGGCCGTCAAGCACTTCATACTGCTCATCTCCAGTTTTTACCCAGTACATGACATTTAACGGAAAACCTTTTAAGACTGTATGCATAACCGCTTCAGCTTGTTTTTGGTCATATACAAATTCTCGTTGATACGGTGGACGGATAGCCAGCCTGCCGCCATATGCAAACACACCGTCATCACCATTATCCACATAACTTTCAAATACATCTCGAACCTTGATAGATTTTGGCTCAATTTTCATTGCCTTTTCTCCTTCTGATTAAAATTCGTGGATATACACTCAACAAATATCCCTCAACATTATCTGCCGTATAATATACCTTCCCAACAGGCTTTTCCTTTACACATATCGCTGCTCGTGTATTCACCTTGCTACCACTCTGCGTTGTACCATCTTTATTATGCTGAACAGCATTTTCAAAAATTACGGTCATTTCGTAATTAACTGTATTTCCCAATGTAATTCCCAAAATTTCAAACTGTTCTGGATTATATTTGTCCAGAAAGGTAATCGGCACACCCATCACGCCATTACTTCCTACGTTTAATGACGATTCTGTCATAGAGCCGCCTATACTTTGCGACGTTTGATGACAACTCTGTCGTATAGGCAACGGTAGAGCCGTTCCGTTCCGTTCCGTTCCGTTCCGTTCCGTTAACAAATTGTCTTCTGTTTCTTCATGCTTGTCAAGCGGTAAATAAAAACGCACTCCTCCTGCCACATAACTTCCCTTTGGCGCAATTTCCGACATAGGCCTGCCCAACCATCGGCTTGCCCCGATGATTTCAAACTGTTCTGGATTATGCTTATCCAGATAGGTAATTGGAACACCCATTTCTTCAAAGTAGTCACATGGAATATCAGCAACCTTGTCCACATTGATAGCATCGTAATTGGCATAATGCGGATAATCTTCTTCATTTCCATAATATTTGCGATACAGCACAAGTTTTTCATGTCGTTTATCATGATCCAGATTAGTATACCAACAAATTGTTCCAAAGCTTCTCCATTTTTTCCCATTCTCATCGACCCAAAACCTCGTAGCTCGCGGCTCGTAGTGGTCGGGAACTCTGAAAGCCATATCTCCAAATTTCCATCCAAGCCATATTTTATCTTGTTGTATCAAGGGAAATATTTCTTTATAGGTAATGTTGTTCTGATTCCCTATAATAAGAAATTTCTTCTCATACTTCATCAGCAATGCGACATACTCACGAAACAGACTAAAAGGTGGATTTGTAACTACAATGTCAGCCTGTTTCAAATATTCAATACACTCATCTGAACGAAAATCGCCATCCCCTTTTAACTTCTTGACCCCACGTTTTTTAGATTTTAACAATTCATCAATATCCATGTCTGATACACCGCGACCATTCGCCATCGGAACAGATTTTATGTCCATAACATAGCCGTGTCCATTTCCCGCTGTAACCTGTTCGCCAAGATAATCCCAGATTGTCATTTGCCGCCATGCCATTGGAGAAGTGTTATATGACGTACAAATCAAGCGTTCCAATCCAAGATAATTAAAATTTCTCAGGAAAAATTTACAAAAATTGCTTTCAAACGGGTCATCGCAATTACATAAAACCGTTTTTCCCTCAAAGTGCTTTTCATAATGGTTTAACTCATTTTGTATATCTTCATACTGGGTATAAAATTCATCCTGTTTTGCAATACTTGCCGCATGTAAACTTGCATTGTTAGCCATTATTTTATCTCCTTGTTGTACCGTTCGGCTTTATCATCCACAAATTCCATAATATCGTTTACATCGCAATCCAAAGCTGAACATATTTTATATAAAACATCCGTAGAAACATCCTGCCCTTTTGCCAGCTTAGACAAGGAATAATGGGTCAGATGTGCTTCTCGTTCCAAATCACTTTTTTTCATATCTTTATCAATCAAAATTTTCCAAAGCCTTTTATAACTGACTGCCATTCAAAAGCCCTCCTGTAAATAATTCAACATATAAAGCATAGCATAGAGCAAGATGTTTTTCAATTATTTTTGATGATTTTCATACAATTCTTCCGATATCCAAAGACTTATGTCGTAAAAGCAGCAAAGCACATTGCTGTTTGCATTTTGCTGCCAATTCCATTATGTGTAGATTATCTCACTCTCCACAACTTCTTTCACACAAACCCGAATATTATTCATTTTTTGAATCCATAATATCTGATTTTCTGCCTTCAACTGTTCCGTCACTTCCTGCCTGTCGGCATATTCTTTTACCAGCCGAGAAAACATATCCTCTGCCTGTTCATCTACGCTTGCAAGGTATTCATTCAGCCTGCCGCTTGTCAGCAGATTGATATAAACAAGCTGCTTATGCTCTTTGAGATACTGCAAATGCCTTTGCCCCCATAAGCCTATCGGCTTTTCTTTTTCGGGAGGTAATGCAAGTTCTGGCAGATAATAGTCGCCTTGCCTTGCATACCAGAGACCGTTATTTTCGTCATAA
>CATJTQ010000092.1 GCA_949743325.1 uncultured Lachnospiraceae bacterium
TCGCAATAATGCGTCCAGCTCAATTTGCCAGTCACTGACTGGCAATTCTCATAATTCAAATAGAACGCTCTCATATTTTGCAAGTTTGATCTGGAAAAGCCTTTACCAAACTCACCTGTTAAAGCTTTTGATAACTGTTTTAATGTTTGTTCTCCGTATGCGGCACGAATACTCTCATTCTGCTCATAACGAACAATAATTTCCCCAATCCTCCAATAAGAAATAATCAATTCATTGTTTACTTCTTTCGCAACATTACTTCTGGCCGTATCAAGAATATTCTTTATTTCATTAATTAATGGATGAATTAATTGATTGTCCATTCTAAAGCCTCCCTTCATATTTTAATTGTATAAAGTATGTACAAGTTACATTATTGTATATGTTGCTACATCTTCTTTACATTTTCTTCCCCAAAAAGTTTCTTGGCTTTATCAATAACAGAACTTGTTGGGTTAGGATAATATACTATTAAATTGTTTATTGCACGAGAACAACACACATAGAAAATTCTTTCTGTTCTCTGAATAACAGATTCTTTACCTGGCGTTTGTTCAAAATAATATTTGAAATTGTAATTATTCCATCTCCCATTATCCATCACAACAAGCACATTTTCGAATTCAGCTCCTTTGATACCATGCTGCGTAGAATATGGTGAGTAACTATTATAATATGAAAAATAAGACATGAGCTGGGTTGATGGCAAAATTTTCACTTTATCATATATATCGCCATATTTTTCAACATATACCCCAAAACTATCATCTTTTCTAAGAAACTTTTCTTTATTAAAACATTCAATCATATCCCCTATAGTGCCTGTCTCTATGCTACTTTCAATATCAGATAACGATTTACTTATGGATTGTTTGTCTGCATTTGTTTTGATTTTTTTCTGCAATAATTCCAGAACTACTGAATAACATTTCTTTTTATAATGGTATATAATATTCCCCATTTTTAGTAAATGTTTGGCTAGATAGTCTGGTTCATTCCCTATGATTCTATCTGAATTTGGAAATGCCGCCAATAATTCGGCGAATCCTAAGCGGACTGCACTCAATCTATGTGTTAAAAATAATATTTTTGTTTCTTCAAAACTTTCAAAATCCCATCCCTCAGAATATTCACTTACCCGAAAAGTCTCTAAATCAAAGTTCTTGTCAGAATAAAGGAAAATAGCCGAACCAGCTTTATTTGCTATTGTTCCATCTTCATATTTCTTTGCTGGCTCCTGCTTTATGTCGGAGCGTAACCTATTCAGCAAATTAATGACTTTTACAGAGCAGCGATAATTATCCGCTTTTTTAATCTCAGTAACATCTTTTGAATCAATATACACCTGTATATTTCCTATTCCTGTTTCATAAATAGATTGCATCCTATCGCCAAAGAAACCAATACACAATGATTGTTTTGCCGTTTCTTTTATATGTTTTAAAAATATTTCAATTACAGATACTTGTGTATCCTGATATTCATCAATAAAAATATAGTCAAACTTATCGCATAGTATTTTTGAGAGCATTGGATAAGATTCAAACATATAATTGGCAATTTTTAATACATCATCATGGGATATGATTCCATTTTGTAAATCCCTGTAATTTTGGTATTGAACAACATCAAAATCTGCTTCAGTTATTGGTTTGTCTCCAGAATAACTGATTGTTAAACTGCTTTTTACGGAATCTCCTGAAACCAGCTCTATTAATGTCTGTTTTAAGTTTTTTTGATAGTCCTTTAGTTCTTCCCACAAAAAATCATGAATTGTCGAAACATGAAGCTTTGAATAAGGAGAGCGTTCTTTAATCTCATCCGCTGCCACATTCGTATATGTTATACAAGCTACCCGTACCTTCGGATTCCTGTCAAAAATATAATGAAGTGTTTGCACTAAGGTATACGTCTTCCCACTTCCAGCACCACCACTAAGCAAAAAATTGTTTTTTCTATCTAAACATGTACAGATTTGTTCCATTACTGTATCAGCCATTCTAACCCCTCCTTAATGTATAGCGGTATATTCCATTTTTCGTTCTTTGAACCTCCATACAAAAGAATATCCAATGCAAATGCTGTTTTACTATTAATACAATCATGTGCCATATTAAAATAATCATTGCCCAGATTTTCTAATTTATCTCGATTTTTTAGACCGGCAAAATTATCTTTATTATCTATAATAAATTGAAGATTATCACATAAAAAAGCATCTTCAAAACTCCGGGCCTGATATCCATTTGTTTCCTTTTGAAAGACTAATCGTAAATTTCCTTCATTGGACATTTCCCATTTTAAAATTTCCTCATTATATTTCAAGGTAATCGGTTTTTTGGATAACGCAACAATATCAGACAAATCCGTCTTACCAGTAAAAAATTTAATTGAAGCATTGGACGTAGTAGTTGCTTCTGAATATTCACACTCTGCCGCCCTGCCTTTCGAATTAATTTTTGCATAATCTAAATCTGTAACAATCAAAGTCTTTATTCCCAAAAATCCTAATAGTACAGCAAATATATGAGAATATGCCCCAACTTCAACCACTGAAATATTCTGTGACAGCAACGGCTCTGTTTGTAGAATTTCTTCCTTACCAGCTTGATCTGTTCCAGAATCCTTTAATTTCTTAATTATATCCGCTTTCTCGTCATCCATCTTTTTCATCATAGCAGAAAAAAGAATTCTCTCTGTATCTCCCTCAATTAGAACTGCTTTATCTGCAAAAAACAGTTCTGCCCGATTAAGCGTAACATATTGTTTTACAAATCTATATGCCTGCTCCTGTTCTTCCTTTTTTTTAACATCCTTAGCATTTACCATTTTAGAATACAAACTCTTCAAACTTCTGGACTTCACACTCGTAACCGTTTCACGATAGAAGTATTTTATATCTTTGAAGTCACACTGTGATACCATATGAGATGAATGGGTGCTGATTATTGTCTGCAAAGAGAAGTCTTGTCCCAATTCCTCGCAGTATGTTTTCAATATCTTTTTAATATTGTTGATAAAAATATACTGCATCTGTGGATGGGTATGTGCTTCTGGTTCTTCAATAAAGAGCAAATTAAGAGGTGTCGGGTTTTCCTCGTCATTATTTTTCTTGGCCAAATGATTTAACTTAATTCGTATATCAAATATAATTGCAAAAAGATTTAAATAACCAAGTCCATTATAATCTTCTGGAAGCAACGTATCCTGATGCTTATATTTAACAGTAGTATTATCCTGAAAAATCTTTTTTTCGCTTAATGTAGATAAAACAGATAATTCTGCCTCTTTGGGGTTATAAGACATTTTGGCTATCTCATCTACGATTGATGAAAATATTCCTTGATATATACCTGACAAACTCTGATCTGTTTCACTCAATTGCTTCTGTAATTCTGGAAATTCTGCATCTGACGAAACATTTGCTGCATAATATTTACCCGCTAATACCGACAACGATTTGCTTTTTCCCTGTTCATTATCTACATCGCGCTTTGCCCAAATCGTTTCCATTGAAATAATGGATTGAACTATTTCATTTGTAATAACCTTAAAATTGCATTCATCTCCATATTCTAATGCCTTTATGCGTATATCAAAATACTTTCTCATATTGTTGCTTATATAATATTGAAAATCCCGCTCAATACCTTTTTCCCTATATTCCACATAATCTTTCACAAGTTTTAAATACTTTTCATACGTTAAAACATATTCAAACAGTATTACCAAATGTGTTTTGGAACTATCCAAATCTAAAAGAAGTTTTGATGCTGCTCCAAGATCGTCTGTTTGTTTATAAGATATAACAAGCTTTAGGGATAATGCAATTTCATCATATTCTTCTGCTTTTAGCAATTTATTCTCTAATTCAAGTATTTTCTGTTGAACCTCTAGACTAAAGTCTTCAAAAACAAATTCTGGTTTATTTTCTGATAAAAATCTTTGCAGTATAATCAAAAAAGACGTTTTCCCTGAATTATTTTTTCCAATAACCAAGGACAAAGTATCCTCAAAATCTATATCCATCTCTTTTAACATTCTGAAATTTCTTATATGTGCTGACTCTACCTTCATCATTCTCCTCCTCCGTAATGGTATAATTAACCAAAATAAATTATAGCAAAAATATTGCTTTATATCAATTGTACTTTTAATTTATCTATATTCAATAATAAGATTTTGTCCAACACCTATTCAGCCTTGTGATACCACAACACTCCTTCATATCCTGTTACGGAATCTTTTACTGTCCAAATCCCATTCCCATATCCTGTGGCTCTGCCTGGATTTCTTCTACAAGATCCCCAATCCTATGGCAGACACCATTAAACTCATTTTTAGACATTTCCCATGCCTGCCCCATACGCCTAATAATATCGGGAATTTCTAAAATCCGGTCTATTTCTTCCACACCCTGAACTTCTGCCATTTCTTCTGCATATCTATATAATCCCTTAACTGCTTTAAGCTGTATTAAGTTGGAACAGTGCTGTGGTACATTTCCTTTCTGGCTGACTTCCCGGATTCTTTCATCAAACTCACCTGTCCAGTTCCTTCGCCCATCTACTCCCCAATATCCGCTTATTTCATCGACAATCCTCCTAATCTGCTGTACCTCATCCGTCTTTCCCTGCCGGGCAATCTGTTCTCCATAAACGGTCAGTCCTTTTAATGCTGCTCTTGCCAGCTCCTTGTCCTTGCGGATACTTCTTTCATCCATTCTTTTTACTCCATCTTCTTCCTATAGCTTTTTTCAATAAAATAAGATGTCCCCAGCTACTTTCTGCCAGATACATCTATTGCTATCCTCAATTTATGTTATTTATCTGTTAACACTATACACACTTTTTACAGCTATCTGTGTATACTGTTCATTTTTCTGCCCTTTTTGGAACACGATACACACAATACACACTCAAAACGGGGCTACAGTTTAGCTTAACCTATCAGGACCAATATTTTCTTCAATGAGACTGATGAGTTGAAAAATTTCCGGATATTGCACACCCTTTTTTACAATATCAAACGCATCGCTAATAACTTGTTTTCTAAGTTTTTCTCCAAATCCTGCACCATGCTCGCTTTCGGAGAAACCAAGGTTTATTCCATTAACCTCAGAAAACTTAAACAGCCTTAATGCAGATTTATACATTTTGTCTCCTTTTGAGTCAGATGCGTTAAGGAGTGTTGCTATTTTACTAAAATGATCATTTATACTCTGATACGAGCCTTGAAATTCCGGGACATTACATACCTTCAATCGCATTAAATTTATGAAAAAAGGACTGTCTTTGTCTAAAATACAATCAAATATCTCTTTCTTATCAAATTCATCACCTAATCCAAAGTATTCTGAAACAAACATACAAATTCCTCCCTCATACAGTTATTTTTCCAGAATCAACAAGTAACTGTCCAACCTTGCATTCACATAACCCGCAAACAACTTTTCCATTGCACCAAGATTATGCTTCATGTGGTATTCATCAAATGCATTGTAATACGAAATCCGGTCTGCAAACTTAATGTCAATTAGCGGATATCCGGTTTTCATCAATTCTAAATTCACAAGCAGCTTCATAGTATTCGCTTAAAATCATAATTCTACATTATCTAACAAATTTTGTTTTAGCCAAAAAATCAAAACTTTCCTTAGCTCGCTTTTAATCAATAAATAGTTTTTGATTTTTTGCGAAAAAAACATATCATTCTTTGAATAGAATTCTATGTCATATTCGGAAAAGAAAAATTTTCCTCCATGAAAATGACTTGAACGAATACTATATGCATAATCACTCACCTTTTTTGACATTCCAGGATTGTATTGCTTACATAATTGACTATAGTTTCTTTTTTCTTCCCTGGCATCTCTTATATCAGATAATGAATCAATTGACCCTACCAGATACGAGATTTCCATACTTGCACTAATCGAAGCAACAAGTTTGCTTGCATTATACATTCGACATGTTTTTATAAAATTTCTATATTTACCAACATTATCTTTCTTCATTTTTTTTAATTTCTCCAATAGAAGATACATTTGCTTTGGCATTTTCAACTTTTCATTTACAAAATGTACCTCTTCAGATATTTCATCACTCATGTCTTTTCCTTCCAAATTATTGCTATTATTGCCATATATTTTATAAATTCTATGACCTGAAAATATTTCTTGAATTTCTTTATCTTCCCTTTGATTGTCAAAAAACATACTTGTTGCATATCCTTCTGAAGGTGTTATTGTTAATCTCATTTCATCTTCTAAAGTTCCTTTTTTTATTTTTGCCAATTTATAAATCCCAAAAAAATTATCTTTTACAACTGCCTGCATATTTTCATCTACAAATCCCGTACGCTTTCTAACTGTTTTTACATATCCTCCATAAATATCTCTATCTATAAAAGTTAAAAATTGAGATTGAATATCTTTAAAGCCGACATCTAGTACCACTGATAATATAGCAGAAAAATCATTTACAAGATTATATGCCTTATTTCTAGCCCTTTCAAAATTTTTCTCACATAATGACACATCAAAACACAAAATATGTTCTGTCAATTCCTCATTTAATTCTTGTGTACTCAAAGCAATAATACCTATTTCTGTATTATCAAACTCAAACAAAAAAGCATCCTGTAATGTATGCCTACATAAAAAACTTTTATATATTCTAACTGTAAATTTAGAAGTAAACTCTTCGTGAGATGCCAAAATTTCTTTTATATTATTCAAGAAAAAGTCTTCTAATATCATCTCATAATCCGTCCTATCTGAATCTTTTTGTTCAAGATTCAATATTATAGTCCGTATCTCATTTTTGTCCCAAACAATATTTAAAAATATTTTTACTGTTTTATCTGAGAAAATCCAATCAAATCCACATTCTAAAACATAAATTTCTCTTATATTGTCATTCCAATCAAATTTTTCTTTAATTTCATGCAGTTCTTTATTATCTGTAATTTCGTTTTTATTATATGTTCTTTGTGTAATTGGCAAAAATAATTGATCTTTTGGAAGAAAATCAACAATATTTTTCAGAACATCATTATTTGAAATTTGAATATGCAAATTATTTTTTTTATAAGTTGTCATAATAATCCCTCCGACTTGTCATATTTAGTTTGACGCGGCTATCGTTTTCTTATTTGGATTTGCTGCTCTTGCGACACTACTTAGTATAAAATTTGACGATAACCCATTTTTCAGAGGAGCTATCGTTATTTTTTGCGCCCAATATCTGCTACTCCCTATTTTACCAAAAAACGTAGCTTTTTTCCATATGGATATGACATCATCTATACACAAAAAGTAGCCAGCGGATATATGAAACAAATTCGATTCTTCGGTGGCTAATGTATTTTAATTCGATTCTTCGGTGGCTAATGTATTTTAAGTCTCTGTCCCTATTTCCTTTTACTACTACGATTACCCTATTTCAAATTGCTAAAAATTTCTTTTTATACTAACTCTAACAATTGCATCTCCAATACTTTGATTATGAGAATTTTCTACTATATAACTGACCATTTCTGCGATATCCTCTTGTGTATACAACTCATGTGTTATCAAATCCTCTATCATTTCAAA
>CATJTQ010000093.1 GCA_949743325.1 uncultured Lachnospiraceae bacterium
AAGTACTATATATTTAATCAATAACATTTTTTTAGTGATTAAATTTTGAAGGTAATTGCATAAGGTATAAATATTTATTATATAAATAAAAGGTTATTTAACAAATGTTTAGGTTTTTAATGAGGCGATTTGAGGGTTGATTTTACAAATTTTACTTAGTATAATAAAACAACAATAAAAAGTAAATGAGTTTTAAGTTAAATAAAAGGTGTTTAGAGAAAGTAAAAATATATTGAACTGTATAAGGAGTAAATTATGTTAAATAGTGAAATGGTTATAAAAGCGATAGATAATCAAGCTAAATCTGTAAAAACTAAAAGTCTTGATATTTCATTTAATGAATTATTAGATATGTATAATAATCAGGAATTAATTATCAATCCTGATTATCAAAGAATGTTTAGGTGGTCTGATGAGAAACAATCAATGTTTATTGAGTCCTTAATATTGGAGATGCCGCTTCCTCCTATATTTGTTATAGAAAGTGAGGATGGAATTTATGAATTGATTGATGGATTACAAAGAATATCAACATATTTACACTTTAGATATAAAGATATAGATGAAAGTATTAGGAAAGATTTTTGTTCTGATAGAATTCATTCAGAATTGAAACTAATAGGGTGTGATATTGTAAAAGGATTAAATGAATATACTTTTGATGATCTTCCAAGAGCAATTAAGCTAAAACTTAAAAGAAATTTTATTAGAATGGAAGTCTTGAGAAAAGAAACAGATACTAATTTAAGATATCATATGTTTAAAAGGTTGAATACAGGTGGTGAGTTATTAAGTAATCAAGAAGTTAGAAGTTGTACTATAAGATTATTAGGAGATGAATTTAATAATTTTATTATTGAATGTAGTGAATATGAATATTTTAAAAAGGCTATTGCTAATGTTTTAAATGATTATGCTGTTACTAAAAAAGATCAAGAGTTAGTGCTTAGATATTTTGCATTAAAAAATAATTTGAATAATTATAAAAAGGATTTAGATTTCTTTTTGACAGATTATATGGAAAAAGTTACAACTAAAGAGTTGCCATTTGATTATGAAAGAGAAAAAGTTATTTTTGAGAAAACTTTTAAATATCTTTATGAAATTGATGATAAGAATGCTTTTTCAAGTGTAATAAATTTAGATGAAAATAAATTTAAAACTGATATAATTATGTATTTTTATGATAGTTTTACTTGTGGATTAGCTTTGTGTGTTGAAATGTTGGAAAATAAAACAACTAAATCAATGAAAAAAGCTTTAAATTCTTTGAGAAGGAATAAAGAGTTTCTAAAAACTAGAACTGGTGGAAAAAGAAATACTGAAGAAAGAATCGCATTAGTTGAAAATGCGTTAAGAAATTGTTAATATGCAAGATATCCTTGAATTTAGAAGTGACATGGAAGAATCTCTTTCATGGAGAATAAATGAGCTCATAATATTAAAAAATGTTTTACGAGAAGATAATAATGTTCCTGTAGTTAAAACACTTGTTGTTATGTTATATGCGCATTTTGAGGGCTTTTTTAAAGATTGTTTAGAATGTTATATTAGGTATATTAATTCAACGGAATTAGCTTTAATAAAATTTAGTAATCCTATTATAACAGCTTCCTTAAATAGAGAGTATTCATCGTTTGAAGATATGAATAAAAAATGCAAAGAATTAACTTCTGTTCCACCTGCAGAAGATTTTTTACATAAGTATCATAGGAGAAGAGAACTTACACAAAAATTAGCTTCTGATTATTTATATAAAAAAATTCGTATAGATGAAAATATAATTAATACTAAATCTAATTTAGCATATAATGTGATACAAGAAAATATGTATATTCTGGGTTTGGATTATAATTTTTTTATAGATAAACAAAGAACAATTAATAAATTAGTTAGATTAAGAAATTCTGTAGCCCATGGTTCACAAAGAGATCCCATTGAATTTATTGAGTATGAGAAATTGGAAAAAAAGATTTTTGAAATTATGGAAGATTTAATAAAATATTTATTTGAATTTTGTTTAGAGGAAAGATATTTTAGGTAGTATATTATAGTTATTATAATCTATGTTTCATAAATCCGTGTATAGAACAGTAAACAAAAATATGTTTTAATTTAAAGAAAGATAATAAAAAACACAAATTAGCAAATGATAACTGTTACTTGTAGCACATGAGTAACAGTTTTTTATTGCAATAAGTAAAGAGAAAAGTTTGTGTTTGGACAAGCAGTTTGCAACACCCATATGTATTGATTACTTTGAAGTTTTGATTCATAAAAAGTTTGATTTCTTGTTAGTTTGTTACAGTTAATTTGACATGTTAGTACATATAATAACTGTAAAAACCTGCTTGCGGTTAAGTCTTATATATGATAGTATTATTTAAAAAATATTATCGTACTCATACTTAACGATAGACTGAGAAAGAGGGCTGCTTAAGATGACAATTCAAGAAATGCAGGATGAGATTATAAAGTTAAAAAAAGAAAATGATATATGTATACTGGCGCATTCATATCAGACAAGAGATATTGTAGAAATAGCTGATTTTGTTGGAGATTCATATGCTCTAGCCAAGAAAGCTCAAAATGTTCCGCAAAAAAATATTTTGATGTGCGGTGTTAGATTTATGGCAGAAACTGTAAAAATTCTCTCCCCTGAAAAGAAGGTTATTTTGTCAAATTCGGAGGCTGGCTGCCCTATGGCAGAACAGATTGATAAAGAATATATATTAGAGATGAAGAATACATATCCTGATTATGCAGTTGTCGCTTACATAAATACTACTTCAGATTTAAAGACAATTTGTGATGTATGTGTCACATCATCATCCGCTCTGAAAATTTTGAAAGCTATGCCAGAGAAAAATATATTGTTTATTCCTGATATAAATTTGGGAACTTATGTAAAGAATAATATGCCAGATAAAAATATTAAACTTGTAAATGGAGGATGTCCTACACACGCTGGAATTACCGCAGATGATGTTAGAATTTCAAAAGAATTACATCCTGATGCATTGTTTCTTGTGCATCCAGAATGTATTCCAGAAGTTACATCGTTGGCTGATTATGTCGGCTCTACCAGTGGAATTATGGATTATGCCAAAGAGAGTGATAAAAAAGAATTCATTATTGGTACAGAAAATAGTATTGTTCAGCATTTGCAATTTGAATGTCCTAATAAGAAATTTTATCCGCTTTCGAAGGATTTAGTGTGCCATAATATGAAAATTACAACGCTTGCAGATGTATTAGCCTGCTGTAACGGAAATGGCGGGGAAATTATTGAGATGGAAGAAAAATCTCGTCTGGAGGCAAAGAAATGTATAGATAAAATGATAGAGTATGGTGGTTGATTATGAATAATAGAGCTCTCATTGCAATGAGTGGAGGGGTGGACAGTTCCGTATCAGCGGCACTGATGTGTGAAAAAGGTTTTGAATGTATTGGTGTTACAATGAAGCTTTATGACAATGAAGATATAATTGAAAATTGCGGTAAAGCTTGTTGTACATTGTCAGATACACAAGATGCAGAAAACGTATGCTGGAAACTTGGAATAAGGCATTATGTGTCTAATTTTAAAGAAGATTTTAGGAAACAGGTAATATCTAGATTTATACACTCTTATGAGGAAGGGGCAACGCCAAATCCGTGTATCGACTGCAACAGATTTATGAAATTTGAGAAATTATATAGTCGGGCAAAAGAGCAGGATTGTGACATAATAGTGACAGGTCATTATGCAAGAATAGAGTATTGTCAACAAAGAGAAAGATTCCTTTTAAAAAAATCAGCAAATAAATTAAAAGATCAAAGTTATGTTTTGTACTTTTTGTCACAGGAGCAGCTTGCACATACATGTTTTCCGTTAGGAGAATTTACAGATAAAGAACAAGTTCGGGCTGTTGCAGAAAAATATGGCTTTATAAATGCGAGGAAACGTGACAGTCAGGATATTTGTTTTGTTCCTGACGGAAAATATGGTGATTTTATAGAAAAATATTCAGGAAAAACATATGACACTGGAGCTTTTGTCGATTTGTCAGGCAATGTTCTTGGAAAACATAAGGGACTTATCCGTTATACGACTGGTCAGAGAAAGGGGCTTGGGTTATCACTTCCGGCTCCTATGTATGTATATGGAAAAGATTTAGAAAATAATAGGGTTATATTGTCAACAGAGAAGGAATTATATTCTAAGGAACTTAGAGCTGTTGATTTCAATTGGATTTCCTGCGATCAGCCTGATAAACCACTTAAGGTAAAGGCAAAAACCCGATACAGTGCAAAAGAGGCGGCTGCTACAGCAGCTGTGGCGTCAGACGGAAGTGTTGTTATAACTTTTAATGAACCACAGAGAGCAATAACGGCAGGACAGGCTGTTGTTTTATATGACGGAGACGTTGTTGTAGGCGGAGGGACGATAGTTTCTTTTTAAATAAAGACTAATTTTTTTTGAGGAATTTCCGATAATATATATGAAGTAGTATTTTTAAGTGCAAAAAGTTAAATACGACATGGAAGGAGTGTTTATAATGCGTATTGAAAATATACAGATGGTAGCTCAATTATATGATAAAAAGAGTGTTGCTAAGACAAATAAGGTATCAGAGACAGATACAACCGATCAGCTTGAGATATCTCAGGCAGGACGTGATTATCAGGTAGCAAAAAAGGCGGTTAAAGAATCTGCTGAGGTCAGGGAAGACTTGGTTAAGCAATTAAAAAACCAAATTGACAGTGGAGAGTACTCTGTTACTGGAGATGATTTTGCTTCAAAAGTTATTGAAAAATATAATCAATTTATGTTTTAGATGAAATACTTCGGGTATACCAATATGCCTAAAAAACAAGGCAATAAAGAGGAAATACCCTTCGGGTATACCATTATGCCTTTAAAAACAAGGCAATAAAGAGGAAAAGAGGGTTGTTCTTTTGGCAAGCTTAATGGAAGAAATGTTGGATGTTTTACAGAAAGAAAATGGTGAGTATAACAAGTTGTTAAGTCTGTCAGAAGAGAAGACACAGGCGCTCATCAAATCAGATATCACACGTATTTTGGAGATTTCAGAAAAAGAACAGGAAGTCGTTGATGTAATCAAGAAATGCGAAGCAAAATGTGATGAAGTCATTGCTGATATGGGAATAGTTTTAGGAAGGGACACACAAAAACTGACTGTAGCTGAAGTTGTTGATTTGCTCAGCCGTCAGCCAGGTGAGCAGCAGAAACTTAGAGCTTCTTATGATGAACTTGTTAAAACTGCTGGCAAGATGAAAGACAGCAATGAAAGAAATAAAATATTAGTCAGTCAGGCAATGGAATTATTAGAGTTTGACTTGACTTTGTATCGGAGTTTGCGTATGGCACCGGAGACAGCCAATTATAGCAAGGATGCGTTGAATACGGCAAGTATACAAGGTAATGGCAGATTTGATACTAAACAGTAATTTTAAGATATATTACTATTCAGGGAAAGAGGTTTAATACAATGAGTTTAATGAGCAATTTATATATTGGACATTCGGGACTCACTACTAGCCAGAATGCGTTAAATACTACCGGAAATAACCTTGCGAATATTCAGACTAAGGGATATACACGTCAGCAGGTAGTACAGTCAGATACAATTTATAATTCTTTAGGATTAAGTGCGACTACGGCAAATCAGCTCGGTCAAGGTGTAACACTGGCGGCTATCAGACAGGTTCGCGATAGATTTATGGATGAGGCGTTTCGTCAGGAGTCAGGAAGACAATCGTTTTATTCAGCAAGTTTTTTGGCAACATCTGAGGTTGAAACGTTGTTTGGTGAAATGGAAGGTGTAAAAGTATCTTCTGTAATTTCAGATTTGTGGTCTTCTATTCAGGAATTGGCTAAGACTCCGAATGATACTACAGCGCTTTCATTATTTAGAGATTCTGCAGAAGATTTTGTAGAGAGATTTACTGATGTATATAATGGTATGAAAGAGTATCAGTTAAAATTAAATATTAAAATCGAAGATACTGTAGATAGAATAAATGAATTAGGATACAATATACATTCTCTTAACAAACAAATTCTTGCTATTGAGTCAGGAGGCTTAGAGCGTGCAAATGACTTGAGAGATTTAAGAAATTCAGCTCTTGATGAATTGGGCTCTCTTGTGAAAATAAGTTACAAGGAAAGTGCAGAAGGATATGTATTAGTTGATATAGAGGGGAAAGATTTTGTTACTCCTACACGATACTATGAAATGGATTTAAAATATGATTTGGAGACAGGTTTTGAGACTCCTATCTGGCCTCAGCTTAACGATGAAGAAGTATTTGATTTATCAATTCCTATATCTTCAAAGTTAAACACAGATATTGGGGAGCTTAAAGCATATTTGCTTGCAAGAGGAAATGATGTCTATGATTATACAGATATGCCTATTGAGCCGGATGCAGAAGATTTAGAAAAATATCCGGGAGGTGTGCATGATACAGCTTATATTGCAGATTTAGCAGATTATAAGGAAAAATTAAAGTTCTACGATTCGGAGATTGCTCCATCTGCAATAGGTTCAGTTATGACGCAGTTTGATCAGCTTTTCCATGGCATTGTAACAGCTATAAATGATATTTTGTCACCGAATAAGACAATAACACTTGATAATGGTCAGACAATTAAAGTTTTGGATGAAGAGAATTGTTCCCATGGTGCTAATGGAGAAATTGGCGTGGAGATGTTCAGCAGAAAGTCTTTGCCAAGATATACTAAACAGACAGTAACAGTAAATGGACAACAACAGGAAGTCTATGTATATAATGAAGAAGGAAAAGTATATGATGCAGCTAATCAGATGTATCGGGATGATGACGAGAGCAGACGCAATACATTATATACATTAGGTAATGTAGAGATAAATGAGGCTGTGCTTAAAGATGAGTCTATTCTTCCTATGACTACAAAGACTGGTGATGCAGACTTTGACAGAGCATTTGCTATGGTAGATGCTTGGACACAATCATTTGCAAAACTTAATCCATATACAGCGGATGTTGATTATCAGACATATTATACTCAGCTTATTGGAAGTGTTGCCAATTTAGGTTCTATCTATAAAGCTGCTGAGACAGCTTTGGACACTACAACATCTTATCTTGACAATCAGAGACAGAAAGTTGCAGGAGTGTCTTCAGATGATGAACTGACAAATATGATTCGTTTTCAGAGTGCCTACAACGCTTCGTCAAGATATTTTACAGTAGTCAGTGATATGTTGGAATATTTAGTTAGTCAGTTGGGTTCAAGATAGGAGGATAGAATATGGCTTCAACATTTTTAGGTTTATCGATTGGAGAGTCTGGGTTACATGCCTATATGGCTGCGCTTACTACTACAGGAAATAATATTTCTAATGCCAAAACAAATGGATATACACGACAGGAAGTTACAAGAGTAGAAGCAGAATCGATTAGAACATTTAACAAGACTGGTACTATAGGAACTGGTGTAACAGCTACAACTATAACTCAAATTAGAGATGTTTACTATGATAATAAATATTGGGAAAACAACCAAAAGTATGGTGAATTTTATACAAAGTATTATTATATGAAGGAAGTTGAAGGATATTTTGAAGAAGAAAATCAAAAAGGAATGACCAAAATTCTTAGCGAGTTGGCAGCAACTTTGCAGAGCCTTTATGATAATCCTTCAAGTACAGCAGTTCGTAATGAAACTGTTAATTCGTTTCAAACAATTGCTACAACTGCTAATACATTATATAATGAAATGCAGGATGTGCAAAGATCAATTAATGAGGAGCTCAAGTCAACTGTTGATGAGATAAATAATATTGCAGAACAGCTTTCTGTAGTTAATAAACAGATTGCAACAATTGAGGTTAGCGGCGAGTCTGCTAATGAGTTGAGAGATCAAAGAAATCTTTTGATAGATCAGTTATCACAGCTTGCAGATGTGGAAGTCACAGAGGTGGAAGTCCCAAGTTCTATTAAAGATTCTTATGGAAATACCGTTCAGACTGGACAGACAAGTTATATGGTTAAGTTGGACGGCGCAGTGCTTGTAAAAGACAATAAGTACTACACAATGCAGGTTGTGCCAAGAGATGTAAAGCAGAATCAGTCGGATATAGATGGTCTGTATGATATAGAGTGGACTAACGGACAGGATTTTAATATGGGAAGTACAACTCTTGGAGGAACATTGCAGGGACTCATTGAGATGCGTGATGGCAATAATAAGGAAAATCTTCAAGGTACAATTAAGGGTGTAAACAGAACTGAGAATTCAGTAACATTGACAGATTGTAATATAACAGATGTTACCCTTATGAATATGCCTGATCATGGAGTTATTACACTGGCTAACAGAGAATATCAATACAGCAGTTTTGAATATCTAGGTAATGGCGAATATAAATTTACTATGACAAATCCGCTTACCGATAGTGATGAGGATATTATTACATCACAGACAGTAAAAAATGAACCTAAATCTGGTTATGTAGGTGAGACGGTAGATTATCGCGGAATACCTTATTATATGAATAAATTAAATGAATTTGTCCGTTGTTATGCAGCTGCTTTAAATGAAATACATTCAACTGGTGAGACATTAGATGGAGATAAGGCAGGAAATATATATACAGGTAAAATTCCAACAGGCGGAGAATATACATTTGCAGATACAGTAATATCATCTACAAGTGATACCTATTATCAGCTGGAGGCAGGCAATTTTTCTGTTGTAAAAGCTTTAATGGACGATCCCAGGTTGTTCTCAACTACAGCTAATATAAAACAGGGTGTTGACAAAACAGATGTTTTGGAACAGATAATTGCGGTGGCAGATAAGAAATGTATTAATAATTCTACTCCATCATCATTTTTTGAGTCTTTAACATCTAATATTTCAGTTTCAGCTAAGACAGCTGAATCAAAAATGGAAAATCGCAATAATAGGTCAACATCAATACTTAATCAAAGATTGTCAATTTCAGGCGTTGATGAAGATGAAGAATCGCTTGATTTACTTAGATTTCAACAGGCATATAGTTTATGTTCGAAGGTAATCAGTGTTATGAATGAGTGCTATGACAGACTGATTACACAAACTGGTGTATAGGAGGTTTTTTAGATGAGAATTACAAATAGTATGATGCTTAACACAAATAAGTCCAATATTAATGCCAATAAAATTACAATGGATATTCTAAGCACTCAGCTTGCAACCCAGAAGAAGATTCAGAAACCGTCAGAAGATCCGATAGTAGCTATTCGTTCGTTAAGACTTCGCAAAAGTGTAAGTGAGATGGAACAATTTTCAGATAAAAATATTAAAGACGCAGAATCTTGGCTTGATGTAACTGAAGGTTCAATTAAAAACATGTCAGAAATATTGCAGAATATGTATTATGATTTTACTAAAGGCGCTAACGGTGAACATGGGACATCAGAGCGTAAAAAGATACTGGAAGATTTAGATGCATTATGTAAGGAATATTTTGCAGAAGGTAATTCTTCTTATGCAGGAAGAACGATCTTTACAGGATATAAGACAGATATGAATTTTACATATCTTCATGGAGATGCTGATGCTTCTTTTCAGATAAATGAAACTTTTAAGGTTAGTGATATTAACTTTAATCAATATGTTTCGCAGAGAGTTACGATTGATTCTGCAAATCCATCTGCTATACCTGCACCAAATACCCCTCAAATTAATGAAATATATAGTTTTTCACTTGCATATACAGGGGTTGATTCTCTTAATTCACTTTCATATAAAGATGCAAATGGTAATGAGGTACCAATTAATATTACAAATGTTGCAACTTCCAGTGATACTGCATATTTAAATGTGCCAGCTAATGGTGCGGTCTATATAGCAGAAACTTCAGAGATAGTTTTTGGGGCAGATTTATCTAAGACTTTAAGAGATTTAGGTTCCAATGCTGAACTGAAAGCTAATTACGATAAGAAGGGGTTTGCTACAGGTGATGTCAATCCAGTGTTTTACTTTGATTGTGTAGATTTAAATAATAATGTAGAGTATAAAAAAGAAGATCAGGCAATGGAGTATCAGGTTACTTCCAATCAGTATCTTAAAGTAAATACTCAGGCTGAAGAAGTAATTTATTTAAATGTAGAAAAAGATATAAGAAGACTTCGTAACGCACTTTCTGATGTTGAGAAAGTTGAAGATAAAGTTAAACAATTAGAAGAAATGATGGAGAGTACATTATATACAGACGCTCAAAAAAAGGATATAGAATCGATGCTTAGCGCAACAAACAAAGAGCTTGACTTGGCAAAATCTATAGTACAGGATTTGTTTGAAGGCGGAATAGATGATTTTCAGGGTTATCAAGATGCTGTTGAAGTTCAGAAAACTGATTTAGGTAATCGTGATTCTAGGCTTCTGATGATTAAGGAGCGAACATCTCAGCAGCTTACAACTTTTAACGAACTGCTGACTAATAATGAAGATATTAATTTATCAGATGTTATTTTGAACAGCACTGCTGCACAGTATGCATATCAGCTGTCATTGCAGGCCGTAGGAAGTATAAGTGGTTTATCACTTTTAAATTATATTTAAAAAAGGGGTTAATTTAACATGAATATTGAAACCAGATTATTTGGGGAAATTTCAGTTGGGGATGATAAAGTTGTATACTTTGAAAATGGAATAATAGGATTCCCTGATTTTAAAAAATTTGCAGTTGTCCATGATGCAGAAAATCCAAATGCTGTAATAATGTGGCTGCAATCTCTTGATGAGGGACAATTTGCGATGCCCGTTCTTGCGCCAAACAGTATTATTCCAGATTATGCGCCGACTGTTGGAGATAACGTGTTAGATGTTTTGGGAGAATTTGGCGAGGGCGACTTGATGTTGTTAGTGACTATAACAGTTCCAGAAGATATTGAGAAAATGACAATTAATCAGAAAGCTCCTATTGTAATAAATAACACAAATCGCTATGCAGTTCAAATTGTAGCTGATAATGAGGAATATCAGGTACGTTATCCTATATATGATTTATTGCAGCAGAGGAAGGCGGGTGTTAAGTAATATGTTAGCTTTATCAAGAAAAAAGGGCGAGGCTATTTTAATAGGAGATAATATAGAAATATCAATTATAGATATTAAAGGTGAACAGATAAAATTGGGAATTACAGCACCTAGAGATATATCAGTATATCGTAAGGAAGTGTATTTGCAGATACAGGAGGAAAACAAAGCCTCTGTATTAACATCAGGAAAAGCGATGGAAAATTTGAAAAAAATATTATAGTGTTAATTTCGGGTAAAAAAATCCGATATAAAAAATATAAATAGAAAATTTTCACAGGGAGGTGGATTGTATGGCTATCGAATCAGTTGGAACAGGCACAAGTGCAATGTCATATCAGTCAACTACAGCAGATATAGCTGTTAAGCCAATACAACAAGCAAAGGACGCACAAGTAGAACAGACATCAGTTGCAACCACAGTTGCAAGTGATACTGTAGAATTAAAGGTTCAGTCAGGCGGCGAATTTAATCAGGGAAGTGAATTTGAGCAACAGTCTGAGGACCAAAAAAGGGAAACTATAAAAAAATCTGTAGCTGAACTTAATAAAAATATTAATAAGCATACAGAGGCGAAATTTGGCATCCACGAAGACACAAAGAGAATCACAATTAAAATTGTAGATAAGGATACTCAGGAGCTTATCCGTGAAGTGCCGCCGGAAAAAACTCTTGATATGATTGCAAAAGTATGGGAAATTGCAGGTATTCTCGTGGATGAGAGGAGATAGGAGGAATTACAATGGGCGTTGGAATGTCTGGAATGATTTCAGGTATGGATACAGATTCAATTGTAAAGGCAATGGTATCTGGTTATACAAGTAAGGTAGAAAAAACAACCAAAGAGCAGACTAGGCTTCAATGGAAAATGGACGCTTGGAAATCTTTAAACACTAAAGTATATGATTTTTATTCAAAGACAATGAGTAATTTAAGGTTTGCAAGCAGCTACGCTAAGAAAGCAACTTCAATATCAGATTCAACAATTGCGAAAATAACTGCTTCAAACACATGTGTAAATGGAACTCAGACACTTGCAGTTAAACAACTTGCTAAGTCAGGTTATTTGACGGGTTCTGTAATTCAGAATGTAAGTGATAGTTCTAAGAAATTAACAAAATCTTCTAAGTTAAGTGATTTAGGAATTACTGAAGAATCATCTTTTGTTGTTGGAAGCGGAGACAATGAGACTACAATAACTGTTAATGGAGATACTAAAATTTCTGATCTGATTACAATGTTGGACGATGCAGGTGTTGGTGCTAGTTTTGACGAGAAGAATCAAAGATTTTTTATAAGTGCTAAAGAAAGCGGTGAAATGCAGGATTTTGCACTTATCGGGGATAATAAAAATGGAGCGAAAGTATTAGAAGCTCTTGGTTTAAAATCAAACACTCTATCAAAAAGTGAATTAGAGCATTACAAAAAATGGGCTTCATATACAGACAAAGATTTAGAAAAACTTACAGATGGAGATTTAGAAAGTAATAAAGCTCGCCGTGATATGGCTAAAGCTTATATAGCACAGTATGATTATATGCAGAAGAAGGCAGAAGGAACAGTTGACAGTGCAACTGAAAATGCGTATAATGAGTCTGTAAAGAAATATGGTGAACTTTTTGAAAAAGAAGACGAAGATGGTAATGGTTCAAAAAGAATTTACGGACAGGATGCAATTATTTATCTTAATGGTGCTAAATTCCAAAGTAATGACAATATAATTACTGTTAACGGATTAACAATTAATGCAACTGAGACAACAGGTGTCAATGATGATGGTACTCTTCGAACAGTAAGTATTACTACATCTGATGATACAGATGCAATGTATGATTTGATTCGTGACTTTTTGTCTGAATATAATAGTCTTATCAATGAGATGGATAAACTTTATAGCGCTGATTCAAGCAGAGGCTATGAGCCTTTGACTGATGATGAGAAGAAAGAGATGAGTGAGGATGAGATTGAGAAGTGGGAATCAAAGATTAAGGATTCTTTACTTAGAAGAGATACTACACTCAGTTCCATTTCGCAGATGATGAAGTCTACAATGCAGCAAGGAATCAAGGTTGGAGACAGAACATATTACTTATCAGATTTTGGTATTGGTACACAGAGTTATTTTTCAGCGCCTGACAATCAGAAATCTTCTCTTCATATAGACGGTGATGAAGAAGATTCTGTTACAGCAGGAAAAACTGATAAATTAAGGAATATGATTGCGAATGATCCTGATACAGTAGCTTCATTCTTTAGTCAGCTTGTTACAGATTTGTATGGAAAAGTTAGCGATAAGATGAAGAAAACTGAGTTGAGCAGTTCGTATACTCTTTATAATGATACGCAGATGCAGAGTGAGTACAGTCAATACAGCAAAAAGATTAAAGAGCAGCAGCAAAAAGTTGCTTATTGGGAAGAGTACTATTATTCTCAGTTTACTGCGATGGAAACAGCATTAGCAAAATTGAATTCTCAACAATCTTCATTGGCCGGTCTGCTAAGTTCATAAAATTTTACTTAACGGAAGGAAGAATAACATGGCTGCAAACAATCCATATGCAAAGTATCAGAACAATAAGATTATGACTGCATCGCCAGCGGAATTAACTCTTATATTGTATGAAGGTGCTATTAAATTTTGTAATTTAGCTATTCGTGCAATTGAAGAAGGAGATGTTCCAAAGGCAAATGAAAATATAATTAAGGCAGAGCGTATAATAGATGAATTCAGAGCTACACTTAATCCAAAATATCCTGTGTCGAAAGACTTTGAAGCTGTCTATGATTATATATATCATCATTTGGTGCAGGGTAATATTCATAAGGATAAAGAAGCTCTTAATGTAGCGCTTAATGAACTGAGAAGTATGAGAGATGTTTGGAAAGAAGTTATGAAAAATGCTAATAATAAGGCTTAGATGGTGAATGACTATGGCACAGACAGAACAATATGTGAAAATGATGTTGGATAGTCTTCAGAAAAAAGATAAAGTACTTGAAGAGATAATTCGACTTAATAAAGTTCAGACAGAAATTGCCTCAAAAGAAGAACTTGATATAGATGAGTTTTCACATTGTGTTGAGGATAAGCAGAAATATATAGATGAGCTGAATAGTCTTGATGATGGATTTCAAATGTTGTTTGATAAAGTAAAAGATGAACTTAATAAGTCAAAAGAGCTTTACAAGGATGAAATTCGTCAGATGCAAGGATATATTAAAATGCTTTCAGAAAAAAGTATTTTAATTAAAGCTCAGGAAGAGAAGAATCGCCTTAGCTTGCAGTCACATTTTTCAAGGATGAAAGACAAAGTGAAAGTTGCAAAACAAAGTATTAAAGCTGCGACTGATTATTATAAAAGTATGTCCAAAACTAATATAATAGATTCGCAATTTATGGATAAGAAAAAGTAAAATAATGCCCCACAGTTTTATACTGTGGGGTTTATTATGTCTTAATTTTTCATTTAAGATTACATCTCGCCTTTCTTATATTTTTTAAGAGTTTTTTGTATTCTCTCAATTGGGTCTAGGAGTTTGCTGATAGAACCATCGTGATTTAATGTATCTATTATAAGTGCAATATATTTGCTCATATCACAATTTATATAGTATGGTCTTTCTAACAATTCTGGAGTTTGGTATACTAGATTAGTAGTTAGAACTTTGTTTATCAGTCCGTTATTATATGCGTCGTCAAACTTTTTAAGACCATTAGTAAATAAACCAAATGTTGCTGTTACAAATATTTTACGTGCCTTACGGCGTTTTAATTCAGTTGCAACTTCTATCATACTGTCTCCTGATGATATCATATCATCAATAATAATAACATCTTTATTTTCAACAGAGGAACCCAGAAATTCATGTGCAACTATAGGGTTGCGCCCATCAACGATTCTTGTGTAGTCTCGGCGTTTATAAAACATACCCATATCAAGTCCAAGTACATTGGCTAGATAAACAGCGCGGTTAGTTCCACCTTCATCGGGGCTTATTACCATCATATGCTTACTGTCAATTTTTAAATCTTTTTCGGAACGAAGCAGACCTTTGATAAATTGATAGTTGGGCTGGACAGTCTCAAAACTGTTGAGCGGAATAGCGTTTTGAACTCTAGGGTCATGAGCGTCAAATGTAATAATATTTTCCACTCCCATTTTAACTAATTCTTGAAGCGCAAGTGCACAATCCAAGGATTCGCGTCCATTTCTTTTATGCTGTCGGCTTTCATATAAAAATGGCATTATAACAGAAATTCTTTTTGCCTTTCCTCCAACTGCTGCAATTATTCTCTTTAAATCCTGATAGTGATCATCGGGGGACATACTGTTTTTATAACCACAGAGAGAATAGTGCAGATTATAATTAGTTACATCTACCATTAGATATAAGTCATCGCCACGCACAGATTCATTTATAATGCCCTTTGCTTCTCCTGATCCGAAACGCGGAACTTTAGCATCGATAATATATGAATCTTTTTGATAATTAAAAACAGGCAGAGAATTAATATATTCATTACTACGTTCTTTGTGCCATTGAACAAGATATTTGTCAACAGCTTTTCCTAAAGTTTCACAGCTTTTTAGTGGTATAAGTCCAAGGGAACCTACAGGTAATGTTTCCAGATTATGCTTTTTCATAAAGGTTGTCCTCCGTTAAAAAATAATGTTATATGTTGGAAAGTCTTTTTTTGCTTCTAATATCATCTCCGTATAGTTTTATGATAATATAATTTTGAAAAATTCTTGAAGATATACGCTCGGAATATTTATCCCTTATTTCATTTAATGAAAGATTAGTAGAAATTATAGTTGCTTTTTTTCTTAAATGTCTTTCATTAAGACAAGTAAAAAGCGAAGTTGAGACAAATGCATTTGTGAGCTCAGTTCCTAAGTCATCAATTATAAGTAAGTCACATTCAACTATATCTTGCTGTATTGTATTATCTATTATATCAGTTTTTGAAAAGGTTGCGTCTCCTAACAGTGCGAAAAGTCTGGCAGCGCTAAAATATAAGACGGAAAATGATTTCTCTAAAATTTCTTTAGCAATACAGTTAGTAAGAAATGTTTTTCCAATACCAGTGTTTCCGTATAATAAAATATTTTGATAATCATATGAAAAATTTCTAATAAAATATTTTGCTCTTTCTACAGCTTTTGTCGCACAATCTAATGGGCTTAGACCAGCTTGTTCATCAATGTCAGATGAATAAAAATCCATTCTAAAAGTGTTGAAATTTTCTTCTTCAAGAATATCCTTAATGTTGGATTGTGTATAGAGCAGGTCAATTGAAGCTTGTACAAAACAATGACATTTTTCGCCGTCAGCAGTATAGCCGCTGTCTTTGCAGTCTCTGCATGTGTATATTGGCTTGAGATAGTCAGCTGGAAAATGATTTTCAGATAAAAGTTTTTGTTTTTCTTTTGAAAGTTCACTAAGTTTCTTTTTTAATTGAATTAATGCGCTGCTGTCTCCATTTAATAGTTTTTTTGCTTGCTGCATTGATATATCTGCAATTTTTTTATCTATTTCATCTATTTTAGGTATTTCAAGATAAACTTCGTTTTTTCTTTTGTTCATAAGCCTGCGGTTTTTTAGTTGAATCTCGTCATATTTACGCATTATTGCCTGATATTGATGATTTTGAAGAGACATGATGACCTCCAATCTATAGTTGAGACAATTGTTTTTCTAAAGCGTCATAGTCTGTTTCTCGTTGATTAAAATTGTTGAATGAATTATTGGAAACTTTATTTATTCCATTTAGTTTAGAATGGCTGTATGTTGTGTTGTTGGCTGCTTTTTGTGAAGTTTGTTTGCTGTTATGCAGTGTATCTAATGTAATAATATCTTGTTTTGAGACTACACCATTTTTATACCAGTTAATAAGTATTTTGTCAGCATAAGTAAAAGGTGCTGCCTGTGATCCTTTTTTCATAGTTCTAGCACATGCTTCCAATATAATTTCAATATTAAAGTGATATGTGTTAAGCCATTTATTCATATATTCAATTTCAGTGTCAACAGGGTAACGATCTCTTATACCAAATGCTTTTAAAATTGTAAAGTAATCTTTGTTGTGGTTTCCGCTTTCTTCTTTAGCTTCTGACACAGTTTTTATACCTTTTTGTGCCCATGAGAGCGCCACCTTTTCTATATATGCCATACTTCGTTTATCGTTAGAAACACAATACTCAATCAAATATTCAATAAGATCTGGTGAAAAATGCAATGTATCATAGAAATAATATATTGTCATAGTCTCGTCAGAAGTTAAAGGTTTCTTTAAGTAAGTTTCGGCCATTATAAGTATTTCTTTGATTCGGGCATTATCAACAGACGACAGATCGGGTTTTGCTATTGGTTCACTTTTCATAGTGGAAGCTGCCTGATATGCATTGACAGCTGTAGTTGTGCTGCGTCGTACTAACACAGGTTCATTTGTGTTGGCAGCATGTTCTTTGGTGATATTCATCTGTGATGCAGCAGGACTAAATGTTGTAGGGGTATAGTATTTATATTCCTTATCTTTAGCCTTTTCTTTCTTATATACAGATGTATCTGGCGGTTCACATAGAGAAATACCTACAATTTGTTGTCCGTCTGCTGCAATTATAAGAAGTTCTTTATTCTCCCAATAACGCAAAGCTCGACATACATCATTTTCAGTAAGATTAAAGCGGTCAGCTATATGTGATATTGAAAAGCCTTCCGGAATTTGGGAGGCACATCTAAGCAAATATAAATATACTTTTACGAAATCTCCATTAGCATTACACATTTCATTATCAATAAATGTGTTTGGGATAATTGTAAAATTTGCTTTTTGCTGAGTTTGTAAAAATAAATTACTCATAATATGTCTCCTTATCGTAGTTTAACTATGTTATAAAGTAGAAATTGTATACATTGCTAATTATTATATCATATAATAAAGTGTTTTTATATCGTTATTTTTATAATTAGGATTAAATGATTAATTATTTGTAAGTCCAAGCAGATGTTCTCCTAATTTAAAAATATCACCAGCTCCCATTGTAATAATTAAATCGCCTTCTTCACAGTTAGTTAAAAGAAAACTTTCTGCTTCATCAAAAGAAGGGAAGTAGTATGAGTTAGGATTGTGTCTTTTTACTGCTTCAGCTAGAAGTTCGGAGCTTACTCCTAAAGTGTCAGTCTCTCTGGCAGCATAAATATCAAGTAACAGTATATTATCAGCTAGAGCTAGAGATTCTGCAAAGTTATCAAAAAATGCTTTTGTGCGAGTGTAAGTATGTGGCTGAAAAGCACACCATATTTTTTTATGAGGATAATTTTGTGCTGCTTTTAGCGTTGCACATATTTCGGTTGGGTGATGTGCATAATCATCAATAATAGTTACGTTGCCTATTTTTCCTTTATATTCGAAACGTCGGTCTGTTCCTGTGAAAGTTGAGAGACCGTCAATTATAGATTGGTCTGATATTTTCATTTTGCGAGCCGCTGCAATTACAGCAAGTGAATTGCTTATATTGTGCTCGCCTGTAACAGATAATTTTATATGAAGTGTAGTTTTATTATGTTCAATTAAATCATATGAAGGATATCCTGCTTCATTATAAGTAATGTTTACAGCTCTGTAATCGGCAGTATTGTTTACGCTATATGTAACAGAGGGACATTTTAAATCTTTTGTAATTAAGTTTGTATTTTTAATATCATTATTAATTATAAGGAGTCCGTTTTCAGGGATTTTTTTTGCAAATTCTGTAAAAGAATTTCTAATATCATTTAAATCTTTAAAAAAGTCCATATGGTCTTCCTCAATATTTAATATGATTCCGATTGTTGGAAATAATGATAAAAAGCTATTGGTGTACTCGCATGCCTCTGTAACAAATGTTTTTCCTGATCCGACACGAATGTTGCCTCCTATACTTCCTAATATTCCGCCTATAGATATTGTAGGATCAGATTCGGCTTTAAGAAGAATTTCAGTCAGCATTGATGTAGCAGTAGTTTTTCCGTGTGTTCCAGATACTGCAACTGCGGTTTCATAATTCGTCATAAGCTGACCAAGCAGTTGGGCTCTTGTAATCATGGGAATATTTTTTTCCTTAGCGGCAATAAATTCAGGATTATCTTCATGTATTGCTGCTGTAAATACAACAGCATCAATATCATCAGTAATATTTTCGGCAGTTTGAGATATATTAATAATTGCTCCTATAGAACAAAGGTGTTCTGTCAAAGGTGATGCTGTACGGTCGGAACCAGATACTGTAAAACCGCGGTCAAGCAGTATTTCCGCAAGTCCGCTCATACTTATACCGCCGATTCCAATAAAATGTATATGAATTGGTTTGCTGAAATTAATTTTATACATTAAAACACTTCCTATTCTTTAATTTTGAATTAATTTAAATGACATAAATAGTATATCGAGTTGAGCTATAAATGACAATAGTAATAAAATTATTTTGTCATTTTCTTGTACGAAATGTCAAAAAAATAATATTATTTTCTGGAAAATATATTCACTTTTACAAAAAAGTGTGATATAATACATTCGTATTTAAAAATTGCTATGTGTATACCCGAAGGGGCATCCCAAATAAAATATGCCTTGCATTATGTATTAATAGTATACCGAGGGGACATTTCATATCTGATGTGCTTTGTGCTTTAAATAAAGGTATACCGCATTAGATATGCTTGGCAGTATGTAAATAAGGTATTTATCATAGAGTAATAAAAAAAGAGGTGATGACAGTGGTAAAGAAGGAAATGATAGCTATGCTGCTGGCTGGTGGACAAGGAAGCCGGTTAGGTGTATTAACATCGAAAGTAGCAAAGCCTGCGGTTGCTTTTGGCGGAAAGTACAGAATTATTGATTTCCCCTTAAGTAATTGCATTAACTCTGGAATAGATACAGTTGGTGTACTGACACAATATCAGCCATTGCGTTTGAATACACATATAGGTATAGGTATTCCGTGGGATTTAGATAGAAATGTAGGCGGTGTTACAGTATTGCCGCCATATGAAAAGAGCAGCAGCAGTGAGTGGTATACTGGTACAGCTAATGCTATTTTTCAGAATCTTGACTATATGGAGACATATAATCCTGACTATGTATTAATTTTATCAGGAGACCACATTTATAAGATGGATTATGAGGTAATGCTTGATTTCCACAAGGCAAACAATGCAGATGTAACCATTGCGGTTATGCCTGTACCTATTGAGGAAGCTTCCCGTTTTGGTATTGTTGTTTCTGATGAAAATTCAAAAATTCAGGAATTTGAAGAGAAACCTGAACATCCTAGCAGTAATCTTGCTTCAATGGGTATTTACATTTTTAGTTGGAACGTGCTTAAAGAGGCTCTACTTACAATGAAAAACCAGAGTAATTGTGATTTTGGTATGCATATTATTCCGTATTGTCATGAAAAGGGAATGAATCTTTTCTCTTATGAGTATAACGGATATTGGAAGGATGTAGGAACTCTTGGTTCATATTGGGAAGCTAATATGGAACTTATTGATATTATTCCTGAATTTAATCTTTATGAAGAATTTTGGAAAATATATACTAAGAGTGATATACTTCCTCCGCAGTATATTAGCGGTGAGGCTAAAATTGACAAAAGTATTGTAGGAGAAGGTTGTTCCATAAGCGGGGAAGTATATAATTCAGTTATCAGCGCTGGCGTTACAATAAAAAAAGGCGCAATTGTAAGAAATTCCATTATTATGCAGAACACAGTTATTGGAGAAGGGTGTATAGTTGATAAAGCAATTATTGCTGAAAATGTAACAATTGCAGGTGCTTGCAGCATTGGGGTTGGCGAGGAAAAAGAAAGTAAATTGTCAACAAAGATATATTCTTTTGGACTTGCCACTATCGGCGAAAATTCAGTTATCCCGCCTGGTGTTACAATTGGTAAAAATACAGCGATATTTGGAGAGACTACAGCAGAAGATTATCCAAACGGAGTATTGGATGGTGGAGAATATATAATTAAGGCAGGTGAGGTATAGTGAAAGCAATAGGAATTATTTTAGCAGGAGGAAATAGCAATCGAATGCAGGAGCTGTCACAGAAAAGGGCAGTTGCAGCAATGCCGATTGCGGGTAGTTACCGCAGTATAGACTTTGCACTTAGTAATATGACTAATTCCCGTGTGCGGAATGTTGCAGTTTTTACTCAGTATAATGCCCGTTCGTTAAACGAGCACCTTAGTTCATCAAAATGGTGGGATTTTGGACGTAAGCAGGGCGGCTTGTTTGTATTTAATCCTACAATTACGATGGATAACAGTAACTGGTATCTTGGAACGGCTGATTCTATATACCAAAACCTGCAGTTTTTAAAGGAAAGTCATGAACCATATGTAATTATCGCCACTGGTGATGGTATATATAAGCTTGATTATAATGAGGTTCTTGAATATCACATTCAGAAGAAGGCAGATATAACGGTTGTAGTTAAAGAGATGCCTGTAAATGAAGATGTTACAAGGTTTGGTGTTGTTAAGTTAAATGAAGAGTATAGAATACAGGAGTTTGAGGAGAAGCCGCTCGTTGCTTCATCAAATCTTGTATCAACAGGAATTTATGTTATAAGAAGAAGACAGCTGATAGACCTTATTGAGAAATGTGCATTGGAGAACAGACATGATTTTGTTCAGGATATTCTAATCCGTTATAAAAATAATAAGAGAATTTACGCTTTCAAGATGAAGGATTATTGGAGCAATATATCAACAGTTGAATCTTATTATAAGACAAATATGGACTTTCTAAAATCTGAGGTTAGAGATTATTTCTTTCATCAAAGTCCTGAAGTATACTCAAAGGTTGATGATAATCCTCCTGCAAAGTATAATACAGGTGCAAATGTAAGAAACAGTTTAATTTCAAGTGGATGTATTATCAATGGTACAGTTGAAAATTCTGTATTATTTAAGAAAGTATTTGTAGGAAGTAATTGTGTAATCAAAAATTCAATTATTCTTAATGATGTTTATCTTGGGGATAATACACATATTGAAAATTGTATCGTTGAAAGCAGAGATACAATTCGTGCAAACACATATCATTGTGGAGAAGATGGAATTAAAATTGTAGTTGAGAAGAATGAGAGATATGTTATTTAAATAAAACAACAGATAAAGAACAAAGGGGAGGTCTGCCTAATAGTGTTTTTGCCTTTCCTTTGAAGTTAAAGGGAGATTGAGAATGCAGATAACAGATGTGCGTGTTCGTAAAATGGAATCTGATGGAAAAATGAAGGCAATAGTTTCTGTGACTTTTAATAATGAATTTGTTGTTCATGATATCAAGGTCATAGAAGGAAATAATGGGTTGTTTGTTGCTATGCCTAGCCGTAAAGGCAGTGACGGAGAATACCGTGATGTAGCCCATCCGATAAATGCTGATATGCGTCAAGTATTACATGAAAAGATTATAGAAGCGTACCAGCTGGAATGTGAATAATTAAATCTTAAAAAGATTTATTTACAAAAACCGTGAGATGTCTTATAATAGATAAACTCACGGTTTTTTGTGTTTCTTATTTTAATGATTAAAAGTCAATAATCTGTTTAAGTAATATATAATATTTAGCTTATTTAACAGTTTATAATGAACGTTTTTGGTTAGTTTATTTTATATAGAAGGAGTGTGTAATATGTATTTAATAGTAGGTCTTGGTAATCCTTCGTCGAAATATGAAAATACACGTCATAATGTTGGATTTGATACTATTGATTATTTGGCATGGAAAAATAATATTTCAATTAATGTTAAAAAGCATAGAGCTTTAATTGGCAAAGGTATTATCAACGGACAGAAAGTTATTTTGGCAAAGCCACAGACATATATGAATCTTAGTGGAGAGAGTGTTCGTGAAATAGTTAATTATTATAATATTAATCCGGATAAAGAATTATTAGTGATTTTTGATGATATAAGTTTGGCTGTTGGTAGAATTAGAATTCGCAAAAAAGGAAGTGCAGGTGGCCACAATGGTATAAAAAATATTATTTTACAGTTAGGAACACAAGATTTTGCCAGGATTAAAATAGGCGTAGGGGAAAAACCTGTTTATATGGATTTAGTTGATTATGTTCTTGGTTATTTTTCTAAAGAGGAGAGAGTAAATATTAATAAAGCAATTGAACATGCTGCAGAATCAACAGAATTCATTTTGCAGGATGATTTTAATCAAGCTATGAATTTATATAATTAAAGATCTAATATTTGATACAATGAATATGAATGATTAAATATTGTAATATTTTTTTGGGAGGAAATTATGAAAGCGTTTGAGCGGCCTATAAGAGCATTTGAGCAGTTTAATGTGTTAAACAGAGAATTGAAAAGTGATAGAGGGTTACATTGGCTGGACGGATGTACTGATTCCGGGCGGCTGCACTTTTCATATTCCTTAGCAAGTGATTTTACAAATCATATTATAGTAACTTATAATGATATAAGGGCAAAAGAAATATTTGAAGAGTATTCTTCTTTTGATAAAAATACAGTTTATTATCCTGCAAAGGATTTAATGTTTTTCTCAGCAGATTTGCATGGTAATCTTCTGGTTAGTCAAAGAATGAAGGCTGTTCGTGAGATTGCTTTAAATGAAAAAGTTACTGTAGTTACAACTATTGATGCATTGATGGATCTGTTGCTTCCGTTAGAGAAAATTAAAGATAATGTTATTCATCTTGATTCTGAAAGTGAATTGTCTTTGGGGGAGTTTGAAAAAATCTTAATTGCTATAGGTTATGAAAGAGAACATCAAGTTGAAGCTCCTGGGCAATTTGCTGTTCGAGGAGGAATAATAGATATTTTTTGTCTTACAGAAGAAAATCCGTATAGGATTGAATTGTGGGGAGATGAGATTGATCTTATTAAAAGTTTTGATGTTGAAAGTCAAAGAGCTATTGAGAATTTGGAGAAAATTGATATTTTTCCTGCCTGTGAGGTTATTTTAGATAAAAATGCTTTAGAAGAAGGAATGAAAGCCATAAAAGAAGATATGGAATCTGTTCATAAACTTTTTAGAGAAAAGATGAAAACAGAAGAAGCTTATCGGTTGAAGACTTCTATTAATGAGCTTCTTGAAAGGCTTGACAATAATATAGCTGGTGCTTCAGTAGACAGTTATCTTACTTATTTTTCTAAAGAGACAGTTGGTCTTCTTGATTATTTTAGTTTGGATAATACACTTATATCACTTGATGAGCCTGCTAGAATCGAAGAGCGTGCAAAAGCTGTTGAGTTTGAGTTTACCCAAAGTATGGAAAGTCGTTTGGATAAAGGTTATGCAATCTCAGGGCAGGCCAAAATGCTTAGAAGTTCATCAGAGGTGTTTGGATGTTTAAGCAGATCTAGAGGTGTAGGTTATTTTACATTAAATAACAAAGCGAATGAATTGGAGGCTGTTGACAGATTAAGCCTTACCATGAATTCAGTTCCGTCATATAGTAAAGATTTTGGAATGCTGCTGAAGGAATTAAATAGATGGAAAAAGAATAATTATAAAGTTATTTTATATTCCATGTCAAAAACAAGAGCAAAGCGTTTGTCATCTGAGTTTACTGATAATAGTCTTGTAAGCTTTTTTACAGAAGACGATGCCCATGATATAAAGCCCGGAGAAATTATGACTATGTATGGTCATGTAAGAAATGGGTATGAATGCCCCGATAATAAGTATGTTATAATATCAGAGAGTGATATTTTTGGACAGAGACGGGTTAAGAAAAAGAAAAAAAAGCAATATGAAGGTACAAAAATATCTAGTTTTAATGAGTTAAAAGTAGGGGATTATGTTGTTCATGAAAATCATGGTCTTGGTATTTATAAAGGAATTGAAAAAGTTGAGATTGATAAAGTACTAAAAGATTATGTTAAAATTGAATATGCGGATGGTGGAAGTCTTTTTGTACTGGCTACACAGCTGGATGCGATACAGAAATATGCAGGTGTAGATGCTAAGACACCTCGATTAAATCGTCTTGGAGGCAAGGAGTGGTCAAAGACTAAAAAGAGGGTTAAAACTGCTGTTGAAGAAATTGCAAAAGATTTGGTGGAATTATACGCCGCACGATCCAGAGCCGAGGGGTTTGAGTTTAGTGAAGATAATGTGTGGCAGCAGGAGTTTGAAGAAATGTTTCCATATGATGAGACGCCGGATCAATTGGCTGCAATAGAGGCTACTAAAAGAGATATGGAGAGTAAGAAGGTTATGGATCGGCTTGTTTGTGGAGATGTCGGTTTTGGAAAGACAGAAATTGCAATACGTGCAGCATTTAAGGCAGTACAGGACAGTAAACAGGTTGTATATCTTGTTCCGACAACAGTTCTTGCTCAGCAGCATTATGAGACGTTTATGGAGAGAATGAAGAATTATCCTGTAAGCATTGAACTGCTTTGTCGTTTTCGCACATCGTCACAGCAAAAATCATCTATTGATAGAATGAGACGCGGAGCCTCTGACATATTAATTGGGACACATAGAGTACTGTCAAAAGATGTTTCTTTTAAAAATTTAGGGTTATTAATTATAGATGAAGAGCAAAGATTTGGTGTTAACCATAAAGAAAAGATTAAGAAACTTAAAGAAAATGTTGATGTATTGACTCTTACTGCCACGCCTATACCGCGCACGCTTCACATGAGTTTAATTGGTATAAGAGATATGAGTGTTCTTGAGGAAGCTCCAAGTGAACGAGTCCCAATACAGACTTATGTTATGGAATATAATGAGGAGATGGTTAGAGAGGCAATTACAAGAGAATTGTCAAGGGATGGTCAGGTTTATTATGTATTTAATAAAGTTAGTCAGATTGATGAAGTAGCTGCAAAAATAGCAGCACTTGTGCCAGAGGCCAGAGTAGAATTTGCGCATGGGCAAATGGGGGATCGTCAACTGGAATCAATGATGATGGATTTTGTTAATCACGAAATTGATGTGTTAGTTTCAACAACAATTATTGAGACAGGATTGGATATTTCAAATGTAAATACAATGATTATACATGATGCAGAAAATTTTGGTCTGTCTCAGTTATATCAGTTAAGAGGTCGTGTTGGACGTTCAAACAGAACGGCATATGCGTTTTTAATGTACCGCAGGAATAAGATGCTGTCAGAAGTTGCAGAAAAACGTTTAGAAGCAATTAAAGATTTCACAGAATTGGGTTCAGGAATAAAAATTGCAATGAGAGATTTAGAACTTCGAGGGGCAGGAACTCTTTTGGGAAAGAGTCAGCATGGGCATATGGAATCTGTTGGTTATGATTTGTATTGTAAAATGTTGAATGAAGCAGTTAAAAGGGAAAAGGGTGAGAATGTTACAACAGATTTTGAAACAAATATTGAGATAAATGTTGATGCTTATATTCCTGATAAATATATACCAAATGAGTTTCATAAACTTGATATTTATAAGAGAATTGCGGAACTTGAAAATGAAGAAGAGTGTGAGGATATGAGAGATGAACTAAGCGACCGTTTTGGCGATATTCCTAGAACTGTTGAACATTTGCTAAGGATTGCTATGATAAAAGCAAATGCGCATAAGCTGTATATGACTTCTGTTGAGGCAAAGAGAGACTATGTGCGTTTTTCTATGTATGAAAAGGCTCAGATAAATGCACAGAATATTCCCAAAGTAATTGAGCTTCATAAGAATCAATTAACATTTCGTGCAGATGCAAAGCCTTACTTTGTATACAAACTTAAAAAGAATAAGCAGGGAGAAATGGAAAATGTATTTGCTGCAATAGAAGCTGTTTTAAGTGATATGAAAGTATTATCTGAATAACTTTGTCGATGAATTCGACAAATAAAGTGTTATAATTACATGTAGGTTTGATAGAATTAAGTAATTTGATAAAACTCTACATTGTTCTAAATTTAAGATCAATATAATTTGTTACTGTTTATACTTAGAAATTATATAAATTCCTAATGTTTTATGTATAAAAAGTCACTTGCTAATAATTTTAAAGTAGAGTATAATAAACAATTATGATATTATTTTTTAAGGTATAATGTACAATAAGATATTGGAGGATAGAATATGAAAATGACTTATATAAAAAAAGCTGCTGTATCTTTTGCTTTAACAGCAATGATGGCGTTTTCACTTACTGGATGTGGGGATAAAAAGTCTGCTGCTAAGAATTCAGATGCAGATAAAGTAGTTCTTACTGTAGGAGATGAAAAGATAAAGTTCTCTGAAGCCTATTTTCTTGTTAAGTTACAGCAGGCAAATACTCAGAATATTATTTCTTATAGTACTGGTTATGCAGACGACTGGTATATGCAGGATATATTTGGAAATGGTCAAAGTTTTCAAGAATATTTTAAAGATTATTATTTTGACTTGCTTACAAGAATTGGAATTGTCAGGGACAAAGCCTCTGAATTTGATATTGAGTTGACGCAAGAGGATAAGAATGAAATTGAAAAAGTAGTTGACGAATTTATAAATGCTAATTCTGATGAAGCTTTAGATGCAATGTTAGCCGATAAAGAGGTTGTGAGTCAAGTGCTTACAGATTATAAACTTTTGGAAAAATTAACAGCAAAAATAGTAGATGATGTAGATACAAATGTCTCAGATGAAGAATTAAAAAAGGCTGCTTATAAAAAAACATATGATTATATTTATATTTCATTTGAAACTAAAGATGAGAATGGAAATTCAACTACAATATCAGCAGCGGATAAGGAAGAGTATTTAAATCAGTTAGGTGTGATACGTGCACAGACAATAGAGAATGGTGATTTTGATGCTGCCGCACAGGATGCAGGTCAGAGTGTTAGTTCTCACAGTTATAATCCAGGGGTTACTGCGGCTGAGGATAATCTGTATGAGATAAATAATTATATGGATGACCTTGAGATCGGTGAAGTATCAGAAGTTATACCTCTTGATACAACAGGAGTTATGCTTGGATATATGGCTTCTGATAATAAAGATGAATTGGATAATGAGGAGTTATTGAGCAGTACAAAAGAGACAATAATTTCAAAAAGAAAGTTAGAATTGTTTAAAGAAACAATTTCTGATTGGAAAACAGATTATAAAGTGGACTTAGATAATAAGCTGTGGGAAAAAATTACAATGAAAGAACCATTAGCAGCGTTATCATCAAATAGTAAAAAATAAAGTAAAATATAAAAAACTTCCTGACTTCTTTAAAAGATATTGGGAAGTTTTTTTATCGAAAAAATAAAATAGAACTTGTGTTCGTGTTCGGCATATGTTATAATATGGATAGTAAAAAAAGAAAAGCAATTAAAGAATATAACTTGCTTGTTAAGTTTGTTAATTAAAATAATTTGTTGAAGTAGTATTAAATATATGTTACTATATACAATAATAATTATAAGAAATTATCTTAAATAGTAAGGTGGTGTCAGTATGGCAATTAATAATTATTTAAAAAAACTTATTAATGATTTGGCTATGGAAGTTATAAATTTATACGAAATTTCAATTCCTATTTCTGACATTGACTTAGTAGTAGAAAATATGGGCGGAAGAGTTGTGGAAAATCCGTCAATGACATCAATTTCAGATGGTAAAATAAGAAAGCTTGGAGATAGTAATTTTGAAATATCAGTTTCACCTTTTCAGACAGAAGAGAGAAGGAATTTTACTATAGCTCACGAGCTGGGGCATTTATTTTTGCATATGGGATTTAATTCTAATGCTGAACGGTGGAATCAACAGGATAGCATATCATATTACCGCAGTGGAAATTCAGAGTTGGAATATCAGTCTAACGAGTTTGCGGCTGCTCTATTAATGCCTCAAATTGAATATAAAAGAATAATGGATAAAAATACTGAGGGGAATATTGTTAATACATCAGCCGTAGCAAAACATTTTCATGTTTCAGTGGACGCTGCAGCAAATCGGGGGAAATGGTTGGGATATTTAGAATGGTAGATAATAGTGAGAATAAATTAGAATCCATAATAAATGAAATAGACAAATATTCACAAGATATTAATAAAGAAAAAGAACAGAATTCAGAAAAAGCTCCAAGAAAAGATGTAGTTCTGTTCTTTTCTTTTGATGTTGTAAATTCAACATTGTATAAGACGATTAACTATTATGGTTGGGCGCAGGTGCTCAATTTATTATTTAAAAAATTAAGAAAAGAAGTTTGTGATGAAATAAAAGGCTCAGAAATGTGGAGAGTATTAGGCGATGAAGCGATTTTTGTTTTGAAAATAAGAGATGAAGAAAGCCTATTAAAAAGTGTAAATAAAATTTTTGAAATTATGGTTAATATGATTTTTAAAATAAAAAAGGGAGAGTTTTTTGATAGTTTTAATAATAATTTTAATTTGATGAAGCTGCAGAATATATTGTCATTAAAAACTACAGCTTGGATTGCGTCTGTAAGTGATATTGGTGATATAAGTGATAGTGATATTTTAGAACAGGATTTAGATAATATATTTGAGCATTATAAGACTAATGATGGATGTGAGATTTTTGAATTTCTTGGCAATGATATAGATACGGGTTTCCGTATTGCGAAATATACAGAGGATGGCAGATTTGTTATAAGTTATGAACTTGCATATTTAATTTCACAGAAAACAGATAATTTATCTTATTTAAACATAATAACATACAAGAAGTTAAAAGGAGTATGGAAGGATAAGTTATATCCTATTATATGGTATCATGATCCTAAAGCATATGTGGAAGCTTATAAAAAGGAAATTGATTTGGAGGGAAGCTTTACATTTGATGCTTGTGATGAAAGTGATCTTATAAAAGAGTATTATGATAATAGGGATGATAAAAAAGAAAGAGTTATCCGTGATAATAAAATGTATAAAGATGCTTATTTCGCTTTGAATAAAATTTTAATTGACAGAGGATTAAGTGAGAAAGTGGAAGGATTAAGAAAATTAATTAAGGATGCGTCTTTTGATCAGACACGGTATATAGATATGGAATTGCTGCAGCTGCACTGTGTTGCTGTTTGTTTTAAGCGGAATGGAGATCAAATAAAAATTTTAGTTGCCAAAAGACTGGAGACAAGAGAAAAATGCAGAGGATTATGGGAGTTTGGATGTGCGAAGGCTGTATTGGATAAAAGTATAGCTCAGAGGATAAAGGATGAATATAAGCAGGATTTTAACATTGATATAGAACCCGTTTTAGATGAAAGTAGAATTATAAAAGAACCTGTTCCAATAGCGTTATATCAACTAGAACATAGCGGCGATAATAATAAAAAGGATAAGGGGATTATTACATTAGCTGAGATTAAAGGAGAATTTGATATAAATAGGTTTAATTCTACCACTAAGCATAAAGAGCTGGCATGGATAGAAGAGGAGGATATATCTGATTTAGAAAATAAATTTGAGAATTGTGTTCCTGATTTTAAAGTTACAATTGAGAAAGCATTTAAACTTATTAGGGATTTGTGAGGGGATAATAAGATGGATGAGAAAAAGTGTTTGCTACAACAGATTTTTGATAATGTAAATAGCTGGCTGCATTTTGCTGAAGCTAAAAATACAGGTCTTATTGCATTTAATGTTGCGTTGTCTGCGGCAATAATGGATTCGGGATTTCTTGAAGAGTGTTATAGACTTTGCATTATTGTTATTATAGGATTGTTTGTTTCTACTATATTTATGATATGGTCTTTTAAACCAATTGATAATACTATAAGTATGCCAATAAAAGGAAATGTTAAAGTAAATTTAATGTATTTTACATATATAGCAACACTTGAAAAAGAAGAATATATTAAACTTCTGTATGCACATTATTGGGGTGAGTCAGATAAAAGTATTGATACAATATCAAACATAGAGTTGGATTATTGTAGCGAGATAATCGAAAACTCAAGGATAATTGTAAGAAAATTATGTTATTTTAATATAGGTATAAAAATAGCAATATTTTCGGTTGCTGTTTTTGCAATAGGATTATTTATTTGTTATTGACGATAATTTATAATTTAGTTTTAGAAAACAAATTAAAAAAAGTACTTGCATTTTGTGAAAATGTTGTGTATAATAACTTTTGCTGTGACATGATAGCAAAGAAGCGAGAGGTTGCTGCCCAAATGTGGTAGGTGTTCCGTGGAGCGAATGTCAAGTTAGGAAACTGGCGACAAGTCACTGTACAGACAATTAAATCTGCTAAATATTTCAAGGCAGATAAGGTGTGTGTAATGTCATGACACGCACGGGAGAGTGTACAGTCACCGCTTGTCGTACTGGATTTAAAGTGCGAAAAGGAGGCGACTTTTTTTATGGCAAGTCAAGTAATGAGAATTACATTGAAAGCTTATGATCATCAGACAATTGATGCATCAGCTAAGAAAATTATCGAAACTGTAAAGAAGAACGGAGCAAAAGTGAGTGGTCCTGTACCATTGCCTACGAAGAAGGAAGTAGTAACTATTCTTCGTGCTGTACACAAGTACAAAGACTCCAGGGAACAGTTTGAGCAGAGAACTCATAAAAGACTTATCGATATCATTGCACCAACACAGAAAACTGTTGACGCATTGTCAAGATTAGAAATGCCAGCTGGTGTTCACATTGATATCAAAATGAAACAGAAGTAATTATACTTTGTTGAGTGAGAATATCCTGAAGGGTTTATATAGAAGTAACATATGGAAAAACATAAGTTCCACTTATATCGACTGTTCTAGGATGAACGCAGAAAGTTTGCGTTCCGCTGTAGATTAAAAACAGGAGGATTAAAAATGAAGAAAGCGATTTTGGCTAAGAAGATTGGTATGACACAGATCTTCAATGAAGATGGAGTTTTAACTCCAGTAACTGTATTAGAAGCCGGACCTTGTGTTGTTACACAGGTTAAAACTGTTGAAAATGACGGTTATAGTGCAGTGCAGGTTGGTTTTGTTGATAAGAAAGAAAAAAATGTTAACAAACCGATGAAGGGACACTTTGCAAAAGCTGGTGTATCATGTAAGAGATATGTTAAGGAATTAAAACTTGACAATTCAGAGGAATTTAAACTAGCCGATGAAATCAAAGCTGATGTTTTTGAAGCTGGAGATAAAATTGATGCCACAGCTATTTCAAAAGGTAAAGGGTTCCAAGGTGCTATTAAGAGACATGGACAGTCAAGAGGACCTATGACTCATGGTTCTAAGTATCATCGTCATGCTGGTTCAAATGGTGCTTGTTCAAGCCCTAGTAAAGTGTTTAAAGGTAAGAAGATGCCAGGGCATATGGGTGCTAAGAGGATTACAATTCAAAATCTTGAAGTTGTAAGGGTTATGGCAGAAGAGAATGTTTTACTTGTAAAAGGTTCTGTGCCTGGACCAAAGAAATGTTTAGTAACAATTAGAGAATCAGTAAAGACAGTCTAACGTTCTTAATAGGAAAGGAGGATTACACAGATGGCAAACGTATCTGTTTACAATATGGAAGGCAAGGAAGTTGGAACAATAGAACTTAACGATGCAGTCTTTGGTGTTGAAGTAAATGAACATCTTGTTCATATGGCTGTTGTTCAAAATCTTGCAAACAAGCGTCAGGGAACGCAGAAAGCAAAAACTCGTTCGGAAGTATCCGGCGGTGGAAGAAAACCATGGAGACAGAAAGGAACAGGTCATGCTAGACAGGGTTCAACAAGATCTCCACAGTGGAAAGGCGGCGGAGTAGTATTTGCTCCAGTGCCAAGAAATTATTCTTTTAAAATGAATAAACAGGAGAAAGCACTTGCTATTAAGTCAGCGCTTACTTCAAGAGTTCAGGAAGGAAAAATATTTGTTGTTGATGATTTAGCAATAGATGAGATTAAGACAAAAAAAATAGTAAGCGTGTTAAAAGGCTTGAATGTTGATAAAGCATTTATCGTTACAAGAGATGTTAATAACAATGTAGTTAAATCTGCAAATAATATTCCAGGTGTTAAAACTGGATTTGTAACAGTTTCAGAAGATGCTGTATCTAGTTCAATAAATGTATATGACATTCTTAAATATAACAACCTTGTTATTACAAAGGCTGCTGTTGAAGCAATCGAGGAGGTGTATGCATAATGGCTAATATCCAATATTATGATGTTATTCTTAAGCCTGTAGTTACAGAAAAAAGTATGAATGCAATGGCAGAAAAGAAATACACATTCTTAGTTAATCCAGAAGCAAACAAAACAATGATTAAGGAAGCTGTTGAGAAGATGTTTGCTGGAACTAAAGTTGCGAAAGTTAACACAATGAATTTAGAGGGAAAAAACCGTAGAAGAGGTGCTGTTGTTGGAAAGACGGCCAAAAGAAAGAAAGCGATTGTTCAGTTGACTGCTGACAGCGCTGATATTGAAATTTTCCAGGGTCTATAATTACGGTTTTAAATAATAAAAACACCCTGGGTGTTCCAATAAGCCTTGGAAACAAGGTCAATAGATGAAATACCCTAACGGGTATACCATGATGCCTTTGAAAACAAGGCTAATAGATGAAATACCCTAGCGGGTATACCATGATGCCTTTAAAAACAAGGCTAATAGATGAAAGGAGAGAATCGTAATGGGAATTAAAAAATATAACCCATATACACCTTCCAGAAGAAATATGACTGGTTCTGATTTTGCGGAAATTACAAAGAAAAGTCCAGAAAAATCATTAGTTGTTTCTATTAAAAAACATTCCGGTCGTAATAATCAGGGTAAAATTACAGTAAGACATCGCGGTGGCGGTGCAAAGAAGAAATATAGAATAATAGATTTTAAAAGAAATAAAAAAGATGGAATCCCAGCAAAAGTTATTGGTATTGAATATGATCCTAACAGATCTGCAAATATAGCTTTAATATGTTATGCAGATGGTGAGAAGGCTTATATTCTTGCGCCTGCCGGATTGACAGATGGAATGACTGTTGTAAGCGGTGCAGATGCAGAAATTAGAGTTGGAAATTGTCTTCCTTTGGAAAATATTCCAGTTGGTACAATGGTACACAATGTTGAGCTTATGCCTGGAAGAGGCGGACAGATGGTTCGTTCTGCGGGAAATGCAGCACAGTTGATGGCTAAAGAAGGAAAGTATGCTACACTTCGTCTTCCTTCAGGAGAGATGAGAATGGTACCTGTTGGATGCCGTGCTACAGTTGGTGTAGTAGGAAATGGTGACCATAATCTTATAAAAATAGGTAAAGCGGGACGTAAACGTCATATGGGTATCAGACCAACAGTGCGTGGATCAGTTATGAACCCTAATGATCATCCACATGGTGGTGGTGAAGGTAAGACTGGTATAGGTCGTCCAGGTCCGTGCACACCTTGGGGTAAACCTGCTCTTGGTTTGAAGACAAGAAAGAAACACAAGCAGTCTAATAAGATGATTGTTCGTAGAAGAGATGGAAAGGCTATAAAGGCCTAGTTGATATTTGTAAGGAGGTTAGACAATGTCTCGTTCACTTAAAAAAGGACCATTTGCTGATGAAAGCTTATTAAAAAAGATTAATGCAATGAACGAATCGGGCAAGAAGCAAGTAATTAGAACATGGTCTCGCCGTTCAACAATCTTCCCTACATTTGTTGGACATACAATTGCAGTTCATGATGGAAGAAAACATGTACCTGTATATATTACTGAAGATATGGTTGGACACAAACTTGGAGAGTTTGTAGCAACTAGAACATACAGAGGTCATGGAAAAGACGAAAAGAAATCTAAAGTTCGTTAATTAATATAGATAGAGATACCCTTCGGGAGTATCATAATGCATGTGCTTTGCACTGTAAAAGTATACTGTTAGCAAATTGATATGTATATTCAATTTTGAGCTGAAAAGTATACAAAGATGCCCAATGGAACGGGGCGTTAATATTGAAAGGAGGTTCCAGTCATGGCGAAAGGACATAGATCCCAAATTAAGCGTGAAAGAAATGAAAATACAAAAGAAACAAGACCGATTGCGAAGCTTTCATATGCAAGAGTTTCTGTTCAGAAAGCATGCTTCGTATTAGATGCTATACGTGGTAAAGATGTAGCGACAGCAATTGGTATTTTATCCTATAATCCAAGATATGCCTCAGGCGTAATTCTTAAACTGTTAAATTCAGCAATCGCAAATGCAGAGAACAATAATGGAATGAACCCGGAAAACCTTTATATTGAAGAGTGCTATGCAGATAAAGGACCAACAATGAAGAGAATTAAACCAAGAGCACAAGGTAGAGCTTATCGTATCGAAAAGAGAACAAGTCACATTACTATCGTGCTTAATGAGAAATAAGGAGGTATATCATGGGACAGAAAGTTAATCCACATGGATTAAGAGTCGGTATTATCAAAGATTGGGATTCTAAGTGGTATGCAGAGGGAGATTTTGCAGATTACTTAGTAGAAGATTATGAGATTCGTAAATTCCTTAAGAAGAAATTATACAGCTCTGGCGTTTCAAAAATTGAGATAGAAAGAACTGTTGATAAAGTTAAAGTTATCATATATACAGCAAAACCTGGTATCGTAATTGGTAAAGGCGGAGCTGAGATTGATAAGGTTAAAGCAGAAGTTCAGAAATTCACATCAAAAAAATTGGTTGTAGATATTAAAGAAATTAAGAGACCGGATAAGGATGCTCAGTTAGTAGCCGAGAATATTGCTCAGCAGCTTGAAAATCGTATTTCTTTTAGAAGAGCGATGAAATCATGTATGTCACGAACAATGAAAGCTGGTGCAAAAGGAATTAAGGCATCTGTTTCAGGACGTTTAGGCGGTGCTGATATGGCTCGTACAGAGTTTTACAGTGAAGGAACTATCCCGCTTCAGACATTAAGAGCAGATATTGATTATGGCTTCGCAGAGGCTGACACTACTTACGGTAAAGTTGGTGTTAAAGTTTGGATTTACAAAGGCGAAGTTCTTCCAACTAAAGCTAATAAGGAAGGGAGCGATAAATAATGTTAATGCCGAAAAGGGTAAAACATCGTAAACAGTTCCGCGGTTCAATGCGTGGAAAAGCGATGAGAGGTAATAAAATTACAAATGGTGAATATGGTATCGTAGCATTAGAACCATGTTGGATTCGTTCCAATCAGATTGAGGCAGCCCGTATTGCCATGACACGTTACATTAAGCGTGGCGGTAAAGTTTGGATAAAAATTTTCCCAGATAAGCCAGTAACTGCAAAACCAGCTGAAACTCGAATGGGTTCAGGTAAAGGTTCTCTTGAATACTGGGTGGCAGTAGTTAAACCGGGTCGCGTAATGTTTGAAATCTCTGGAGTACCTGAAGATGTGGCTAAAGAGGCATTGCGTCTTGCAACTCATAAATTACCATGTAAGTGCAAAGTGGTTTCTCGCGCAGATTTAGAAGGCGGTGATAACAGTGAAAATTAAGAGTTATGTAGAAGATTTAAGATCACAATCAGCTGCAGAATTAAATGAACAATTAGTAGCTGCTAAAAAGGAACTTTTCAACCTTAGATTCCAGAATGCAACTAATCAGTTAGATAATACAAGCAGAATCAAGGAAGTAAGAAAAAATATCGCAAGAATTCAGACAATCATCACAGAAAAAGAAAAGGTTGCTGAATAATCGTTTATATAGAGCAAACAAATTGTAGGAAATACCTTTCGGGTATAATTTATGTCTTTGAAAACAAGGTAATAACTAAGAAATACCCTTCGGGTATACCATTATGCCTTAGGAAGCAGGACAGTAATTAAGAAATACCCTTCGGGTATACCATTATGCCTTAGGAAGCAAGGTAATAATTAAGAAGTACCCTTCGGGTATACCATTATGCCTTAAAAAGCAAGGCAATAATTAGGAAAGGAGCATTGGTTGTGGCAGATAGAAATTTAAGAAAAACACGAACAGGTAGAGTTGTAAGTAATAAAATGCAGAAAACAATTGTTGTTGCAGTTGAAGATCATGTAAAGCATCCTATTTATAAGAAAATTATTAAGAAAACATATAAATTGAAGGCTCATGATGAGAACAATGAATGTAACATTGGTGATACTGTTAAAGTTATGGAGACAAGACCATTATCAAAAGATAAGAGATGGAGACTTGTTGAGATTATTGAAAGAGCAAAATAATATTGTCTTTCTATTTATATAGAATTTGAAGGAGGTTATCCGCATGATACAACAGGAAACTAGGTTGAAAGTTGCTGATAACACAGGTGCAAAGGAATTGCTTTGTATCAGAGTTATGGGCGGTTCAACTAGAAGATATGCCGGAATTGGTGATGTTATTGTTGCTACGGTCAAAGATGCAACACCAGGCGGTGTTGTTAAAAAAGGTGATGTAGTAAAAGCTGTGGTTGTTCGTACAGTAAAGGGTGCCCGTCGTAAGGACGGTTCATATATAAGATTTGATGAAAATGCAGCGGTTATTATCCGTGAAGACAAAAATCCAAGAGGAACTCGTATATTTGGACCTGTAGCCAGAGAGTTAAGAGAGAAACAGTTTATGAAGATTGTTTCACTTGCTCCTGAAGTATTATAAGGAGGTGCACGAAATGACATCAACAAAATTAAAAAAAGGCGATACAGTTCGTGTAATCGCTGGTAAGGATAAAAATAAAGAAGGAAAAATCCTTTCAATCGATAGAAAAAACCATAGGGTAATTGTTGAAGGAATCGGTATGGTTACAAAACATATGAAACCTAATGCAGCAAACCCATCAGGTGGTATTGTTCAGAAAGAAGCATCAATTGATATTTCAAATGTTATGCTTTTACACAAGGGCAAGGTTACCAGAATAGGGTATAAAATGGAAGGTGACACAAAGGTTCGTGTTGCAAAATCTACTGGCGAAGTTATCGATTAATAAGAGAGGAGGTCAGGACATTGAGCAGACTTAAAGAGATATATAGCACAGAAATTATGGATGCTATGACAAAGAAATTTGGTTATAAAAATGTAATGCAGGTTCCAAAGCTTGAAAAAGTTGTTATCAATATGGGTGTTGGAGAAGCAAAAGAAAATGCTAAAATTCTTGATTCAGCAATAAGTGATTTAGAGACAATTACAGGACAGAAGGCTGTTGTTACAAGAGCAAAGAACTCAGTAGCTAACTTTAAAATCAGAGAGGGCATGCCAATTGGATGTAAAGTTACATTAAGAGGCGAGAAAATGTATGAGTTTGTTGATCGTTTAATCAACCTTGCACTTCCTCGTGTTCGTGACTTTAGAGGTGTTAATCCTAATGCATTTGATGGACGAGGCAATTATGCACTTGGTATTAAGGAACAGTTGATTTTCCCTGAAATCGAGTATGATAAAGTTGATAAAGTAAGAGGTATGGATGTTATATTTGTTACAACAGCAAATACAGATGAAGAAGCTCGTGAATTATTGACATTATTCAATATGCCGTTCAGTAAATAGATAGGAGGGAAAATTCATGGCTAAAACAGCAATGAAAGTTAAACAGCAGCGTAAACAGAAATTCTCAACAAGAGAATACAGTCGCTGCAGAATCTGTGGTCGTCCACATGCATATTTAAGAAAATACGGAGTTTGCAGAATTTGCTTCCGTGAATTAGCATACAAAGGTCAGATTCCGGGTGTCAAAAAAGCAAGCTGGTAGGCATTGAGCCCTTAGCGAATACGAGCCGCAGGCGAAGTGTGAGGTTAGTGCGAAAGTCCATCGCAAACCTTAGATAAGCCAAGCCAAAGGTGAAGGCTAAACTTAGA
>CATJTQ010000094.1 GCA_949743325.1 uncultured Lachnospiraceae bacterium
AATAAGGAGGAAATTAATTATGGTATTAAACAAAAAGAAGTTTGCTGACAGAATGGCAGCTAAAGGCAGTATTACAAAAGCGCAGGCTAAAAGAGAGGTTAATTTATTTATTGAAACATTAATTGACTGTCTAAAAGATGAGGATATAATCAAGTTTCATAAGTTTGGCAGATTTGAATTAAAAACAGTTAAAGAGAAACCAGCGAAAAGTCCGGCTACAGGAAAAATACATATTGTACCGGAACATAAAAAAGTTAAATTTTATGCAGGAGAAACATTAGATGAGTTGATGAATAATTAATGTTTATTTATTAAAGGACAAGACAAATAAAAAATTTATTATATAGTGGAGGCTTGTAATGAAGAGAAATGTATGTGATGTACGAAAAAATTGTAATTATTGTGAACTTAGACAGATTATGAGCAAACATTGGGATTTAGAGGATAGGTGTTTATTTAATAAAAAAGTTACAAGTAAAATAAATATGGAAATGGATTGTCCTTTATATAAATGGGAGGCTATAAATATTGAAAAAAGAGGCATAGTGTAATAAATGTGAATATATGAAGCTTTATGATTAGGGTAATAAAATTTATTATTGTGATAATGAGAATAGTATAAATGCTTGTGGAAATTGAGCGTTGGTAAGTTGCCAGAAACAAGCCCTAAGTGGTGTCCGTTGAGAAAAATAAACAAAAGGGAGAATAAAATAATATGAACATACAGTATGAAATAGCAAAGATAGTAACCAAAAATCAGATTTCAGATGAAGAGATTAACAAAGAATTAGCATTATTATCAAAAGAAGAATGGGATGAACAGTGTGCTTTACTGGATAAAATAATGAAAGAACATGTTGAAAACTGTAAAAATAAGCCAGCTGATGAAGTTATGTTACAGGATTTGATTAATATTGGAGCTGCTAATAATGTTAGTAAAACAACTATGTGGATTGCTTATTTGAAATGGATGGATATAGAGTATAGTATAAAATATGATGTGAAATAGAATAATCTACAAAAATTGAAATTCACGAAATTCTAATAACTGTCAACTGTTTTAATTGTCCAAATCTGGGTAAAGAGATTCCATTAAATGATGAAAACTGAATATTTGAAATGATATAAATTAACAAGGGACATAAAAGATTTAAGTCCCATTAGTGAATGTGAACAAAGGGCTGAATTAAACGTTCAGTCCTTTTACCATGCAAAAGTCAACATTTTGATTTATAGGCTAAACAAGTTAAACATGAAAACTTTTGCTGAGTTTTGGGAGTGTATTGTTAGAAGTATATTGGGGTATTGAAATTCAGTATACCTTACATATAAATTACTAAAATTTGATTGGAATGATAAGGATGTTAAAACTTTTAACAAGTTTATAGGAGAAAACCAAATGGTTGTTAGTATATTTTTATCTTCTGTCAGTAAATCAAAAAAGAGAATATGTAAGTGAACATAGATTATATTGATATCAAACGTGCTTGTGATGTAAGCACATTACTTGAATTGGGTTATGCGAAATAATCTATCACACAAGCAGAAAATATATATCTTCTATCAGAACGTGGATATACAGAAATGTAATTATGTGATGTCCCAAATGGGAAGTCACATAGAAAAAGAGAAATAAAGAGAGAAGTATTATTTTGATGATTATTTTAACTAATGGAGGTCTATTTTTATGAGTAACAAAAAGTACACATATAATTATGATATTGAGGAATGTAACCAATTATTTAAAAGAGGTGTATTTCCTATTGGGTGCGGAAAACATGACAAAACAGGAAATGTATTTCATGTATTTTGTGTGAACAGTAGATATTTAAAGGTGCTAAATGATATCCGTTTTCTCAACTCACAGGGTACATAAAACAACCGAACTCCATGTTAGTACAAAAAATTGCTTTCTACACTTAAAAAAAAATCAGGTAAAAACGAAAGTAACTAAAAATACAGAATTATTATTTAGATGGTTATTAAAAGGAGTTAATAGTTTATGGAAAAAAGTACGATTATAATTTTTACAGCAAAATTAGCAAGGAATTTATTAAAGAATGGATTCACTATTGTAGATATTAAACCAGACAGAACAGATGAGGATGGTAAAAGAAGTGTATTCATTTTTAAGAAAGAAAAGGATATAGAAGAAGTAATAAAAGGATATGAGAAAAATTAGATTCAGAGAGGGTAACTCATTGTAAATGAGTTCCTATATCTAATTCTCTTACTTACTAATTATCTCTTACTTATAAGTGTGCCAACTGTGCTCATTCTATCTGTCCTGTTGTCACCATATTTTGGACAACTATAGCCATTTTTGAGGGGTAGTTGTCACCCTAGAAAAATAGAATAAAAAATACACAAAAAAGGAGCACAAAAGTGGATAAATTGTTTTTAAAGAAAGATTTAGTTACAGGATTTAATTTGACACAAGATGGTGTACTGGCATATATAGCATTGCGGATAATAATAGATGAAAGTATACCATTATATAATAAATCATCAACAGTGGATTGTGTATCTGTAAACAGAATGGCATATACTATTGTGGCTTCACAAGAGAAATATGAAAAAGTACTCCTTGATTCATTGCAGAGAGGTATTTTTGAATTACAACTTGCCAATGTAATTCAGATATTACAGGATTTCAGTACAAAAACGTCAAATGAATACCTTATTGATTTTTCAGGTATGTATTTAGATACGGAGAAAGAGCAGTTTATAACAATATTTCCTAACGAAATACATATAATTTTAGGCTGTGCTGAGATTATGAAGAAAAAGATTTCCATGCTGAAATACTTTGTTGCAGTAGTAAGTACTTTTAACTGGTCTAAGAATATGAGAAAATTACAGGGCAGGATTGGAACTATGTCTATGGAATTTATTGCATTACAAGCGGATATTTCACCAAGGACTTGTATTAGATATAACGAAATTTTATCTAAAATCAAGATAATATATATTTACAAGAGTAATGATAAGGTTCGTGATGGAGATAAATTAAGGCAGATTAAAAACTGTTACAGTAGATATGCTGATAAAGAAATTTGTGAGGATTACGCATCAAATTATGAAAATTGGTACGGTGTCAAACATAAAATCTTGCTAACGCAGAAAAATAAGGAGCAGGCAGATAATAATAGGCGTTTAGCTCAAATTTATAATCGTATTTGTGAAGGATATGGTGATACATATGACAAAGAAACGATTAGAAAAGTGCAAAAATATATTACCAATAAGAATAGAACACTACAACAGGAAATTGATGCAAAACGTGCGCAAGAATATATGACAGATAGCGATAGAAGATGGGTCGAGAAATTAGAGTTTCAGATTAAAGATGAAAGTGTCTTTGAACAGTTTGATTTCTTGAAAGCAGATGACAACTGGGGAGAACCTGTCTCTATGGAACATGATTTTTCCATAGAAGAAATATTGGACATGCCAACAGAGGGTGAGGTTCAAATGAACCTGACAAATATAGATTGCATAGGTCAGAATGACCTATGCAAAAATAAATCTCATTGTGCAAATTTGCATGGTGAGTTATTTTGCGTTACTAAAAAAGATTTAGGGTTTATTGATATTGATGATTTGTATTGATGTAGCAGAGATTGTTGTAAAGGAGTGTCAAATTTGACGCTGCTATGATAAGCAGTTAGTGTCCATTTGGACTAAGATTGTAAATACAACTGGCTTTCAAAGGACACTGTTATATACCTTTATAGAGTATCTATGTTGCAACACCCCCTAAAATTTTCGGGTACGTATTATAGGCGTATCTTTTGAAATATAAAGTATATTTAAAAAATTGTTACTTGAAAATATAGGAAATGTAGTTTATAATCAGTGTAGAAGGTAACGGAGATATTGGAACGTCCCCATTACCCCAGACGGACACTTGATGCGAAACAATGAGTAACACAATGCAAGCTATCCCCTATTGCTGTATAGGATAGTTTTTTTCTGTCTATTTGAGGTTGTTGTGATTACCTATGTATGTTAATGTGGCAAAAACCACCAAGAGCAATGTTAATACTTCTAACATGTTCATAGTAACCCCCCATTCCGTTTCCGAAAAAGGCAACCGAGGAACTATCCCCATACTGTCTACACTGATTATCATTAATTTACCATATTTGACAAAATAATACTTAGTATTTGTTTTAATAAATTAGAATATCAAATCAATATATTAAATTATTTTAATATATAATTTATATTTATGATTTAATGTTTAAAATATTATTCTGAGAGAGTGATCGTATTCCCATAATAGGCATTCGATAATTCTGTCATACGATTTCGGTTTAAACAGATTTCGTAAATATGGAAAGTGTTGTCCGCCGTGGACAACGTTACAACGTCTTGCAATGGTTGTGACACTATGACACAACTGCTGCTTATTTGAATAATATAGGTGGGCGGTATTTTACCGTATACTTGTGGGATGGTGGTTCCCCGCGAGGAACTGGAAACATTTACAGGTTTTGGACAGATTCGCCCATAAGTGGTCGAAAGAGGAGAAGCCCAAACGGGTAGTACATAATTTTGTACTGGCTGATGGTAATAATATTACTACCAGATAGAGTAAAAATCGTGCCATCCTAATTCTGGACATCCGAAAGTGCATGACCTGCATTTAAAAAATCTGATAAGCGAACGCTTTAAAAGGTTTGTTCGCCCGTTTTGGCGAGCAAAGATATTCATATAAAGTGAAATGCCTGTATTGTTTGAGTTATTAATGATTTGCCCAAATGGGCGTGATACTTTCAGAAAGACCAAAAAGGACTCTCTGAAAAAACTTGTGGTGAGTTTAAACTTAACACCTACAAAGTGTTGAGTTTTCTACAGATGTGTGTAAAAGGTTGTACTACAGTGGTACAACTGCAAAAATGTGAATTAGTCCATGATGGACTAACCATATTCGCAAGTGATTTCTAATTTGAACTAATCCTAAGCCGATACAAACGGTTTAGAAAATATTCTATCATTCCCCCGCAAGTGGAGGAAAGCCAGTGTTTTCAAATCTGAAACCAATCGTACATAATTTACGAGCGGTTATGTTACGATTACACAGAATGGAGATATCGCCAATTTTGATAGGATATTTAAAATTATGGTGTCAATATTCTTGACATCTGAAATTACCTATAACTAAATATTGTTTTATATCAGGGTGTCCATTTCTGGATGCTCTTTTTAGCGTTCGCATCAAAACGAATGCTGTCTATTATCATATCGAAAGGAACATCAAAAATAAAATGAGCAGTAAAAAGAAATTAGAGCAGAGAAAAGAATTTAAAGAATACATATCCATAGCAGATAAAAGAGTATTGGATATTAAGAAATCAGGAATAGAATTGATTGCTGATGATGAAGTATTTGTATTGGTTAATGGCACTAATAATTATTGGATATCTAATTATGGCAGAATGGTAAATAATTTAAGAAACAATTTTCATATGCATAAATCAGGATATGCACATTTTACACTTAGTGGTATAGAGAGAAAAATAGAAACATATACAGATAAGTTAGTCGCAGAACATTTTCTTGAAAATACTAAAAAGAATAAAAAAATATGGCATATTGACAAGGACATAAATAATTGTTTTTACAGAAACCTTGTATATGTAAGTAATGAAGAGTATATTGATTTACAGCGTGAAATTTTATTTGTAGAAGAATTAGGAAGACAGCAGGAATACATACCTTATATTACATTAAAGTCTAATGTAGCATATTCAATATGGAATGGAATTTATAAACGGTGTTATGTAGAAAAAGATGTATACAAAGGTTCATTTATGTGTGATTTGTGGCGGTATGATAAAGATTCTTTTGCTGAATGGTGGAGTTGTGAATATTATGAGTGTGACGGTGAATCAATGACAGTTGATAAAGATTTACTGTTTCCGGGCAATAAAGAATATTCTCCTGATAAGTGCTGTATTCTGCCACAGACATTAAATATTATGTTGTCTAACTGTAAAAAACATAGGTTAGATAAGTGGAAAACTGCAAAAATGGATTTGCCTTTAGGCGTGAGATATGACAGCAGAATGAAAATGTATTATGGTGAAATTAAGCCATATGGACATGATGAAGTAATCAGATTGTCTTATTGGGAGACACCTGAAGAAGCATTTGAAGAATATAAAATGCATAAACAGGCTGATATACTGATTATGGCAGATAAGTATAAAAATAAGGTGCCAAAGAAAGTATATGATGCGCTGCTGAGGTTTGAAATAAAACCATATGTTGAGGATTGGGATTGATGGATGGTTAATTATAAGGCATGTCAGATTTAAAAGTCTGGTGTGCCTTATTTTTTTACAATTTTTATTTTGGGGTAGAAATTAGATTATATTAGTTGTATAATTTTTGTATATTATTTATTGTTTATTTTGTAATAAGTAAGTGGATTTTCAAAAAGAGACGGAGGACGATATCATGATGTATCCATATATGACGCTTAATGATGAAACAGAAATTACTCATTCGGAAATGAAACAAGACGGTAGAGTAAAAGTTTATATTGAAACGCCAGATGAAAAGGAATGTTTTCGTCATGCCACTTGTTGGCTTCCTGAATATAAATGGGAGGATATTTATGCATATTCTGATGCAGAAATAGAATATTTTAAGAAACTCATTCATAATAATGCACATTTAATTATTGAATTTTCCCAAGAGGGAGGAATAACAAATGCCTCAAATTTTTAAAGTTGGCTCTTTTGTAATTTATTTTTGGTCAAATGAAAACAATCCGATAGAACCTATTCATGTTCATGTTTCAGAAGGTAAAGCAACGTCAAATTCAACAAAGATATGGTTAACAAGTACTGGTAATGCTTTGCTATGTAATAATAATTCTAAGATTTCAAATAAAATGTTAAAGAATATTATGAGACATATTGAAGCTAACAGTGATTTGATTATTGATAAATGGTGTGAACAATTTGGGGAAATTAGGTATTATTGTTGATATATATAAGGCATATCGGATGTGAAAATCTGATGTGCTTTTAGCATTTTAGTTATTAGCAAAGTAAAAACAATTGTTTTTAAATTATTTTTTTTAAATTGTCTGCTTATGCTATGTTAAATAAAAAATTAGTTGAATAATAGAACATATTGTAGAATTTATATATATTTTATGTTATAT
>CATJTQ010000095.1 GCA_949743325.1 uncultured Lachnospiraceae bacterium
ATGCGTGGAGGTGAATAAGTGGAAATAATTATAAGCAACAGCAGTGAGAAGCCAATTTATGAACAGATTAGTACACAGATTAAAAGTTTTATTATGAATGGAAGCTTATCTGCTGGGGAAGCGTTGCCATCAATGAGGGGTTTGGCTAAAGATTTACATATAAGCGTTATTACAGTTCAGAGAGCTTATGAAGATCTAACAAGGGATGGTTTTATAGAAACTGTTTCAGGAAAAGGGAGTTTTGTTGCATCTCAAAATATGGATTTTATTAGGGAGGAACAGCTTAGGATAGCAGAAGATCATTTACAGACAGCGGCCGAAATAGGAAGGGCACATGGAATTTCATATGAGCAGATGACAAATATACTGAAATTATTCTATGTAGAGTAAAGGAAGGAAATGTTATGGAGAACAATAATATATTAGTACAAAATCTTTGTAAGAAGTTTGACGGTTTCTTTCTTGACAATGTATCATTTAAAGTACCTAAGGGAAGAATAGTCGGATTTATCGGCGAGAATGGAGCTGGAAAAAGTACAACAATTAAATTGATTCTGGATGAGTTAAAGAAGGACAGTGGAAGAATAGAACTGTTTGGAATTGATCATTCTCAATTTTCAGTTAAAGAAAATATAGGTGTTGCATTTGACGAGTGTCATTTCCATGATGTGTTTACTACATGTGATATTGAAAAAATATTATCAGGTGTATATAAATCTTGGGACAGTAATCTTTATAGAAAATATTTAAACAAATTTGAACTTCCGCAGAGACAAAAAATAAGTACATTTTCAAAGGGAATGAAGATGAAATTGTCAATTGTGTGTGCTGTTGCGCATAGACCCAAGTTGTTAATTTTAGACGAGGCAACGACAGGTCTTGATCCGGTTGTACGTGATGAGATATTAGATTTATTTTTAGATTATATTCAGGATGAAGATTGTTCAATATTCTTTTCATCACACATTATATCAGATATTCAAAAAATAGCTGATTATGTTATTTTGCTTCATAAAGGAAGAATTATCTTTGAGGAACAGAAAGATGATCTTGTAAATAATTATGGGATTTTAAAGTGTGGTAGGGAAAAGTTTGCTTCAATTTCTGAAGATGATTATATTGTTTACAGAACAACAAGTATGAGTGTTGAGTGTCTTGTGAAAGACAAAACATCTGTTAAACAAAAATATAGAAATACTGTAGTAGACAATGCAACCCTTGAAGATATAATGCTTTTCTATATTAAAGGAGGAATTTTATGCGAGGAATAATTTACAAAGATTTTATAGTGTTTTTTAAAAGTATAGATAAAAAAACTTTAATATTATTAGCCGGAGCTATTATATTACTTATGTTAAAAACAGGAACTAGAGGAGGTTTTTTTGCAACTATAATGTTTACTATGATAATTGGAATGCAGAATTTAATTGGTTTTGCAGATGATGAGAAGGCTGGATGGAAGAATTATCAGTTGGCTATGCCAGTAAGCGGGTTTACAATTGTTGCAGGAAAGTATATTTCAGTCGTTTATACATTAGCAGTAGGGATAGTAGGCAGTTTTGTGTTTAATATTATAACATGTATTATGTATAAAAATTTTGATTTAGAGATTATATGTTTATCAGCAATAATATCAATTATTATACCTTTATTGTGGACGGGAATATGTCTGCCGCTTACATACTGGCTAGGTTTTCAGTCGGCGCAGATAATGCGATTTGTTTTAATAATTCCAATGTTTTATTTTGTAAAATATTTTGAGGATGGTTCGGGATTAAATGATATGATAAATTATTCTAACAATTATATAATAATTGTAAGTATTATTACAATTGTTATATATATCATGTCGATGTTTATAAGTGTTTTGCTGTATGAGCGGAGAAAGTTATAGAAAAGATACGGCTTTTTTTCTATTTAAAAAGGAAAATGGTTATAAAGAATATATTAATTAATAAAAAATAAAAAAGGGGGTAGATTTTTATAATAAAGTGTGTTAGAATAACAAAACAGTGAATAAAATATCATTGAAAAGGCAATGAAAAGGAATAGTACTGATTTACCAGCATACAGAAAGCTGTTGGGTGATGCGAAACAGTGGAAGGAAAATCAGGAACTCGCCTTGGAGCTGCTACTCGAACTTCATAGTTTATATGAAAAGTAGGTGTAGACGGATATCCCACCGTTACAGGGGAAAGGTATATGGCGTGACAGCCTGTATCTGAAGAGGGCATGATTAATCATGAAATAGAGTGGTACCGCGTAAGTTTTCTTTCGTCTCTATCTGTTGAAGATAGGATGGAAGATTTTTTTTATTTCTAAAAAAATTATTTTACGGTATATTAGATAAGAATGTTTTTTTCGGATTTGGCTGGCAAAATGTATTATAAGAGAAAGGATTGAGTATGATGAAAAATTATCAAAAGTATCAAAAACAGTATTTTATGCCTCCAGTTGATTGTTTTGACTGGGTGAAAAAGGATAGTATTGAGAAAGCTCCTGTTTGGTGCAGCGTTGATTTGAGAGATGGAAATCAGGCTTTGATTGAGCCTATGGGATTAGAAGAGAAACTTAAATTTTTTGAACTTTTGGTAGAGGTTGGCTTTAAAGAAATTGAAGTTGGTTTTCCGGCTGCTTCAGAGACAGAATATACATTTTTAAGAACACTTATAGAGCGTAATATGATACCTGATGATGTAACTATTCAGGTGCTGACACAATCAAGAGAGCATATTATCAAGAAGACATTTGAGGCTGTTGAGGGAGCGCCTAAAGCGGTTATACATTTGTATAATTCAACAAGTTTGGCTCAGAGAGAACAAGTATTTAAGAAGTCTAAAGACGAGATTCTTGAAATTGCCGTAAGCGGTGCAAAGATGTTAAAAAAATTGGCAGACGAGACAGAAGGCAATTTCTTGTTTGAGTATAGTCCTGAAAGTTTTACAGGTACAGAGATGGAGTATGCTCTGGAGGTTGTCAATGGAGTAATTGATATTTGGGAGCCTACAGAAGATAAGAAAGTAATTATAAATCTTCCGGCAACTGTTGAACACTCACTTCCGCATGTGTTTGCAAGTCAGGTAGAATACATGAGTAAAAATATGCATAACCGTGAAAATGTTGTGCTGTCGCTTCATCCGCACAATGACAGAGGGTGCGGAGTGTCTGATGCTGAGCTTGGTATTTTGGCAGGGGCTGACCGAATAGAGGGCACTCTCTTTGGAAATGGTGAAAGGACAGGAAATGTAGATATTATCACATTGGCTCTTAATTTGTTTTCACAGGGAATTGATCCTGTGCTTGATTTTTCAAATATGCCGTATATATGTCAATGTTATAAAGATTATACTGGTATGGAAATTTCAATGAGGCAGCCGTACGCAGGAGAGCTTGTGTTTGCTGCATTCTCTGGTTCACATCAGGATGCTATTGCAAAAGGTATGCATTACCGTGAAGATAATGATTGCGATAAATGGACGGTTCCTTATTTGCCTATCGACCCAAAAGATGTAGGCAGAGAGTATGATTCTGATGTTATTCGTATTAACAGTCAGTCAGGAAAGGGCGGCGTAGGATATATACTTGAGCATAACTTTGGTATAAATATGCCAAAGAAGATGAAAGAGGAAATGGGATATCTTGCAAAAAATGTGTCAGATCATGAACATAAGGAATTGCAGCCAGAAGAAATATATAATTTGTTTACAGAAAAGTATATAAATTATCATCCATATTTTACAATTACAGAGTGTCACTTTACTCAAGAAGATAAAATAAAAACAGAAGTTACTATTGTACGCAGAGGCGGCAAAAAAACCTTGATAAGAGGCGAGGGCAATGGAAGGTTGGATGCAGTAAATAATGCGTTGAAGAAAGAATTTAAATTGAATCATGAAATATTTTGTTATGAAGAACATTCGATGGGAAATGTTTCATCATCAAATGCAATGGCTTATGTAGGGATAAAGAATGCGGAAAAAGAATGTTTCTGGGGATGCGGAAGCGCACAGGATATAATTACTGCATCTGTAAACGCACTTGTAATAGCGATTAACAATAAGATAGATACTGATAAATAATAGAAAAAAATGGTTGATTTTAACAAGATATAAGTGTATTATACAAATGTGCGCTTTATGGCATACTGTAATACATGCCCGACACAGGGCGGGAAACAATTTTGTTGTTTCAATATTTTATGATAAGTAACAGTAGGAAACAGTAAGGATTAAGGAGGAAGTTTAATGGTAAGAGCAGTTGTTGGTGCTAACTGGGGTGACGAAGGAAAAGGTAAAATCACTGATATGCTTTCTGAGAATGCTGATATTATAGTGCGTTTTCAGGGTGGAGCTAACGCAGGCCATACGATTGTTAATAATTATGGTAAATTTGCGCTTCATACACTTCCATCAGGTGTGTTCTATGGACATACAACAAGCATAATTGGTAACGGTGTAGCTCTAAATATTCCTGTATTATTTAATGAAATAAAATCTATAACAGATAAAGGTGTTCCAATGCCTAAGATATTAGTATCTGATCGTGCACAAATAGTAATGTCATATCACATTCTATTCGATCAGTACGAAGAAGAGCGGCTTGGTAAGAACTCTTTTGGCTCAACAAAATCAGGAATTGCACCATTTTACTCAGATAAGTATGCTAAAATAGGTTTTCAGGTCAGCGAATTATTTGATAATGAAGGTCTAATGGATAAAGTAAAGAGAATATGTGAGACAAAGAATGTTATGATTGAGCATTTATATCATAAGCCTGTTCTTAATCCTCAGGATGTATATAATGAATTGATGGAATATAAAGATATGGTTGAACCATATGTATGTGATGTTTCAGAGTATTTGTACAGTGCTATTAAAGATGGAAAGGAAATTCTTCTTGAAGGTCAGTTGGGTTCGTTAAAAGATCCTGACCATGGAATTTATCCGATGGTAACATCATCGTCTACATTGGCAGCTTATGGTGCGATAGGTGCTGGTATTCCTCCTTATGAGATTAAAAAAATTATTACAGTATGTAAAGCTTATTCCAGTGCAGTTGGTTCGGGCGCTTTTGTCAGTGAGATTTTTGGTGAGGAGGCAGATGAGCTCAGAAGACGCGGCGGAGATGGCGGGGAGTATGGAGCTACAACAGGACGTCCAAGAAGGATGGGATGGTTTGACTGTGTGGCGTCAAAATACGGATGCCGTATTCAGGGAACAACAGATGTGGCTTTTACAGTACTTGATGTACTTGGATATCTTGATGAGATTCCTGTATGTACTGGATATGAAATAGATGGTAAGCTAACGACAGATTTTCCTACAACAGTAAAGCTTGAAAAGGCTAAACCGGTTTTCGAAGTTCTTCCTGGATGGAAAACAGATATCAGAGGAATTAAAAATTATGAAGATTTACCGGAAAACTGCCGCAAGTATATTGAGTTTGTTGAGAAACAGATAGGATTTCCTATTACAATGATTTCTAATGGACCAGGCAGGGATGATATTATTTACAGATAGTAATATAAGATAAATTTTAAATTAGTTTAAAGGGAATATGATTTTTGTTTGATAATAACAGATTTCGTATTCCTTTTTTGTTAGTTTTTACATAAAGAGATTTTTTCTAATAACTTAAAAAGATAAAATAAACAAATGTTCGGTTTTTGAATATTTTCTATTGACATTTTTTGGATTTTATAATATTATAACACTATACAAACATTCGTTCGGTGGACGTTAAAATAAGGAGGAAAATTCAGTGCAAGAAGATAGAGCAAAAGCACTTGAGAGTGCGCTTTCAAAAATAGAAAAAGATTTTGGTAAAGGTTCTGTGATGAAGCTTGGTGATCAGACCAAGCTAAATGTAGAGACAGTTCCTACAGGTTCGTTAAGTCTTGATATTGCTTTGGGATTAGGCGGTGTTCCAAAGGGCAGAATTGTAGAGGTATACGGACCAGAATCAAGCGGAAAGACAACAGTAGCGCTTCATATGGTAGCAGAAGTGCAGAAAAGGGGCGGGATTGCAAGTTTTATAGATGCTGAACATGCTCTTGACCCTGTTTATGCTAAGAAAATTGGTGTGGATATTGATAATCTTTATATATCACAGCCGGACAATGGCGAGCAGGCGTTGGAAATAACAGAGACAATGGTTAGGTCAGGAGCAGTAGATATTATTATTGTTGATTCAGTGGCAGCATTAGTTCCTAAAGCAGAGATTGAAGGAGATATGGGAGATTCACATGTAGGTCTTCAGGCAAGGCTGATGTCCCAGGCTCTGCGTAAATTGATTGGTGCTGTTAATCATTCAAAATGTATTGTCATTTTTATTAATCAGCTGCGTGAGAAGGTTGGAGTAATGTTCGGAAATCCTGAAGTTACGACAGGAGGTCGTGCGCTTAAATTTTATTCTTCTGTTCGACTTGACGTCCGCAAGATAGAGACACTAAAACAGGCAGGAGAAGTTATTGGAAACAGAACAAGAATCAAAGTTGTGAAAAATAAAATTGCTCCTCCGTTTAAGGAAGCAGAATTTGATATTATGTTTGGTCAGGGTATATCCAGAGAAGGCGATATTTTAGACCTTGCAGCTAATTGTAATGTTATACAAAAATCTGGTGCATGGTATGCATATAATGGAGATAAGATCGGGCAGGGGCGTGAAAATGCTAAACAATTCCTGAGAGAACATCCTGAAATTATGGAGGATGTGGAAAATAAAGTGCGTATTGAATATGCTTTAATTGAAGAGTCTGAAAGTAAAGAACCAGAAAAACCAGAAAAAACTGAAAAAAAAGCAGCGTCTAAAAAAGCTGCTGAAGACAAAAAGTAATTTGGTGATAATATGATTGTTACGGCAATTGAAGAAGTTGACAATAAAAAGAGTTTTGTGTATTTAGATGGCAAAAAATCATTTATATTGTATAAAGGGGAATTGAGAAAGCTTGAGATAAGTCTAAATAAAGAAATTTCTGACGAATTGTATTGTCATATAATGGAAGACATCCTTCCAAAAAGGGCGCGAGCAAGAGCTTTGCATATATTGGAAAGGCGAGAGCATACGAAGCTACAGTTAATTGAGAAGTTAAGGAAAAACGGTTATCCTGAAATTATTATAGAGGATGCAGTTTCTTATGTGGAGAGTTATCATTATATAGACGATAAGCGATACGCTGCTCATTACATACGCTGCAGGTGCGGTAAAAGAAGCAGGAAAAAGTTAATTATGGAGTTGCAGCAAAGAGGTGTAGATAAAACTATTATAGATATAGCATATGATGAGGTTAGTGAGGAATTAAGCTTAGATGAAGAAGAGCATAGCCTTATTGATAAATTGATAGAAAAAAAATTCCGTAATACTGAAAATATTACAAAAAAAGATTTGCAGAAATTATACAGGTACCTTCTTTCAAAAGGATTTTCATATGATGATATCAGCCAACATATCAACTTGACAAAATTATGTAAACGGTATAAAATAGATATGTTGTAGTTAAGTATAAATATTATACTATGCACAATGAAAATTTAATACAAGGAGGTGCTCCTGTGCTTAATATCGTTATTGCAGTAGCTATTACGCTTATAATTGCAGTTCCTGTTACTTTTTTCTTGGCAATAACTTATCGCAAGAGGGTTGTTGAGGATAAACTTGGCAATGCAGAGAATAAGGCGAGGGAAATTATTGATGAGGCAGTAAAAACTGCTGAGGCCAAAAAGAGAGAAGCATTACTGGAAGTTAAGGAAGAGTCTATTAAGACTAAGAATGAGCTGGAACGAGAATCGAGAGAACATCGCACGGAAATACAAAATTATGAACGTCGTGTTATTTCAAAAGAAGAAGCTCTTGATAAGAAAGCAGAAGCAATTGAAAAGCGTGAAGCAAGTTTTTCAGCAAAAGAAGAAGAACTTTCTAAAATGAAGAAAGAAGTTCAGAATCTTCACGATAAAAGTGTACAGGAACTGGAAAGAATCTCCGGTTTTACATCAGAACAGGCGAAAGAATATCTTTTAAAAACTGTTGAAGATAATGTAAAGCATGATACTGCCAAATTAGTAAAAGAATTGACAAACAGAGCAAAAGAAGATGCGGAAAAGAAAGCAAAAGAATATGTAGTTACAGCAATTCAAAAATGTGCTGCTGATCATGTATCAGAGACAACTATATCAGTTGTACAATTGCCGAACGATGAGATGAAAGGACGAATTATAGGTAGAGAGGGACGAAATATTCGTACTTTGGAGATGATGACAGGTGTTGACCTGATTATTGATGATACACCTGAAGCTGTAGTGTTATCCGCTTTTGATCCGATCCGTCGTGAAGTAGCAAGAATTGCATTGGAAAAGCTTATTGTGGATGGTAGAATACATCCTGCCCGTATTGAAGAGATGGTTGAAAAGGCCCAGAAAGAAGTTGAGGTTATGATTCGCGAGGAAGGTGAATCGGCAACTTTGGATGTAGGTGTACATGGTATTCATCCTGAACTTGTTCGTTTATTAGGTAAGATGAAATTTAGGACAAGTTATGGACAGAATGCATTAAAACATTCTATCGAAGTGGCGCATTTATCAGGTTTGCTAGCAGCTGAGCTTGGGGTTGATGTTAGGTTGGCTAAAAGAGCAGGTTTGCTACATGACATTGGTAAATCAGTTGATCATGAGATGGAAGGATCACATATTCAGTTAGGTGTTGATTTATGCAGAAAATATAAAGAGTCTGCGATTGTAGTTAATGCTGTTGAAGCGCATCATGGTGATGTAGAGCCAGAGACTTTGATTGCTTGTCTTGTACAAGCTGCTGATGCTATTTCAGCGGCTCGTCCAGGGGCGAGGAGAGAAGTGTTAGAGACATATACTAACAGGCTTAAACAACTGGAAGATATTGCCAATTCATTTAAGGGTGTTGATAAATCTTTTGCTATTCAAGCAGGTAGAGAGATTCGTGTTATGGTAGTTCCTGAGCAAGTAAATGATGAGGATATGATTTTATTGGCAAGAGATATTTCTAAACAAATAGAAGCTGATTTAGAATATCCTGGACAAATAAAGGTTAATCTGATTCGAGAATCTAGAGTAGCAGGCTATGCAAAATAGTATAAATCTTGTTATTACGGTTGCAGTTATGTTAAATATTATATGCCGTATATAGTTTCCATTATTTTACAAAAAAATCCAAACCGCAGTGTTCGAATAAAGCATTGCGGTTTTTTTCTTGTTATTATATAGGAATTAGTGTAAATATTATATTTATCAATAATATATATTGTAAAATAATAGTATTAAAAAAAACAATGGCAGAAAATGTAAAAAAATTTCTGTATTTTTTGTTGAAAATGTTCATAAGATAGAGTATAATGATTTCAGATTTAATTTTAAGATTTAACCTGAGGTGTACGATAACCCTACAATTTTGAACCTACATTTATTTTTATGGGATTCCTATATCTCTGTTTAGATGTCGGGCCGTCATTGAACGGATGGCAGAAGAACAGGTGCGGTTACCCACCTAGCTTTGCTAGGAGTCAAAATCGTAGGAACGGCATTTTCGGGTATCATTAAAGATTACAGCACAATTGTTTATACAATTGTGCTGTTTCTGCGATAAGAATAGTGTATCAAAGTTGTATATTGGAAAAGATATAATTATGAATTTTTTGAAGTTGGTGTAATATATTTGTAATACAAAGATAATTATTTTTTAGGTCTTCTTAATAGACAAAGATAATATATTATGTTAGAATTGTTTAGCTGGTGTGATAAGAAATTAGAATAGTTATTGTGGTGTAGAAAGGCTGATGAGTTGTGGATACAAAAGAAATAGAAGATAAAAAATTGAATGAATTAGATGAAAATCAAGAAACAAAAAAAAATAAAAATAAAAAATTTAAGAAGATAATTGCTGCATTATCAATTACAGTTTTTGGTATAGTTCTTATTATTTTAATGGCTGTTTTGCTGCCTGGAAGTATTAGTAAGAGTGATAAAGGTATTATGTTTAAACAGTTTGGAGTTGCGGCAAAGGATAAATGGGTTACTAGGAAGGGTGATACTTATTATTTTGGAAAAGACGGTTATGCTTTTACTGGCTGGAAGAAAATAGATAAGTCCTCATACTTTTTTGCCAAAAATGGAGTGATGCAGAAAGGCTGGATTGATAAAAATGGTAAAAAATATTATCTTGATAAGGAGACTGGAAAACTAATCAAAGGATTTTATACTATAAAGGATGACAATTACTATTTTGACGAAAAGGATGGCTCCCTGCAGAAGGGCGTGATTTTAAAAGATGATAATATTATTGCCTATTCAAATGATGAGGGCAAGTTATTGTCAGGAGTATATGAAATTGAAGGTGTTTTAAGGTGTTTTTCTGAAACTGGAGAGAGTAAGATCGGATGGGTTGAACTTGGGGGAGATAAATTTTATTGTAATGCAGATGGGCGTGCAGCAGTTGGAAATAGTGAAATTGAAGGCAATAGATATTTTTTTGATGATAAAGGTATTTTGAAAAAAGGCTGGATTGAGGATTCAGACGGGAATAAGTATTATTCTGATGAGGAAGGCATATTGCAGACAGGAAGACAAAATATCGACGGTAAATATTATTATTTTGACGATGCTTCAATCTTAAAAACAGGATGGATTAATATTGATAATTCAGAGAGAAGTTATGCAGATGAAAACGGAGTTCTTAAGACTGGTAAGCAAAACATTTCTGGCATTGAGTTTACTTTTGACGATAAAGGTATTCTTGTCAATCAGAATTCAGGCGAATTAAAGATGGTTGCATTGACATTTGATGATGGTCCATCAGCAAATACTGATAAAATATTAGATGTGTTGGAAAGTTTTGACTGTAAAGCGACATTTTTTGTTGTTGGTTCAAGAGTTTCGTCATATCCTTCGCAGATAAAAAGAGAATATGAATTAGGATGTGAGATTGGAAGCCATACATTTAATCATAAATATTTGACGTCATTATCTTCTGAAGAGATGCAAAATGAACTAGACCGTACGAACGAGGCAGTTTCAAAAGTAATTGGCAGGGGTACAACTTGTGTAAGACCCCCTGGAGGGTTTTATAATGATGATGTTAAATCAAGAATAGATATTCCAATTGTAATGTGGAGCATAGATACTGAGGACTGGAAGACAAAAAACACTCAGTCAGTAGCTCAGATTGCTACAACAGGAATTCAAGACGGCGATATAATATTAATGCACGATTTATATTCATCTACTGCAGATGCTGTGGAAATGATTGTTCCAGCACTGATATCACAAGGATTTCAAATTGTTACTGTGCAGGAACTCCTTGATGCTCATGGTGGGGCATTTGGTAATAAAGTTTATTTCACAGCAAATGAAGTTAAATAAAAAATAATTATTTGTAATATAAATAAATTTTATAAATTAAAATTTATGGTTAATTTTTCTAAATAATGTTCCGATAATAATATTGAAAAGAAAAATTATAAAAAAATACCTCTGAAGATATATAATATAAAGAGCAAAGTGGTCTTCAGAGGTTAATACCTTTAATAAGGATTAATAAAGAAAGGGGTAATGAAAAATGAGTGTAAATTCTGTTACAGGTAATACACCGGATTATAGCAGTACATATACAAGTACTGTTGCTGCAAAACAGCCAGAGACAAATGTTGAAAAAGAAGATCAGGCTGCAGTTTATGATAAAACTACAAACAACAAAGACACAGCAGGTACTATTTATTCAAAAAATAAAATGAGTGAGAGCGAAAGAGCAGCATTGGTTAAACAGCTTAAGGCTGATATGGAAGCTAGACAGAGTAGTCTTGTAAATATTGTTAAGAAAATGATGAGCAAGCAGTCCAAGACTTTCAGTGTAGCTAAAGATGAAAATGCTATGTGGAAATTTCTTGCAAGCGGAGATTATACAGTAGATGCTGCGACAAAGAAGCAGGCTCAGGAAGATATTTCAGAAGATGGATATTGGGGAGTTAAGCAGACTTCACAAAGACTTTTTGATTTTGCAAGTGCGCTTGCAGGAGATGATGTGGACAAGATGAAAAAGATGCAGGATGCTATGAAGAAAGGTTTTGATCAGGCAACCGGAGCATGGGGAAGAGAACTGCCGGGAATATGCGGTGAGACTATGGATGCAGCTAATAAGTTATTTGAAGATTATTATGCATCAAAAGAGACTGCAGAAGTACAGTAATTTTTGTCTGCTTTCAGTATTGTTTACTAATTTATTGTAATAACATTTTACTAAATGACATATTTTTTGGTAAAATGCAGATTTTTTAAATTTAATAGATAACATTTAAAGACTCCGTAACTTTTTGCGGGGTCTTTTTTTAGAGTTTATTCAACTGAATTAAAATTAATTTTCTTTTTTATATTAATACTTGACAGATTAGTAATTATAATATAAAATAGAATTAAAATAAATCTAAAAATGGTGAAGATAATATGACAAAATATTCTAAAATAATTTTGGATATAATAAATACATCAGATGAGCATTTAACTGCAGAACAAATATATATGAGAATGAAATCTCAATCATGTAAGGCTGTAATGGCAACTGTTTATAATAATCTTAATTTATTGGTTAGAGAAGGGTTAGTAAGAAAAATTAATGTTGACAATTCTCCTGACAGATATGATAAAATAATACGCCATGATCATTTGGTCTGTAAACTTTGTGGTAAAATATCTGATTTATATTTGGAAGATTTAACATCAAAATTCGAATCGGATTGTTCTGTGGAATTTGAATCATATGATTTGAAGCTTATATATATATGTGAAAAATGTAAAACTGATAATATGTAGTATAGTAGCAGAAGGGAGAGAATGTATGGCTGGTAATGCAATGTACAATTTAACTTATGGTTTATTTATTCTTACTGCAAAAGAAGGTGAAAAAGATAACGGATGTATAATTAATACGGTTACTCAAGTTACAACAGAGCCTAATAGAATAACAATAGCAGTAAATAAAAGCAATTATACACACGATATAATTGTTAACACGGGAATTTTTAATGTTTCTGTATTAACTGAGAATTCAAAATTTGAAACGTATAAACATTGGGGATTTCAGAGTGGCAGAGATGTTGATAAAACAGAGGGAATAACTTTTAGCAGAGCAGAAAATAGCGTTATATATATTGCTGAGGAGACAAACGCATATCTATCCGCTAAAGTTGTATCTGCCACAGATTTGGGAACTCACACTTTATTTTTGGCAGATGTTACAAAGGCAGAATGTCTGTCAGATGACCCTTCAGTAACATATAGTTATTATCAAAAAAATATTAAATCTGCTCCAAAGACAGATGTTAAGAAAAAAGGATATATTTGTACAGTTTGCGGATATATATATGAAGGTGATGTTTTGCCGGATGATTTTATTTGTCCATGGTGTAAGCATCCGGCTTCAGATTTTGAACCAATAGATAAATAAAACTAGGAGGATACAATTATGAGTAATAAATACGAAGGTACACAGACAGAGAAAAATCTTGAGGCAGCATTTGCTGGAGAATCACAAGCTAGGAATAAATATACTTATTTTGCCTCGGTTGCTAAGAAGGAAGGTTATGAGCAAATTTCTTCATTATTTCTTAAAACAGCAGACAATGAGAAAGAGCATGCAAAGCTTTGGTTTAAAGAATTGAATGGAATTGGAAACACATCAGACAATCTTGAAGAAGCTGCAAATGGTGAAAACTATGAGTGGACAGATATGTATGATGATTTTGCTAAGACTGCAGAAGCAGAAGGTTTTCCGGAGCTTGCAGCTAAGTTTAGAATGGTTGGCGAGATTGAGAAAAAACATGAAGAGAGATATCGTCAATTGTTAAAAAATATAGAGACTTCATCTGTTTTTGCAAAAAGTGAAGTTAAAATATGGGAGTGTCGTAATTGTGGACATATAGTAGTGGGTATGAACGCACCACAAATGTGTCCTGTATGTAATCATCCTCAAAGCTTTTTTGAGGTGCATGCACAGAATTATTAATTCAAATAATTATCTAAATATTTTTTTAAAAGTCAGCCGAATGGATATTGTATATCTATTCGGCTGATTTGCTTTTAATTTTATAAAAAATATTGTTTATGATGATTGTAAAAAAATTAAATTTAAAAAAGAATATTGAAAATCGATTTGGAGACACTATGAAAAAGGAGGGAATTTTTATGCAGAAATATATTCCAATTACAGATGTTTATGCTAGAGAAATTATTGATTCAAGAGGTAATCCGACTCTGGAAGTTGAAGTTGTTGCTGATGAAAAATATTTAGGAAGAGCAGCTGTTCCTTCTGGCGCTTCGACAGGGGAGCATGAGGCGGTTGAGCTTAGAGATAATGAGAGCCGTTATATGGGTAAAGGTGTACTGACTGCTGTTTCTAATGTCAATGAAGATTTGGCAGAAAAACTTATAGGAGTCGAAGTTACAGAGCAGAATCTTATTGATCAAATTATGATTGATACAGATGGAACTGAAAACAAAGGAAATATGGGTGCTAATGCAATTCTTGGAATATCAATGGCAGTAGCTGACGCAGCGGCAGAAGCTGTAAAACTTCCTTTGTATAAATATCTTGGAGGCAGTAATGCAAAACTACTTCCATGTCCAATGATGAATATATTAAATGGGGGATGTCATTCTGAAAATGCTATTGATTTTCAGGAGTTTATGATAATGCCGATTGGAGCTAGATCATTTCATGAGGCTTTGAGAATGTGTTGCGAAGTATATCATTCATTAAAGAAAATTTTAGATGATAATCATTTAAGCACTGCAGTTGGTGATGAAGGTGGGTTTGCACCTGATTTAAAAAATGCAGATGAAGTTTTTGAATATTTGACAAAAGCTGTTAATAAGGCGGGATATGAGACAGGAAAAGATATTGTTTTTGCTATGGATGCAGCAGCGAGTGAGCTGTATAATTCAGATTCTGCTCTGTATGATTTTCCAGGTGAGAGCAGAATGTTAGAAGCTGCTAATAATGAAACGAAGACAGAGGTGATATCAAGACCTGATACGTTGAAAATGTCAGTATCCCGTACAACGGATGAGATGATTGATTATTATGAAATGCTCTGTAATAAGTATCCATTATATTCAATTGAAGACGGTCTGGATGAAAACGATTGGGAAGGTTGGAAACGTCTAACTGAGCGTATTGGCAATAAAGTTCAGCTTGTTGGAGATGATCTTTTTGTCACCAATACAAAACGCTTAAAACAAGGAATTGATATGGGTGTAGCAAACGCTATATTGATTAAGGTTAATCAGATAGGTTCACTAAGTGAGGCTATGGAAGCAGTGGAGATGGCACAGAAAGCAGGTTATAATTGTGTGATTTCACATCGGTCAGGTGAGACAGAAGATACTACAATTGCAGATTTAGCCGTTGCGACAAATGCAGGACAGATTAAAACAGGAGCTCCATGCAGAAGCGAGAGAGTTGCTAAGTATAATCAGTTGCTCAGAATAGAAGAAGACTTAGGCGGAGCAGCAAAATTTGAGTGTCCATTTTGCAGAAAAGGATGCACACAGTAAATATCAATAAGTTTATACTGCTGGAAGTAAAAGAAAGGAGAAAAATATGGAACAGAGAGAAGATACGCTTTCATTATTACAAGAATGCAATTCAGGAATTCAAATGGGAGTACAGAGTATTAATGATGTATTGGATAAAATTGAGAATGAAAAATTAAAAGATATACTGGAGAGCTCAATGGAAGAACACAGACGTCTTGGAAATGAGACTCATGAGATGCTTATAAAATATGGAGAAGATGTTAAAGAAGCTCATCCAATGGCAAAAGAGATGGCAAAGATGAAGACAGGCGTAAAAATGGCAATTGAGGAAAATGATAAAACCGCTGCTGGACTTATTTCTGATGGCTGCCATATGGGTATTAAATCATTGAGCAAATATTTAAATCAATATAAAAAGGCAGAGGAAAAGGCAAAAGACATTGCTAAAAAATTAATTTCTATGGAAGAAAGTCTTGATACAAAAATTAGATGTTATCTTTAATATAATAATGTCTTTCTTTATTGAGTAAATTATGATATTATTAAAATTAAACAGAAATTCTAAAATTTACTTGGTTAAATTTTAATATAAGTTATGCCGCAAGTTTAATGACAGCTTATAGCGGATTAATTTGCGGCATATATTTGTTAATAAAAATTTAATTAATATCAGTTGTGTGAGGGAATAATAATGAAAATAATGATAGCGTCAGATATTCATGGAAGTGCCAAATGGTGCAGAATGCTTGTAGAAAGATTTTCAGAAGAGAGACCTGAAAAATTACTTATTTTAGGTGATATTTTGTATCATGGACCAAGAAATGACCTTCCTGAAGAGTATTCACCGAAAATTGTTATTCAAATGCTTAATAGAATAAAAGAAAACATTATTTGTATTCGTGGAAATTGTGATACAGAGGTTGATCAAATGGTACTTGAGTTTCCTATAATGTCGGAGACTATGACAATGTTTTTGGACGGACATTTTATTTATGTATCCCATGGACATATAGAAAATGAAGCTAATCCTCCATATTTACATAAAAAAGACATATTATTAAATGGCCATACTCATATTTCAAAATGTAAAGAGTATGAAAATTATATATATATGAATCCTGGTTCAGTGTCAATTCCAAAGGAAGATACTCCACATGGCTATATGGTTTATGAAAATCATAAATTTACATGGAAGAAACTTAGCGGAGAGGTTTATATGGATTATATGTTAAAATAACTTTATTTATAATACAGAATTATTTCCAATAATAAACAGTTTTTTTACGTGATTATTTTAGAATATCATTATTCGTTGGAAAAAGCAGTTAAGGAGAGCGTATGATAACAATTAGTATTTGTATGATTGTAAAAAATGAGGAAAAACATCTTGAGAGATGCCTTAATTCAATTGCTGATCTTGCAGAAGAATTGATAATTGTTGATACTGGTTCAACAGACAGAACAAAAGAGATAGCTGAGAAATATAGTGCAAAAATTTATGATTTTGAATGGATGGAGGATTTTGCTGCTGCAAGAAATTTTTCATTTTCAAAGGCTACAATGGATTATATTTATCAGGCAGATGCCGATGAAGTGTTAGATGAAACTAACAGAATTAGATTTAATCATCTTAAACAGATGTTATCTGCAGAAGTTGATGTTGTACAGATGTATTATTGTAATGAACTGGAGTCTAATAATTTATATAACGAAAAAAAGACATATTTGCCTAAAATGTATAAGCGGATTAGAAAATTCTATTTTGAAGATCCTATTCATGAACATGTCAGATTGGAACCACTTATATATGACAGTGATATAGAGATACAGCATTTGCCGGAAGAGATTCATTCTAAACGCGATTTTAAAGGGTTTAAGAGAATGATTGATACTGGTATGCGGTTGTCACACAGATTACATAATATGTATGCGGCAGAGTTATTTATATCAGGAGAAGCAAAAGATTTTCTTGATTCTAAGGAATTTTTTATTGAATCAATTAATGATATTGATAGAAGTACAGTTGAAAAAAAAGAAGCGGCAGCGGTGTTGGTAAAGATTGCACTTATTGAAAAAGATATAGTTAATATTTTGAAATACGTGTTAAAAGATACAGTAAATAATATGTCCAGTGAAATGTGTTATTTAATTGGTGAATTTTTTTATGAACAGGGAGATTACAACGAAGCTTCATTGTGGTATTATAATAGTGTATATAAATATAAATCAATACTACATATGAAAATAAAAGATATATATGCCAAAGAGCAGCTTGCAGATTGTTATGAAAAGACTGGAAAACATAGCGAAGCAAAGAAAATACGAGATGAGATAGAAAAATAGCAGGGGTATTTATAATGGATTGTAAATCATTTATAAATGTAAAAAATGTAAAAATTGGTATTGGGAGACCAAAAATATGTGTTCCCCTTACAGGTCATACATTGCAGGATTTAGAAAATCAGGCAAAAGCGGCGAAAGACAGCGAAGCAGATATAATAGAGTTAAGAATAGATTATTTTATCAGAGAAAATGGCAAAGAAAAAGTTTTGGATGTTATTGGTAAAATAAGAAAAATCACACAGAATATTCCTTTAATATTTACTTTTAGAACTAAAGAAGAGGGTGGAGAGTGTAAAATTAGTTTAGAGGATTATGAACAATTAAATTGTGCTGTGGCAGAACACAATATGGCGGATATAATTGATGTTGAATATAATTTAGGTGAAGAATTGGTTCAAAGACTTTGCAAAACGCTGAAATTAAAAAGAATTAATGTTATTGCTTCAAAACATAATTTTAGTATGACAGAGAGTGAACAAGAACTGGCAGAGAGTATGAACAAAATGGCATTTTTAGGAGCTGATATAGTAAAAGTTGCAATGATGCCGATGGATAAATTTGATGTTATAAGATTGATGAAAGTAACACTTATAATGCAGGAAAAGTTAAGTGTTCCAATTATTGCAATGTCTATGGGTAAGCTTGGTGCAATTTCCAGGCTTTGTGGAGAATTTTTTGGCAGTTCAGTAACATTTGCTACTGTTGGCGATGCGTCCGCACCAGGACAGATGAAATCAGAAAAGGTGTTAGAGAGCCTGGAGTTAATACACAGGCAATTTGAAGTGTGAAAATATATAAAAAGGAGAAGATTAAATGGATAATGTTGAGTTGTTAAAGATTATTGAGAAATTTGAATTGGAAAATCTGCTGCCGGAAGTGGATCCTACACAGATTTTAATTACACAGCCAGATGTAAATAGACCAGCGCTGCAGCTTGCCGGTTATTATGAACATTTTGACAGTGAGAGAATACAGGTAATTGGTTATGTGGAATATACTTATATGCAGCAGTTGTCAGAGGAAGAGAGAAAACATACTTATGAGGCGTTACTTTCGTATGCAATTCCATGTATAATTTTTTGTCGGGATATAGAACCGGATGAGGATTTTATTAAAATCTCCAAAGAACATAAAATACCAGTTCTGCGCACTAAAAAAACAACATCTTCATTTATGGCTGAAATTATAAGGTGGTTAAACGTTCAGCTTGCCCCTATGGTTTCCATTCATGGTGTTCTTGTGGATGTATGCGGTGAGGGAGTTTTAATTATGGGTGAGAGTGGAATTGGAAAAAGTGAAGCTGCTCTTGAACTTATTAAGCGTGGACATCGTCTTGTCTCAGATGATGTTGTAGAGATTAGAAAAGTAAGTGATGATACATTAATTGGTTCAGCTCCAGACATTACAAAGCATTTAATTGAGTTAAGGGGCATAGGAATAATAGATATTAAGACGATTTTTGGTGTTCAGAGCGTGAAAGAGACACAGTCAATTGATTTAGTAATAAAACTAGAGGAATGGAGCAGGGAAAAAGAGTATGATCGGCTTGGAATGGAAGAAGATTTTGCTGAATTTTTAGGTAATAAAATTGTATGTCATTCAATTCCAATCCGTCCCGGACGAAATCTTGCAATTATATGTGAAACAGCAGCTATTAATTACCGTCAGAAACAGATGGGTTACAATGCTACTGAAGAGTTATTTAGAAGAGTGCAGAAGAGTCTTAAAACAAGCTAGGAGTTGTCTATGAAAAATAAATATGTTGCTGGAGTAGATATTGGAGGAACCACTGTAAAGCTTGGAATTTTCAATTTGGATGGAAAATTGCTGAATCAATGGAATATAGTAACTGATAAAGATTATACGGCAGAAAAGCTTTTATTATCAATAGAAGATTCAATAAAATTATTTATGCAGGATAGATCAATGAATATAAATGATCTTCAGGCGGTTGGCATGGGAGTTCCGGGTTCAGTAGATGAGACCGGAATAGTTACATATGCACCAAATATTCGCTGGAGAATGTTTGACGCGGCAGGCTTTTTATCAGAAAAATTAAATATACCCGTTGCTGTTCAGAATGATGCAAATGTTGCTGCGTTTGCAGAGTTAAAATGCGGCAGCGGTATTGGGAAATCATCAATTTGTCTTTTGACCTTGGGAACTGGTGTTGGAGGCGGAATAGTTTTAAATAATAAGATTATAACCGGTTTTAGCGGCTGCGGCGGAGAGATTGGGCATATAACTGTAAATCCGCATGAAAAAACTGCATGCGGCTGCGGCAGATATGGGTGTCTGGAACAATATGCATCTGCTACGGGTATTGCAAGACTGGCCAGTGATTTTATGAGTGAAAGCGATGGGCAGTCTGCACTTTTTTCATATGAAAATGTCACTGCAAAAGAAGTGTTTGACTGTGTAAAATCAGGAGATAAACTAGCTGTTGATATAGCTGAAAAATTTGGAGATATTCTTGGCAGGGCATTGTCAAATATTGCCTGCCTGTTTAATCCGCAAATTTTTGTTATTGGCGGCGGGGTATCAAAAGCTGGAGATATTGTAATACATTATATACAAAAATATTTTAACAAATATGCGTATTCGGATTGTGTAAACACTGAGTTTAGTATAGCTTCACTTGGCAATGACGCCGGAATATATGGAGGAGCTTATCTGGCATTGTCACAGTTAAGTGTATAGAGATATGGAGGTAATAATTTATGGATAAAGATGGTATAGTGTTTGAGGAAAGAAAAAGGATTAAGTTTTTTGGTTTACCATGGACTTTTACCAAATATTATATTTCAGATGATAATATAATGATAAGTAAAGGTTTTTTTAACAGAGAAGAAAATGACTGTTATATGTATAAAGTACAGGATGTTACATTAAATACAACACTTATTCAGAGAATATTTAAAATTGGTACGATAACATGTCATACAGGTGATGTGACCCATAAAATATTAATGATTGAAAATATAAAAGAACCAAGAAAGATAAAAGATTATCTTGTTAAAGCTTCGGAAGAAGCAAGATTAAGACGTAGAACTGTAAATACGCTTGATATTGGTGCAAATGATGATATGGATAGTGATTCAGATGAATAATAATAAATAGAATTCTATGGTTTGGTATAGTAAATACAAGGCGTGGCAAGGTCCCATTTGAAATGGGATTTTCCGCGCTTTTTTGTTTGCTGGACTTTTATTCAGGATGATGTGAACCTCATTGTGCAAGATGGGTAAGAGAAAAATAGTGACAGTAAGTTGATTTAAATCCTTTAATTTAGGTGTTAATATATTATAAAATTTAAGGATTATTTAATAAATTCAATGCTATAATGCATTTAGTAAATGAAGAAACATTAGAAAGGAGCATTGAAATGTATAAAAACATATTAATAAAAGACTTAAAACGAAAAAAAACAATGAATGTAATTTTATTTATTTTTATTATTCTTGCATCAACTTTTATATCAGGAAGTATAAACAATATGATTTCGGTGACAAATGCATTAGACAATTATTTTGAAATGTCGAGAATGCCAGATTATTTTTTTAGCTCACTGCACAAAAAAGACGTAGAACGATTTGAAGAGTTTGCTCGTGAAAATGATTATGATTACAGTGTAAGTGAGCTTCTGCAAGTAAATCCTGCTGATATATTGATAGACAAAATAAAGTTTGACTATTCAAATACAATTGTATTATCAGAATTGGGCGGAAAGACAAAAGTTTTTAATTCTGATGCCAGTGAACTTGTAAATATTAATGATGGCGAAGTTTATATGCCCAGCTGGCTTTCCGGTTATGGAGATAATGATTTTAAGATCGGTAATTGTATCGAAGTAAGTTTAGATGGAAAGACAAAAAAGTTTACTATAAAAGGATTTGTAAAAGATGTAGTATTTGGTTCGCCTACAGGAGGAATAGGACGATTTTTAATAAGCGACAACGACTATAATTATTTTAGAACAGATAATACACCTACTTTATATTCGGTTAGTATATTGACAAATGATAAAAATTATTTAAATAAATTTATGGATTGTGATATTAATGCCATATTTAGTCTAGATAGGATGACTATAAGACGGATGTATATTTTGGATATTCTTATTACTGCTGTTATTCTTGTCGTAAGCGTTAGCCTTATATTGATATCAATGGTTATTCTGAGATTTACAATCAATTTTACGATGATTGAAGAGTATAGAGAAATAGGAGTTATGAAAGCTATAGGAATTAAGTGCAGTAAAATTAGACTTATATATATAGTAAAATATCTATTTATTTCATTTGTTGGCAGTGCAGTTGGTTTAATATTAAGTATTCCTTTTGGAAAAATGATGTTGGCTCAAGTGTCAAAAAATATTATAATTTCAAGCGGCCAAGGTATATATATCAATATAATATGTACTTTATTGACAGCAGCCACAGTAACTCTTTTTTGCTTTTTATGTACACGTAAAATTAAAAATATTTATCCGCTGGACGCCATTAGGAACGGTAAAAGCGGAGAGAGGTTTTCAAGAAAAAATATAATTTCTCTTGGAAAGTCAAATTTATCACCTGTTCTCTTTATGGCTTTAAATGATATACTATGTGGGATAAGACGTTTTATTTCCATGATAGTTATTTTTGCACTTGGTCTTCTACTTATAATTATACCTATGAATGTAATAAACACACTGCAGTCAGATAATATAATAAAGTGGTTTAATATGTCGCCGTGTGATAACGTAATTGCTATTGAATCTTTGTTTAAGACAAATGGAAGCAATAAGGAGATGCTAAATAATCAACTTGAGAAGGTAAGAAAAATATTTACTGATGAAAATATATCTGCCAAAGTATTTCAGGAAATAATGTTTCGTATGACAATTGAAAATGGAGATAAAAAAATGTCATCAATTGCATTTCAGGGTATAGGAGAAGTAAGCTGTGATGATTATACTTATATAGAAGGGACAGCTCCTCAAAATGAAAATGAAATAGCATTGACGAGATTGGTATGTGATAAGATATCAGCTGATATTGGAGATACTGTATCTATTACAAATGGAGGCGTTTCAAAAGATTATATAATTACTGCTACATATCAGTCTATGAATAATTTAGGTGAAGGTATTCGTTTTTTTGAAAATGCGGATATTGACTATAATTATGCAGGTGGCAGTTTTGGAATACAGATAAAATATAATGATAATCCGTCAGCCAAGCAGCTTAAACAGCGGCGGCAGCTTATACTGGATAATTTTAAGGGGGCGAATGTATATACATCAGGCGAGTATGTAAATATAATGATCGGTGATATGGCCGGACAAATTAACAGTATAAAACAGTTTATCGTAATTGTAGTGGCGGCTATAAATATACTTGTTACAGTACTTATGGTTAAGAGTTTTATTACAAAAGAGAGGTCTGATATTGCGGTGCTTAAGGCGGTTGGATTTAATAATAGTGCGGTTTTTGCTTGGCATACTATAAGAATAACTATTGTTTTGATAATCTCAATACTATTTGCGGAAATTTTACAGCTGCCTCTTTCAAAGATAATAATAGAACCTGTGTTTAAAATAATGGGGGCAGAAACAATTGAATTTACAGTAAAACCTCTTGATGTATATTTCATTTATCCGCTTATCATTTTAATAGTAACAACATGTTCAGCATTTATAGCATCACTTAATACAAGAAAAGTGTATGCATCAGAGACATCAGATATTGTATAAAGAGAAGGAGGATTTATATGGAAAATATACTGGAAGTGAAAAATTTATGTAAGACATATATTGTATATAAAAGACAGAATAACGTCCTTAAAAATGTGGACTTTACAATAAAGGAAGGCGAAATGGCAGCAGTTATGGGACCGTCTGGTTCTGGTAAATCAACGCTGTTATATACGGTTTCAGGAATGGATAGTATGACTGCAGGCGAAAGTATATTCTGCGGAAAAAATATTTCTCTTATGTCAGAAAAAGAGCTGGCAGAAATGAGACTTGATTATATGGGATTTATTTTTCAGCAGATGTATATGTTAAAAAATTTAACATTGCTTGATAATATAATTCTTCCAGCTTTTCAGTCAAAGAATAATAAGTTAAGCCGGAAGGAAAAACAGGAGTATGGACGGGATTTAATGAGAAAACTTGGAATAATTGAAGCGGCGGACAATGATATAAGCGAAGTTTCTGGTGGTCAGCTTCAAAGAGCATGTATATGCAGAAGTATGATTAATAATCCTAAAATAATATTTGCAGATGAGCCTACAGGCTCATTGAACCGTAAATCATCGGACGAGGTTATGGATGAATTGTCAAAGCTTAACAGTGAAGGTACTACAATAATGCTGGTTACTCATGATTTAAAAGTTGCAGCTAAATGTACAAGAGTAATATATATAGTTGATGGAAATATAAAAGGGGAGTATAATCTTGGAAGGTGCGAGAATCAGGCTCAGCTTAGGGAGCGTGAACGCACATTGAATAATTGGCTTATAGAATTGGGCTGGTAGCTGGAGGTATTATGGCGGATATATTAATCGTTGAAGATAACAATGAGATTGCAGAGTTGTTAAAAGATTTTCTTATAGTTGAAAAATATTCAGTTCTAATAGCAAAAAGCGGTGAGCAGGCTTTAGAATTATATGAAAGATATGGTGCAGGTATAGTAATTCTTGATATTATGCTTCCTGGAATAGATGGATTTGCTGTCTGCAAAAGAATTCGTGAACATAATAACACTCCGATATTGATTGTCAGCGCCAAATGTGAGAAGGAAGATAAACTGAACGGTTTACAGCTCGGAGCGGACGATTATATAGAAAAACCTTATGATATTGATATTATGCTTGCAAAAATACGTGTTATATTTAATCGTACCTATAATATTAAAAAGATAAAATTTGACAATATTATTATTGATAAAACTGCACATGAAGTGTATAGAGATGATAAAAAGATTCAGATGACAGCAAAAGAATTTGATTTACTAATATATCTTACAGAAAATAAAGGACGTGTGTTGTCTAAAGAGTTGTTGTTTAATAAAATTTGGGGATTTGAAAGTGAATCTGAGGCACAGACATTGACAGTTCATATAAAATGGCTGAGAGAAAAAATAGAGGATAATCCAAAATCACCAAAACATATAATAACAGTTTGGGGAGTTGGATATCGTTTTGAGGAGTAAAATAATGAGAATTTTCAGGATGTTTGTGTGTGCTTATTTATTGCTTCTAATTATATCCTTATTTATTATAAATATTTTATTTTATAATCAGGGATTGAAACATACAAGACATTATATGGTTGAGATTGAGAGGGCCTGTTATAATATTTCCAAAGGAGAAGAAATTGAAAAAAAAGAATTTCAGTATATAACGAATATAGACAAAACGGATAATCTATCTAAGAAGTTTTTGGAGGGCGGAAGCAGTGATTATGTAATCAGAGAAATCAATGGTCAATATTATCGAATAGATTACATAAGTAAAAATATCATTAATAAACTCGCAATAATAGAAGTAAATTTAATCATTATTTTGTTATGGGCACTGTTACTTGGAATAATAATATATATAAATAAAAATATTTTATTGCCATTTGTGAAGATACAAAATTATTCATACGAATTATCAAAAGGAAATCTTACATTGCCTCTAAAAGAAGTTAAGGGCAGATACTTTGGTAAATTTATATGGGGACTTGACCTGCTGAGAGAGAAGCTTGAAATGCAGAAATTGCAGGAGTTAAAACTGCTAAAAGAGAAAAAAACTTTGCTTTTGTCATTGTCTCATGATGTAAAAACTCCGCTTTCCGCTATAAAACTCTACTCAAAAGCTTTGTCTGAAAAAATATATTCAGAAGAATCAAAACAGATTGAAGCTGCTGAAAAGATAAATGAGAAGGCAGATGAGATAGAGGCATTTATAGCTCAGATAATTAGAGCTTCTAATGAGGATTTTATAAGTTTAGATGTAAATATTTCAGAATTTTATCTGTCTGAAATTATATATACGATTAAAAATTATTATTTGGATAAGCTTTCAATTAACAAAATTAAATTTAATATATATGAGTATAGTGATTGTATAGTTAAGGGAGATGCGGATCGTGCTGTAGAAGTACTGCAAAATATAATTGAAAATGCAGTTAAATATGGAGATGGGAAATTTATATCAGTTAGTTTTTCTAAAGAAGAAGACTGTCGGTTAGTTACAGTATCAAACAGTGGGAGTACATTGCCGGAAAATGAACTTGTCCATATTTTTGATAGTTTTTGGAGAGGTTCAAATTCAGACGGTGAGAGCGGCAGCGGACTTGGTTTATACATTTGCAGGCAGTTGATGAATAAAATGGACGGAGACATATATGCAGTTGTAAATGATGGAATAATGAATATAACAGCTGTTTTCAGGGAAGCTTTATAAAAAATATTAAAATTTTCCTTGCAATCTGTAATTAAAGAGGTTATACTAATGAGCATAAGTTCTTATATATAAAGGCTGTGAAAAAGAGGAGTACACATGCAGACTTAACAGAGAGAATTTTAAAAAGCTGAGATTAAATTCAGAGAAATGTATGTGGAAGGTAGCTTTTGAGCCGGGCATTTGAAAGTGCGTTAATAATCAATTGAGTTAGCATAATTAGAATGTCACGGGCAATTCCCGTTATAGGATTAGGCTTTATGGATTTATTTTGAAGCTGTTATGAGATATATGATAGAGAATCATATAATTAAGGTGGTACCGCGGATTATTTCGCCCTTTGCACAATTGTGCAGAGGGTGTTTTTTTGCATTAGGAGCCAAAAATCCATGTAAATATGGTTGTTTTCCCTTTTGCTTGCGGGAATAAAAAGGAGGATATTATGGAAATTAAAATGGAAAAAACGTACGATCCTAAAAAAATTGAAGATTCATGGTATAAGAAGTGGCAGCAGCGAGGTTATTTTCATGCGGATATAGACAAGAGCAAAAAGCCATATACTATAGTTATGCCGCCGCCAAATATAACAGGACAGCTGCATATGGGACATGCCCTTGACAATACTTTGCAGGATATTTTAATCCGCTATAAGAGAATGAGCGGTTATTGTGCGTTATGGGTTCCGGGAACAGACCATGCCTCAATTGCAACAGAGGCTAAAATAGTTGAGGCAATGAGAGAGGAAGGAATTTCTAAAGAAGATTTGGGAAGAGATAAATTCCTTGAGAGAGCTTGGGCTTGGAAGGAGCAGTATGGCGGAAGAATTGTTTCGCAGCTTAAAAAGATGGGTTCATCATGTGATTGGGACAGAGAACGCTTTACAATGGATGAGGGATGTTCAAAAGCAGTAAAAGAAGTTTTTATCAGGCTTCATAAGAAAGGCTATATTTATCGCGGCGAGAGGATAATTAACTGGTGTCCGCACTGTATGACGTCCCTCTCCGACGCAGAGGTAGAATATGAGGAACAGGCGGGTCACTTCTGGCATTTAAGGTATCAGCTCTCTGATAAGAGCGGTTATGTAAATCTAGCTACAACAAGACCAGAGACATTGTTAGGAGATACTGCTATAGCAGTAAACCCAAAAGATGAGAGATATAAGGATTTAGTAGGCAAGACTGTAATTTTACCTATAGTTCATCGTGAGATTCCGATTGTTGCTGATGAATATGTTGATATAGAGTTTGGTACTGGTGTAGTTAAAATTACTCCTGCACATGATCCTAACGATTTTGAAGTGGGAAAAAGACATAACCTTCCTATTATCAATGTTATGACGGATGACGCCAAAATTATAGATGATTATAAAGCTTACGCCGGAATGGATAGATATAAAGCTAGAGAAGCTATTGTAAAAGATTTGGAGAAAGAGGGCGCTTTAGTAAAGATAGAAGATTACAGTCATAATGTTGGAACATGTTATCGCTGCGGCACTACAGTTGAACCTAGAGTTTCAACACAATGGTTTGTAAAGATGAAGGAGATGGCAAAACCTGCAATTGAGGCAGTAAAAAAAGGCGACACTAAATTTGTGCCTTCTCATTTTGAAAAGATATATTTCCATTGGTTAGAAAATATCCGTGATTGGTGTATTTCAAGACAATTATGGTGGGGACATAGAATACCGGCATTTTATTGTGATGACTGCGGTGAGTTGATTGTTTCCAAAGATGATAATCCGTGTTGTACAAAATGCGGTAAACAAATGAGACAGGATCCAGATACATTAGATACGTGGTTTAGTTCTGCTTTATGGCCTTTTTCAACACTTGGCTGGCCGGAAAAGACAGAAGATTTAGATTATTTCTATCCGACAAGTACTTTAGTTACCGGCTATGATATAATTCCTTTCTGGGTTATGAGAATGATGTTCAGCGGACTGGAACAGACAGGAGAGGTACCGTTTGATACAGTGTTAATCCATGGTTTGGTACGTGATTCACAGGGCAGGAAAATGAGTAAATCACTTGGCAACGGAATAGATCCGCTTGAAGTTATTGATAAGTATGGGGCGGACGCACTCAGACTGACACTTGTCACTGGAAATGCGCCTGGAAATGATATGCGGTTCTACTGGGAGAGAGTTGAGGCGAGCAGAAATTTTGCAAATAAGGTATGGAATGCGTCTAGGTTTATAATGATGAATATGGACGAGGATGCAGTTGATGAAGTTCCGGTTGAAACATTGAAGTTGGCGGATAAATGGATTCTGAAAAAATATAATAAGTTAGTTTCAGAAGTTACAGCAAATATGGATAAATTTGAACTTGGCGTTGCAGTTGCGAAGCTTTATGATTTTATTTGGGAAGATTTCTGTAATTGGTATATAGAACTCTCAAAAATTCGTTTTAACAGCAGTGACAAAGAGTCAAGAGATGCAGCCCTCTGGACGCTGAAAACAGTGCTTACAGGCGCGTTAAAGCTGCTGCACCCATATATGCCGTTTATAACGGAGGAAATTTATGTAAATCTTACAAAAGATGAATCAATAATGATTTCATCATGGCCTATATATAACGCAGATTGGGATTTTGCAGATGCAGAAGCTATTGAAGCTGTTAAGGAAGTAGTCCGCTCTGTGCGTAATATCCGTTCAGAGATGAATGTCGCTCCAAGCAAAAAAATTCAGATAAATATAGTTTCAGAGGAGCGTGAATTACGAGAGACATATGAGCTTTGCAGAGAATATATAGAGGCGCTCTGTAAAGCAAGTCAGCTTAATATTCAGGCGGATAAGAGCGGTATTGATGATGACGCTGTGTCAACTGTTATTCCGAATGCAGTAATATATATGCCGTTTGCCGAGATGGTTGATATTGAAAAAGAGATTGACAGGTTAAGCAAAGAGGAAGCGAGACTGAAAAAAGAACTTGCCCGCTCAAACGGAATGTTAAATAATGAGAAGTTTATGAGCAAGGCTCCTGAGCAGAAAGTTGCTGAGGAGAGAGAAAAACTTGAGAAGTATGAACAGATGATGGAACAGGTTAAGCAGCGTCTTGAGCAGCTTACACAAATTAAATAATAGATTGGATAATAAGTATGAGTGTATATAATTATGAACAGGCAGTTGAATATTTATTAAAAATTCCTGCGTTTGCAAAAAAGAATTCATTTGACAACACAAAATCTTTCTTTCATGAGCTGGGGAAGTTTGAAAAACTTAATAATGTAATTCATGTTGCCGGAACAAACGGAAAAGGTTCTGTCTGTGCATTTGTGCAGTCATGTCTTGTTAGAGCAGGTTATAAGGTGGGGATGTTTACGTCTCCCCATCTTATATCAATAAATGAAAGAATCCGAATTGACGGTGAAGAGATAAGCAATGATATTTTTTTGGAGGCATTTACAGAGGTAAAAGAATTTGTTGATAAAAGAACACAGCGAGGATGCACTCATCCCGCTTTTTTTGAGTTTATTTTCGCAATGGCATGTGTTATATTCAGTAAATTTAAACTTGATTATATTATATTAGAGACTGGTCTTGGAGGCAGGTTAGATGCAACTAATATTGTAGAAAAACCGCTTGTTACTGCGATAACATCTATTAGTTATGATCATACACAATATCTGGGTGAGACGATAAGTGAGATTGCATATGAGAAAGCCGGAATTATAAAACATGGTGTGCCTGTTGTGTTTGACGGTGATAATGAAATTGTAAAGACAGTAATAGAAAAAAAAGCAACAATAAATTGTTCACAAACACTGCCTGTTTATGAAAAAAATGTTAAAATATTAAAAATTAGTGAGAAACATATTGATTTTTTGATTAAATATGGTTATGATAAATCTATATGTATAAATTTGAATTCAAACGCATTGTATCAGACTAAAAATGTTTATATTGCAGTATTGATTTTGCATATATTGAAAGATAAAATAGACGATTATATTATTAAGTATGGTATTGAGGATACAGTATGGCATGGAAGAATGGAATGGATTAAGCCATATTTTTTAATAGATGGAGCACATAATAGAGCAGGTATAGAGAGTGTTGTTAATTCTCTTAAAATTAAAGACAAAAATATACTGCTCCTTTTTTCTGCAGTTTCAGATAAAAATTATTTTGAAATGGTTGAAAAATTATGTACAGAACTTACGATTAAAGAGGTAATAATTACAGAACTCTCTGTAAACCGCAGAGTGATTATTGAAGAGTTAAAGGATTTATTTGATATACATTATAATGGGAAGATATATGTTGAGAGAGAAGTTTCCCAAGCTGTTTTATTGGCAGAACAACATATAAAAAATTATGGCGATGCGATAATTTTCGCCACGGGTTCACTTTATTTGGTCAGTGAAATAATTTCACTATATAAGGGAGATTAGAAAAATGATTAATTTTGAAGAAGAATTAAAGAAATTTCATCCAAGCACAGAGATAGATGATTTAGAAAATACTATTTATGATCAGGATTTAACAGATATGACAGACATTATGAAAGCAATAATGGAAGAGAAAGAAGAAAAACAATAGTGATTTTTTAAAGGATTGGGTGAACATATGTTTTGTTATAAATGTAATGCGGAATTGTCAGAGAAAGGCTATTGTACCAGCTGTGGAGCTGATGTTGCCGTTTATAAAAAAATATTAGGTCTGTCTAATCTTTATTACAATGATGGACTTGGAAAAGCAAAAGTAAGAGACTTGTCAGGAGCAATAGTAAGTCTTAAAAGATCGTTAAAATTTAATAAAAATAATATACCGGCAAGAAATTTGCTGGGTTTAATATATTTTGAAATAGGCGAAACGGTTTCTGCTTTAGGTCAGTGGATAATAAGCGCTAATATACAGTCAGAAAAAAATATTGCTGAGGATTATATTAAAACTCTGTCTTCTAATCAGGGGAAATTAGACTCTATCAATCAGACAATCAGAAAATATAATCTCTGCCTTGATTACTGCAGGCAGGAAGGTTTTGATTTAGCGGTAATTCAGCTAAAAAAGCTGTTGTCAGTAAACACACATCTTGTACAGGGGTATCAGCTTCTTGCACTGTTATATATGAAGGATGAAGATTATGACAAGGCATACAAGCAGCTGCAGCTGGCGCAAAAAATAGACAGAACTAATACTACAACACTCCATTTAATCAATGAAATTACAGGGGGTTCAGGACGGTCAAGCAAAACTGCACTCAGAAGTGACGAGGGAGTCAAGCTTATTAAGAAATCTCAGGATAAAGTGGAATATCACAGTGGAAATGAGATGATTATTCAGCCTACCAATGTTAAAGAAAATAATGGTCTTTGGACAATTATAAATATTATAATTGGTCTTGTAATAGGTGCTGCGGTAACATATTTCTTAATTGTTCCTACCCAGTCACAGATAGTAAAAGATAAATATAAAACAAAAGAAAACGAGAGTTATGAAGAACTGCAGGAAAAGAAGGCGGAGATTGATTCATTGAATAGTCAGCTTGAACAGATAAAGGGGCAGATAGATTCCACAAATGCTCAGCTTGCAAACTATGAAGGGGATTCAGGTATAATTCCGGGTCTTGTCAATTTAGTGGAAGCAGAGAAGAAGTTTATAAATGCTGATGTGGCAGCTTCATTTGCAACACTGGTAACTGTAAATAAAGATGTGCTTCCAGATGCGGCAAAGGCTTCGTGGCAGGAACTCTATGATAAGTGTCTTCCACAGATAATGCAGGAGGCGGAGAGACAATATAAGTCCAGAAATAATCCAGACGAGGCGATTAAATATTATCAACAGGTGTTAAGTGTTGACGGTGCAAATGAAGATGCTATTTATAATTGTGCAGCAGCTATGCAGAAAAAAGGTGCAAATGATGAAGCTGTTCAAATGTATAACAATTATCTTCAGCATTATCCTACAGGAAAGCATGTAAATGATGTAAACAGAGCGTTAGGACAGATACAGGGACGTTAAAATATCATAAAATTTTGAGATTTATTATATATTACAACAGAAATATTAGAAAAAAGTTTTACGACATGAATTTTACTAAAGATAACAATGTAAATTTACATTAATACATTGTTATCTTTTTTTATATATTAAAGAAAAAATTGAAAGCAGGTGTTTTTATGAAAGAGATGTATGAGCAGACAAAAAAAGGATTATTAATCCGTATGCCAAAGGAGATTGATCATCACTCAGTAGATGAGATAAAGAACAAAATTGACAAAAAAATTGAATATGATTGTGTAGCCAATATTATATTTGATTTTAATAATACTGAATTTATGGATAGTTCAGGTATAGGACTGCTGTTGGGAAGATATAGGATGGTGCAGTATATTGGCGGCAGAATATCAGTTGTAAACGTATCTGACAATATTATAAAAATGATGAGAATGTCTGGTGTGGATAAATTTATTACAATAAGCGGAAACTGATAATTATAAGGAGGATATTATGCAAAGAGATAACGAGATGAGTTTGGAATTTGACAGTATTTCAAATAACGAAGGATTTGCTCGCGTGACTGTGGCAGCATTTTTAACACAGCTTAATCCGACGCTTGAGGAGGTTGCAGATGTGAAGACTGCAGTGTCAGAGGCAGTGACAAACTGTATAATACATGGATATGAAAATAGTATAGAAAAAATACATATTTATTGCAAAATCTCAGCAAATGAATTTTATGTGGAAATTTCAGATAAAGGAAAAGGCATAGAAAATGTAAAACAGGCCATGGAGCCTTTGTTTACAACTAAACCTTCAGAAGAACGTTCAGGTATGGGATTCGCTTTTATGGAAGCATTTATGGACGAACTTGAAGTAGTATCAGAGCCTTTGAAAGGGACAACTATTAAGATGAAAAAAATAATCGGGCTAACATAAAGCGAGGGAATCTAGATGGAAGAGACAATTGGCTTAATCAAGCGGGCTCATACAGGAGAGAAAGGCGCAAGAGATAAACTTGTAGAGGACAATCTTGGATTAGTGTGGAGCATTGTCAAGCGTTTTTTAGGCAGAGGATACGAGGCAGAAGATTTATTCCAGATAGGATGTATAGGTCTTATGAAAGCAATTGATAAATTTGATTTGGAAATGGATGTAAAACTGTCAACTTATGCTGTGCCTATGATTACCGGGGAGATAAAAAGATTTCTCAGAGATGATGGAATGATTAAGGTTAGCCGCAGCATTAAAGAAAACAGCTGGAAAATAAAACGGGCGTCAGATGTATTAAACACTAAGCTTGGCAGAGAAGCTACAGTTGAAGAAATAGCTGAAGAAGTAGGAATTGCAATGGAGGAAATTGTAGTGGCGCTTGAAGCGTCAATGGAAGTTGAATCAATTTATAAGCCCATTAGTTCAGGTGATGGAAAAGAGATGCATTTAGTGGACAAGCTTGTTGAAGAAAAAAATCAGGCGGAGCAGTGTATTAATGAAATTGTTACAGGGCAGTTGCTTGACAGTCTTGAAGAAGATGAGCGATTTTTGATTGAAATGAGATATTTTCAGGAGAAAACTCAGACAGAGATTGCAGCTACAATGGGGATAAGTCAAGTACAGGTTTCACGTTTGGAAAAGAAAATTTTAAGAAAGTTAAGGGGTCTATTTTCATGAACAATGAGCCAGGCATATACAAACCAGACGCTTATAACAATAGAAAGCTTGTTTCTATTGTATGTATAATGATAATTTATTGTCAGGACTAACTGGTTGGCTGCCGGCTCTTTTATTAAAAAAATGTCCTTCAGTAGAATATTTTATATTGATATAAGTAATAATATTGTTTATAAAATCAAAGTATTACCTATTTACTGTGAAATATATAATTAAGTACGAAAAAATTTGTATAATGTTATTTTATTGGAGGCAGATATGGAACCATTATATTTGAATATTGGACAGTCAGTGGAGCTTGATGTTCAGAGTGTAACTCTCGATGATATAGCAAAAATGAGTTGTTCGGATAAAAAAATAATCAGCAGGTTAAAAACAGTTAAAATTATAAATATCAAAGATAAATCATATGGAAGATATGTTATATCAGTTCTGGCAATTATAGAAAAAATTCATGAAGTATATCCGGCATTAGAGATAGTCAATATTGGTGAATCACAGTTTTTACTTACTTATCGTGCTCCCAAAAAAACAAACGTTGCAGCTCAGGTTTTAAAAATTGCCGCCGTATGTATTGCTGCGTTTTTTGGAGCAGCTTTTACAATTATGACATTTAACAATGATGTTGGAGTGGCAGAAGTATTTAAACAAGTATATGAACAGTTTACAGGAAAGGAAAGCAATGGTTTCACACCTCTTGAGATATCATATTCAATAGGAATTGCTGTTGGTATCATCGGATTTTTTAATCATATTTTTGGAAGAAAACTTACTGTTGATCCAACACCTCTGGAAATTGAGATGAAAAAGTATGAAAATGATGTCAATTCAATGCTTATAGATACGTGTACAAGAGAGGAGTCGATGATAGATGTGGATTAACATACTGTTTTCCATAATTGGTTTTGCCGGTGGAGTAGCGGTAGCAGGAGGGACATTTGCACTGTTAGTAAAAATAGGAGTATTTACAAGACTTGTGGAGATGGCTAGAACGGCAAAAGAAATTACATGGTTGGAGACGGCTATTGTTTTAGGTGGTATCTGCGGTAATATAGTTGCCTTATTTTCGCTGTCAGTACCTCTTGGTATAGTTGGAATAGTATTATTTGGAATAGCTTCTGGTATGTATGTTGGATGGCTGCATATGGCATTGGCAGAAATGCTAAGTGTTTTTTCAGTGGGTTTCAGAAGACTGAAACTAAAATATGGAATAGGTGTAACAGTCTGTTTTATTGGAATTGGAAAATTGGTTGGAGCGTTAATTTATTTTTATAATGGCTGGGGAAATAATTTATAAATTATCAATAGATTTATCAAACAGTAAAATAAAAACGTAATACAAATTATAATTCTACTGTTATATAACAATAGTTTGGAAGAAAGGTGATATTAATGGATAGTAAAGAGAAAGAGAAACAGCAGTACCAGGAATATATAGAAGATATAACTCCAAAACATAATTTGCCGAAAAATATGGCAAAAGCTTTTTTGATTGGAGGGATTATATGTACTATGGGACAGGGCATTTTATATGCTGGTGATAAACTTGGATTGGAAAAAGATATCGGCGCATCGTGGTGCAGTCTTATTTTGATATTGCTCAGTATTGTATTAACCGGATTTAATCTTTTTGCACCTATAGCAAAGTTTGGCGGTGCAGGGGCGTTAGTTCCGATTACCGGCTTTGCCAATGGCGTCGCTTCACCTGCGATTGAATATAAAAAAGAGGGACAGGTATTTGGTATAGGCTGTAAAATATTTACAATAGCAGGTCCTGTAGTTTTGTATGGTATATTTACAAGCTGGGTTTTAGGTCTTATCTACTGGATTTGTAAACTTTTTAATTGGATGTAAATATAAATATTTAATTTTATTGAAAGAATGGGATAAAAGTATTATAATAAATAAATGCTCAGATACCTCGTCAGCCTGTGGCGAGGTTTTTGATTATTCACAGAAAGCATTTTAAATATATGCTTTTGTGAGCCTGAGAAAAAGCTTAGCTTTTAAATATGGTTTACCCTATGGTAAACGAAAGGGGAATAATAATGCGTAAAAATACGATAGAGAAAAGAAAAAAAGGTATGATCAGCCTGTTCTTTACAATACTTATAACTGCAGTATTGTGTATGGCTTTTCCGTTGACGCTTACTTCATTGTCAACAGTTATCTCGGTTCGAAGTAAATTGCGGGAAACAACGAATGATGATCTTTCAATAATATCATCAGAAAAGATGAAAGAAGTTAATTGTATAATACAAAATCAGAAAGCACTGACAAAGTCTATTGCTCAGTCCCCTTATATAGCCGAAATTGTTGCTAGTCAGAGCAGGAATAACATGCTTAATAAGGAAGAGAATATAAAACTACAAGAATATGTGACGGAAATTTTTAATGGAGCAGAAGGTCTATATGAAAATTTATTTATTACATGTAATACAACAGGTATAGTAGACGGGTTATCTGGAAGCACACTCCATGATGTTACAGGTGAGCAGTGGTATGAAGAATGTGTGGAGAGCGGCGAATATATTGGTAACAATATATCTCCAATAACAGGAAGACCAGTATATGTTATATCATATGCAATATTGGACCCTGAAAGCGGAGCGGTAGTTGGAACAATCAATAATTCCATTGATTTAGCAGTTATGACGAATACTATTTTAGATACATTAGATTCAAAAAATATACATACATTAATTGTTGATAATCAAGGAATCGTTATAGCAAGTCAGAATGAAGAAGATATTTTAAAGGTTAATTTTACAGAAGTGAATGAAGACACTAATAAAATGTTTTCACAAATTTTATCATCAGACAGTGGAAATGTAGATTTTGTTTTTAAAGATATTAAAAATGTTGGCTATTTCTGTAAGGGTGAAACAATGAACACTATTTGTTATATGCCTCAGTCGGATTATTTAAAAACAGTCAATTCATTAATCTTTAAAATATTAATTGTAACAATTATTTGCTTTGCATTTGCCGCGGTTTTAATTATTCCGCTTACACTATATATTACAAAACCTATAAAAAGTATTGTAGAAGTATTGAAAAAAGTTGGGGATTCTGACTTTTCAGGTGAAATACCACATTCCTTGCTAATAAGAAGGGATGAGATAGGTGTACTAGCCGCTTCAGTTGATAGTATGCAGCACAATGTAAAACATGTATTAAAAGAAATAATTGATGAAACCGAAGAAATGAAATTAAATATAGAAAATTCAAGTGTGAAATTAAGTGATTTAGTTTATAAAATAGATGAAGTAAATATACTTACTGCTGACAGAGTTGCAGTTATGCAGGAGACGGCAACAAGTGCAGATGTAATTAATAAAAATGCTTCACACATTAATGATGCAGTTTTTTCTATTAATAGTGAGATGGAAAATGGTAAACGTATTAGTTCAGATATAAGCAGAAGGGCAGAGATATTAAAGAAAAGTGCAATAAAATCTGAGTCAGATGCATTTGAAATTACTAGGACTATAAATGATGGTATTCGTACTGCTATTGAAAAATCAAACGCAGTAAATCGTATAGAAGAGCTGTCAGGGGCTATATTAGAGATATCTTCACAGACAAATTTGCTTGCGCTTAACGCTTCAATTGAGGCCGCACGTGCAGGAGAGTTTGGCAGAGGATTTACTGTTGTGGCAGATGAGATAAGGCAGCTTGCAGAAAATTCAGAGAACACTGTTACGTCTATATTGAACGTGACAAGAGAGGTAATAGATGCAGTTCATAATCTTGCAGAAAATTCAGAGAAAAGTTTAAAATTTATTGAAGATACTTTAGTGAGTGATTATAAGTCTATGGTAGATGCAGGAGAGCAGTATTATAATGATGCCAATGAAATTGAGAAATTAGTTGACTCTATTAATGCAGCTGCAGAGGAATTACAAAATTCGATTAGTGTTATGACAGAGTCAGTCAGTGATATAAATGCTGTAAATATAAGCGGAGTAAATGGAATTAACGATATTGCAGTAAACACTGATAGTATGTTAGCAGAAGCGGGAACTACAGCAGAGATAATGGATAAAGTGCAAAATAGTACGAGACTGCTTAGAGATTTGACAAAGAAAATAAAAATATAAAGAGATAAGATAAATAAATATATGATATTTAGTATATAGAATATTAATAATAAATTTATAACTAATATAATGAGCTGTCGGAAAATTATGCTTAACATTATCTGCCAAATATATTGCAGATAGATTTGCATAATCCGACAGCTCTTTTTCTATGTTATCATAAAATAATATATTATTTCAGATAATCTGTATATTCATCTACATGCAGCATTTCTTTTGCATGAGCAACCAACTCATCTGATGGTGGATTGACATCATTAAGCTGATAAGGAATTCCTAATATCTCCCATTTACCTATACCAAAGGTATGATATGGAAGAATATCGACTCTCTTGATATTTTTAAGTGTCTTTAGAAATGTGTCCAGTCTGCTTAAATGATCATCGCTTGAGTTGATTCCAGGAACAAGTACATGCCTGATCCAAACAGGTTTATCAATGTCGGATAAATATTTAGCAAGAGCTAAAATATGTTCATTTGGACAAGCTGTAAGTTTTTTATGAGCTTCTGAATCAATATGCTTAATGTCAAATAAAAGCAAATCAGTATATTTCATCAGCTCTTCAAATTTGCCAAAAAAAGGCTGCTCAAAAGTAAAAGGATTACCAGATGTGTCAATACATGTGTTAATTCTCTTTTTCTTTGCAAGGCGAAACAGTTCAAGTAGAAAGTCAATCTGTAACAATGGTTCTCCGCCGCTTACAGTAATACCGCCTTTTTCTTTCCAGTAACTCTTGTATTTAAGAGCTGTGGAAAGCATTTCTTCAGGCGTTGCTTTAAATGAGTCAGTGGAATTCATATTCCAAGTGTCAGGATTATGACAGAACTGGCATCTCATTTTGCAGCCCTGAAGAAAGATTATAAAGCGGATTCCGGGACCGTCTACAGAGCCAAACGACTCTGTAGAATGTATAATCCCTTCCATAATTACATTGATTTATGACATGAACGAGCGATAACGTCTAACTGCTGTTCACGTGTCAAGTCGATAAATTTAACAGCATAACCAGATACACGAATTGTAAAGTTAGCATATTCCGGTTTTTCAGGATGTTCCATAGCATCTTTTAATTTTTCAATTCCAAACACATTAACATTTAAGTGATGTGCACCTTGGTCAAAGTAACCATCAAGTACATTGACAAGATTGTTAACTCTTTCAGCATCATCATGTCCGAGAGTATCTGGGTGAATAGTCTGTGTATTTGATATACCGTCAAGAGCATATTCATATGGTAATTTTGTCAATGAGTTAAGTGAAGCTAACAGACCATTTTTTTCAGCACCATAACATGGGTTTGCACCAGGTGATAATGGTTCTCCGGCAGGTCTTCCATCAGGAAGAGCACCTGTAGCTTTACCATAAACTACGTTTGATGTGATTGTAAGGATAGATGTTGAAGGCTCTGAATTACGATATGTGTGATGTTTAGCGACTTTTTTCATAAATGTTTTAAGAAGCCATACAGCAATATCGTCAGCGCGGTCATCGTCATTACCGTAGCGAGGGAAGTCTCCTTCAATTTCATAATCAACTGCGAGACCATCTTCGTCGCGGATTGCTTTAACCTTTGCATATTTAATTGCACATAATGAATCAACAACATGTGAGAATCCAGCAATACCAGTAGCAAATGTTCTCTTTACATCTGTATCGATAAGAGCGAGTTCTGCTGCTTCATAGTAGTATTTATCATGCATATAATGGATTAAGTTAAGTACATTTACATATAAACCTGATAACCAATCCATCATAACATCATATTTTTCCATAACTTCATCAAAATCAAGGTATTCAGAAGTAATAGGAGCATATTTAGGAGCAATCTGCTCTTTTAATTTCTCATCAACACCACCGTTGATAGCATAGAGGAGACATTTTGCAAGATTTGCTCTTGCTCCGAAGAACTGCATTTCCTTACCAGTCTGTGTAGCAGATACACAACAGCAGATAGCATAATCGTCACCCCATACTGGACGCATAACATCATCATTTTCATACTGGATTGAGCTAGTTTTGATAGAAATATGTGAAGCATATTTCTTAAACTTCTCAGGGAGTCTTGATGAATAAAGTACTGTCAAGTTAGGTTCAGGTGAAGGACCCATGTTCTCTAATGTGTGTAAGAAACGGAAGCAGTTCTTTGTAACAAGAGAACGTCCATCCATACCAAGACCTGCAACTTCAAGTGTAGCCCATACAGGATCACCAGAAAACAGTTCATTGTAAGAAGGAATACGAGCAAATTTAACCATACGGAATTTCATAACTAAGTGGTCAATTAATTCTTGTGCTTCCTTCTCTGTAATTGCACCGTTTTCTAAATCTCTCTGAATGTAGATGTCAAGGAATGTAGAAATACGTCCAACACTCATTGCAGCACCGTTTTGAGTCTTAATTGCTGCAAGATAACCGAAATATAACCACTGTACAGCTTCTTTAGCATTTTTAGCAGGTTTTGAAATATCAAATCCATAGCTCTCAGCTAATACTTTCATTTCTTTTAAGCAGTTAATCTGCATTGTAATTTCTTCTCTAAGACGAATGATATCGTCTGTCATAACACCGCATCCGCAGTTGTCAAAATCAAGCTGTTTCTGCTCAATTAGAAAATCAATTCCATAAAGAGCAACACGACGATAATCGCCTACAATACGTCCGCGTCCATAAGTATCAGGAAGACCTGTTACTACGTGTGCGTGGCGGGCTTTTTTCATATCTGGTGTGTAGGCATCAAAAACTGCCTGATTATGTGTCTTATGATATTTTGTAAAAATTTCATGTAATTTAGGGTTTGGTGTATAGCCATAAGTTGTACATGACTGTTCAGCCATTTTAATACCACCATAAGGCATAAATGCACGTTTCAGCGGTTTGTCTGTCTGAAGACCTACAATCTGTTCAAGATCTTTGTCTGCTTCACTTATATATCCCGGTTTATGAGATGTAATAGAGGAAACTATTTCAGTATCCATATCAAGGACACCGCCCTTAGCTCTCTCTTCTTTCTGCAATCCCTGTAAAACACCCCAAAGTTTGTTAGTGGCATCAGTTGGTCCCTCTAAAAAAGACTCATCGCCGTCATAAGGTGTGTAATTATTCTGGATAAAGTCTCTAACATCTACTTCATCTTTCCATTTTCTTCCTTCAAAGCCATTCCATTCATCTCTCTGAATCATTGGTTTGCATCCTCCTGTTCTTTTTGACGGCAAATCTATATAGCCGTCACTTTTATTCTTAAATTTCCTTACATCTATATTCTACCACTCTTTTTCTAAAGGTCAATGGAAAAAACACAAATATTATGTAAAATATATAATTAGTTTATAGAAATTTAATAAAGTTATAAACTGATTATAAACTGAATTTATAAAATGTTTATAATTGTATTAGACTCATTAAAATAGTCAATAAATTTGCTGTATAAGTTGAAAAAAATTCATTCTGATTAGTTTATTCATGGGTGTAAAGAGGAAAATAGCTATGTATGCATTGATATTTAATGAATATGGTAAGTGTTAAACGTTTAATATTCTGCTTTCGGGTGTTTGATTCTTTATTAGTAATTAATATTAATAAGGAAACAGTTGAGAAAAATAGGGATTTATTCTATAATATAGTGAATTGGTGGAAAAAGCAAATTTAAATAAGGTTGGAGGATATCTTTATGGGTGAGAAACTGACAAAAAGCGATGTTGAGAAAATTGAAGCAGAGATAGAACACAGAAAATTAGTAGTGAGGCATGAAGCAATAGAAGATGTGAAAGAAGCAAGGTCTCATGGAGATTTAAGTGAAAATTTTGAGTATCATGCAGCAAAGAAATTTAAAAATCAGAATGAAAGCCGCATACGTTATTTAGAGAAAATACTAAAAAATGCTGAGATCATAGAGGATGCTTCTTCAGATGATGAAGTCGGACTTAATAATACAGTTACTATTTATATAGAAGAAGATGATTCAACAGAAGTGTTTAAGTTGGTGACAAGTATAAGAGGTAATTCCCTTAGAGGGTATATAAGTACAGAATCTCCTCTTGGCGTTGCTATTCTTGGAAAAAAAGTTGGTGAAAAAGCTTTAGTCAGAGTAAATGACAATTATAGTTATGAGGTGGAGATTAAAGCTATTGATAAAAGTACAACTGAGGAAGAGGATACAATTCGTCAATATTAATAATATAAATGAATAATTATCTTAATTGTATTAAAGAAAGAAGAGCTTATATATACTATATATAGGGGAGAAGAGCCGGAGTGTGAACTCCGGCTGTTTGTTTTAGGAAAAATCCTAAAGGTTGCACTTTTCAGTAAAACCGTATGAAAAAAAGAAAAAAGTAGTATGAAATAAAGCAAAAACGAAAAAACTTAGATTGCGCTTTTCTTTATGACTATTACATATTAACTTTAAAATATGGAAAAAAAGTGGAATAAATGTGAAAAAAATATGTTCAAATAAATTAATGTTACATAATTATTTAAATAATGAAGACAATAATTAAAAACTAACAATAAAATACAACACATTTTGTTGTATGTTTTTTATATCAGTTGCATAAATGAGTTGTATAAGAAAATAAAATATACACTTTATATAGGAAGGAAATAAATATATGTCTGCACAGGTAGGAAAACAAAGTTTACAATTTGAAGAGGCGCCTTATCTTATTGAGACTCACTCAATCGTCGGTAAGAAAGAGGGCGAGGGTCCTATGAAAAACTATTTTGATGAAATAGAGGAGGACCCGTATTTCGGACAAGATACTTGGGAGGAAGCAGAGAGCCAGTTTCAGAAAAAAGCTGTTCAATCTGTATTAGAGAAATCGAAATTATCTTCATCAGATATAAGATACATTTTTGCTGGTGATTTGCTCGGACAGACAATAGCAAGTTCATTTGGTTTAAGTTCGTTTAACATTCCGCTTATTGGTTTGTATGGAGCATGTTCAACTTCAGGCGAAAGTATAATGGTTGCCTCTATGACTGTAGCTGCAGGTTATGCAGATACAAGTATAGCGGTAACTTCAAGTCATTTTGGGGGAGCTGAAAAACAGTTTCGTTTTCCTCTAGAGTATGGAAATCAAAGACCGCTTTCTTCAACATGGACGGTTACAGGAAGCGGAGCTTTCCTTATTGGAAAGAAGCGCAGCAAAATACGCATCACAGGTGTTACTACTGGTAAAATTGTTGATTACGGAATAAAAGATTCAATGAATATGGGCGCTTGTATGGCCCCAGCCGCAGCTGATACGATATATAATAATTTCGTTGATTTTGGTCGCAGCCCTGATGACTATGATAAAATAATTACCGGAGATTTAGGGGCAGTAGGAGCAAAAATATTGTATGATTTGCTTAAGAAAAAAGGTGTTGATATTAAGAGCAAACATATGGACTGCGGAATAGAGATGTTCGGTGTAAATGAGAAGATTTTAGAGGACGGACAAGTTGTCAAGCCGGGAGAGGCTACATGTGCGATTCAGAAATTTAATGTAGAAGAAATAGATACTTCTTTTGGTGATGGGGATGTACACTGTGGAGGAAGCGGATGCGGATGCGCAGCTACAATTCTGTCAGGTTATATTATTCCAAAACTAAAGACTGGAGACTGGAAGAGAGTATTATTTGTTCCTACAGGAGCTCTTTTAAGTACGACAAGTTATAATGAAGGTCTAAGCGTTCCAGGTATAGCACATGGAGTAGTTTTAGAACACATCTGATTTTCTTAAAAAAATTGATTGGGAAGAAGGAGAAGTAATGGAATTTGTTAAAGCATTTTTAATCGGAGGTGCAATATGTGCGCTTGTTCAAATATTGATGGACAGAACTAAATTAATGCCGGGAAGGATAATGGTTCTTCTTGTGTGTTCAGGGTGCGTGCTTGGTGCAATAGGAATATATAAGCCGTTTATGGAGTTTGCGGGTGCAGGTGCAAGCGTGCCGCTCTTTGGTTTTGGAAATGTACTCTGGAAAGGAGTAAAAGAAGCTATTGATGAAAATGGATTTATAGGTATATTTATGGGAGGTTTTAAAGCAAGTGCGGTAGGAATAAGCGCAGCTCTTGTTTTTGGTTATATTGCCTCACTTGTATTTAATCCAAAGATGAAGAAATAGTTAACAAAATTAATAAGTATGTTTATATGGGATTATCAGATAATAGTATTTGTAAATAATATATTGTTTTGGAATATATATGACCGCAATATAATAATGAAATGCTGTTATTATCTGATAATCTCATTATTTTTGTAAATTTAATAATGCAATTAAATCAATTTAGTAAAAGCATAAGAGCCTATTTGTATAAATTAATGACAATATAAAGATTGATTTGCATTTGATGACAGATGCCGCAAGAAGCATAGATGCAGCTTCTTGGGCTGTCAAACTTAAATACTTACATCTATGCAAGTTTATCTAAGTCTTCAAAAAATATCGGGTATTTTTCTATAAAACAGACAAGCATCATTCTTGCCAGTTCTCTCATTTGAGGATGTGCGAAAGCGTCAGCTCTGAGTTTGAAAAAATGTCTCCATTCACGTATGTTCATAGTAATAATTAGCTCAGTTTTTAATGAATTAGGAAGGATGCTTCTCGCTTCCTGCGGCTTAGCGCCCAGATTTAACATATCAAAATAATGTCTCTCTGCATCTTCCATTGCCTGCTTCCATATCTCATACTTTTTTTTGTCGGTCTCATCATTTAAATTATATTCAAATCCTGTTGCAATATCTATACAGCGGATTTGATTGTCAAATTTATCTTTAGAATAGTTGCAGTATCGGGTGCTTTCTTGGCTGTAACTTGCCACTCTGTGGCGTACTATCTCATGAGTTACGCCTCGGTCACATATAACACGTGCTGTTATTGATGCGTGTTCAATAACTGATTCATGTCCTCTTTTTAGAATGTTCTTTATAAAAGCGGCGGCAGTGCCTTCACTTATATTGCTTTCGCTCTTATAGCATACCCGTCCTGCCATCTCGACTCTGGCTATCATATCTTCATAAGTATCGGTGCTTAAAATCTCAAATGAAGGTTTTTCGATTATCATTTTTCTCACTCCTTAAAAAAGGTAAATGTATTATTAATTGTTTCTTGATGCTCTCTTTCTCATAAGCGGGTCAAGAATTTTCTTTCGTATACGAAGATTCTCAGGAGTTATCTCCAGAAGCTCATCATCGTCGATAAATTCAAGACATTGTTCAAGGCTTAAAATTTTCGGAGGAGTCAGTTTTAATGCGTCGTCTGATCCAGAAGCGCGGGTGTTAGTAAGCTGCTTTTTCTTACATACGTTTAATTCTATATCTTCTGCCTTGCCATTCTGTCCTACAACCATACCAGAATAAACTTTCTCTCCGGGACCGATAAAGAGTGTGCCTCTTTCCTGGGCATTAAACAGACCGTAAGTGATTGCTTCCCCTGCTTCGAATGCAATCAGAGAACCTTGTTTTCTGTACTGAATATCGCCGCGGTAGCTGTCATAACCGTTAAAAATAGTATTTATAATTCCATTTCCTTTTGTGTCTGTCATAAATTCGCCTCTGTAGCCAATAAGACCTCTGGACGGTATTAAGAACTCAAGCCTTGTGTAACCGCCTGATGCAGGTGACATAGACTGAAGTTCGCCTTTTCTCTGGCTGAGTTTATCTATTACAGTTCCAGAAAATTCTTCTGGAATGTCAATATAAGCCAGTTCCATAGGTTCAAGCTGTTTTCCGTTATCATCCTCTTTAAATAATACTTGTGCTTTGCTTACTGAGAATTCATATCCTTCACGGCGCATATTTTCGATTAGGACAGATAAATGCAGTTCGCCTCGTCCTGAAACTTTAAAACAGTCTGCATTTTCAGTTTCCTCAACCCGTAGACTGACGTCTGTATTTAACTCTTTAAAAAGTCTGTCGCGTAAATGCCTTGAAGTTACAAATTTACCTTCCTGACCTGCCATTGGACTGTCGTTTACTAAAAACTGCATAGAAATAGTTGGCTCGGAAATTTTTTGAAATGGTATAGCTACAGGATTTTCAACAGAACAGATAGTATCTCCAATATGAATATCTGAAATACCAGAAATTGCTACGATAGAACCAATTGTTGCTGATTCTACCTCAACTTTATTTAGTCCGTCAAACTCATAAAGTTTGCTTATTTTAACTTTCTGCATCTTATCTGGTTCATGTGCATTAACTAAAACAGCGTTCTGGTTTATGGAGATAGTGCCATTGTCTACTTTACCGATTCCGATTCTTCCTACATATTCATTATAGTCAATTGTACTGATTAGTACTTGAGTTCCAGCAGTTTCATCTCCTTTAGGGCATGGAATATAGTTTATTATTGTCTCAAACAGTGGGGTCATATCTTTTGGACGTTCATCTAATTCCAAAATAGCATGTCCGGCTTTAGCAGAGGCAAACACAAATGGGCAGTCAAGCTGTTCGTCAGAGGCGTCCAGATCAAGAAACAGTTCTAAAACGTCGTCAACAACCTCGGCAGGTCTTGCCTCTGGGCGGTCAATTTTATTTACACAGCATATTACCGGCAGGTTAAGTTCCAATGCTTTTTTTAGTACAAACTTAGTCTGCGGCATAGGTCCCTCAAAAGCGTCGACTACTAAAATAACTCCGTCAACCATTTTGAGCACGCGTTCTACCTCCCCGCCAAAATCAGCATGTCCAGGTGTGTCAATTATATTTATCTTAATATTTTTATAGTACACAGCGGTGTTTTTAGATAAAATAGTGATTCCGCGTTCTTTTTCAATATCGTTGGAATCCATAACTCGCTCGGCTACTTCCTGATTTTCTCTAAAAACGCCGCTCTGTTTAAGCAATTCATCGACCAGAGTAGTTTTTCCATGGTCTACATGGGCTATAATTGCAATGTTGCGAACATCTTGTCTTTTCATTTTTTATCTGTCCTTTCTTATTACATACCTTCATAGTTTATCATACATTGTGAAAAAAACAAGCAATTTATCATTTTTTAATAGTTGAAAACTTTTTTTGAAAATTTATGGAATATTTTTACAAGCACCTGAATATAATAACATAGTAACTAAATGAAAAATAAAATACCTTTTACGAGGAAGGAGAAAAAATTATGATGGATAAGGTAATTGAAAACAATCAGGTATCATTGATTGGAACAATTGAGACAGAGTTTGTATTTAGTCATGAGGTGTATGGAGAGGGCTTTTATTTGGCCGAAGTGTCAGTTAAAAGACTTAGTGACTCTCTTGACAGAATACCGCTCATGGTGTCAGACCGTTTGCTTAATGTACATGAGAACCATGTCGGAAGGACAATACATGCAATAGGACAATTTCGTTCATATAACCGGCATGAGGAAAAGAAAAACAGGCTTATTTTATCAGTTTTTGTTCGTGAATTAGATTTTGTTGAGGAAGAGGACGCTCAGAAAACAAATCAAATATTTCTTGACGGTTATATATGCAAGCCGCCTATTTACCGTAAGACGCCTCTTGGAAGAGAAATTGCAGATTTACTTATCGCAGTAAATCGTCCATATGGTAAATCAGATTATATTCCGTGTATATGTTGGGGAAGGAATGCCAGATTTGCTTCCGGTTTTACTGTCGGCGGCCATGTTCAGGTCTGGGGCAGAATACAGAGCCGGGAATACATGAAAAAGATTGAGGAGAATGACGCGGTAAAAAGGACTGCATATGAAGTATCAGTCAGCAAACTTGAATATATAGAAGAAGATTAATATTATATATAAACTCCTGTTTTACAGATTTCATCTGTATAGCAGGAGATTTTTTTTACTTATTGTTCATATTAACGTGAACAGCTGGTAATAGTAAAATTTGTCGAAATCTGCTAGGATAGCTGCAGGGGAGGGTTATAATAATGAAAGAGTTATTACTGGAGATTGGAAAGGCCGACAATGCAGATGCTGAAAAGATTGTATATAAGATTCGACATACTGAACAGCATCCTTATTTTATTGGGCTTTTGGCCGCTAACCGTATGTGCGGACTTGCCTATTATGTATTAAGAAAAAATGAATTTCTGCAATTGTTAAATAGAGAATTTAGGGGAGTGTTGGATGCAGTCTATCAATATAACTGCCTGAAAAATCAGTCATTTATTGAGTGCAGGTCTGAACTTGCAAAGTTACTTCAATCAGCTGGTATATCCTATGCGGCGTTAAAGGGAGCTTACCTTGTACAATTATATCCGGAAGGTACAAGAACGTCAAATGATTTAGATATATTAGTAAGCAGAGATTCTGTAACAGAATTGTCTGCTTTATTAAAAAAACATGGATTTATACAAGGGTTTATACGGAATGATAGGATTACGGCTGCAGACAGAAGTGAGGTTATAAATGCGATGCTGCACAGGGGTGAGACTATTCCTTTTGTAAAAGAAGTTAATTTACCATGCATGAAATTTATGGAGGTTGATGTAAATACATCGTTGAATGAAAATCCAGAACAGACGCATAATATAATAAAAATAATGCTTGCCGATAAAGTGAAAATAAACAGTCAGAAACAAGATATGCCAAATGCTTTCGGTTGGTATTACACATTAGAAGAGCATGATTTTTTAATACAATTGTGCGTGCATTTATATAAAGAAGCTGTTAATGATTTATGGATTCAGCGTGGACAGGCATGGACACTGTATAAATTTACGGATATCTATCTGTTTTGTTTTAAAAGGTTAAATTTTGAATGGGCAGAAATATTTATTAATAAAGTCAGGCAATACAAATTGGAGAAGGAATGTTTTTTCAGTCTGAATTATATGAATCAATTATTGAAATTTCCTGATAATAAAGGGCTGCAAAAAATATTAACAGATTTACGAGTGGGGGATAATATATGACATTAGCGTTTAAGAAGAAAAATTATAATGGATGTTTAATTACATTTTGCGGGTTGGATGGAAGCGGAAAAAGTACTTTAATACAATATTTGTACAATGAGTTTAAGTCAAGACAATGCGAAGTTGTATTAACTAAGCAGCCTACAACTGAGGTGCGAAAGTCAGAAATTTTTAGAAATTATATGGACAGTGAGGATCATGAAGGTTTTTCATACAGAAGCTTGTCGCTGCTTGCTGCGAGCGATCGTCTTCAGCACAGTAATTGTTTTATAGAACCTCTGCTTCGTCAGGGGAAAAATGTTATCAGCGATCGTTATTTCTACTCTTGCCTTGCAAATTTAAGGGCAAGGGGATTTGACAATGACAGATGGATATATGAGATAGCAGAAAATATAATAGAGCCGGATATTTGTTTCTTTATTGACGTTCCTGTTGATATTGCAGTAAAGCGGGTAAGAGAGCGGCCGCATGAGAGGGACAGATACATAGATATAGAACTGCAGTATAAGCTTAGGCAGGAGTATATAAATATTGCACAGGATGTTGGCGGTATTGTTATATCAGGAATTGATTCCTTGGAAAAATGCCGGGAAACAGTGCGTAAGAAAGTGTTTGAGAGGGGGATTTGCTGATTTATGAGCAGAGTGGAAACAGTAATATGTGAAATATTGGAAGAATATGACTGTACAGTAACAACTATAAATGAAAGTTTGCGTTTGTCAGAAGATTTAGGAATTGACAGTATAAAAAAGGTGCAGATTATATGTGAAATTGAGAAAAAATTATTAATAGAATTTAGTTTGGAAGACTTACATCCTAATAATTTTAAAACGGTTGGGGATTTGTTTAAAATTGTTAATAAGTATAACGGCAGTTAGATTTTTAAATTGTGCTTTTTACATAATGTATTTCCTTTACAATGTAAAATTGGTAATGTATACTGTAAATATTAGTAGCTTATTAAAACTATATTATCTAGTTTTTAATGCTAGCAGTTTATAATTGCAAGCAACAAGATAAGCGGTTGTGATTAGCTGGAAGGTGTGCTTGTTGCGAAAGTTAAATGTCTTGAAATTTTGTAGGAAATTTTATAAAATTTAAATATATGTCTATTATCAATAGTTCAAAATTATTATAATGATAAGTAAATTATAGTTATAATATTTAATAGAAAATAAAGTATAATTATGTAAAATGATATTTTAATATATCTATTTTAAAGAAGTATAAATGGTAGGTTTATATGAAGTTTTGCTTGTTTTTATACTGTTAAAAATTTAATCTTGGGGGGATCATAATATGACAAAGATATATGTTGATGCTGGTGAACGTATCTTTTTAGTTAGGTCGATGAGAGGATATACAAGAGAGTATTTAGCTGAGAAGGCAAACATTTCATCAAAATTTTTATATGAAATTGAGACAGGGAAAAAAGGATTTTCAGCTGATGTGTTATATCATATTTGTGTTGCCTTAGACGTCAATTGTGATTATATTATTACTGGAAAAGAAGAATATACGTTTGATGCTAAATTGGCTGCAACTTTACAATTATTTGATAAAAATCAGACAGAGAATTTAAGTATTATTTTGAGAGCTATATATGAAATAAATAATGTTTTAAATCAAAATAATTAATATCAATAGAATTATCATATAAACTTGCCATATACTATAGAAAATATTGTATAATGATTTCAAATTAAATGAATTCAGAGAATAAATGAGATGCGTTAATTGAGGGATGATTATCTGTAATTTTTCAGATTGTTGAATAAAAGGGGAGAGTATAATTGTTATGCCATGAAATTGAAAATATTAGACCTATTAGTTCCTATAGCTGTTTTGAGGAATCATTGAAAAATGTCTGTGAAACATTTGATAAGGATTTTACATGTTTTTTTGCAAAAGAATGGGGGTTTGTATATAAACAAGATAAATATGTTCCAATTTCAGAGAGATTTAATATTCCATTTTTGGAAAAAATGAATCAATTTATAGAAAATTATCTCGGATTTAAAGTTAGTTTTTATAAGACAACTAATGATTTGTTAAATAATATAAAAGATGCTATTTATGAAGGCGATATGATTATTATTGGATTAGATTCATTTGGCTGTAATTGGAATCCGGCATTTATGAGAACGCATGTGCCGCATTTTTTTATTATAGATAATATATTGGAAGACGGTAGAAAATTATTTTGCCGGGATACATATTATTCTAATAATATTTATACTATAGAACTTGAGAATATAATAAAATATTTTCGGAATTTGAGAGTCTTTCATAATGCTGGATGCGTTAGAAAACTGGATATAATAGATATAAAAAATATTTTAGTTGAGAATTATTCTGCTTTAGAACAGAGTCCATATTATTATTTTCTTGCATTTGCTGAATCATTAGTTCATATTGAAAATATAGATCAATTATTTGAAGATAAGAAAAGAGTAGGAAATTGTTTATTAATTCAGAAATTGAGAAGTTTTAAAAATAATCGTATTGAAATATCTAGATTGTTTTTAAGATATTCAGAAGGTGAAAATGACAAGGAAATAGCGGATGAATTTTGTAAATTAGCAGAGCAGTGGGAGTTTTTGAAGCTTCTTTTTATAAAACTATTTGTTGTTAAGGAAATTAGAGATGGAATCCTAGATAATATTATCGAAGTTATTTGTAATATAGGAAAATGTGAGGAAAATCTTTATGAAAAAATAATGTTAGAATGTTAATAATAAAAAAGAAATATGTAGCTGTCAGATTGATATGTTTTCTTTCGGGTATTTAGCGTATTGAGTTACTTAGATATTTAGAAGGATTAAAGTTAGCATATCTGTCTGACAGCATTTTTATGTTTATAGTTCCATAATATATGAATTATAGACAATAGTGAAAAACAGATTAATTGATAGAATATATATTAAACAACAATCAATAAAAAACAGGTGATGATAATGAAACTATGGGACTATTTGACAGAGAGCGTCAGTTGTAATCCAGATCAGGTTTTGTGGGAGGGCGGCAGAAAAATAACTGTTGGTCAATTGTTTTTGTCAGCCGAAAAGCTGTCGCTAAAGCTGAAATATAATAAATATGGGATTTTATGCAGTTCTTTAATTAATAGCGCAATTGCAATTTTGGCATGTATAGCACGAGGCGCAACTGCAGTTCCTTTATCTGGAAATTATGGTAAATATTTCAATTATGAAGTGATAAAGCAGATGAGAATATCCGCAATAATTACTGATACAGAGACTGGAAGTATACAAATAACAGATATTGTTAAAAAAGAAAATAACGAATGTAAATATGATTTAATAGATGATTATTCTGGAGCATTTATATTGTGTACTTCAGGAAGTACAGGCAACCCTAAAGGCGTTGTTTTGTCAGAAGATGCGGTAATATCTAATTTATCAGATACAAAAAGATTTTATAATTTGACCCCTCAGGATAGAGTATTGGCAAATAGAGGATTGTTTCACTGTACTTCTATTATTGGTGAGCTGTTGGTGAGTTTAGTTTGCGGGGCATCCGTCTATTTTTATTCAGGGGAGTTTTCCCCGGAAATTATCTTAAGATTAATGTCACAATTACATATAACTTTTTATGCAGGCACGCCGACTATTTTTTCTTGTTTAGCGTATGCGGCAGAAAAGTATCAAGAACAGCTATATTTAAAAAGAGCTTCTGTCGGAGGGGAAATTATGACGGATAAGGTTAGGAGGCAATTGTTGGATGTATTTTCAAATGTAGAGTTTATTCATTCATATGGTTTGACTGAAACGTGTTCAAGGGCAACTTACAGGATATTAGATTATAGTAAAGAAGCTGAATGTGTTGGGAAGCCTCTGTTTTCATTAGAAATGATAATAGCAGATAAAGAAGGGAATCAGCGAAGCTGCGGTGAAGTAGGTGAATTGTATATAAAAGGAAAAAATCTTTTTTACGGTTATTATCGGGACAAATGGAAAACCGATAATGCCTTTGATAATGGCTGGTTTAAAACAGGGGATTTAGCCTGGGCAGATAAGGATGGCGATTATTATATTGTTTCAAGAATGGATAATATGATAATACGGGGAGGAGTTAATATTTATCCTGAAATAATAGAAAATATATTTCTAAGCGATAAAAATGTGAGACAGGCAGTAATATATGGTGATAAGGAATCAAAAGTTACAGAATGTATTGTAGCTTTAATTGTTCTTCATTATAAAGAAAATACAGATGTAATAAAAGTAAGACTGCGAAAAAAATGCCTTGAGGAGTTAGGTATTCATTGTGTGCCGGATGTAATAAAAATTGTAGATGAAATTTCATGTAGTAATTGTGGAAAAGTAATTAGAAATTAAGGAGAAATATTGAGGGGAAAATAAAATGATTTACAAAAGGAAAAAGGTATTAAAAAATACGATAAAAAATAATTTATATTTATTAAAATATGTTTATAAATATTCATTTGAAACTGTCATATGGCGGGTAATAAATATCCTGCTTGGTATTGCGGTTGACGCAACTCTTAATGTTATGTTTTTACAGGCGGTTGTTGATGTTATGACTTCTGATTCCGGTATGAATAAAATATTTAAATATATTACTATTGTGACAATTCTGATGATTGGGTATGGTTTAGTGAATGCATTATATTCACAATATATTGAACCGATTGGAAAACAAAAGATACATAAAGGGATGCATAATCTAATATTTGACAGAGTTAAAAATCTTGACTTAGAAAAGTTTGATGATTCAGATTTTTATAATGATTATATTTGGTCGCTAAAAGAAGTGGATAATCGCACAATTAAATCTTTTGTTATGCTTACAGAGTTTTTAAAATCAATTATTTCTTCAGGGGTATTTGTAATTATTTCTATAAAATTTGATTGGAAATTTCTTGGTTTTGTAATAGTGCCGGTCATTATCAGAATGGCTGTGAGTAATTATAAGAGCCGTCTCAATTATGAGATTAATGTAGAATTGAATGAAATAAATCGAAAAAAAGATTATGCAAGACGTACATTTTATTTAAAAGATTATGCGAAAGAAATAAGAACTTATCCAATTGCCAAAAGACTTCTTTATATGTTTAATAAATGCGTAGATGAAAATATAACTATAATAAAGAAATTTGCAAAACGTTTCGTTTTTGTTACAAATTTAGAGACTAATACATATTGGTTATTTGGAAAAGTACCAATTACAATATATATGTGTTTTCTTGTTTTAAAATATAAGGAATTGTCAGTAGGTTCATTTGTAGCTATGTATTCAGCCGCGTCAAAACTAATGTATTCTCTGGCATCTATATTTGTTATTATACCATCTTTAAGGGAAAACGGTTTATTTGCGGAGAAAATTATTAAGCTTTTAAAATGTAAAGGGAATATAGAGGAAGACAATACAGGAAAAGTGTTGAGTGAGGATATAACTTCATTGAAGATTAAAAATGTAAGTTTTACATATCCTTTTAGCCAAGAGAAAATATTAAAAGACATTAATATTACTGTTAATAGAGGTGAGAAAGTTGCTATCGTAGGATTGAACGGCGCTGGAAAAACGACATTGATAAAGCTATTATTAAGATTTTATGATCCTGATGAAGGAAGTATATTAATTAATGAAAATAATATAAAACACTATAAAATTAAAGAATATAGAAAAATCTTCTCGGCAGTATTTCAAGATTTTCAATTGTATGCAGTTAGTTTAAGAGAAAATATACTTATGAGAATAGCGGATAAAGATTCAGATAATGAACTAAAACATGTTATAGATGATGTAGGAATTTCTGAATTTAGAAATGATTTAGACAGAAACGTTACTAAAGAATTTGATAAGGATGGGTTGATTTGTTCAGGAGGGCAGAAACAAAAATTATCTATAGCGCGTGCGGTATTTAAAAAGTCAGATATATTGATTTTAGATGAAGCTTCAAGTTCATTAGATCCTATTTCAGAAGATAGAATTCAAAAATTGGTTGCCAATCAAAAAAGAAGTGTAATATTTATATCACATCGTCTCTCATCTGTCAAAGATGTGGATAGAATATATTTTCTTGAAAACGGTCAGATAATTGAGACAGGAAGTCATGAGCAGTTAATGAAAAAAAATGGAAAATATGCATATATGTATACTTTGCAGGCTGAGAAATATGAGTTGAATTTAAAAGAAAAGGATTTATAAATAATAGTGAATATATAATTGTATAAAAATATAGGAGGAGACATGTCTAAAAAAATAATATTTATTTCTATTATTTTTAGTTTGTACTTAATAGTAAGCGCCTGTTCTGATAAAAAACAGCAATACACAGTCAATATTGATATTGAAGATGATGAATATTATGGGGTAATTACTAAAGAGGAACTTATTGAAAATAGAGTTACAGATGTTGATAAAGATATGATAAGTGAAAATTCAATTGGCTTTTTAAAAGAAGACGGAAGTAAAATATTATATGTTTTTTCACAAAATATTTTTTATAAAGACGGGGACAAGATGTTTTTAATCGATGACAGATTGTGTGAGAATAAAAACGATTATACAGAAAGAGGTTATTTATATACAGTAAAAGGAAATGATATAAAGTCATATTATAATAAGGATTTTAGTGGCAGCGAGGGAATTATTGTTGAATATGCGGCTGACAGTTTTATGATAAAAAGTCAAAATAATAGAAAGACAGAAGGTATATGTCAAAAACAAGAGAATATTATTGGTGAAGAAAAAAATATGATAGTATACAAAAATGTATTTGCTAATAATAGTGATATGAGAGTTTATCCTAATTTTCTTGGTACAAGCATCGAGATAAATACAAGAGATAATTCGAAACATAAATTTACTGTAAGAGTTGAGCTTAACGATAAATACGAATATTTAAAAAAAGAACCGGGAGGGTATATAGTTGTTTTAAATGAATTTACGGATGAGGTAGATCCTGTAGGGATTATCCATGTTCCTATAGTTAGAGATAAAGAAGGGGAAATATATTGCTCAAATAATATAAATATAAGTAAAGTAACGGATCAAAAGTATAATATAACATTTGAAATTGAAGATAAAATAGACCTGACAGACAGCATTATTTATTCATCATTTGAATTTTATAGGAGCAAGCAGCCTGATAACGCAATATATTCTAAGAAATCTGATTTGACATATAATCATTTAAATAATTGTTCAGTACTAGGACAAACTTCAGAATATGGTATAGGAAGATTAATGTTAAGATTTTTAATTACTGAAAAATTTGATTTACCAGCTGAAGATTTGGAATCAGTTACTTATAAAGTGAAAAGTTTAGGAGAACGGCAGGAGCTTGAAATGCATGTATTAAATGAGGATTGGTGCAGTGTTACAGGAAACTGGGACAGTAATTATAATGTCGGGGACTGTATATCAAAGAGCAGTTATGAGAAAGGGTATATTTCTTTTAATATAACTGAGATTATGAAAAGGTGGTGTGAAGATAATGAGGGGAGGTTAGAGCATAATGGAGTCCAAATTAAATTGGTGGATGAGGAGAATAAGAAGTTATTCTTACTAAGCAATGACAGTGTGTTGTATATTGCAAGGACAATTATACAGATTAAATAAAATATAAGGAGATAATAATTATGAAGAAAATAAAAGTAATATTATGCAGAGCAGCAGCGATATTTATCATGCTTGGATGCAGCAGCTTTAATGTAAATGCCGAAGTTTCTAAGCAGTCGGGTATACCGGAGATGATGCAGCCAAATTCAGTAATTAGATTTACAGATGAAGAAAATTATGATATTATAGAAGGAGGGGAGTATGAAGGCGATTATGTGACCAGCGTTGAAAATCAAGATAAATTATCGGATGTATGGCCAACGCCAAATGAAGGTACATATGTATATTATGCAAGCGATGGAAGAGTTAATAAAATACAATTGGGCAATGTGTCTGATACAGCAAGCGCCTACTCAAGAAATACTGTTGATGATCAACATATAATATGCGATGGTTGTAAGAAGCCGGCAGTAAAGGAAGGCTGTGTAATTGTAGGAGATTATCATTTTGGTTCAGGGGCGTTAAATTCTATAATAGTTAGAGATACTTATACAAGAGGTTATGGGAGATTTACAAATTTTGATGATGAAACAGGTGAATCAGATAATATATTAAAAAAAGGAGATATTGCAACATCGTCTCATTATGATAATCCGCCATATCAGACAAAGATTACTTGTAAAGCAAATGGTCATACTAAAAAATTAAATAAGGCAGATTTAGGATGTCTTCCGGATGCGGTTATAGATATTTGGAAATATGGAACAGAATACTTTGGCAAGAGTTGGGAGAAAAATTTAACTATAGAAAATGGCAGTTATTGTTATTATTATGATGATTAATAAATTATAATGTGGTGGGGAGTTTTGTAAATATGAAACTAAGTAAAAAAATGTTATTAGTAGGAGTATGTATTAGTGTATTTGCAGGGATGTCAGGGTGCACTGTGTCAAAAGGAACAGTTAACAATAATAAAGATACCGTTGAAAAGAATATAGAAAATAAACAAGAAAAAGGAAAACATGATAACAGGTATCTTTCTTTTACAGTGACAGGATATGATGATTATAAAATTTATAATTATACATATGATTTAGAGACCGGACAGGTAGAGAATAGGG
>CATJTQ010000096.1 GCA_949743325.1 uncultured Lachnospiraceae bacterium
AGACTTGACTTTTAATAGTTAGTCTTTTATGTAAAGAAAAATTATATAAGAATCTTTATTTAAAATTTCATGATATTTATAAACTATTATTAAGTAAAAAAATATATTATATAATATAAAAATGTTTCACATGAAACATTTTTCTAATTTACCACACAACTACTTCTTATAAATTAAAGACACTGTAGCTAACTGACAGAGTATCAACCTTTGCGATGCTACAAACTGTGATATATTAGAGCATCGCAGCATTAATTAAATATACATGCAAGTATGGTATTTTCCTCATTGCTGACACGAATAAATTAAGGGTTTCTATACAATTTGATGTAATAGAAACCCTTAATTAAATATTAACTATAACTTTTGATATTATATATAAAATAAGATCAATGTTATTTTTTATATTATAAATCCCATAGTAATATACAAATAATATTCTTAAATAAACTACACTTTATGAGTTTATTTAATAAAACTTATTTTACAATATTATTTAAAGTTAATCAGTAATATATAAGATTATTGTCTAATAAAACATACTAAATAAATTTCACTAAAACTACTAATATTAACTGATTATCTTTTCGCGTTACTTATATAAAATAATAACCTTAAATCAAAATTCTTAGTAACGATATAATAATTTAAATTATTATAAAAAATCAGTATACTACCTTATAGGAATAATTTTCACATTAATAACTTTCATAGTTGGAGAAATATTTAAGCAAAATTATTATATTATTATTTTTTTTACTACATTTAAGCAATTCGCTGTATTATTATAGAAGCATGATTTACTGCCTGATTATCAACTCCAGTTCCAGCTAAATAATCAATATTAGAGGACTTATTACGCAACGAAACAGTTGAACCGGCTGAAATTGAAGTTATAAACATACCAGTCAATTCAGTACGTTCTTTATCTGTCAGCTCATTAGAATAAGTTCCAAAAAATGATAATGGATTCTCTAAACCATTAATAGCTACTGCATAAGCAATATTCAAGGTGCTGCTTGCAGGACGAAGCAATACTGAATAGTCTATTCTATAAATTCCTCCGACATTAACTATAATATCAGAAGTATTTGGAGCAAATGAAAAATCACCTGACTGATAAGCAAGTAAAAAATTAACATCTTCCTCAGGATTTACATCCTGATATCCACCCTGCATAACTGCATTAAAATATACTGGCTCAATTCCATATCCTGCAGGTCCTTGTGGGCCTACTTCACCTTGAGGTCCCATCGGTCCTTGTGGACCTACTTCACCTTGAGGTCCCATTGGCCCTTGTAATCCGATTTCACCTTGTGGACCAATAATGCCTTGTGGACCTACTTCACCTTGAGATCCCATTTCTCCTTGAGGTCCCATTGGTCCTTGCGGGCCTACTTCACCTCGGGGTCCCATTGGTCCTTGCAGTCCCACTTCACCCTGAGGTCCCATTGGTCCCTGAGGGCCTACTTCACCTTGAGGTCCCATTGGTCCCTGAGGACCCATCTCACCCTGAGGTCCCATTGGTCCTTTACAATAATTACAACAACATGATCTATTACAATTATTTCTCATTTTTTCTTAATCACTCCTTTCACTTTATAATTCTAATTCATCTTATGCAAGGAAATACCGAACTGTGCAAAAAACAGTTAAATACTCTACTACAGGCTGACTAGACCTTAAACTTCAATAATTTAAAACGATAGTTATTAAAAAATCAGCAATTTTAAAATAACTTTTTAAGCACATTAATGTTATATAAGTTATGTAAAAAAATTAATTACACATTTAAATAATTTAAAATCAAATATTATATAAATATATAAACATTACTATTTTCAATATTGATATTAATAAAAAATAGAAATAGGCTTAATATATTAAGACTATTTCTATCACTATACAAATGATATATTACAATATTTATATGTAAATCAAATACTGCTCTGCATTCGTCCAATATTTAACCGATCATATTTAATTTGCTCATTAGTGGCAATAATAAAAAAAATTTATTTTAAAGGTTCACTAGATGGTGTTCCTGCTTTTCTTGGAAATTTTTTTAACGTATTTTTTTTCTTATCAATTATAATAAAAGATCTGTCGATTTGATTACTTAAATTCACTTTCCTTACTTCTCTTAAATTTCCACCCAGTAATTTAATCGCTGCCATTGATTGTTCTAATTCTTCATTTATATTATCAGATTTATAAGATACAAAACATCCTCCAACCTTTACAAAAGGAAGACAATACTCAGACAATGTAGATAAATTTGCAACTGCACGTGAAACAACTAAATCAAATTTTTCTCTATATTGAGACATTCTGGCTAAATCTTCTGCTCTGGAATGAACTAATTCTATATTATCAAGGGTCAACTCATCTATAACTTCCTTTAGAAACTTTAATCTCTTATTTAATGAATCCATAAGAACTACTTTTAATTCAGGATAAACAATTTTAATCGGTAATCCTGGAAAACCAGCTCCTGTTCCAATATCAATAATTTTCGTTACATTATTAAAATCAATTAATTTAATAATCAGCAAACTATCAATAAAATGCTTAACTGCTACATCATCAAACTCTGTAATAGCAGTAAGATTCATTACCTTATTTTTTTCTATAAGCATCTCATAATATTTTAAAAACTTTTCAATTATCTCACCATCAAAATCAAAACCAGCCTCAAGAAATTTCTCTTTAAGCATTTTAAATTGTACAGTCAATTTTTTATCCTCACTTTATCAATTTATAACAATATATATTTAGACTATATTAAATTAAATATCCTCGACAAACTCATAGAGTATCCAACTCAATACACATCAAAAGTTATAATAAAATCTACTATCTATTTATTCACCAAACAAATGTTCATATATATAACTTAATTTTTTATATACATACAAATAATTAATTATAATCTACTTATCCAAGAAATTGTATTATAGCATTTACAAAATTAACAGGCTGTTCTAACTGCGGCAATATTTTTGAATTATCTACAATAACCTTATTTATATCATTATTGATATTTTTATACTGTTTATATATTTTACTACAATTTTTATTTTCATTTCCAAAAATCATTAAGTAATTACTTTTATTAAATTTACCTAATGCACTGAGAGGGTTGCAAAATAAATAATTACTAAAAATACTTGTATATAAATACCTAGAATTAGATCCACCTAAATGTGCACTTTCATAATAAGCGTTTATAAAAACATTTCTCACCTTACTTGTCTCAGAAAAATAATCTTCTTCAAATTTCTCTTCAATAAGATTTTTACTAACTGCAAGATTATAACATGCTGTTCCCAAAATAGGGGTAATCAAAACTTTCTTTTTAATAGAATCAAATAAATCCATTTTGCTGTAATTGAAGTTATCTATTAATTCAGGAGAGACAGCTATAAATTTATCAACTAAACTATCTTCCATTTTACATAACATTGATACAAATGACGATGATTTACCTGTTGCAGCAATATCAGTTTTTTCTTTTATAATATCTTTTATAAAATTACTCAACAACTGAACATAAAAATATGAAGTATATGCCATATTTGGTTTATCCGAACGACCACATCCAATTAAATCAACAACATATAATTTATGATTTTTAGATAATTCTCTTACAACATTATTCCATTCAAAACCTGAGGACGCACAGCTAACATCATGCACAAGAAGCAAAGGTTTCCCCTCTCCTTTTACTTTATAAAACATCTTACCATATTCAGTTTTAAAATACTTTCCGCCATTCTTATCTAAAAGTTCCTTACGAACTGCATTTTTAAAAATAAGTTTATTAAATGCATGAACTGCCGCAGTCAACATGCATAATCTAAAAACAGTTTTGTTTACTCTTCTTCCCATTGTTCAACCTCCTTAATAACTTTTCCTATCTCAATATAACATCTTTCATGATCTATTTTCGCAAACTTCTGACATATCTTTAACTTATCAACAATAGATTTCTTTTTACAATCTTTATCATCAATCAAATAACTTATCATCTTATTATACTCAATTAAATCAGATGAAATTCTTTCAAAAAAATTTTTCTTGTCTTCTTCCATTGATATCATTTCTTTTAATTTATTTATATTATCAATAATATCAGCTTTATTTTTTTCTTGTTCCTCAAGTATACTCTGATTTTTATTATCACCAACTCCAAGAAAAAAAATATTTTCTTCATCCTCAATTTTCTTCTTAATAATATTAATATAATTATCAATACACACAATTGAATCCTGCATTGAATTCAGATTCTCACGCATATCATCATTTTTATCTGAATAAATAGCAATATATTTTCTAATTTGATTATCTAAAGATTCTAATCCATCTGTAATTTGTTTTAAAATTAAATCCCTCTTCATAAATACAACCTCATTTATGTAAACTTACTATAAAATACATCAAAACATTTTTATTTATTATCTATAAGATATCAGATATAATACCCAGCAAATGTTAAAAGTATTCTTTCCAATTCACAGTCACAAAATATATAATTTCTTTACAATAATTAATATTCAACTCATTATTCTTACTAAATGAATAACATAATTAAAAAGCATATATTTAACAGTGATGCTCACGAAAATATACTAAAAGAACAGAAATATCAGCTGGTGAAACGCCTGAGATTCGTGATGCCTGTCCAATTGAAAGAGGCTTAAATTTATTAAGCTTCTGAACTGCCTCATTTCTAAGACCTTTTATTTGTTCATAATCAAAATCAGGAGATAACTTTCTCTTCTCAAGTTTTTTAAACTGTTCAACCTGCTTTTGTTGTCTTGAGATATAACCTTCATATTTTATATTTATATTTACCTGATCAGTTACTTCATCAGGCAAATCAGGTCTTTCCTTATCAATCTCACTAAGAATATCATAACTAAGTTCTGGTCTTTTTATAAGCTCTGCCATAGTAGTACCGGATTTCAATTCTGTGCTATTATGCCTTTTCAAAAAATCAAGAACATCCTTATTTGCACCTATATTTAACGACTTAACCCTATCAATTTCATCAAATATAAGTTTTTCTTTCTCCACAAACTTCTCATATCTTTCCTCAGATATTAATCCAACTTCATACCCAATCTTAGTCAGACGCATATCTGCATTATCCTGACGAAGCAATAATCTGTATTCAGACCTTGAAGTCATCATTCTATATGGCTCAAAATTATCCTTAGTTACAAGATCATCAATCAACACTCCAATATAAGAATTAGAGCGATCAAAAACTAACATATCTTTTCCCTTAATTTTAAGAGCAGCATTTATTCCCGCAACAATTCCCTGTGCTGCAGCTTCCTCATAACCTGAGCTTCCGTTAAATTGTCCAGCACTAAATAAACCTTTAATGTTTTTAAATTCCAAAGTAGGATTAAGTTGTTTTGCAGGAATACAATCATACTCAATCGCATATGCGTTTTTTACAATCTCAGCATTTTCAAGTCCAGGTACTGAACGATACATATCAATCTGAACATCTTCTGGCAATGAACTTGACATACCGCCTATATACACTTCATTTGTGTGAAGTCCTTCTGGTTCAATAAATACTTGATGACGATTTCTGTCAGCAAACCTAACAACTTTATCTTCAATAGACGGACAGTATCTTGGACCTGTTCCCTCAATAACACCAGCAAAAAGTGGTGATCTGTCAAGATTATCCTTTATAATATCATGAGTCTTTTCATTTGTATAAGTTAAATAACAGCTAGCCTGCTCAATTTGAACATCCTCCTGATTAGTTGTAAATGAAAAAGGAACAACCTTCTCATCCCCCAACTGCTCCTCCATTTTAGAAAAATCTACAGTCCTACTGTCAATACGGGCAGGAGTACCTGTTTTAAAACGCATAATCTCAATTCCAAGTTTCATTAAAGAATCTGTAAGATGATTCGCAGCAGACAGACCATTAGGTCCTGTAAAATTTTCAACTGATCCATATATACATTTCGCTTTCAAATAAGTTCCTGTGCATAAAATAACAGCGGAACATTTATAAACAGCCCCTGAAAAAGTTTTAACTCCAGTTACATAACCATCTTCTGTAAGTATATCCACTATCTCGGCCTGTTTGATTAATAAATTATCAGTATTTTCTAAAACTTTTCTCATACTTCTGCTATATTCAGCTTTATCAGCCTGAGCTCGCAACGAATGTACTGCCGGTCCTTTTGACTTATTTAACATTTTAGACTGTATAAAAGTCTTATCAATATTAACACCCATCTCACCGCCAAGAGCATCAACTTCTCTAACTAAATGCCCTTTCGAACTGCCTCCAATATTTGGGTTACAAGGCATTAACGCAATACTGTCAACACTCACTGTAAATATAACTGTAGAAAGTCCAAGCCTTGCTGAAGCTAAAGCAGCCTCACATCCTGCATGTCCTGCACCGACTACTACAATATCACATTTTCTCTCAACTATCGGCATAACAATACCTACTTTCCCATACAAAACTTTTCAAAAATTTCATTTACCAAATCTTCTTCAACAGCTTCACCTATAATTTTTCCTAGATGTTCATAAACACTCATCATATCAATTGAATAAAAATCTTCAGGCATACTATTATCAATACTGTTTAACACCATAACAAGACTGTCTTTGGCAGACTGAAGTTCAGATATATGTCTAGAATTTGTAATATAAACTTCATCATTAAATTCTATCTTTCCTTCAAAAAACATATCTCTTATCTCATTTTCCAAATCATCAATACCTATATTTTGTTTTGCTGAAATAGAAATAATTTTTTTATCTAACCTATCTCTCATAACATTTTCATCTGTAACTATATTTAAATCTGTCTTATTAAGCAGAATAATAACCTGTTTTTCTCTTAATAACTCGATAATTCTTTCATCACTTTCATCAAGATTCCTTGATGAATCAACTACATAAAGAATTAAATCAGCTTTTTTTGCATATTTAACAGCTCTCTCAACACCTATTTTTTCAACTGCTTCAACAGTATCTCTAATACCAGCAGTATCAATTATATTAAGCTGTATACCATTAACAATAATACTTTCCTCTAATATATCTCTTGTTGTTCCTTCTATATCTGTAACTATAGCCCTCTCTTCCCCAATCAATAAATTTAGCAGAGATGATTTACCAGCATTCGGTTTTCCTAAAATAACCGTATTAATTCCCTCTTTTAAAATCTTACCACTATCAAAAGTTTTCAACAAGTCATTTATTATTATTATTTGCTCTTCTATTATAGTTCTTAATTTTTCAGAATAACCATCTATATTATAATGCTCCGGATCATCGAGGGCAGATTCAATATAAGCTATTTCATATATAATTTTCTCTCTTAGTTTCTTAATTATTTCAGATACTTTTCCATTAAGTTGTTTTACAGATGCAGAAAGTGCAAAATCATTTTTCGCATTAATAACATCCATTACGGCTTCAGCTCTTGATAAATCAATTTTACCATTTAAAAAAGCAGTCTTTGTAAATTCACCTGGTTCTGCAGCTCTTGCACCTGACTTAATTAGCACTTCCAAAATTTTTCTAGTTACCAATACCCCTCCATGACAATTAACTTCAATAGTATCCTCACCAGTATAACTATTTGGTCCCTTCATATACATAACAAGAACTTCATCTAAAACTTTATCATTATCATAAATAAAACCATAATGAATTGTATGTGATTTTTGCCCTTCTATCTTTTTACCATTTTTACTCTTAAAAACTTTGTCAATAATATTTACAGAATCTCTTCCACACATTCTGACAATGCTTATTCCCGAATTTGTAAGTCCTGTAGATATAGCTGCAAATGTATTTTTCACAATATAACTCCTTTTTTACCAATATATAATAAAAGCGACAGAAATACTAATGATTTCTGCCGCTGTAAAGACTACCTTTTTAATGTAACTACAACTTTTCTATAAGGCTCGTCCCCTTCACTGTGAGTTTCAACATATCTGTCATTCTGAAGGGCAGAATGAATCACTCTTCTTTCATATGGATTCATTGGCTCAAGATAAACAGTTTTTCTAGTTTTTCTAACTTTAAAAGCAATATTACGAGCAAGATTTTCAAGAGTTTCTTTTCTTCTTCTGCGATAATTTTCAGTGTCAACCTTTACACGCACACGTTCATCACTTTCACGGTTGGCAACCAAAGAAACAAGATACTGTAATGAATCAAGAGTCTGTCCTCTCTTTCCAATAAGAATCCCCATCTCGTTACCTTTTAACTCAATGCTCATATTACGGTTCTGCTCGTCATAATCAATCTGAATTTCTACGACAATATCCATTGCAGCAAATACATCTCTTAAAAAAATCTCAACAGCATCTTTTACAACTTCTTTTTTTCTAGCCTTAATTACAGCTGGCTTACTTCCAATTCCAAGAAAGCCGGTGCTTCCTTTTTCAATAACCTCATAATCAAGTTTACTGCTCTCAATTCCCAAAGATCTACAAGCTTCAGTAATAGCCTCTTCTACTGATTTACCGGAAAATTCAACATAATCCATAGCCATAGATATTACCTCCTAATACATTATAAAACGTTTTATTTTTTATTTTTCTCATTAAATTTCTTTACCATATCTGCCTTCGAACGCAGACTTCCCTGTCTTCCCTCCGAAGAATTATTATAATATTCTGAGGATTTACGGATATTTTCTTCTCTATTTTTCTTTTTTTCTTCATCTGACTGATGTTTTTTCTCATCATCATATGAAGTATTTTTTACATTCATTTTAGCAGCATTTGAAACAGTCTTAGGTGGTAAACCAGATTTTGCTCTTTTTCTGTTAACCTTTTCAAGATTTTTTTCGATTAATACATTAACGTCTACTTTATCTAAATGTTTATTAATGAAAAACTGCTGTACACATCTTACAAAAGCACCAAACGCCCAATATAAACCTAAACCTGAAGCAAAAGAAAAACAGAAGACCGCTGACATAAGAGGCATAACCATATTCATTGTCTTCATTGATGCAAGCATTGCATTTTCATCACCACCTGGCTGTGCATTAGCAGCAGGTGAAAGTTTTGTCTGTAAAAACTGAAATAATCCTGCAAAAACCGGTATGGCAATTGCAACCACTATAATTAAAATTTGACTCTTATCTGAACCTACATTTTTCGCTGCATTTGTTATAATTGTAGCTGGTGCTTCACTTAAATTAATACCTAGAAAATTTAAAATAGGATGTAACTTATCATATGCATTCTCAGCTGCAGTTTCAATAGCTTCAATACCACAAGAACTTAATTCATTCCACTGTTTATTAGAAAATTTATACAAACCATCAATGATTTTATTAGAATCAGCAATATCAAAACCTGAAACAGAAGACCCTACCATATCAGTAAATTTTTCTGCAAATGTAGATCCTTGAATAGTTACAGCCACACTTTTATAAATCTCTTTAAGAGGCTGAACATAAGCAGGTATATTCATTATAACACGATAAAGTGCAAACAATATGGGCATCTGAATAATAAGCTGCAGACAACCGCCTGTAGGAGATGTTCCATATTTTTCATACACAGCTCTTATCTCATCATTTTGCTGCATCATTGACTCTTGATCTTTTTTATTTTTATATTTATTTTGTATCGCTTTAATTTCAGGGTTCATTATCTGTGACATTTTTGAAAATTTTTGAGTTTTCAATGTCAACGGAAACATACACAAATAAACAACTACTGTAAATATCATGATACATAAGCCTATATCAGGATATTTTAAAATATCTAAAAACCGATAAATTCCTTCCATTATAAATCCTAATACTTTAGCTATAGGACCTATCAAAAATGTTGTACTTTGAGTTAAAGCTAACATCTATTACCTCCTTAATTCCCACTAAAAATAAAACAAATAAAAACTTGTCCTTCCTTTACGGTTGACATAAGACTAATATATAATCATCCGCAGCGGGTTATTTATTATGGAACAGGGTCATACCCACCTTTTGATAAAGGATTACATCTCAATATTCTTTTTGTAGTAAGATATCCGCCTTTAATTACGCCATATTTCTCAATTGCCTCAATTCCATACTGTGAACACGTGGGAATATAAATGCATGTAGATCTCCTTTTTAGCGGAGACATATATTTCCTGTAAAATCTTATCAAAAAAAGTAAAATATTTTTCATTCTATATCATATCCTTTTTTAATATCTTATGAATTCCACTGATATGTAAAAAAGAAGATTGCATATCATGAAAACTAATGTCTTTAGCGTTAACTCTAACAACTACAACAATATCTTTTCCACATAGAAATTTTTCTTCATTCAACCTGTAACTCTCTTTTATAAGCCTGGTTAAATGATGTCTCACAACACTGTTTCCAACTTTCTTACTAATTGAAATTCCCAATCTGTTCTCATTTTTTCCATTATCAATTACATACATCACAAGATGTCGATTCGCACAAGACTTTCCATTCTTATATACATTACTAAAATCTTTATTCTTCTTTAACGACTCTGAAAATTTCATTGTCCTCTCCAAACATACTTATTAAATAAGAAGAAAGGCCACAAAACTGCGGCCTAGGCTGATAATCTTTTTCTTCCTTTTGCACGTCTAGCTGCCAATACTTTTCTTCCGCCTTTTGTACTCATTCTTGCTCTAAAACCATGAACCTTAGCTCTACTTCTCTTTTTTGGCTGAAATGTCATCTTCATTTTAAAAACACCTCCTATCACAAAATATCATTACAATTATATTTTAAAAGAACTGTTAAGTCAAGCAGAATTTTTTATTTATAAATAATCAGCTAATTTTATATGATAATAATAAATATTGTATATAATTTATTCACGTAATTTCGACTTTTATCCCCGTTTACATAAAGTTATCCACAAAATGTTAATAACATGTGGATAACTCTGTCAATTAGCATGGATATTCCACATATTAATCACATAAAACAGCATAAAATGTGGATTAATATATCCACATTTAAATTATCAACTTATTCACATAGGCCATAATTTTTTGTTAATCATATGAATAATTATTCATAATATGTTTATAAATTGTGGATAACTATTATTTAAACTTTTGAAAGCTTGACTGTATTTAAATTATCAGTTATTATATAAAATGAGTAAATGCCCAAGTAACATAGATATTTTAAAGGATTGGATAACATGAATGAGATAACAGATAACTGGAAAGACATATTAAAATTTATGGAAGAAGAAATGGGGCTTAATCATGTTCCTATTGAAACATGGATTGAACCGCTTAAAGTATATAATATAGAAGGAAACTGTATTTCATTTATACTTCCTGATAATTTTAAAGAGATGAAGGAATTTCTAAAAAGGAAATATCTTGAACCGCTTAAAGCAGCAATTATTGAAATAACAAAAAATGATTATACAATAGAATTTCTTCTGGCAAATGAAATAGAAGACTTTGTAAAAGAAGAAAAAGTTGAAGAAGATAAAGAGCAGCTAGAAACAGATTACGAAAAAGCTGAAACAGCAGGGCTTAATCCCAAGTACCGTTTTGATACGTTCGTTGTAGGTGAAAGCAACAGATTAACTTATTCTGCTTGTCTTGCAGCGGCGGAAGCGCCAGGTTCATTGTACAATCCTTTATTTTTATATGGAGGTGTAGGTCTTGGAAAGACACACCTTATGCATTCTATTGCAAGATATATAATAGATACAATGCCAAATAAGAAGATACTGTATGTCACAAGTGAAGACTTTACAAGCGAGGTAGTACATGCAATAAGAACTCATACACAATCTGCTTTAAAAGATAAATATAGAAATGTTGATGCATTATTAATAGATGATATTCAGTTTCTTGAAAATAAAGAAGGAACACAAGAAGAATTTTTCCACACATTTAATGTACTTTTTAATGCTGGAAAACAGATTGTAATATCAGCAGATAAACCTCCACAAGAACTTAAAAATATTGAACAGAGATTAGTATCACGTTTTAGCAGCGGCTTGTCTACTGATATTATAACACCTGATTATGAGACAAGAATGGCAATACTTCAGAAAAAAGAAAATCTAATGCATTATAAATTTGATAATTCAATATTAGATTACATTGCAACAAATATAACTTCTAATATAAGAGAACTTGAAGGTGCATTAAATAAACTTATAGCATTTAATAACCTAGAAAAAAAAGAAGTTACTATAGATATAGCAAAACATGAATTAAGAGATTTAATCTCACCAAACTCATCAGCAGAAATAAATATGGACACTATAATAAGTATAGTTACAACTCATTTTAATGTAAGCGAAGAAGAAATATTATCAAAAAAACGAGCTGCAAACATTGTACTGCCGCGCCATATAATAATGCACTTCTGTCGTACACTTACAGATAATACTCTAGCTGATATTGGAGAACGGATAGGTGGAAGAGACTACACCACTGTAATCAATGCACTTGACAGTATTAATAAAAAATATACGGAAGATATTAAAGTAAAAAATACAATTGATATGTTAAGGAAAAAAATTAATCCACAATAAACATCTTTTTTTGTGGATAAGCTTACAAAAATTAATGCATAACTACATTTATTAAATATTAACATCTTTTTTTTATAAATTTACACTTGTGGACAAGTTAAGGCTTATCCACCAATAAAAACTTAAATTCAACATATTTATTAACTTGATTTTTACCTTTATTTTAGGTATATTATGATGTTTTTCCATAAATTAACATCACCTACTGCTACAACTACTACTATTAATTATAATTAATTTATTAATATATTAGCCGAAAGGGGTTTTATCAATGAAGTTGATTTGTTCTAAATCTAATCTTGTTCAAGGAGTGAGCATAGTATCAAGAGCTGTTCCTTCAAAAACAACAATGTCAATATTAGAATGTGTTTTAATTGATGCTTCAACAGGTTCAATTAAACTGACTGCAAATGATATGGAACTGGGAATTGAAACTACTATAGAAGGAGAAATAATTGAAAAAGGAATTATCGCATTAGAAGCAAGATTATTCTCTGATATAGTCAGGAAATTACCAGATAATGATATAATTATAGAAACAAAAGAAAATCATCAGGTTGTTATAAGCTGTGAAAAAGCTAAATTTAATTTATCAGGCAAATCAGGTGAAGATTTTACATATTTACCTTTTATAGAGAAGGAAGATTTTATAACGGTTGCACAGTTTACACTTAAAAATGTAATTCAGCAAACGATTTTTTCAATTTCAGATAATGAAACAAATAAATTAATGACTGGTGAATTATTTGAAATTAATGGATCTGAACTTAAAGTTGTAGCTCTTGATGGTCATCGTATTGCAATAAGGAAAATAGATTTGAAAGATACATATAATACGCAAAAAGTTATAGTTCCAGGAAAGACTCTTAATGATATAAGTAAAATATTAAGCGGTGATGCTGATAAGGATGTAAATATATATTTTACTAAAAATCATATTGTGTTTGAATTTGATAATACAGTAGTAGTTTCTAGATTAATTGAAGGTGAGTATTTTAAGGTAGAACAAATGCTTTCAAATGATTATGAAACAAAATTTATTATTAATAAAAGAGAATTTGTAGATTGTATAGATCGTGCAACACTTCTTGTAAAAGAAGGAGATAAAAAACCTATTGTAATAAATGTCAGAGACGGTGTAATGGATTTAAAAATTTCCTCTTATATGGGATCAATGAATGAGCAAATAGATATAGAAAAAGAAGGAAAAGATATTTTAATTGGATTTAATCCCAAATTTTTGCTTGACGCATTAAAGGTTATTGAGGAAGAGAATGTAAATATATATATGATGAATTCCAAAGCTCCTTGTTTTATAAAAAATGATGACGAGAGTTATATATATTTAATATTGCCTGTAAATATTTCAGAGACAAATTAGTATTTATTATTAGTTTACATAATTAAAAAAATAGTATATAGATTATAACAAATATAATTTTATTTGCTTTTTATTATGGCAATAAATTATTGTCTATACAAAAAAATGTTTGGGAGACTGAAAATATGGAAAAAATATATTTGAAAACAGAATTTATAAAACTGGGGCAGGCTCTCAAAGCGGCTGGTCTTGTTGAGAACGGAGGGGCTGCAAAGCAGGTAATAACTGACGGAGATGTCATTGTAAACGGACAAATATGCACAATGCGCGGGAAAAAATTATATAAAGGTGATAAAGTATCTTTTGATGGAGAGGAAATTGAAATTTTATAAATGATTATCAGATCTTTGGAACTTAAAAATTTTAGAAATTATGATGATTTAAATATTGAATTTGACAGCGGAACTAATATTTTGTATGGTGACAATGCCCAAGGTAAAACAAATATACTAGAAGCAATCTATTTAAGCGGAACAACTAAGTCACATAGAAGTTCTGTTGACAAAGAAATGATAAAGTTTCTTAATGATGAATCGCATATACGTGTAAATGTTTTAAGAAATGATATTAAATATAAAATAGATATTCATTTAAAAAAAAGCAGGTCGAAGGGGATAGCTATAAATGGACTGCCAATAAAGAAAGCAAGTGATTTATTTGGTATTTTAAATTTTGTTTTCTTCTCTCCTGAGGATTTAAATATAATTAAAGATGGACCCTCACAAAGAAGAAGATTTTTAAATATGGAGCTGTGTCAGTTAAATAGAATTTATATGCAGAATCTTACGGATTACAATAAGATTCTTAAACAGCGAAATTCACTTTTAAAAGATATAGCATTTAGGCCAGATTTGACAGATACATTAGATATATGGGATATGCAGCTTATAAATTATGGTTCCAGAATAATTAGTGAGAGACGTAAATTTATTGAAAAATTAAATGTTATAATTAAAAACATACATAAAAAATTATCAGGAGACAGAGAAGATTTAGAGCTGATATACCAGCCTGATGTAAATATTGATGATTATGAAAATGCATTAGAAAAAAACAAAAATGGGGATATATATAGAAAAACAACAAGTGTAGGTCCTCATAAAGACGATATGATTTTTAATATAGGCGGAGTTGATATAAGAAAATTTGGTTCCCAGGGACAGCAGAGAACGTCAGCTTTGTCATTAAAATTAGCAGAAATAGAGCTTGTAAAAGAAATAATACATGATACACCAATACTATTGCTTGATGATGTATTATCAGAGCTTGACAGTAAAAGACAAAATTATCTGTTAAATAGTATTCATGATATTCAAACTATTATAAGCTGTACAGGTCTTGATGATTTTGTTAAAAACAGATTTAATATAAATAAAATATTTCAAGTTGTTGAAGGTACTGTTACAAATGAAAATTAAACAAGGCGTAAATTAGGTAAGGAAGGAAATGTGATATGGCTGAATACGGAGCAGATCAAATACAAATTTTAAAAGGTCTTGAACCGGTGAGAAAGAGACCTGGAATGTACATAGGAAGTACTTCTTCCAGAGGTCTTCATCATTTAGTTTATGAGATTGTTGACAATGCAATAGATGAAGCATTGGCAGGATACTGTGATCATATTGAAGTATATATAAATAAAGATAATTCAATTACTGTATCAGATAACGGAAGAGGTATACCTATCGGATTAAATTCTCAGACCGGAAGACCTGCCGTAGAAGCTGTATTTACAATTCTTCATGCCGGAGGTAAATTTGGCGGCGGCGGTTATAAAGTATCAGGAGGTTTACATGGTGTTGGCGCTTCTGTAGTAAATGCTCTATCTGACTGGCTGGAAGTTGATATTTATAAAGATGGGGAAATTTATAATCAGAGGTATGAAAAAGGCAAAATTATGTACGACTTAAAGGTTGTAGGTAAATGCAGTCCTGAAAAAACAGGTTCAAAAATTGTTTTTAAACCTGATAAGACAATCTTTGAAGACACAGAGTATGATTATGCTGTGTTAGAAAAAAGACTTCGTGAAATGGCATTTCTTACGAAAGGAATAAAAATCACTTTGTCTGATTTAAGGCAGGGTGAAATAGTTCAGAATGTTTATCATTATGAAGGTGGTATAAAAGAATTTGTCGCTTACTTAAATCACAGCAGAGATACTTTATACAATGATATAATTTATTGTGAAGGAATTAAGGAAAATATAAGTGTAGAAGTTGCTATTCAGCACAATGATTCATATTCAGAAAATTTATTAAGTTTTGTAAATAATATAAATACTCCAGAAGGCGGAACCCATGTTGAAGGATTCAAAAGGGCATTAACAAAAATAATAAATGAATATGCAAGAAAGAATAATTTGCTGCGTGAAAAAGAATCTAATCTTTCAGGCGAAGATATAAGGGAGGGTCTCACTGCAGTAATTAGTGTAAAAGTTGAAGAGCCGCAGTTTGAGGGTCAGACTAAACAAAAGCTTGGCAACAGTGAAGCTAGAGCGGCTGTTGATAATATATTAAGCGAACAGCTCAGATATTTTCTTGAGCTTAATCCAGTTGTAGCAAAAACAATTTGTGAAAAATCAATACTTTCTCAGCGAGCAAGGGAGGCTGCTAGACAGGCAAGGGAGATGACAAGACGTAAGACAGGTCTTGAAAATAATTCTCTTCCAGGAAAGCTTGCAGATTGTTCGGATAAAGACCCTGCTAACTGTGAAATTTATATTGTTGAGGGAGATTCTGCAGGCGGTTCAGCAAAGACAGCCAGAAGTCGTGCAACACAAGCAATACTTCCTTTAAGGGGAAAAATTTTAAATGTTGAGAAAGCACGTATAGATAAAATTTATGCTAATGCTGAAATAAAAGCAATGATTACTGCATTTGGTACAGGCATTCATGAAGATTTTGATATCTCTAAGCTTAGATATGATAAAATTATCATTATGACAGATGCAGATGTCGATGGCGCTCATATCAGTACACTGCTTCTCACATTTATTTACAGATTTATGCCGGAATTGATTAAAGAAGGACATGTATATCTTGCAAAACCTCCTCTTTTCAAACTGGAAAAAAATAAAAAAACATGGTATGCATACAGTGCTGAAGAGCTGAGTGATATTTTGAATGAAGTTGGTCGTGATAATAATAATAAAATTCAAAGATATAAAGGTCTTGGTGAAATGGATGCAGAACAGCTTTGGGATACTACAATGGATCCGGAAAAAAGAATACTTATCAGAGTAAATATGGATGAAGATTCAGCGTCGGAACTTGATCTTACATTTTCTACACTGATGGGTGATGCAGTTGAACCTAGAAGAGAATTTATAGAGGCTAATGCAAAATTTGTAAAGAATTTAGATATTTGATAATTTTTTATTATAAATTCTTATAATTCCATTTGTACAGAGATAGAAAGTGTTATTTGATAGTATTTATTTCGTGATTTGCTGCGAAGTAATTTAAGAGACTTTCCAGTAAGGAGGAAAATAATGGAAGATAATGTTTTTGATCAAATTCAGGATGTTGATTTGAAAAAGAAAATGGAAGATTCCTATATAGATTATGCAATGAGTGTTATTGCATCAAGAGCATTACCTGATGTAAGGGATGGTCTGAAACCTGTACAGCGGCGAGTGCTGTATTCTATGAGTGAACTAAACAACGGTCCTGACAAACCGCACCGTAAATGTGCCCGTATTGTCGGTGATACAATGGGTAAATATCATCCGCATGGTGACAGTTCTATTTATGGTGCCCTCGTAAATATGGCGCAGGAGTGGTCAACACGTTATCCTCTGGTGGATGGGCATGGAAATTTTGGTTCAGTAGACGGAGACGGCGCCGCTGCAATGCGTTACACCGAAGCTAGATTAAGCAAAATATCGATGTCAATGTTAGCTGATATCAATAAAGATACAGTTGATTTTGTACCTAACTTTGACGAGACAGAGAGAGAACCTACAGTACTTCCTTCAAGATATCCGAATCTTCTTGTCAATGGAACAACAGGAATAGCAGTAGGTATGGCGACCAATATACCTCCTCATAATCTTAGAGAAGTTGTAAATGCAATTTTAAAAATAATTGATAATATAATTGAAGAAGACAGGGATACTGAGATAGAGGAAATTTTAAATATAATAAAAGGTCCTGATTTTCCTACGGGAGCTACTATTCTTGGCACAAGCGGGATAGAGGAAGCGTATCGTACAGGAAGAGGTAAAATTAGAGTACGTTCAGTTACAGATATAGAAACTATGGATAATGGCAAATCCAGGATTATAGTTTCAGAACTTCCTTATATGGTAAATAAGGCGAAACTGGTTGAGAAAATAGCTGAGCTTGTAAAGACAAAAAAAGTTGATGGAATCACGGATTTAAGAGATGAATCATCCCGTGAGGGTATGAGGATATGTATAGAGCTTAGAAAAGATGTTAATGCCAATATTGTGTTAAATCAATTATTTAAACATACACAGCTTCAGGACAGCTACGGGGTAATAATGCTTGCTCTTGTAAATGGCGTTCCGAAGGTAATGAATGTTCTTGAAATACTTAAATATTATATTGAACATCAGAAGGAAGTTGTCACAAGAAGAACAAAATATGAGTTAAATAAAGCAGAAGAGAGAGCTCATATTTTAGAAGGATTAATGATTGCTTTGGATAATATTGATGAGGTAATTAATATTATTCGTTCTTCAGAAAACGTAAATAAAGCAAAAGAAAGATTAATTGAAAGATTCGAATTATCAGATGCACAATCACAGGCGATTGTTGACATGAGACTTAGAGCTCTCACTGGTTTGGAGAGAGAAAAATTAGAGGCAGAATACAATGAGCTTATGTCAAAGATTGCTGAGTTAAAAGCTATTCTTGCAGATGAAAAGAGACTTTTGATCGTAATTAAGGAAGAGATTGCACTTATATCTGATAAATACGGTGATGAGAGACGTACATCAATCGGTTTTGATTCTTCTGAAATTTCAATGGAAGATATGATTCCGAAAGAACATACAATTATCGCAATGTCAAAGCTTGGATATATTAAGCGAATGACAGTTGATAATTTTAAGAGTCAAAATAGGGGCGGCCGCGGCATTAAAGGTATGCAGACAATTGAAAATGATTATATAGAAGACTTTTTAATGACTTCAACACATGATTATTTGATGTTTTTTACTAATTTCGGAAGAATATATTCAATAAAAGCATATGAAATACCTGAATCAGGAAGAAATGCCAGAGGTATTGCGATTGTAAATCTTCTTCAGCTGATGCCTGAAGAAAAGATAACAGCGTTGATTCCAATTGAAAAGTATGATGAAACTCAATATCTGTTTATGGCCACTAAAAATGGTATTGTAAAGAAAACATCGCTTAAAGAATATAAAAAGATTCGTAAAAGCGGACTAATTGCTATTAATTTAAAGGATGATGATGAACTTATTGAGGTAAAGCTGACTAACAATGAAAGAGATATTTTTCTATTGACTAAACAGGGTCAATGTATAAGATTTAGTGAAAATGATGTGCGTACTACTGGCAGAAGTACAATGGGTGTACGTGGAATTAATTTATCCATGGGCGATGAAGTTGTGGCAATGCAGCTGGATTGTCAGGGAGAATATTTATTTATCGTTTCTGAAAATGGTCTTGGAAAAAGGACAAAGATAGAAGAATTTAAATGTCAAAATCGTGGAGGCAAAGGTATTCTCTGCTATAAAATTACTGATAAGACAGGTAATGTAGTCGGCGCTAAATCTGTTAATGATGAAAATGAAATAATGATGATTACAACTGAGGGTGTAATCATAAGATTTGCCGTATCGACTGTATCATGTCTTGGCAGGGTAACATCCGGCGTAAAACTTATAAATATGAATGAAGATATAAGTGTTGCCAGTATTGCAAAAGTAAGAATCTCGTCTATTGATGAAGAAGAAATAGATAATGAAGAAGATAGTTTAAGTATAAAAGAAAATAATAATGATACAGTTGATAATGGAGAAGTAAATTAATTGGGAGAAATAAATGGGTTCTGTAAATATTTATGAAGAAGCAAAAAAAATTAAACAAAATATTGAAAAAGTTTTGATAGGAAAAGGCGAGGTAATAGATTTATTACTTACTTCATTCTTTGCGGGAGGACATGTACTGTTGGAAGATGTTCCGGGAACGGGTAAGACTGTTCTTGCAAAAACACTTGCAAAATCAATTAATTTAGATTTTAAACGAATACAGTTTACTCCCGACCTGCTTCCGTCTGATATTACAGGACTCAATTTTTATAATCAAAAACAAGCGGAATTTGTATTTAGAAAAGGACCAGTTTTTACAAACGTAATTCTTGCAGATGAAATAAATCGTGCTACGCCTAGAACACAATCAAGTTTATTAGAGTGTATGGAAGAAAAACAAGTTACAATAGATGGCGTAACTTATTCAATGACACAGCCATTTTTTGTAATTGCAACACAGAATCCAATAGAAACAATCGGTACATTTCCTCTTCCTGAAGCTCAGCTGGACAGATTTTTAATGAGATTACATATAGGTTTTCCTGATAATTCAGAAGAAGTTAAAATGTTAGAAAGATTTATTAGAAATAATCCGTTAAATGATTTAGAATCTGTCACCAATCAATCTGTAATATTAGAGATTATGGAAGAAATAAAAAAAATATATGTACATCCACATCTTTTACAATATATTATAAATATAATAAATTTAACAAGAGAGTATGAAAATATTTCAGCTGGAGTGAGTCCAAGAGGAAGTATTGCTTATATGAGAGCAGCACAAAGTTATGCTGCTATATGCGGAAGAGATTATGTAACACCTGAGGATATAAAATATCTTGCAGTGCCTGTATTATCTCATAGAATTATTATTCAATCAAGTTATGACAGTGATAAGACAGCTGAGGATTATATTAGAGAATTGACAGATAAAGTTGAAGTTCCAACAGAAAATTTTCAGAATACTTAATATAATAATCAGGTAGGACTTATATAATTAATAATTTTGCTTAAATAGTCGATTATTGACATAAAACTGACGGTTGTTTGCATAAAAAGGCTGGGTGGAATACATGCAGATGTTATCTGTCTTAATTGGGATATTGATAATATATTTTGTACAGAATTCTCTTTATAATAAGTTTTGGAATTTAAATTTAAATGTTAAGGCAGAATTTAAAAAAACAAAAATAACTGAAGGTAAATCAGTTATTATAGAAGAGTGTATTGAGAATAAAAAGTGGCTTCCTATGCCTATGATTACAATAAAATATACATTAGACGGCTGTTTTAGAGAAAAAGGCGTAAATAAGAAAAAAGTTTCAGATCATTATAACAGAAATGAAATATTTTCTATTCTTATGTTTCAGAGAATTAAACGAAAGATAAATTTTACATGCAGCCGCAGAGGTATATATAAAATAAATCGTTTAGTTATTTTAGCAGGAAATTTATTTTTAAATGAAACATATTTGTGTGAACTTGAGAGTGACAGTAAGTTGACAGTTTATCCTAAATATGTAGATAAAAAAAGATTTGCATATATTTTTAAAAATGTTTATGGAGATATAGCAACAAATAATTTTATGAATGAAGATCCGTTTATATACAGAGGTTTAAGAGAATATCAGACTTATGATACAATAAAGATGATAAATTGGAGTGCTACAGCAAAAGCTGGCGAATTAAAAGTTAATGTTCTTGAAAATACTTCTCAAAGAGAGGCAGTAATATTACTTAATATACAAAAAGATAATATTATAACAAATTCAGAAGTTATTGAAGAAGCTATAAGATTAACAAAATCTTTTGCATTAGATCTCTATAAACAGGGAATTAGATGCTTAATATATACAAACGGAATTGATATAGAAACTAAGGATATTATTAAGATAGAAAGTTTTAAAAGCACAGAAAGTTATATAGATACAGTTAATGATGCACTGGCACATATTGAGGTAAAAGAAAATAAAAATGTTTATTCCGAAAAAGAGGAAAATTGCTTTGTTGAAATGTACAGCAAGAAAATTGAAAAATTTTCACAGAGTAAATATTTAATATTTATTTCAAATTATCAGAGAGAAGATTTTCAAAATATGCTTAAAAATTTAAAGAAAAGCGGAAGAAACTTTTCATGGATAGTTCCTGTTTCTAATAGAAATGATTTTCATGTAGATCATAATTTAAGCAGAGAAACAGAAATATGGAGGCTTAATTGGGAAGGTGCTAAAAGTGATTAGTTTTGCAAAGAGAAAAAAAGGCTTTGGAAATATTGTAGATATTATTCAGAATATTATGTTTTTACAGGTAGTTTTTTGCGCTATGATTACTGTATATTATATACGTTTTCAGAGCGGTAAGACGGATTTTCAGCCTTACATATATTTACTAATTTCTTTTCAAACTTTTTTTATTATAATACTAGAGACATATGTTGATGAATTTTTGAAATTGGCAGCCGGTGAAACTGTATTTGTACTATTACTTTCATATATAGTACCAATAAGCAACGAAAAAATATGGTTTATTTTAAGCTGTGTTATTCTTTGCATGAGAAGTCTGTATAAATATAAATTTATTTATTCAAATACAGTTAGTTATAGTCAGCGTTATAGAACAATAAACCGCAGTAAAATTCAGATGGCTGCAATAATAGTTTTATTTTTTATTCACGTGTGGACATCAGATAAATGGACTGATGAATTAATTAATTCATCTAAAATTTGTAATTATTATATGATTGCGTCATTTGCTGTGTTTTTAATGATGATGATATTATCTAAGTATGCTTTTAAATATTATGAGTACTATAGACGAGAACAAAATGAAGATGAAAAGACAACTAAACAATTGATGTATTCATTCATAATTATATTTGCTGCCGCAGCAATTATAATTTTTATAATATTTATTTTTTTTGGTGGTATAATTACTCCAATTATTAGCGGTTTAATAGATTTAATATTAAAATTGTTTTTTTCAGCGCTTCTTAAGATATTTAATATAGATTTACAAGGTAATAGAGATGATATTGTCACTCAATTATCTACTTCTGTAGTAGATGTTGCTCGATTAGATAAAGTAACAAGAGAAGATAGTCCGATAGCTTCAATAGTTCCATATTTTTTATTGATGATCGGCATAGGAGCGGTTCTGTATTTAGTATGGTCTATATATAAAAATATATTATCAAATTATATTACAGAAACTGACAATGTAGAGTTCGTTTCTATAAAAAAAACATTAGCAGATTATGAGAAAAGCGAAAAAAACAGTTCTAAAGTAAGATTTGGTAAGAACAATAATGATAAAATTAGAAAATATTATTATAATTCAGTAATTAAGAATTCTAAAAAATATAATATTTCATTAGACAATACAAAAACTCCGGTTGAGATAAAGGACTCGTTACCTCAAAATATAGAAGAAAAAGGCTTAATGAAAGAACTTACAGATATATATGAGACAGCAAGGTATTCTAATAAAAATTTGACTGATGCAGATGTTGATAAAGCAAAAAATTTAAATGTACATTTATAATTGATAAAATTGAATGGAGGTTTTATTTTAATATGATTAGGAATATTAATGTTAGTGAAATAACAAAAAATATTAAAGAGATGTGTATAGAGGCGAATCATTATTTATCATCGGATATGAAAGAAGCATTGGATAATGCATATAATACTGAAAAATCTCCATTAGGAAAAAAAATTCTGAACCAGTTAAAAGAGAATATAAATATAGCTGACAAAGAAACAATTCCAATATGTCAAGATACAGGGATGGCAGTAATTTTTTTGAAGATTGGACAGGATGTTCATTTTGAGGGTGGAAACATAGGCGATGCAGTGAATGAAGGTGTTAGACAGGGTTACTCTGAAGGTTTTTTAAGAAAATCAGTAGTTTCAGATCCATTAATAAGGAATAATACTAAAGATAATACACCTGCAGTTATTCATTATGAATTTATTGAAGGAGATAAAGTATATATAAAAGTAGCTCCTAAAGGTTTTGGAAGTGAAAATATGAGTCGTGTATTTATGTTAAAACCAGCAGACGGAATTGAAGGAGTAAAAAAGGCGATTCTTACAGCTGTAAGAGACGCTGGACCAAATGCATGTCCTCCAATGGTAGTTGGTGTTGGAGTGGGAGGCACATTTGAAAAATGTGCTCTTATGGCAAAAGAAGCTCTAACTAGAAATATAAATGAACATTCTAAAATTCCATATATAAAAGAAATGGAAGAGGAACTTCTTGATAAAATAAATAAGACAGGTATAGGTCCTGGCGGACTTGGAGGTACAACAACAGTTTTAGCCGTAAATATTAATACATATCCAACTCATATAGCTGGGCTTCCCGTTGCAGTAAATATATGTTGTCATGTGAACAGGCATTCAGAAAGAATTGTTTAAAAATAATATAAGAACTGCGAAATAATAAATTGTTATTTACTTTATAAATACTAAAAATTTATAAAATGATAAGGAAGGTAATACAATGGATAAATATATAAGTGCTCCTGTAAAATCAGAAGAATTATTAGATTTGAGAAGCGGAGATATGGTTTATATAACAGGAACAATTTATACAGCAAGAGATGCTGCACATAAAAGAATATCAGAAGCTTTGGAAAAAAAAGAAACAATTCCAATATCATTAAAAAATAATATAATTTATTATCTTGGTCCTTCACCTGCAAGAGAAGGAAAAGTTATAGGTTCAGCAGGACCTACAACAAGCAGCAGAATGGATAAATATACTCCTGAATTATTGGATTTAGGATTAAAGGGTATGATTGGGAAAGGCAAGAGAAGTAAAGAAGTAATTAATTCTATAGTTAAAAATGGCTGTGTTTATTTTGCTGCTATTGGAGGCGCTGGTGCATTGCTGTCAAAATGTATTAAAAAATCTACAGTAATAGCATATGACGATTTGGGTACAGAAGCTATTAGAGAGTTAGAAATTGAAAACTTACCAGTAGTAGTTGTAATAGACAGCAAAGGCAATAATTTATATGAAACAGCAGTTGGAGAATATTGTGAATTGGATTAGGTGCAGATTATGAATAGAATATATTATATGATTTTTAAAAATATACTTGTATTCCCTTATTTATATTTGAAATTATTATTTATGGTTAAAGTAAAGAAATATACTTATTTACAAAAGTATAAACATCTTAGAAAAATTACAGAATATGCTAATAAAGGCGGAAATGTACAAGTTGAAGCAATTGGTTTAGAAAATATACCAAAAGAAAATGGTTATATTTTATTTCCAAATCACCAAGGTATGTATGATGTTTTGACAATTATAGCAACTCATCATCAGCCTTTTTCTGTTGTAATGAAAAAAGAATTGCAGAAAATACCTTTATTATGCAGAGTGTTCCAGGCTATGGGAGCAGTTGCAATTGATAGGAATGATATAAGACAATCGTTAAAAGTGATTCAACAAGTATCAGAAGAAGTAAGTAGTGGAAGAAACTTTCTTATATTTGCGGAAGGAACTCGTTCAAAAGAAGGAAATAAAGTTGGAAAGTTTAAAGGGGGAAGTTTTAAAGCAGCAACAAAAGCAAAGTGTCCAATACTTCCAGTTGCTCTGATAGATGCATTTAAACCGTTTGACGAGGGTACTTTAGATAGAGTTAAAGTGAAAGTATGTTATCTTGAACCAATATTATATGAAGAATATAAATCAATGAATAGTAATCAGATAGCAGAGATGGTAGAAGAAAAAATTAAATCAAAAGTAGATGAATTGACAAACATTTAAATATTTTATTAATTTACGCCGCGAAGAGCTATAAATCGCGGCGTTTTCATATGTATAATAGTTCAAATATAACATTTAAATTGTTAAAAAATATTAATATGAAAAAAATTAAAAAAAACTGTTGACAAAATCATCCATTGTATATATAATAACTCTTGCGTTGTTGTTAAAGAACGCATTTGAAATAAATAATTTGGAGAAATACTCAAGTTGGCTGAAGAGGCGCCCCTGCTAAGGGTGTAGGTCGTTCACGCGGCGCGAGGGTTCAAATCCCTCTTTCTCCGTTTTTTATTTCATAATTCACAAAAATTATTTTGTAAAAAAATGAAAAAAGTTGTTGACAAGATAATAATTATGTGATATATTGTAACAGTTGCTGGTGAGCACAACAGAAAACAGCAGCACAGAACATTGAAAACTGAACAGTAATGCAACCCTGAAAATTCTAAAAGA
>CATJTQ010000097.1 GCA_949743325.1 uncultured Lachnospiraceae bacterium
ATGGTATACGGATGATAATATTAATCAGATGCTTATGGAGAGACATTTAAATAAAAAAGTAAGGAGATCTTCGGGAAGAAATCATTTGAAAGGACCAAAGAAGAGGACTGAAGAAGATAATATAAGATTTAAGAAGTCCTTTGAGAAGTTAATTTTGCGTATTTTATAATAGAAATTCATAATTTTTTTGACTATGTATTAATAAATTTTTTGCGAACTTTCAGCAAAAATATAAAAATCTTTATAAGTATATTGTATGAAAATAATTAAGAATAATACCCCGCCTTAGGGCGGGGTTATTGCTGATAGATAGTTAGTATATGAATTGTAATGATTTAATACTGTAGAAATGTTTGCTAATGTTTAATTTTGTATTTTTTATACATCCCAGCTATTTAAATATTTATTCTGTTCGTCTGTAAGTTTATCTATTTCTAGTCCCCAAAATTTTAATTTGCGGTTTGCAACTTCGTTGTCAACTTCTTTTGGCACAACAATAATTTTTTCTTTAAGTTCGTCTTTGTGCTGTACAAGATAAAGGGCACTGAGTGCCTGAATAGCGAAACTCATATCCATTATTTCAGCTGGATGTCCATCACCGGCGGCTAGATTGACAAGACGTCCTTCGCCAATTACATAGAGCCAATTTCCGTTTGGCATTTTGTATCCGTCAATATTGTTACGTGCAAGTTTACTCTCTATGGCAATTTTTTTCAAACCGGCAACGTCAACTTCAATATCAAAGTGACCTGCATTACATAGAATTGCGCCGTCTTTCATAACGTTAAAAGAATTTTCAGTGATAACGTCACGACAGCCTGTTACTGTTACAAAGAAGTCGCCTACTTTTGCTGCTTCCTCCATTTTCATTACTTTAAAACCGTCCATAACAGCTTCCATTGCTTTGATAGGGTCAATTTCGGTAACTATTACAGAGGCGCCAAGTCCTTTAGCACGCATTGCTACGCCTTTTCCGCACCATCCATAACCTGCAACTACAACATTTTTTCCTGCCACAATTAAATTTGTTGTACGGTTAATTCCATCCCACACAGATTGCCCAGTTCCATAACGGTTATCAAATAGATGCTTGCAGTCAGCATCATTTACCATAACCATAGGGAACTTTAAAGCTCCCTCTTTATCCATAGATTTGAGGCGGATGATACCTGTGGTTGTCTCTTCACAGCCGCCTATTACATTAGGGATAAGTTCTGGGTGTTTATTGTGAATTAAATTGACTAGATCACCGCCATCATCAATTATAATGTTTGGACCGCAAGATATAACTTCTTCAATATGATGTTCGTATTCTTCATCTGTTGTTCCGTGCCATGCAAAAACATTCAGGCCATCATGTACTAATGCCGCAGCAACATCATCCTGCGTAGAAAGAGGGTTACTTCCAGTTATATACATTTGTGCGCCTCCAGCAGCGAGGACTTTGCAAAGATATGCGGTTTTTGCTTCTAAATGTATAGATAATGCAACTTTTAAACCGCTGAACGGTTTAGTTTTGGAAAATTCTACTTCTATACTGCGCAAAATCGACATATTTTGTTTAACCCAGTCAATTTTTCTTTTTCCGCTTTCCCATAAGTTTATATCACGAATTTCACTCATACTTAAACCTCCACTTTTATTTTTTCATTTTTACAGACAATATAAATTAAATCTTATTAATTAATTTCCATAAATTAACTCTTAATATTGCACATAATAACATACTAATATGCTTTTTTCAATATAAACATATACTAGCTGAACATATAATATTAGGACAGCCTAATTTAAATATATAATGATTATGAATATATACAATATTAAATATGTTTTAAATGTACAGTTCAAAAGTTATTTATAGAGTTTTTGGAGAAGTGTCATAAACAATAATTAATATTTGTTGTATTATTTTTATCGATAATTAATGTATTTATAAAAAAAATTTGTTATTGCATAATATTGTAAAATAGTTATAATTAAAGTATTAACAAATAATAAAAAATAGGAGGTAGTTTTGTGAGAAAATCACTGAAAAAAATTGTTTCTATTATTATGGCAGCTAGTATTTCGCTTACTTTAATGGTAACAAATGTAAATGTATTTGCAGATAATAAGGATAATGATGGAGCAGCGTCGTCAAATGGTTTTAAAGAATCTAAAAATATATGGGTTATTGGGGATTCTATTGCTTCAGATCATGATATTGATGAGGCAAATGAAGTTCAGATTACCGGATGGGGAAATGTATTGCAGCAGATTGTGCCTGATGATGTAACGATAATCAATAAGGCACGTTCTGGAAGAAGTTCAAAAAGCTATACTTCTGAACAGGTTTATCGTGAAGTTATGAAAAATATTAAAGAGGGAGATTATGTAATTGTACAGTTTGGTCATAATGATGAAAAAGAAGCTCCTCGTTTTACAGATCCAAAAGGTGACAGTGCATCAGAGGGTTCTTATAAATTTTATTTGAAGACTAAATTTATTGATCCAGTTTATGAAAAGGGAGGACGAATTATTCTTGCCTCAAGTGTTGTAAGACATCTTTTTGATGGAGACAAGCTTGGAGAACAGACGCATGGTGTATATGCGCAAGCAATGAAAGAACTTGCGGAGGAATGCAAGAATGATGGCAAAGAAATTTATTTTATTGATACATTTAAGTTGACAGGCGATATATACAGCAGACTCGGAGATGAAAATACTAAAAAGCTTCATGCGGTTATTGGAAAAGGAGCAGATGCAAAATTAGATGACACTCATTACAGTCCTTATGGTGCGGTATATATGGCAAGTCTTATTGGACAACAGTTAAAAGAGCTTGGGATTCCTTGTGTCAAAGACGCAGAGAAAGCATGGCTGATACAGGATGATATTGAACAATTAAATGAAACCAGAGCATCGCTTGAGAAGTTTAACTGGAGATAGGGAGTATAAAAATATGAAAATTAAAGATAAAAAAATAACAGTATTATTATTTATGTTAATATTTGTTGCAGTAATATCTAATGGATGTGGTTCGTCATATACTGCAGCTGATTATGTTTCAGCCATTTTGAGTGTTGCATATTATTCAGATGCGGTTGACAATAAATGTCTTGATATGAAAATGGAAGATGTGAATAAGGTGCGTCAGGAATGTGCTGATAAGGAAGCACAATTTTTAGAAAAATACTTTAATATGGAAAATGTTTCTGATAAAACTCATAAAACATTTGTGGAATCGGCAAAGAAAATTTCTGCAAGCGTAAGTTATACAGTTTCTGAGAATGGAGATAATAAGGTTATTGTTTCAGTTAAGCCTTTAGTTATACATTCTGAAAAACTTCAGGAATTTGTTGATGATTTTAACGTAAAAAGATATGTTGATGCAGATAAATCTTACACAGAGGATAAGTTTGTTGAGGGCGTTGTGAAGATAATTGACGAGGCAGCTTCTGATCCTGAGTATGCTGATGAGGTTAAAATAGAGATAAATGTTGATAATAAAGGCGGAACTTATAAAATAAGCGATGAGGATTTGGCAAAAATAGATTCTGCTATGTTTAAATATTAACATAAATATTTATTGCAATTTACAGTTAAACTAAAAATATAATAAGTCAGTATAAAAAGTAGTGATTTTTTTATATGTGCAAATTAACTAATAAATTTTGTACAATTAGTAATATTTAGAAAATAAATATACAGATTGCATAAATGATGCCTGTAAAATTTGTCAAGATGCCGAAAAATATTAATATTTACAGAAAACTTGTCAAGTTTTATAATCAATAATAAAAAATTTTAGGCAATCATGGTATTTTCATTTTTTTTCAGCTGATGTATAATTGTTTCATAAGTCACGGTGTGGCGAAAGAAAACTAATATAAATTTTAGGAGGAGAAAGTGAAATGGCAAGTTTATCATTAAAGAACATTTTTAAAGTATACCCAAATGGTGTAGAAGCAGTAAAGGATTTCAATCTTGAGATTGAAGATAAAGAGTTTATTATTTTCGTAGGTCCGTCAGGATGCGGTAAGTCTACAACACTTCGTATGATTGCCGGTCTGGAGGAGATTACAGCTGGTGAATTATACATTGGCGACAGACTTGTAAATGATGTAGAGCCTAAGGATAGAGATATTGCGATGGTATTCCAGAACTACGCTCTGTATCCTCATATGACAGTTTATGATAATATGGCTTTTGGTCTTAAATTAAGAAAAGTACCTAAGGATCAAATTGATAAGATGGTTCGTGAAGCAGCAAAGATCCTTGACTTGGAAGCATATCTTGATCGTCGTCCAAAGGCTTTATCAGGTGGTCAAAGACAGCGTGTCGCTATGGGTCGTGCTATTGTGCGTAATCCTAAAGTTTTCCTTATGGATGAGCCTTTATCAAACTTGGATGCTAAACTTCGTGTACAGATGAGAACTGAGATTGCTAAATTACATCAGAGACTTGGTACAACAATTATCTATGTAACACATGACCAGACAGAGGCTATGACACTTGGTACAAGAATCGTAGTTATGAAAGATGGTGTTGCACAGCAGATTGATACACCTCAGAACTTATATGACAGACCTAATAATTTATTTGTAGCTGGTTTCATGGGTTCTCCGCAGATGAATTTCCTTGATGCAGAAGTTAAAATTAATGGAGAAGTAGTTAAACTTGTGATTGCAGAGAAATATGAAATTACACTTCCACCAGCAAAAGCAAAGAAGTTGATTGATGGTGGTTATAATAACCGTACTGTTACAATGGGTATCAGACCTGAAGACGTATATGATTCAGAAGTTATGATTGAGAATAACCCAAATGCGGTAGTTACATCAACTATTAATGTTTACGAATTGCTTGGTGCAGAAGTTTACTTATACTTTGATGTTGATAAATTCCCAATGATTGCCCGTGTTGACCCACGTACTACAGTTCGTCCAGGTGATGAAGTTAAATTTGCGCTTGATGTTGAGAAGATTCATGTATTTGATAAAGAGACACAGGTGACAGTTACTAACTAATAATTTGTATTTAATTTAATAGTATTATAAAAAAACTCTGACAGATAAATTATATCAGCATGGTTGGATGAACTTGTTGAGACAATGGTATCAGTGAGCAAATCCAACTCCTTGCTGTATAATAAATATCTGTCAGAGTTTTTTATTTTTGGGAAGTTCCTAAAATAATGTCAAAGTTGATAGGGTGGATGTAACTATTGGAAAGGATAAGTTGTGGGAATTAAATAGTTTAAATAATTTTATGATTTTGTTAAATCTTAATGTAATGTAGGATTCCAGTTGTCTTCTTTTTCAAAGCTCTCATTTTCTTTATTATATTTTGCCTTAAAAAAGTTTTCAATGGAATATTTTTCTGCTACTTCTTTTTCAGTCAATATCGTTTCATAGCTCGCTGCTACGGTTTCCATATTTAGAGGAGTTCCATCAATATCCATAGAATTACATTCTATGATTGTACAGTCTTCACGGGAGTATTCGCTTATCATATTGATAAAGCGGTCTTCACCTGTGACAATATGAGTATCCATTTTGCAGTTCCAGTATACTACAGTCGGCGTGCATTTCCATGGGCGGCCAAGGGCATAGTCCCCGTCTTTTGGAGGTTCATGTCCTTCAACATTACATTCTTTTGTAATGGTACAGTTATGAAACATATATCCATAAGGGTTATTGCTGCCGCTGGCAGACGCTGATACATAACCAGAATTATATGGACAGTTTAACTTACAGTTTTCAAACCAAACCGTTGCGTCTCCGCATATAAAATCAGCAGTGCCTTCAATAAAACAGTTCTCAAAGTAGCATCTTGACATCGCAGTTAAATAAATGGTGTCTTGGCGGCCGATAAAACGACAGTTTTTAAAAGTGCTTCTATCTGCCTCCACTCGAATACAACATGCCTGAGTTTGGAATTTTTTTAATGCAGGGTCCTCTTTTCGTTCATTAATTGTGAATTTATTATTCTCGCTGTAATCTTCAATTTCTTCTTATGTAGTGTAGAGGTTGTAAGAGTTTTCAAAGGTTATCCCCTCTGCTTGGAAATTATGTGCAGATTCACTGATTATAGTGCTTGCCGAACTTGCAATAGAGATTTCTTCATTTGGAACAGATGTGTAAGTATTACCAGAACCATAGTAGTATGTAATTGTTACAGATGAATTATTGTCAGCCATATAAGTAATAAATGGTGCGGTAAGTTTGGTGTGCTCTCTGTATATTCCATCAGATATTCTTATAATAATTCGTTCATTTTCATTTGCTGGAGGATTTTGGTTTACATAATCAACAGCCTCGTTTAAGGTTTTGTAATTTTTTCCTTTTTTAGTGCTTTTCTTAGGGTTGACATATATAGTTTGATAATATTTTTCAGAATTTGATTTGTTAATCGTTTCCAAATTGTTAGTTTCTTGTTGACAACCGTTAAGAATGATAAGTATTGCGACCAGTAGGATAATTATTTTTTGTTTCATTTAAACCTCCTATATAATTGCTTATTGAATTCAATTATAATTTCTTTATAAATATATCGCATTATATATAATTGTGTCAATATAGTGTATTTTTTATAGGATAACTATTGAATACGGTCGGACTGCTTGCTATAGTTTGTGTTAGTGTGTTATACTATAGTTTAGAAGCCTGAAAATACTAAGTGATTTTAGGAGGTATTCAGTATGATTTCAAATCAAGTTATACAAGAGATGATAAATGATTTGTATCAAATAATGGATGTGCAGATATCAGTCTTTGAGATAAATGGAAAATTGATTGCAAAGAGTGATAATGCAGATTCTACTTCTTCAGATTTTATTGATAGTTTTATTTCATCTGTGGCAGATAATATAGAAATAAAGGGGCGTCATTTATTTAAAGTATATGATCAAAATGAGCCGGTTTATATATTGTCAGCAAGCGGTAAATCTGATAGTTATTCTATTGGAAAAATTGCTGTTTCACAACTTCAGCGTCTTGTGACAGCATATAAAGAAAAGTACGATATTAATAGCTTTCTTCAAAATTTGCTGCTTGATAATTTGCTGTTAGTTGATATATACAATAAAGCAAAACAGCTAAAAATAGAAAACTTATCAAAGAGGATCGTATTTGTTATAAAATTGTGGAAAAAGAAAGATGAGAGTGCACTTGAGCTTGTTAAAAGTCTTTACTCTTCTAGAAATAAACACTATGTTACTGAAGTTGATGAAGATTCTATTGTACTTATTAAAAACCTTGATGAAAATGAAACTTTTGAAGAGCAGGAAAATGAAGCAAGTACGCTTGTAGATATGCTGAATACAGAGGCAATGACAAAGGCATGTGTGGCATATGGAACGATTGCTGATGATATAAAAAGTATCTCTTCGTCTTACAGAGAGGCGAAGATGTCGCTTGAGGTAGGTAAAATATTCTATCCTGATAAGAATGTAATATCATATAAATCACTTGGAATTGGCAGATTGATTTATCAGCTTCCGATGTCTCTTTGTGATATGTTTCTTGAGGAAGTTTTTAGAGGGGAAATACCGCCAAATAAAGATGAAGAGTCCATAAATACAATCAATCAATTTTTTCAGAATAATTTAAATATATCAGAGACAGCAAGGCAGCTGTATGTTCACAGAAATACTTTAACTTACAGATTGGATAAAATAGAAAAAATGACAGGGCTTGATGTTAAAAATTTTGAGGATGCAGTAACATTTAAGATAGCTTTGATGGTTGCAAGTTATAAGGAGATTATGGAAAAAAATTCTCAAAATAAGAATTAAAAATATAAAATAACATTTTAAAATAGTTAAAAAAAACTGCATTTAAAGGTGTTTTTACAGTTGTTATAAAGCATTTAAGTCTTGTATTAATGTGTTAAATATGATAAATTAGCTTTGTATTAAATGTGTGTTGATAGCTTTTTTTGACCTATGGGTTTAAAATAGATTAACAATGTAGTACAGACAGGAGGATAATATGGTAAAGTTATATGATAATGGTGTTTATCTTGTAAATGGTAACGAGATTGTTGAGGACAGTTTGGAGGCAGCAGCGGCAGTCAAATCAAAGACAGGTAAAGATATTGACAAGAAGAAAGCGGCTGAAAGTACTATTGCTTATAATATTTTGAAAGAACATAATAAATCAGGAAATATGGAGAAGTTACAGATTAAATTTGATAAAATGACTTCTCATGATATTACGTTTGTAGGAATTATACAGACAGCAAGGGCCAGCGGACTTGAAAAATTTCCTATTCCTTATGTGTTGACAAACTGTCATAATAGTCTTTGTGCGGTAGGCGGTACAATTAACGAAGACGATCATGTATTTGGACTAAGTTGTGCTAAAAAGTATGGTGGGGTATATGTTCCGCCTCATCAGGCAGTTATTCATCAATATGCAAGAGAGATGCTTGCAGGCGGCGGTAAGATGATTCTTGGTTCAGACAGTCATACTCGATATGGTGCATTGGGAACAATGGCTATGGGAGAGGGCGGTCCTGAACTTGTTAAACAATTGCTTAATCAGACGTATGATATAAATATGCCTGGGGTAGTTGCTGTTTATCTTAAAGGATCACCTGCGAAGGGAGTAGGTCCTCAAGATGTGGCGCTTGCAATAATCGGGGCAGTATTTGACAAAGGTTATGTAAAAAATAAAGTTATGGAGTTTGTAGGTCCTGGAGTATCAAATTTAAGTGTTGATTTCCGTATTGGCGTTGACGTTATGACAACAGAGACAACATGCCTTTCATCCATATGGAGGACAGATAATAAAGTTAGAGAATTTTATGATATTCACGGAAGAGTTGAGGAATTTAAAGAATTAAACCCTGATAGTGTCGTTTACTATGACGGGATGATAGAAATTGATTTATCTGAAATTAAACCTATGATTGCCATGCCGTTTCATCCAAGCAACACATATACAATTGAGGAATTAAATTCTAATCTAATGGATATTCTTGATGATTGTGAGAAGAGAGCACAAGTTAGTTTTGACGGTCAGGTAAATCTTGATCTGAAGAGTAAAGTGCGTGATGGAAAATTATATGTAGATCAGGGAATTATTGCCGGATGTGCGGGCGGCGGTTTTGAAAATATTTGTGATGCGGCAGATATACTTGATGGAAAATTTATTGGTTCAGATGAGTTTACGCTGAGTGTGTATCCTGCAAGTACCCCAATTTATATGGAGCTTGCAAAGAATGGAAATCTTGCAAAACTTATAGGCAGCGGCGCAGTTGTAAAGACCGCTTTCTGCGGTCCATGTTTTGGAGCAGGAGATACACCGGCAAATAACGCATTTAGTATACGTCACTCTACTAGAAATTTCCCTAACCGTGAGGGTTCTAAAGTTCAGAACGGACAAGTTGCGTCAGTGGCATTGATGGATGCCCGTTCTATTGCAGCGACAGCAGCAAATAAAGGATTTTTAACGGCGGCAACTGATTTAGATATTCAGTATACAGGACCTAAATATCATTTTGACAAGTCAATATATGAGAATAGGGTATTTGACAGCAAGGGTATTGCAGATCAATCTGTTGAGATAAAATTTGGACCAAATATTAAAGATTGGCCTGAAATGTCTGAACTGCCAGAGAATTTAATGCTTAAAGTTGTATCGGAGATTCATGACCCAGTAACAACGACAGATGAGCTTATTCCTTCAGGTGAGACATCTTCATACCGTTCAAATCCTATTGGTCTTGCAGAATTTACGCTTTCCAGAAAAGATCCTGCCTATGTAGGACGTGCTAAAGAGGTGCAGAAGGCGGAGAAGGCAAGACTTGCGGGAGAATGTATGGGAGATGCTTTACCAGAATTAAAATCAGTTGTACACAAAGTAAAAGAAACATACCCGGATGTCTGCAAGAAAAATATGGGTGTGGGAAGTACAATCTTTGCAGTAAAGCCGGGAGATGGTTCCGCGAGAGAACAAGCGGCATCTTGTCAGAAAGTTTTAGGCGGTTGGGCGAATATAGCTAATGAGTATGCAACTAAGAGATATCGCTCTAATTTGATTAACTGGGGTATGCTGCCGTTTATAATTGATAAAGGTGAGCTTCCATTTAAAAATGGTGATTATATTTTTATTCCTCAAATCCGCAGTGCAGTTAAAGAAAAGTTGGGTGAAGTAAAAGCCTATGTCGTTAATGATGACGATCTGAAAGAATTTATTTTGAAATTAGATGAACTTACTGATGATGAGAGACAGATTATTTTAGACGGCTGTCTTATAAACTTTAATCGTGTGAAATAGAAATTATGGCAGAACAATATTTGATAAGCCGTGAAATTGTAGAAGAACATTACAGCAGAATGATGCATATAAGAAAATATTATCCATTTTTTAAACTTGCAGAAGGTACTCTTCTGCAGTTTAAAGATGGAAAATATGCTGATCTTGATATGGGATATATTACAATGGCTGTGCTTCGGTTTTTTATTGAAGAAAATAATTTTAAAGAAAAAGATGTAACTTATGAAGAACTTGAGGATTTTTTGGATGAAATTTACCGCAGGGACTTTGATTTAAATTTGTCCTATGAAGAAGAACATGAGCTTTCCACATATATTTTTGATAAAATTAAAAATGATGGAAAGCCATTTTCATTTTCCTTTTTTGATCCAGTTATGCATGTGAAGAGAAAAATGAGAATTAGGCTTATAGAAGGACGGATGGATGGAGACACAGTTTACTATTCTATTACTACAGATGGGCTGGAGTTTTATTTAGATACAAAAGAACTACAGGATGAAAGCACGATAAGTATAGAGCAGTTGCTTCTTGAAAAAATGATTCGTTCCAGGAATTTCAAAGGCGGCGCAGAAGTTGTAAGGCGTATTAATAACGAGGTGAAAAAACTTCAGATCCAAAAAAATGAGGTTTTGGGAATTCTTAGCCGAAATGTATTTGAAGGTATAAAAATTAGCGAACAGTTTATGAAGAAAACTGTTCGCTGGTTTGATGAAGAACAGAAATTATTTGAGAAAAATATTGAACTAATTAGAATGGCTTTGTCAAAGGCAAGAGATGATGAGATGGCAGGTGATTATAACAGTCAATATTTTAAAGCATTTGAGCAGATTTTTTCTCTTGATAAAGAGCTGAAACGTGCACTTAATAAACATAGAGAGCTTCTTGAGGCATGTATTGATATGCAGAAAACAGCTGATGATCTTGTGGCAAAAGCAAAGATTCGTTCATTAAGAACAGCTTTTGATTTTGAGAAAATGTGCGGTTCTTTTATGAAACAGGATAGAACTGATAAATTTGAGTCTTTTGTGCTGCCTTTACTAAAGCCGAATATCAATAAATCTTTTGGTGTTAAAATGATAGATGAATTGCTTTCTTTTAAACCTCAAAAAGATGATGTTTCAGAGAAAATCGTTGAGCAGCTAACTGAGGAGTATATTTTTGATGATGAAATAGAAGAAGGGCGTATTCAAAATAATTTTTATTGTTTTTTACATTGTCTTTTTGATATGTTATTAGATAAAGATAAGTTTACAGTTGAGGAGTATATGGATTATCTAAAGACATGTTATAATGACAGTATAACAAAGAGCGGTGATTTATATATTTTTCTAGTACATCTTTGTCAGAAGAGTAATTATGATCTTTCTTGTATTGCAGATAATAAAGATACTTTTTTAGAGGGAGTAATGGCAGAATATTTGCAGAATTATAATGATAAATATGCCGCTATTTCATTTTCTGTTGAAGTATTTTCTGATGTTATAATTTATTTGGATGAGGGAATGGAAATTACATCGTTTAATATAATTAAGAAGAAAGGATAATATGCAATAGTTTATTAATGTTTGGTGTAAATTATGGATGAAAGAAATTTAGAAAAGGCACTTGAGATAGTGTCTGTTCTTATTTCAGGGGAAGAAATTGGAAGAACAGCTAAGAAAAATCTATCTCTTTATGAGTGTTATGAAGGCAGCAGCGAGGTGTACAGTCTTGTACATAAGATGTTAAAAAGTTTTAATATTAGCTTGTATGAATATAAGGATAACTTGTATATTACAGCCGGTGAGAAGAATCGAGTATTTGGTTATTCTAATGAAGAGCTAAAAAAGGCATTAGGTATTAAACTTAATAAGGAACTGTATCTGTGTTATTTTATTATATACAATATTATCGTAAAATTTTATCGGGACAGTGCGGGGGATACTCTTGTTGAGTATATTAAAATTGATGAAGCAATACACTTGACGGATCAGACTTTAATTAGTGTTATTAAAAAATTAGAAGCCTCCCCTTTTGAGGAAACAGCGGAAGAAAGTTTTCGGGCTCTGGCTATTTTGTGGGAAGATTTGCCGATAATGTCAGGGGAGGATAATTCAATGCGAGCTGCAAGAAATTCTAAAGCCGGATATGTTAAATTAGTATTTAATTTTCTTGTATCACAAGATTTATTTATTGAAAATAATGATAGGTATTATCCAAGAGACAGAATGCGTGCGCTTATGGAAAATTATTTTGAAGAGAATCAGGGACGACTGCATGAGTATATAAGGATGGGAGAATAAAAGAATGCCTCATATTAACAGAATTCGTGTAAACAATGTAAAATATAATTTTGGAACACAGAGTTATGAAGATTTTGTAATGCGTCTATCAGGCAAGAATACTATATATGATTTGGCTAACGGCGGAGGCAAAAGTATTCTTATGCTGCTTCTTTTGCAAAATATGATTCCAAATTGTACTCTTGATGAAAAACAACCTGTTGAGAAATTGTTTCGTGCTGGCAATGACAACAAAGTTATACATTCTTTGATTGAATGGAAACTTAATACTTGTCATGTAAAAAATGGGTTTATTTATATGACAACTGGATTTTGCGCCAGAAAGGCAAAAGAGGAGGCAGAGGAGGAACGAAAAGGAAACACAGCACCTATTGAATATTTTAATTATTGTATTTTTTATAGAGAAGTTAATCAAAATGATATCGTAAACCTTCCGCTGCAAAATAAGGATGAAAAGATTACTTATCAAGGATTGAAAAACTATTTGCGTGAAATTGGAAAAAAGGATTATAGTCTGGAAGTTCATATTTTTGAGGGTAAAGGTGAATATCAAAGATTTATAAGCGAATATGGTATATATGAGAGCGAATGGGAGCTGATTCGCGGAATAAATAAAACAGAGGGTCATGTAAGGACATTTTTTGAAAATAATTATAAAACTACAAGAAAAGTAGTTGAGGATTTATTTATAGAAGATATAATTGAAAAGTCATATAAATCTGCTTGGAATGATAATGGAAATAATGCTGCACAAAATCTTCTTGATATTAAGGATAAACTGGTGGAGCTTGCAAAGAAAAAGAGTGAAATAGAGCATTTTGACCATCAGTCTGAGGCTTTGAAAGCTTTTAGTGAGCGTTTACATTCTATGAGAGGAATTTTCGGCGAAAAGGCGCTATATGAAAAACAGCTTGTTAGAACTTTCAGAAGTGTTGAGAAAGAAAAGAATAATTTAAAGATTTTATTTGATGAAGATACAAAAAAGCTCAGTGATATCAATAATAGATTTTTACAGATTGATAAAGATACTGAGCAAAGAAAGATTGAAATAGAAGAGTATTATTTGAAGAGTTTGTTAGAAGAGACTAACATAATTAAAGAACAATATAAACAGATGGAAGAAGATGCAGAAGAGAGAGAACAACATCTGTATATGTGTGAGGCAGCGAACCGTTATTTTGAATATGTTGAAAATGAAAAACAAATGAAAATTCATAGTAATGCTATCTTTGATATTTCCAGCAAGAATGGAGATTTACGAGAAGAATTGCAGGCTCTCTCATGTCATTTAACAAGGATTGAGCAAAAAGAGCTTGAAATAGATGAACAGCAATTCAGTAAACTAGAGCAGCAATTAAATAATTGTAAACTGTTAGTTGAAAAGAATATTGATTTAGACAAAAAATCTCAAACAAATCTTGCAATAGCAGAGAATGAGTTGAATAATAATGAGACAGAATCAAAAGAATTGGGCATTCAGTTAGAGGAAATGCGTAAACTTTCTAATTTATCTCTTGCGGAAAATGTATTTGAAGAACTTATTTCAAAGGAAAAGAAATTAGTTCAGGTTAAAGCTGAGGCTGGTGATTTAAGAAATCAGGAGCGTTCATTAATTGAGATGATTGCAAGAATGGAGACAAGAAAATCTCAGAGTGAAGAAAAATTTGCTGTACTGGAAGATAAAAGGAATTTTTGCAAAAATAAACTAAAAGAATTTGAGACCTCAATTAAACAAATTGATAAAATGCAAGAAGTATATGGAGAAAAAGGAGAACAATTACTAATATCTGTAGAAGATGCTTATCGTTTAAAAACAATTAAGCTTGCAGAGCTGGAGGAAAATTTTGTTCAGCTAAATAATCTTAAAGCAGAACTAGAGAATACTAATTTAGAATGTGATGAAGATAAGAGAATTAATGATAATAGGGCTATAAATGAGGTTCTTAAGTTTATAAATCGCCATTATGACAGTGATGCAATTCTAGGAGAAATGTATTTAAAAACATTATCAAAGGAAGAACAGGTCGATATAATAAAAGCTGTTCCTTATATTGGCGCTTGTATTGTTATGCACAAAAATTTGCAGGAAGCGGCATATGATGAGGCATTATCACTTCATATACCACAAAACCAAAGTGTTGTTTTATTGCTTTCTTCTGAGCTGAAAAGTGCTGAATTAAATTTGTATAATGATAGCGCTTATGTTGTGGCTAATGTTCCAGTTGCTTTTTTGGAGGATTCAAAGCGGCAGGAAATGTTAAAGAAAACAGTGGCAGAAATTGATGAAAATAGAAGACAAACTGTAATTATAAAAGATAACTTAGATGTTTTGAAAAATGATTTGTTACTTATAGAAAAAGGTATACATAATGAAGAGTTTTTATCAGAAAAAATAAAGCAGGAATATACACAAGTAAAAGAAGAATTAGAAATATTGTTTCAAGAGATTGAAAGCTTTGATGAAAATTATAATTTACAAAAAGCAGCTCTTGCAAAATGCAGCGAAAAATTGAACGAAAATGAAAGTTTTCAAAGTATTTTGTTAGAAGAAATTGCTGTGTTAAAGAAAATGAAAGATTGTTATGAGAAATATAGAGAAAAAGATAATCTTATTATGAAACAAAGAAAAGATTTAGATATTAAGAAAAAAACTTGTGCAGAAGTTTTGGGAAATTTAAAAAAGTCAGAAAAGGAATCAGAACAGATAAAAAACAAACTTGACATATGCAGAAAAAAAATTGATGCTCACAGAGAGGCAATTTCACGTTATGCAGTTTATAAAACAGATAAAAAGTATCCTGAAATATTTGTAGATAAAGAAGAGTTGGAGCAGCTTTTTGGTGGAAAAGTTTTGGCACTTGAGGAAAAGAATGTTGATATTGCTGATAAACAGACAATGGTGGATATGTATAGAGCTGCTATGGAAAAAAGTGAAGCGGATATAAAGTATAGAGGATATACAGTTAAAGAGTTAGCAACTAAGGCGGATGAAGGTTCTATTTCTTTCAAATCTATTGAGGAACTAAAAGTCGAGAAAGAAAAAGTTTTAAGGGCAAAAAATCGTTTTAATGATATTTCTGAAGAGTGTTCACATAAGCAGTCACAGCTGGATAGACAGTCTGGTACTGTTGAGCATATTAAAAAGATGTATTTAGAAAAATTTGGCGAGAATTATGTTTCAGCGGATGAAGAACATCCATTATTACAGCTTCAGCAGTTTGTATCAGAGAGTAAGGCAAGATTAAAATTAGTAAAAGCAGAAGGAAATGAAATAAAAGATAAGCTCCGAAATATAGAGAAACAACTTGTCAAGTTAGATTCCTTTAGTTCTGAACTAACACAATTAATAGAGAATTTTGATATTAATATGGATGCATACAGCGGTAATCTCCTGCAAGGGAAGGATCTTGAAGAAGAGTGCAGTAAAGTTCGTAATGATTATCATAGGCTTTCAAGGCAGGAACAGAAGTGTCGTGAAAGTTTTGAAAAAGATAAGGCTAAGCTTGTAGATACCCTTAATTTAATGGAATCTAAAGATTTGGCTGAAGAAATTCAAAAACAACTTGATAATCCTGACAATGTGGAAGAGATTGAGCTGTATATTGAAAATATTAATCAGACAATCAATTATATTCGTCTTGAAAAATCTCGTATCGGGCAGAGTATTGAGAATATGGAAGTAATGAAAGAAAATTTCGTGAAACAATGTCTACAGACATGCATAAGTATAAAAGAAGCGCTTGAGAGACTTCCTAATTTGTCAAATATTCAATTAGATGACAATATAATAAGCATGGTTAAACTTTCTATACCTTATATAGATGAAAAATATTATTCACAGGCAATGGATGAATATATATCAGAGATAGTTGAAAGCGCAGATATGATGGAGACACCTGCAGAGCGGTTAAAATATATAAGAAACAGGCTTGCTTGGAAAAGAATGTTTTCTGTTCTGGTGAAAGATATGGATAAAATTAAACTGCAATTATATAAAAGAGAACGCTTTAAAGAACAGAGCCGATATTTAAAGTACGAGGAGGCAGTTGGTAGTACAGGACAGTCACAAGGCATTTATATTCAGTTTCTTGTTGCTGTAATTAATTATATATCAAGTATAAATAATAACAAGGGACAAGGGGAATTACTCCGTAAAGTTATATTTATTGATAATCCTTTTGGTGCAGCAAAAGATATATATATTTGGGAGCCGATTTTTGAGATGTTAAAGAGTAATCATGTTCAGCTAATAGTGCCTGCCCGAGGTGTGACGCCAGCAATTACCGGGCGTTTTGAAGTGAACTATATTCTTGGACAGAAGCTTGTGGGAGGAAGACAGCAGACAGTAGTTGTAGATTATAGAAGTCAAGTTGAAGAGCAGTTTTTGGAATATAAAGAATTAGAATATATACAGACAACATTTAATTTTTGACAATATTTCCTATTATAAGTGGTGCTTGTTTATCTTTATTTTATGTGTTAAACTTAGAAAGGTGAATTTTAATCCTATAATATGTGTTAGGAGAGGGTATTTTGGATAAGTATGAATATCGGTTGAGAGCAGAACAGATTGTAAAACTTGTTGGAAGAAAAAAATATACTAATGCTATGCAGATAGCAGATGAAATCGATTGGAATCGTGTAAAAAATGTACAAATGTTGTGTACAGTAAGTGATGTATATGAGAAGAACAATAAATATGAGGAGGCCAGAGAGATATTGTTTCTGGCTTATGACCGTTCACCTGCAGACAGATTAATTGTATATAAAATTGTTGAATTATCACTTGAATTGGGAGATTTAAAGGGTGCAGTTAATTATTTTCGTGAGTATTGTCAATTAGCACCAAATGATACAAATATATATATTTTAAAATATAAGCTGTATGTTGCCAATAATGCTAACTTAGAGACGTTAATCTCTGTACTTGAAGAGTTTAAAGAAGAGGATTTTCATGAGGAATGGGGTTATGAGCTGGCACGTCTTTATGCAAGAGGGGGATATATAGAACAATGTATTGCGTTGTGTGACGAGTTAGATTTGTGGTTCAATGATGGCCCTTATGTATTGCAGGCTTTAGAGTTAAAGCAGAAATTTTCTGAATTGACAGATGTACAAAAAGAAAAATTAGCTCAGAATAATATAACAATAAATGAAATTGATAATGAAGACAACATATCATCAGAGTTGGAAGATGAAGAAGATTTAGAAGAGATGAGTGAAAGCTCGGATGAAGAAGATATATTTTTTGCTGGAAATCAAACTGCCTATGAGAAAGACGAATTAGATTTATACAATGAGGATTCTATAAAAGAAAATGATGAACAAGTAGAATACGGAGAAGAACTAGAACAGTCTGAAACTGATTCTGATAATGAGGATAATGAGGAGCAGGATTCTAATGAAGTGGATGAATTCCCAAAAACGAAAAATCATTCGGACGGCGTACTTAAAAAGCTTGGAAGATTTGGAAAAATGCTTGTTGAGCCAGCATTAGATTATGATATGGATGATGAGGAAACTGAGGAAGATATAGAAGATGAAAGAGAGGAAGATCTTAATAATGAAGAAACGATAACAGAACATAAAGATAAGCGCAAATTATTAAAGAAAGTTAAAAATGAAAAGCAGGATAAGCCAGATTATTCAAAATTACTTGATGCAGGTAACTTCGATTTAAGTCATCTGGGCGTCAAGCAAGATATAACTGGAAAGAAACGTGAAAATGAGGATAATGATATTTCTCAGATAGATAATATGCAGTCAGAACCTTTATTTGAAGATAATCATAATGAAGAAGATATTGACGATGCAGACAAATACAATGACAGTTTAGAGTATGAACGATCAGATTATGGCGAGTATGAAAATATTAGTGAAGAGAATGTTTCATTAATTACTGAAGATGTTGAGGAACAGGAGATTGTTTCAGGAAACACAAAACCTTTTGATAAGTTATCTTTTAAAGGTGTTGTAGATAAACAGCAGTATGAGAAAAATATGGAGAGTGCTCTTCGAAATCTTGATAAAGTTGTAAATACCAATAATATGAAAGAGGAAGAAGATGAGATCTTAAAGGGCGTTAAGGAACATTTGACGGCTGAAAATAATGAGCGTGTTACTCCTGTATGGAATGGGGTAAGCAGATATGATACAATGAATCTTCAAAAAGAGCTTGCCAAAAGTATTCAAAAACTGCTTGAAGCAACTGAAATGGATGATGTTGATTCTACTCTTGAGGATGTAAAGAAGCTTGTTGAGGACAGTAATATACCAGAACTTACAGAGACAATGAGGTTTCGTACAATGAAGGGAATAATGCTTAACAATTGGGCGAAAAACCAGGCAGAAAGATTAGGTGATATTCCAGAAATAGAGAATATAATAGAGTGTAATTTCAAGGAAGGTAAATCTGAAAGCGTAGGAGAGACAAAGAGAAAATTTCCACCCAAAAAGGCTGTTGTTAAAGGTATACCATCTATTAAGCTAAAACCTACTAAAGAGGATCGTAAAAGAGAAATGGAGAAGATTCTTGTTCAGGAAAATGATGGTCAGATAGGTCTTATTATGCCTGAAAAGGAAGTTATAGAAAAGCAGATAACAGGTCAGTTGAATATTCAGGATATATTGCGTGAATGGGAAAGACAGAAAAGTAATGAAGAGAATGAGAGGGAGAAAAAAGCCTTAGAGGAAGCAAGGACTAAGGCATTAAATGAGACGCAGGAGTTTATGTCTCAAGTTATGGATTTGCTTAATCAGTGTATACCTAAATATGGAGGAGAAGATGACAGACTTTGGTCCTTAACTACTCATTTAAGAAAGGTACAACAGGCATTAAATTCAACAAATAACTTGTCCGAAATTTCTAAATTAAATAGTGAACTTTCAGAAACTCTTGATAAAATATGCCCTATAGCGGAAGTAGGAGTTGTACAAGAGAGTATTGGTGGAAACGAAAGTATAGACGTTGATATTCCAAAAGGTGTTTCGCAGAATGCTGATATGAAAGAATTAACAGAAGAGAACAAAACTAATGAAAATGATTCAACAAAAACTTCTGTGAATTCAACAGTTGAAAACGAAAAAAATGAAATTAGTCAAGTAATGAATGATAATATTCAAGGTGATAATGAAGAAGAGCCGGTTATTGATGCTGCACAATTAGAGGCAGCTGCATCATCAGAGGAAGAAGAAAAACGTGAAAAACCGCGTCGTCGCAGACGGAGAAGAGTTGTAAAAGATGATGATGTAAATAATATGCTTGAAGAAGCTCTTTATAGGATTGCTATGGAAGTTCAAGATTCGGCTTCAGAAGATGAAGAAGTTCTTTCAGCTCAAATACAAAAGCAACATTTATTAGAGGATGATGATGCAGCGGATGATATAGAAGATGCTATTGAGGATGGACTTCCTGTAAGTGCTAAGGCAATTACAGAGAGTGAGGACAAAATTGACTTATTCGAGCCAGAAAATAATTTAATTCAAGATTCATTATCTGGTGATACGAACAGTGAAGATAATACTGACGATCAGGCTGAAGATAAAGAGTTAATAAATAAGAATTTGGGTGCAGTAGAAACATCAGAGGATATAGAATTTGAAGATAATACATTAAATGACGAAGAAACACTTGATAATAAAATTGATATATCCGAAGAAGACCAGAGTGAATTTTTATCGAATAGTGATATATTACCAAAAAAAGATGTATCTGCATTGATATCCAATAATTATAGTGATGAAAATGGATTGACACAGAAACAAAAGGAAGCATTTTCTTATTTTGCAACCTTTGATGAAATTGCTGTTCAGATGAATCAGCTTCTTAATGTTGATAAAAAGGGAAATCAAAATTTAATTATTACTGGAAATGACGGCTGCGGAAAGACTTCTCTTGCAATAAGAATTATTAAAGCTCAGGAGTTAGCAGGGGAATCAGGCAAAGAACGAAAAGTGGCTAAAATAAAAGGGACTTCTCTTAACAGTTACGATTTGGATGAGGTATTTACAACAGTAGAGGGTGGCGTACTTATTATTGAGAAAGCAGTTGCTTTATCAGATAATACGATGACGAAAATAAATAATAAAATTAATAATGGTTCTAATGTACAGATAATTTTGACAACAAAGAAAAAGTCTGTTGAGAGGCTTAGTGCAAGAAATCCTGAGTTTATGGATAGATTTAAGGTATTTATAGATGTGCCTCCGTTTAATAACAATGAACTTGTTGAATATGGCAGAGTTTATGCTAAGTCAAAGGGATACTTAATTGAAGATATGGCAGTTTTGGCTTTATTTAGCCGTTTAGGAAATTTACAGAGTGGAAAGACAGTATCTTTTAATGAAGTAAAGGATGTAATTGATGAAGCAGTTTCAAGAGCTGACAGAAGAAATAATAAGTTTATAAAGCGGTTATTCGGCAAAAAACATGATGAAGCCTCATTATATTTGATGGAGGAAGACTTCGGTCATCTATGATAATTATTTTTGATTACTTGATTGATAAATTAAGTGCATAATAAATTGTAGAAGATTAAATTATATATGCTTTTATGCTATGGCTGATAATGTATTATAGGTATTAGACAATTCTCTAGTGCTATATTAAAATGTAGGTGTTCAAATAGAGCGCCTGCATTTTTTATTAAGGAGGATTGTTAAAATGAAGGATTTAAAAAAAATAACAGGTATTTTAATAGCAGTTTTGTTTTGTCTTATAGTTCACAATGGAGTATTTAATATCTTTTCAGTTGCTGATGAAAGAATTGTTTATGGTGATATAGATGGTGATAATAAAGTAGATATACAAGACGCCACATTAGTTTTACGTGCGGCACTTTTAATGGATGATTTGAATGAAGCTTCTATTGTTGCAGCAGATGTAGATGGAGATTTAGAAATAAGTTTAAATGATGCACAGCTTGTATTAAAATATGCTTTAAATATTATTAATGTATTTCCTGTTAATGAAACAGACAAGCTAACTAATCAGCCTAATCATACGGATAAATTACAATCGACAGATATACCCATTATAACGGAATCATCAGAACAGACAAGTTCTCCATTTATTACATATCCCTCAGAGAGAACAGATTTACCAAATGTAACAAATTCACCCAATGAACAATCAAATATATTGATAGCATACTTTTCTAAAACTGGAACAACACAATCAATGGCAGAGTTTATACAACAGGATACAGGAGGAACATTGTATAAGATACAGCCAGTTGAAGATTATCCTCAAAGTTATCAGGAGACAGTAGATATAGTTCGTGTAGAAAGAGAGACTGATTCAAGACCGAAAATTTTAAATAAATTAGAAAATATTGAGGATTATGATGTTGTATTTGTTGGATTTCCAATTTGGTTTGGCGATGAGCCGAGGATCATCCGTACATTTTTAGAAAGTTATGATTTTAATGGTAAGATTGTTATTCCTTTTTGTACAAGTGGAGGAAGTGGTATAGGTTCAGCACAAGTAAATATTGAGAACTTACTGAAGGGAATAGATGTACTTGAGGGAATAAGGATATCAAATATGTCACAGAGCAGTATTGAGAGTATTAATAAATGGTTGTCTGAATGTAAGGATGAAATTAGCAATATGAGTGGTTTAGATATTCCAAGTTATAATAAGGAAGAGGACGAGAATAAGGTTCAGGACGGGAAAACAATGAAGATTAAGGTTGGAGAAAAGGAATTTACTGCAGTTCTTGCAGAAAATTCTTCAGTGGAAGCATTAAAGAAACTCCTTGCAGAAGGGGAACTTACAATTAACATGAAAGATTATGGTAATTTTGAGAAAGTGGGTTCAATAGGAACAAGTTTACCTACAAATGATGAACATATTGTGACAGAACCGGGGGATATTATACTATATCAAGGAAAGTCATTAGTAATCTATTATGATATAAATACATGGAATTTTACAAGAATTGGAAAGATTGAAGATGTTACCCGTGAAGAGCTTTTATCTGTTTTGGGACAATCGAATGTAAATGTTACATTCTCATTGCAATAATTTTTTGTTTAAAGGACTGTTGGATAATACAGTTTGCCAATAATAATTTGTTAAGATATTAAGTGTGTGAGACAATGTATTGAGCAAATAGTATAATTTTCGACAGTCCTTTTTTATGTTTTATATGTAGTGTTAAAATATTATAATTTGCGGTGGAAAATTTTATAAAAATATGATAAAATTATTATAATTTGATTGTAAAAATTAATAATTTGCTGAATGTATGGGAATTGCAGAACTCATCAATTATGTATATTTTACATACAAAATTGTCTAATTATATGTAAAATGAAGGGAGTCGTACGGGTATGAAACAAATTCAAATTGAATATACTGATCCGGATTCGTTTCGAACAGAACTTATTATATTACATAATCGTTGTGTGGAAAAAAATAATATGAATTTGCTGTTTCAGGTTTATTCTACAATTTTAGAGCAAGAACCAATTAATAATATATGTGATATTATAGATAAGGTGTTTCCTGATATTCCATATATGGGCTGTTCTACAAGTGGGAATATTATAAATTGCCAAGTTTCTGCAGCAATCACTGTTGTATGTACGTTATTTGAAGAGAATGATACTCAAGTAAAGGTTTTACAATATGATATGAAGTTACTCTCTATGACAGAAATTGCACATAAAATAATAACTGAAGCTGATAATAATAAATGGGTTAAAGCGATTGAGTTATATTGTACAGTGCCAGAGAACTCTACTACACAGTTTTGTTTTGAAATGAAAGATATTAGACCAGATATACAAATATTTGGAGGAATATCGTGCAGCGAGGATATTACAAGTTCAGCTTCTTTAGTATTTTCTAATAAGATGGGATATTCTGAAAATTCTGTAGTGGCAGTGTTTTATGGTGGAGAAAGTTTTTATGTTGAATCTATTAAAGTCACAGGTTGGAAGCCTCTTGGCAGAAAATTTCATGTTACCAAATCTGATGGGAGTGTTATACAAGAGTTAGATGGTATTCCAGCATATGAGGTATACCAAAAATATTTAAAAATTCAAAATGACGAAAATTTCTTCTATAATACATTGGAGTTCCCTATGTTTTATGAGCATAACGGAACAACTATTCTTAGAGTGCCAGTAGCAAGCAATCCAGATAATTCAATTACTATGTCATCTGATATTGAGACAGATTCTATTGTTAGAATTTCATATGGAGATCCAGCAACAATTATTGAAAGTATAAAAACTGCAGGTATAGAAATACAAAAATTTCAGCCTGATTTGCTGCATTTATTCTCTTGTGCGGCTAGAAGGACATTTTGGTCAACAGAGGAACCTGTATATGAAATATATCCATTAAGGGATATTGCGCCTTCATCCGGTTTCTTTTCTCATGGCGAGTTTTTAAGGACAGATAAAAATTTAAATCAGCATAATGTTACACTTGTAATTGCTGGTATGCGCGAAGGAGAGAAGAGTAAAAAATATATAATGAATTCAGTGCAGGAAAAAAATCTTACAAAGATTCCTCTTGCATCAAGGTTAGCAAATTTTATCAGTGCAACATCATTGGAGCTTGAAGAGAGAAATCAACAGCTTAAGAACATTAATGTAAAATTAAAGAAGACTTCTGTAACAGATGGATTGACAGGATTATATAATCGTAAAGAAATACAGTCGAGAATTGGAGAAGGGCTGCATTGTGTTAGAGAAGGAATATTTTCAGTAATAATGTTGGATATAGATAATTTTAAGCATGTTAACGATACATATGGGCATCAGGAAGGGGATAACGTCATTATAGCACTGGCAAAAATATTGCAGGATAGTAATGTGTTGGATGCTAAATCATTCTCGGCCGGAAGATGGGGTGGGGAAGAATTTATGTTGCTTTTACCAAACTGTGATATACAAGATGCAAACAAAATAGCTGAGCGCATACGAAAATGTTTTGAAGGAATAGTTTTTCAGCGAGCGAAAGGAATAACTGTAAGTATTGGAGTTTCTCAGGTTAGGGAGGATGATACATTGGACACTCTTTGCGTAAGAGTAGATGAAGCATTGTATAATGCCAAACAAACAGGAAAGAACAGAGTAGTAGTTTGTTAGATATATAAGTAATATTGGGACACCGAGCAGAATATAATTAGTCAGACTAAATTCAGATGGGGCAGATAAAATGTTGAACTATTTGTGGGGACTAATGTTATTGCTCGGTGTTATTTATGGGGCATTTACAGGCAGAATAGATGCTGTGACTAATGCAGTATTAGATTCGTCGAAAGAGGCTGTGTCTCTTTGTGTTACTATGCTTGGAGTGATGGGGGTATGGGTTGGAGTAATGGAAATTGCCAAAACTTCAGGTCTAATTAAAGTGCTTTCAAGAAAGATGCAGCCGCTGATTAAATTTCTCTTTCCTAAAATTCCTCATGGTCATGAGGCAAACGAATTTATTTTAGTAAATATAATTTCCAATATATTAGGTCTTGGTTGGGCAGCTACACCAGCAGGGCTTAAAGCGATGGAAGCAATGGAGAAACTTGAAAAGGAGAGAGGCAATAAAGAGTACTTAGAGACAGCGTCTTCTTCAAAAAGATGTGCAAGTAATGAGATGTGTACATTTCTGGTAATTAATATTTCTTCTCTGCAGCTTATTCCGGTTAATATGATAGCTTACAGAAGTCAGTATGGCAGTATTAATCCGGCGCTAATTGTGGGACCTGCAATTATTGCTACATTTGTAAGTACAATTGTCGCTGTTATTTTATGTAAAGTGGCTGAGGGAGGTAAGCACAAATGAGTTTTTCACCGTTAAAAATTGTTCTTTTTGTATCAGAGTTTATGGTACCCTTAGTAATTTTTTACATTGTCGGGTACGGAATGTTAATGAAAAAAAATGTGTATGAGGATTTTGTAAAAGGTGCAAAAGATGGTATGATGACGGTTGTACAAATATTACCTACTCTTATTGGATTGATGGTTGCTGTGGGAGTACTCAGGGCATCAGGTTTTTTAGATTTGCTGGCAAAACTTTTTACACCTGTTGCGATGCTTACAAACTTTCCGTCAGAGCTTGTGCCGCTTACTATTGTTAGATTATTCTCATCTTCTGCTGCTACCGGTCTGGCGTTAGATGTATTTAAAGAGTTTGGAACAGATTCATATATTGGTACTTTGGCGTCAATAATGATGAGTTGTACAGAGACTGTGTTTTATACTATGAGTATTTATTTTATGGCTGCTCATGTAAAAAAGACAAGGTGGACGTTGCCTATAGCTCTTGCTAGTACTTTTGCTGGTATTGTAGCAAGTGTATTTCTTGCTAAAATAATGTAGCATATTTTGTTATTTTCATAATATATAAAAAATAAATGAATATTAAAAAAATGTCTACGTTTTTCTCTCCAAATTTGTTATACTATAAATAATACTGTAACATACTAATTATACATAGATTTTAGATTGGTATGTAATAACGATGATTGGAGAGATACTATTTGACGGGACGAGAATATGATGATACCAAAATAACTATGATACCACTTGACATTATTGCAGGTTATGAAGTAAGACCTGGATTTTATGAGATGAATGGCGCAACTGCAATCCCATGCGGGGTTAATTTTACTGTACATTCTTGTAAGGCTACATCCTGTGAGCTGTTATTATATAAACGTCATTCAGACGAACCATTTGCAGTGCTTCCCTTTCCAGAGCATTATAAAATAGGTGATGTTTACTCAATGATTGTTTTCAATATAGGAATAGAAGACTTGGAGTATGCATATCGTGTAGATGGTCCAAATGACCCTAAGGCGGGACTTGTATTTGACAAAGAGAAAATATTGCTTGACCCATATGCTAAAGCTGTTACAGGGCAAAGCAAATGGGGAAAACGCATGAGCAAGGAGCAGCACTATCATGCGCGTGTTGTCAAGACAAATTACGATTGGGGAAATTTTAAATATAAAGCCAGACCTTTGCAAGATTTAATTATTTATGAATTACATGTGAGAGGATTTACTTTTGACCCATCGTCGGGAGTTAAGTTCCCTGGAACATTTGAGGGATTGCAAGAAAAAATCCCATATCTAAAAGAGCTGGGTATAAATGCTGTTGAATTGATGCCTATATTTGAATTTGATGAACTTGGAAGCGGAAGAGTAGTTGAAGATACACAATTATATGATTATTGGGGATATAATCCAGTATGTTTTTTTGCACCAAACACAGCGTACACAGCGAAAAATGAGGAGACTAAAGAAGGGAATACATTAAAACAGCTTATTAAAGAGTTTCATGAGAATGGAATAGAAGTAATTTTAGATGTAGTGTTTAACCATACTGCAGAAGGTAATGATGATGGAGAGATGTTTTCTTTTAAAGGTTTTGACAATCAGATTTATTATTTGTTGACTCCAGAGGGAGAGTATTATAATTTCAGTGGTTGTGGAAATACACTTAACTGCAATCATCCGGTAGTGCAGCAGCTTATATTAGAATGTTTAAAGTATTGGGTTATAACATATAGAATTGATGGATTTAGATTTGATCTAGCCTCAATATTAGGACGAAATGAGGACGGCTCTCCTATGAATAAACCGCCGCTTCTGCAGTCGCTTGCATTTGATCCGATTCTAAGTGATGTAAAACTTATAGCTGAAGCGTGGGATGCAGGAGGACTTTATCAGGTTGGATCATTTCCTTCTTGGAACAGATGGGCAGAGTGGAATGGCAGATATCGCGATGATTTGAGGAGTTTTTTAAAAGGTGATGGAGGTTTTGCCGATAATGCAGTAAAACGAATATCTGGTTCACTTGATATTTATAATCCAGAACAGCGTGGTGATAATGTTTCTGTTAACTTCCTTACATGTCATGATGGTTTTACTCTATATGATTTATATTCATATAATATGAAGCATAATGAAGAGAATGCATGGAATAATACTGATGGTGCAGATGATAATAGAAGCTGGAATTGTGGTGCTGAAGGTGAGACTGATGATGAAAACATACTTAAACTGCGATATAAGATGATAAGAAATGCGGCGGCTGTTTTGTTCTGTAGTCGTGGAACACCTATGTTCTTTGCGGGTGATGAATTTTGCAATACACAATTTGGAAATAACAATGCATATTGCCAGGATAATGAGATTTCATGGCTGAACTGGAATTTAAAAGAAAAGAACAAGGATATTTTTGAATTTTTTAAGTTTATGATTGCTTTTAGAAAGAAGCATGAAATAATTAGAAAACGTTTGAGATCAAGTGCTTATGGTTTTACGGATGTAAGTTATCATACTGACAGAGCAAATGTATGTAATTATAATTATGACACAAGAATGGTTGGCGTAATGTTTGCTGGAAGAAAAGCTGATGGCAAAGAGGATATTGTATATATAGCGGTAAACGCTTACTGGGAAAATGTTACTGTACAGCTTCCAAAACTTCCAATGGGATATTTCTGGAAACTTGCGGTTGATACAGGCAGCAACACATTTGGTTTTAATTTAAGTCAGGATGTAGTTGGACATTGGATAATGGAACCAAGATCTGTAGTAATTATGTATGCGAAATCTGTTATGTGATTAAGAAGTATGTAGTAATAAAATTATATTTAGTAGCAATCAAGATATATAAATAATTATAATAATATAATTTAGAAACAATATAAATCATTTATTAAAATGGCTATTTAGGCTGAAAATATAAGTTAAGGGACTGTTGATAGATAATATTTACACTATTTAATATATTGTGTAAATCATTCTCTTTCTACAGTCCCTTAATATGTAGAAATGTTAAATTGTGTAACTTTTATAAGTTTGAAAATATGTTTAGCTGTTTTTGCAATTCTCCAACAATTTCTTGATTATTGTACATTCGTGCATTTATTCCAGCCATATCATCCGCAAGACTTTTCGTACTGCCGGCAGCATTGCTGACTCCTGCCGCAGAACTGTCAATAGCATCTGAAATATTGGATATAGAACCAGCAACTTCATTCATTGCAGTTTTTAGGTGTTCTGTTCGTTTATTAAAAGCTTCAATACAATGTTCAATATAGACAGCATCTTCTCTATACTGTTGTCCTGAGCTTGCTGATTTTTCAAATTCAGACAAAACGGTAGTGCTTAGGTAGTTGACCAGTTCTTGAGCACTATTTGCTAGATAGTCTACTGCTCTGGTTACTGAGGTATTGACTTCTTGAATATTGTTGGCAGTTTCAGAGCATGAATCAGCCAATTGACGAATTTCTTGTGCTACTGCAGCAAAGCCTTTTCCAGCCTCTCCTACATGAGCAGCTTCTAATGAAGCATTTATAGCGATTAGATCGGTTGAAGAAGATATAGCTAGTATATCTTTTGTAAGTTCACTAATTTGGTTTACATTACGGCTTTTTTTAATGGCTTCATCAAGGACAGTTAAGATTTCTTCTGTTCTTGTTCTTATGGCATTAATTTGTTCTTGTGCAGATTGTTCAATTTTTTCTGCACGCCCCCGCATATCAATAGAATATTCTGTTATTTGCATACATTCGTCTGCCATCTGTGTCACATCATTTTGTGTATCAGAAGCACTGTTGCGAATAACCGAAGAGCTTTCGACAATTTTTTCAAGTGTATAGGAAAGTTGTTCTGTTAATTGGGAAAGTGCTTGAACACTGTTGTTTGATCGCTCCGTCCGGTTGTGTACATCTCCAACGACACCAGTAATGCGTTCTGAACTGTCTTGAAGCATTTTCATTATTTCCCGAATAGGTGCTATTACACGTTTTCTTATAATTCTAAATGCCAACGCAACTAAAAATATTCCTAGAACAAGTGTGACTGCGTTTATAATAGAGGATAATATATATACATTAAAAAGTTGATTACGTGCCATTACAGCCTGTTCATTAACAGATGTGTATAGTGTATCGATATTTTTTTCTGTTGCATTGCTGTACATTGCAACGTCGCCATTGGCCATAGAGTATGCCTCCTGTGTTTTACTGTCGGCGCTGGCGCATACAAGGCCAATTAATGAATGTTTGAATGAATTATAGTTTTCTAGTAGAGAATTATAATCTTCTAAATCTGCTTTTGTTACATAATTTTTATACACAGACAGTTTATCATCTAATGCAGATTCTTCTGCTTTGATTTCTTGGACTAAACTAATCATAGTAGCATGATCAGAAGCTACTATATGTGATAATGCCAGACGATGTATATCCATCATCGAGCGTCTGATATCTTCAAGATGTTTTTCACTGACCATAAATTTATCTACAATAATTCCCGCATTTGAATTAACATTGTTAATATTGAATACTGCAAGTATATTGGATAATAAAGTTACCAATCCCAGCAGAATGATGGGAAAAATCAATCTCTGCTGTAACGTAAGCCTGCTATTCATGAATTCTCCTCCAATAATAGAATTTATTAATTATAAGTATTGTTTTATCTGGATGTCACATCTTTAACCAGTCGGTCCAACTGCACTTGGATCGCTTCATTGTTTGGATTGCCATGAGACATGTTAACAGCAAATTCAGATACAGGATCCCAGAATTTTCCTCCCACTCGCTGGAGCTGGGAGTACTCTGACTGTGCAATAAGAGCTGTAATTGCCAAAGAAGATTGAACTTCTGAGGAGTTAGCAGCTTTAATATTTGAAGGACCTTGACCTCGCATAACAAAGCGCAGCGTTTGGTTTTTCTCATTAGTAATCCATTCAGCCAGTTTTGCAGCCCATTCTGAGTTTTTTGAGTAAGCGTTTACACCTATAAGTTTACAGCCTGAAAAAGAAGCCATTTGAATTTCCTGACCTGCACAAGTGTATGTAGGAAGTTTTGCGGCTCCAGTATTTTCCCCCCATGCTTCCTCAATGGCTACAGAATTCCATACGCCGCTAATGCCGGCAATGACAGATCCATCCTTCACTCCGGACAAAAATTGTTCATCTGTCATATTGGCAAATCCAGAACTGGAAGCAATAGATAACATAGCTTGGGCAACGTCTACTCCTTTAATTGGATTATCAGTGCTGTTCCAATTACAGTAATTAGTTATGCCATCTTCATTAAGACCTATCTTTAAACCTGTATTTCCAAAAAATGAGTAGACATACCATGCAGAAGACCAATCCATAGTAACTTTAAGATTTTGGGTTGATGCAATTTCTATCATGCGATTAAAGCTCTGGATATCATTCTCAGAGAAGTAAGCCTTATTGTAGTAAAGAAAATATCCGTTATCAGCTGTCAATGGATATGCATATAATTTACCATTTACGCTGGCAGCGTCAGCCGCTGCTGCAAGGTTTGAATTGCGAATATCAGTTTGATTTTTTATCGGGTCAAGAACACCTGCAGCAGCAAGTGCAGCAACCTGATCATCCGCAAAAGCAAACACATCGGCAGCATTTTCTAAATCTCCTAGCAGAGAGTCTTTGCAGTGGGATTCACTTTGAGATTGATAGACGATATTAAAGTTTGCCTTATCAGCATAGTGATTTTTGAATGATACAATGATTTCCTGCAAAAGTTCTTTGTCTTCATCGGCTCCCCAAACAGTCAAGTCTACCATTTGTTTTGTGGATTGTTTAGTTTCAGATGAAGGTGTTTGTTTTTTGCATGAAGTCATTAAAATAAAAATGCTTATAAAAAGCAGTGCGAGAAAAAAGTTTCTTTTCATAAAATATCGTGCCTTCCTGTAAAATTTATCGATATTATAACATTTTTCGATTTTCTTAGCAATCAGATTTTAGGAAATAATAGTAAATAAAAACATTAAAAAAATGAACTTATTAATAGAAATTTACTACAATATATCTTGGAAATGTCCTCAAAGGTACAGTGACAGTTACTGGACTAAATGGTATAATCATAATATAGTAAATATAATAATATTTTTCATTTATTATTAAATTTAAAAGGAGAATGTACTATGGATAAGAGGGATTTGGAGCAAAGTAAGAGATTAAAGAAGCTGCGTCTTGAAAATGGCTATACACAGGAGCAGATTGCAGAAATTCTTGAGATTACTACATCAGGTTATAAGAAGATTGAAAATGGTGAGTGCAGATTAACAAAAGAAAAGTTAATTATGCTTGTTGAGAAATTAAATATTTCTGAAGGATATTTATTATTTGGAAATCGTTCTTTAATGGATACAATATGGGTCGAAGTTATGAGCTTGTCTGATGAAGAGAAAATGAGAATTCTTTTGAGACTAAACGAGTATTTTATTGATATTAAGAAAAGTTCTATGTTTGAGAAAAAATATTTAGATGAAGCTGATGCAAAAATTTCTGAAATAATTAAATGGATGAGTGATGATAAATTATAATATGTGTAGGAATATTTTAATAGTTACAGATAATAAATTATTATCTGAAAAATTGCATCAGATTATCAAAAAAATACATAAGTTTGTAGTTGTTTTTTTCGTTAATAACATAGAGGAGGGATATAATGCCTTAATGCAAAGGCAAATACATTTGTTTATTGTAGATATTAAATTAGGAGATGTGTCTGGGTTCAGGTTTATACAAGAATTAAGAAGTGTAAAAAGGTATGAATTTATGCCTGTAATACTTTTATCTTCAATAGAGGATTCTAAATTATATTCATATAGTCAGCTTGGTTGTTTTGGTTATTTTGAGAAACCTTTTGACAGTAAACAGCTTGCAAAAAGTATAAATAAAGCTTTAAATTTTCCTGTACTAACGGATAGAGATAGATATATTTATTTTAGAAAAGATGGCGTTCTATTTTCAAAATGTGTAAATGATATATATTTTATTGAAATAAGCAGAGCTGGAGTAATGGTTTATGGTGAAAAAGATATATTGGAAGTTCCTTATAAATCTTGCTCGGAAATTTTAGATGAATTAGGTTCTCTATCGTTTATTCAGTGTAACAGACAAGTTATAGTTAACAGTCAATATATTGAACAGATTGACTACGCTAGGCGTTATATAAAATTAAAAAATTTTAGTAAACTTATAGATATTGGTCCTGTGATGAAGAGTAGATTTAAAGCTGCAATGGAAGCAGGAACAGATAATTGAAAAAAGGGGGAATTCATGTTATGATATTTTATGAAAGGACAAGCTGTTTGTGGAATAAGAAAACCGGGTGTTCCAACTAACATGGAAAAAAATATAGATTTAGAATATAAAGATGAGCTTTATCAATCGATTCAGAAATTGAATTTAATGAATGATGATCTTATGACGTTAGTGTTTGATAAAAACATTAAAGCGGCAGAGTTATTATTAAATATTATTCTTGGAAATCATGAACTGAAGGTTATAGAAGTTTTGGCTCAGCGTGAATATAAGAATTCGATGGCTGATGGAAGATCTATTATTTTAGATATCTATGCAGTTGATCAATTTGGAAAAGTATATGATATTGAGATTCAACGTTCTATGTCAGGAGCAGATGTTCACAGAGCAAGATTTCATAGCAGTATGATAGATACTAAGATGTTGAAAGAAGGACAGAATTTTAGAGAATTACATGATTCATATGTTATATTTATTACAGAAAGTGATTTTGTAGGCAAAGGATTATCATTATATCATATTGAGCGTATGTATAAAGAGACAGGAGAACTGTTTAATGATGGTTCACATATTATTTATGTAAATGGAAGCTATAAAAATAATGAGGATCCTGTAGGAAAGCTTATGCATGATTTTAGATGTACAAGCTATGAAGATATGTTTTATTCAGAATTGGCACAACCAGTTAAGTATTTTAAGGAGACGGAAGGAGGTAAAAAGATTATGGGTAGCGCATTCGAAGAATTGGCACAAAAAGTTGGACAAAAAATAGGAGAAAGAATAGCTGTAGAAATAGCAGAAGAGAAAGCTAAAGAAATAGCGGAAGAGAGAGCTAAAGAAATGGCAGAAGAGAAAGCTAAAGAAATGGCGGAAGAGAAAGCTAAAGAAATGGCGGAAGAGAAAGCTAAAGAAATGGCGGAAGTAATAGCTAAAGATATAGCAGAAAAAATAGCAGAAAAGAGAGCTAAAGAAATGGCAGAAGAGAAGGTTAAAGAATTATTCCAACAGAAAATAGGAGAAAATTCAAAAGAAGAGAGATATGCATTTGCTCGACGTATGATTGCAAGAGGGAAACTGACTGTTGAAGAAATTGCCGAAGATGCAGATTTGCCGATTGAAGTAGTAAAAGATTTAGCAGGAGTGTTGATGGTATGATATAACAATTCAATATAGTTTTAATTTTAATAAATATCCCCGATTGTAATTAAATTGTATCGGGGATATTTTTTGTCAATGGTATTAATCTAAGTCATAAGAATTTTCATCATATATTGCAAAAGCAATATTTGTAGCATGATCGGATACTCTTTCTAAGTTTGATAGTAAATCTGAATAGATAGCGCTCATTGCGCTGCATTCACCTTTGGACATTCTGTTTATATGGTTGTTTTGAAATTCTTTTTCCATAATATCTACATCATTTTCTAAAGTTACTATATCATGAAGATATTCTTTATTTTGGTCTGTAAAAGTATCAATTGAGTAATGAACAGTCTTAATCACTTTTGCAAACATCTGTTTAATTTCACTGCAGCCAATTTGACTGAACTCTATATTATTTTCTATTCTGCTCTGTGCAAATTCTGCAAGATTTTCAGCGTGATCACCAATTCTTTCCAAATCACTGACAACGTGGAAATAACCTGCAATATATTTAGAATAACTAATAGGCATTGTTCCGCCTTGTGTCATTGTCACAAGGTATTTAGTAATTTCATCACTTAAAAAATCAATCTCTTCCTCAGTCTCATAAACTTTTTGAATAGCAGAGTCATTTTTGCTCATAAGGGCGTCAAATGATCTTTGTAGATTATCGGCAGCAAGTTTTCCCATATGTTTAATTTCATTGGTAACTTCAATAATCGTAATTGATGGTGAACTTGCAAGGTTTTGATTAATATATTTAAGTTCAAATCTCGAAGATTTCTTATCATCACCAGGAATAACAATATGAGTAAGTTTTACAAGCAACTTAGTAAATGGAAGGAAAATAATAACTTCAAATACCTTAATCAATGTATCAGCATTTGCGACTGCGCGCGCCATCTCTGTAGTACCAGAACCATTTGAAACGGCAAGTATAAACTCTTGAAATTGTTCCGAAAATGGAATAAGCAGAAGACCAGTTACAATAGCGCCAATTATATTAAATAATAAATGTATCATGGCAGAACGTTTTGCTTCTTTCTTGCCGTTAAATCCGGCAAGTAATGCAGGAATACATGCGCCTATATTGCTTCCAAGAATTAAATATAATAGAACATTTAATTCTCCATAGCTCATTACACCTGTGCTTGCAAGTGTTATCAGTATACCAATAAATGCAGATGTACTCTGCAGAATAGCTGTAATAATAAAACCAATAATGACACATAAAAAAGGATTGCTTATTGATGAAATAAGTTCAGTAATCCATGGCGCATCTTTAATTGCACTCAGCGAAGTTTTCATTGTTGACATACCAAAGAAAAGAATACCAAAACCTAGGCATACCTCTCCAATTTTTTGTACAATAGGTTTTTTCATAAATTTACACATAATTACACCTACAAGAATAAAAGCAGGTGCGATAATGTCAAAATTAAATGATACTAACTGTCCAGTTACGGTAGTACCTATGTTTGCACCAAGAATGGGACCAACTGACTGAGTTAACGTCATAAGTCCAGAGTTTACAAAGCTGACCACCATAACGGTTGATGCGCTAGATGACTGAATTATTGCAGTAAAAATAAGTCCAACTATTACACCTATAAAAGTATTTTTTGTACACATTGCGAGTACATTTTTCATTTTTGCCCCAGCAACTTTCTCAAGTCCCTCGCTCATAAGTTTCATTCCATATAAGAAGAACCCCAGTCCGGCGGCAAGTCCAAATGCCAATTCCATAAATTTACCTCTCTTTTAAGTAAAAATATAATAACTTTTAATAAAAAGTTATGTAAACCTATAAAGGTCTGCGAATTTTTATGTGCTCTGCAACATAAAAAATAAAAGACATCACAATCGTAACATATTTTACCATTATTCACAAGATAAATTATCGTAAAATTGGAGAAAAAGCATTGACGGAAAAAAAATTATTGAATATACTAAACAGTAGTTTTATAGTATGAAAAAAAGGAGCTTTAATTATGAATATTATCGTTTTGGCAGGAGGAATAAGCACAGAGAGAGATGTTTCGATTGTGACAGGTACAAAAGTGTGCAGGGCGCTTAGGGAACTTGGACATAATGCGGCTATTCTTGATGTATATTTTGGCACAAAATCAATTGATGTATTCTCAAGAGACTATGATTTAGATGCAAATGTGCAGGAAATTAAAAATTTCAATAATATAGTTGAACAGGAAAAGTCTGTTCGGAAGACATTTTTCGGAGAGAATGTAATAGAATTATGTCAAAATGCAGATATAGTATTTATGGCTCTTCATGGTGAAAATGGTGAAAATGGTAAGGTTCAGGCAGTATTTGATTTATTTGGAATAAAGTATACAGGAACAGGATATTTGGGCAGTGCGCTTGCAATGGATAAGGGTGTGTCAAAAAGTATTTTTACAGCCAAGGGAATTCCAACTCCAAAAGGGTTTATATTAAAAAAATCAAATAAGGTTTCAGAAAATTTACTTGAAGGGACTAATGTTACAATTCCGTGTATTGTTAAGCCAAGTTGTGGAGGTTCGAGTATTGGTGTTGCAATTGTAAATAAAGAAGAAGAACTTATGACAGCATTAGATGAGGCATTTAAGTTTGAAGATGAAGTTGTAATCGAAAATTATATATCAGGACGTGAATTTTCAGTTGCAGTTGTTGATGGAGAGACTTATCCGATTATAGAAATTGTTCCTAAAGAAGGTTTTTATGATTACAGTAATAAATATGAGCCAGGAAAGACAGATGATATATGTCCTGCTGATTTAACTAAAGAACAGACAAAACAGATGAAGAAGATTGCCGTTGATGTGTCAAAGGCATTATATTTGGATAAGTATTGTCGTGTAGATTTCATTATGGATAATAAAGGAATTATGTATTGTCTTGAAGCAAATACTTTGCCAGGCATGACTCCTACTAGCCTAATGCCTCAGGAAGCATTAGTTTTGGGCATGGATTACGGAAGATTATGTGAAAAGTTAATAGAAGTGTCAATGAAATAGAGGGAGTATATTATGAAAGGGATTACAATAAATAATTTAGTCAGAGTTACAGGTGGGTTTTATTATGGAGAAAAAGATATTCTGGAAAAGGAGATAACAAATGTCTTTATAGACAGCAGAAAAGTTACAGAGGGAAGCCTGTTTATACCAATTGTCGGAGAAAGGGCAGATGGACATGAGTTTATACAAAATGTATTTGAGGCAGGAGCGTTATGCACTTTGTCAGAGAAAAAATTAGCTTCAGATAATATACCTTACATATTAGTTCCTTCATCGCTTCAGGCACTTAAAGATATAGCTGAATTTTATTTAGAGCAGCTTAATATAAAAGTTGTTGGAATTACAGGAAGTGTAGGAAAAACAAGTACTAAAGAAATGGTTGCCTCAGTTCTTTCAACACAGTTTAATATATTAAAGACAAATGGTAATTATAATAATGAAATTGGGCTTCCTTTAACCGTATTCAGGTTGACAGGCAATGAAGAAGTGGCAGTTCTTGAGATGGGAATAAGCGATTTTGGAGAGATGAGCAGACTTACTAAAATTGCCAAACCTGATATTGCAGTAATAACAAATATAGGGCTATGTCATTTGGAGAATCTAAAAAGCAGAGATGGAATTTTAGAAGCCAAAACCGAAATATTTAAAGGATTAAAGGAAAATGGTACAATTTGTCTTAATGGTGATGATGATAAATTAAGAACAGTTACTTCATATAAAAATAATGAAGTTATATTTTTTGGGAATAATGAAATAAATGATATTTATGCAAAAGATATTGTAAGCAATGGGCTAAAGGGTACTGAGTGTATAATTTGCACACCAAAAGGGGACATCCATGTTCAAATTAATGTTCCAGGTGTACATATGGTCTATAATGCGCTTGCGGCATGCAGTGTAGGTATGGCTTTGGGAGTTTCATTAAATAATATTAAAGCAGGAATAGAGAATCTTAAGCCTGTAAGCGGAAGAGTAAATATAATAGAAACCTCCAATTTTACGATTATTGATGATTGTTATAATGCCAATCCTGTTTCTATGAAATCATCTGTTGATATTTTGAAAGAGGCGTTGGGAAGAAAAGTGTGTATTTTAGGTGATATGTTTGAATTAGGAGAAAATGAAATAGAATTACACAAAAGTGTTGGATGTCATATAAAGGATGTTGGTATAGATGTGCTGGTGACGATAGGAAATTTAAGCAAATATATTATTGATGGAACATCAAACTCTAATGTGATTTGTTTTCACTATAATACTAAACAAGATGCTATTGCAGAGTTAAAGATGGTACTGCAAAGTGGTGATTCGATTCTTGTAAAAGCTTCACATGGGATGGAGTTTAATGAAATTGTTGATTATATAAAAGCATTTGATAATTATTAAAAATAGAATAATTTCTTTGTTCCAGAGGCGATAGCCCGCCGGAACAAAGATAGATAATTCTTAATATATCAATAAATTTTTTCAGTTTAAAATATAGTTAATCTATATATCTTTTTAATCTTTCCGTGATGCTTTGTTCTTTACTATTTTTATACAAAAAGATTGATAATACAATGCAGATTAGCAGTAATATTAATACCATAAAAAACATAGCCTGCCAAGGATAAATAAATTGGAAATAGAGTAGTTTCATTTTTATTAGTTTACCTAATGCCCAAAGCAGCGCAGAGCCTATCGTCATCATTACTGCTACGATAATAAGCCAATAATAGACGCCTTCTAAAAATAATATTTTCCACAATTGTTTCCTGGTTAATCCAATGCTCTCCATAACTGCAAACTCTTTAGTCCTTCCGACCAAGCTTGTTAAAATTGTATTAAAATAATTCATTACGCCTACAAAAAAAATCGTAGCGCTTAAAACTCCCAATATAAGATTTTTAGTCTGGATTTCCTCTTGTTTTTCTATTAATAAGTCAGAATTAGCGTTTAGATAAAGAGTATCCATGATTTGATTAGATTGGTTTTCTTTTTGGATTATCTGCATCAGTTTTTGATGTATAAAGGGTTCTTCGCTTTCATCAACATCAAACGACAAATCAAAGTATTTTTCTTCATAACCCAAGTCTGAAAATGCTTCCTTAGACATAATAAAATAATTTATTTTATTGCCAAAGGAAGTGGTTTGCAAATTTGGAAAATGCTCATTTGTCATATCTAAATATCCGGCGCATTTTAGCTCCCCTTTTAAATGTTTTATCACATCTTTCTGATTATTTGCTTCCAGAGAATAGAAATGTATAGGCAAGCCTATGTTCTTGGCTGCTTTTTCCTCCAAAGCTTGTGATAATTCGTGATGATGAAGTAATATTGTACCTGTACCTTCTTTAAGGCTTTCTATATCAACAGGAAGATTATATTTTCTAACATAATTTTCTAAATGTTCTATAAATGTGTTATCTACAATTTGCAAGGTTGCAAAAGACATATCCATCACATCATTGTCCAAAGATTCTTTCCGAGGCAGCAATGCCTTATCATCTAAAAAATTTATCATTGCATAGCTGCCTTTTGTGTAAATAATAGTATCTTTCTTAATTCCTTCAATCTTTAGTATTGCATCTACAGTTTTCTGAGGAATAATAGGTGTATTGTCGCCAATTTCATCAGGTACTTTATCTGGGTATCGAAAAATGCCTGTTAAAATTCCCATTTCAAAATCCGGATATTGCATAAGTGCATTAGTAGTATCTGTTCCTGTCAAAATTACCACAGATGCCATAGCTGTGAAGCAGCCCAATATAAGAGACAGAGATGTCAAAAATAATCTTTTCTTTGCTCTTGAGATATTTCTCCATGCCAATCTGGATAATGTAAGCTTATCCAGCGCTCTGATTTTTCCTATTTTGTAAATTTCATCAGATTCAATATAACGTATAGACTCAATGGCATTTCGCTTATCCACCCATCTAAGTGCCATAGTAGTGGAAAAATAACAAACAATAATTATTAAAATAAAAGCTGCCAAAAGATAGAATGGATACAAGCCGGATACTTCACAGTTACCAAAACCGCGCATAAATAGTCTGCTTAAAATTTTATTTAGAAACAGTTTAACAAATAAAAGACTAACTATTCCTCCGCAAAGAAATCCTTTTATCAGGATTTTAAGATTTTGTCTATAAATGATTTTCCGTAATTGTAGATTGGTTGTTCCTAATGCTTTTAATAATCCATACTGTCGTATCTCTTTGCCTAAAGAAATAGAAATAACATTATAAATAACCATATAAGCACATAAAATCACAATACATCCGCATATTACAGCGATAGTAATACTTCCAAATATTCCATGAACACTTTGCATGACCATTGGGTTTTCACCAATAACCTGCTGTGAATCATATTCCATTTCAAGTGTTCTATATAACTCCTGCTCTATTTGAGCTCCTGTTTGTAAGTCCTTGTGTACTGCTATAATTTTATTTGCAGGAAAAATACTTATTTCATTCTTTTCTAAAAATGCTTTAGAAATAAACACCTCTAATTCCTCAATCACAGAATCTGTATAATCCTTATAGTAACCGGAGAGCTGAAAGCGTTCTTCTTTTATTAATCCATTCCTAAATTCGACCTCTATAAAAATATCCATACCAAGCTGTGGATTATTAATTCCCAATTGTTCAAGACATCTCCTTGATATCATAATCTCATTTTCTTTTTGCGGATATTCCCCTTTTACATCGGTATATGCTGGACGCATTATTTTTTTATATGCCTCCTGGCTAAGAAAAATGAGACTGCCGCTCCAATTGTTCTGCCCCTTTCCGCTGGCTGCTATCTGTTTAATCCCAACTGCTTTCAGATAAGGAAGATTTTTCATCTGTTCATACTGCTTACTGCTCCCGTTTTCCAAAGATACAGTTGCAAGTGTTCCCATTCCCCTCACATCTAACAGATAGTCTGCCTGTATTTTACCAGACGCAATAGAAAAAGAAGAATATAATAGAAATATGGATATCGTAATAGCAAGAATTAATATGCTATTCCTGCTTTTATTTGCTTTCTCATAGGCAGCAGCCAGTTCCTTAATGATTATCTTGTTATTATTTTTGATATTCATTTGTTACACCCGCTCTCCAGATGAAATTTTTCCATCTTCAATTCGTATAATTCGGTCTGCCAATTGTGCAATTTCTTCATTATGAGTTACAACAATAAGTGTTTGATGAAATTTGTCTGATAATACCTTCATAAGTCCAATCACTTCCATACTTGTGGTAGAGTCCAGATTACCTGTCGGTTCATCTGCTAAAATAAGAGATGGTTTTGTAAGTAATGCCCTGGCAATGGCTACTCTTTGTTGCTGCCCGCCTGAAAGAGTATTGGGCAATTGCCATATTTTTTCTTTTAATCCTAATGACTGAATTATCATTTCGGCAAACTCCTGATCGACCTTTGCTCCGTCAAGCTTAAGCGGCAATATCATATTTTCATATGCACTAAGTATTGGAATCAGATTGAAATTTTGGAATATAAATCCTATATGTCTTCGCCTGAAAATTGTAAGTTCGTCTTGTGACATTTCTGCCAAATCAAATTCTCCAACCCTTACACTTCCCTCAGTTGGTCTGTCTAATCCTCCTAATATATTCAATAGTGTTGATTTACCGCTGCCAGAGGTTCCGACGATTGCAACAAATTCACCCTCTTCCACTTGAAGATTTACATCAGCAAGGGCATAAAGTTCCACATCTCCATTCCTGTAGATTTTGTTTAATTTCTTTACAACTGCAATATTCATTTTTTCCTCCATGATTTAATAGTTTTAGCAGAACAATTTCTTTATTGTTCATTGTGTTTTTATCTCTAAATAGAATTGTATCAAATAAATCTAACAAATTAGTCACAAAACGGGAACTATTTTAATTAGTTCCCGTTTTTGGTAAGAATATTGAAATTGAAAGCCCCTGTTTTATTCTCTTTGCCTTCATAAAGCCATCATGTTTTTTTATGATTTCTCTGGTGATATAAAGCCCCATGCCATAGCCTTCTTCTGTTGAGATGTTTTTTCCTCTATAATAAATTTGAAAGATCTTATTTTCTTCATCTTTTTCAATGCCTATCCCTCCATCTTCTACACAAATCTCAGAAAACATTTCATTTGTACGCAAAAAAATTTTAATACATGTTCTATTTGGAGAATATTTAACACTGTTATCCAAAAGATTATAAACAGATTCAGATAACCAATTTGCATCATGCTCAATTATACATTTGTCAACTCTTTCATCTATCACTTCAATAAAAATATCTTTCATTTCAGCTATCTTATAAATCTGAAATATTGCAATTGCTACAGTTTCTTTTAAATCGGACGGTATTTTATGTATTTGAATTATTTTATTTTCCATTCTAGCTGCTAAAATAAAACGTTCCGTCAAAAACTTTATTTTCGCTTCTGAACATTTAATCGCCTCAAAGTATTCTCTTTGTTCTTTTACATGGATCTCGTCTTCCAACAAGGTTAAATAGGATTCCATGTTAGCAAGAGGAGTACGAAGTTGATGAGAAATCTCTGCTAAAAGCTTTTTGATCCCATCTTTCTGATGCTGTAATAAACGTTGATACCCGTTGTTAGCAGCATTGATACGATGAATCTGTGTCAATATTTTATCTGATAAGGTATCTGTATTTTCATATTTTATATTTATTTCTTTTTTTATAAACATCTGCTCTAATGCATCCGTTATATTCTCTAATTCATTTAAATAAATTTTCTCCATGTATTTTCGGTGATAAAAAAATAAAAAATCCAGCAGCAACACCCCTAATAACTTGTACCATTCCTGTTCATAAACAAATATACATATAAATATGCTGCTCACAAAATAGATTCCTACTGAAAATATATTTATCTTCATCCTCATCCTCCATAATATGTAAATCTAGTATAAACAGTCCTGATTTTCATGCATCTATTCACCAAATGTATAGCCAAGACCAAAGATGTTTTTTATGTATATGTTATCTGTGTTTTTATCAATTTTTTTCCTCAAACGGTTAATTGAAACTGTAATCACATGCTCTTCTACATATTTATCTTCTATATCCCAAATCTGATTTAATAATAATTCTTTAGTTATAATCCTCCCCTTATTTTTGGATAATAATTCAAGAAGCTTCCATTCCTTTGGCGTAAGCTGTATTTCTTTTTCTTTCATCCATACTCTTTTCTTGTCATAATCAATTTTTAAATCTTTATAATAAAGCATATTACCAGAATCGGTATTCCTTTTTAAAATTACTTCTACCTTTTTCAAAAGTATTTTAAGAGAAATTGGTTTTGTAACATACTCTTCGCATCCTGCTTCATAGCCGGCTAAAATATCGTCCTCCTCATCTTTTGCCGTCAAAAAAATGACGGGAACTTTATTAGCTCTTGATAGATTTTTATACAAATCTATACCAGTGCCATCTGGTAATGCAATATCCGCAACTATAATATCAGGTTTCTCATAAATAATTTGCTTAGCTTCACTACAATTCTTTGCTTGTAATACTTGATATCCGTTTTTTGAAAAAAATAATTGCAAAGCTCTATTCATTTGTGTGTCATCTTCTATAATTAAAATTTTAAACATTTTATTATCAATTCTTTGTCTGTGACAAAGCTCCTCTTCTTAATTTAAGATATAGATTATAAAAATCTCAATACATTCTTAATTTATCTGCATTTAATAAAACTTTCTTAATTCCTATAAATGTACTTATTTTCAAATTCATTCTAACATTATACATGAGTTGTTATTACTTCTCAATATTGGAAATGCTGCAATACCTAGATTTATTTACCATAACAAAGTCCTTTGCCTATAATAAAAAATATCAGTTATTTTATTTATTATTTCCATATGTAAGAATAAATTCTTATAAAAAGAAAGAAATGGAATATATTGGTAATATATTGTCGAATGCTGCGAAGCGTTTTACTTGACAAATAAATATTGCTTCTGTATAATATGTTTGTGCGTCAGCACAGCTAAAAAGTTTATAAAATTTCCACGCAGCCGGGAAGTTAGCGGTGTCCTGTACCTGCAATCCGCTATAGCAGGGGTGATATTCTGTCGAGGGCTGTTCTCTGGAAAGCAGATCTTTATGGGAAGCGTTGAAGTTTGGGTCTTACGCAACAGAAACTTATGAATCGTGTCAGGTCAGGAATGAAGCAGCACTAAGTAAGCCCTTCTGTGTGCCGTGAGGTTGCCTGAACTGAGCAGACTGTAGAGGATTCGTTTCTGGATAATAGTTCGACACAGGATGCGTGGATTTATAATAATAAAAAAACCGTCGTTATGGTTTTCCATATGCGACGGTATCTTTATAATAACTACTAATATATTATTAAATTTATTTTTTGCTGAGACTGTTGTGAATTTCACAGTTGAATTTTGTTTTCCAGTCCTCAGTGTAAGTTCTAGTATTTTTTAGAAGTTCGTCTGTAAAATTGGCAATATCTTCACCTGTTATCTCTAATACAGATTTTCCTTCTGAAGCTCCTTCTTCAAACAAATCAAGCAAATCACAATGAATTTCCATCATATCATACCCCGCTCCTGCGGCAAATTTCCACATATGTTCTTGAATTTTTTTGTATACAAAACGATAGTCAGGCGGTAAAGTATTTACCCTTTTCATCTGTTGTTTATACTCTTTTTTACTTTGTATAATTTTCTTTATATTAAAATAATCATCAAAAAACTTATTCATTTTATTTATACTCCTTTAATTTATTAATTTTTGAACTCATAAATTCCCATTTCTTCCAAAACTTTTGCAATTCCTCGCGTCCCTTATCATTAAGAGAATAAAATTTTCTTGGAGGTCCTAATTCTGAAGATTTTTTTTGAACATTGACAAATTTATTTTTTTCAAGTCTAATCAAAATTGTATATACAGTACCTTCAACGACTTCTGTAAATCCAAGTGCATTTATTTGACGAGTAATATCATAGCCATAGGTCTCCTTTCGATTGATAATTTCCATAACGCATCCTTCTAGTATTCCTTTTAACATTTCTGTTATATTTTCCAAGTAAATTCACTCCTATCCGTTAGGTGTTAATGTAATAAGTATTACTTAGTACTGCTATATAGTAACACTTATTAGTATCGTTGTCAATATAAAATAATCATATAATTCATATTGACAAACTATGAATTGACAATTATTATACAATTATGCAAATTACATTTATAAAAACGAGAGGCGGTTAATATTATGGCTAAGAAAAAATACGAGGACAGAGATTTGAAGTTTGAAACTTTACAGCTGCATATAGGACAGGAAGATTATGATTCAGTGACAGATGCAAGGGCAGTGCCAATTTATCAGACAACTTCATATGTGTTTAAGAATAGTAAACATGCGGCAGAAAGGTTTGCATTGACTGACGCAGGAAATATATATGGAAGACTGACAAATCCTACGCAGGATATTTTTGAAAGACGGATTGCAAAGCTGGAAGGCGGTGCGGCAGCACTTGCAGTCGCTTCAGGAGCTGCAGCAGTTTCTTATACAATTCAAAATATTGCATTTGCAGGAGATCATATTGTGGCAGCGAAAAATGTTTATGGAGGTACATACAATCTGCTGGCGCATACGCTTGTAGATTTTGGAATAACAACCACATTTGTTGATCCGTTAAATCCTCAGAATTTTGAAAAAGCTATTAAAGATAATACAAAAGCAATTTATATTGAGACTTTAGGCAATCCTAATTCTGAGGTTGTTGATATTAAAGCTATAGCAGAGATAGCTCATTCACATAAAATTCCGTTAATAGTAGACAGTACGTTCGCTACGCCATATCTAGTTCGTCCAATTGAGCATGGAGCTGATATAGTTATACATTCTGCAACTAAGTTTATAGGAGGTCATGGAACAACTTTAGGCGGTGTAATAGTTGATGGAGGTAAATTTGATTGGAAAGCATCAGGTAAGTTTCCACAGTTATCTGAACCAAATGAGAGTTATCATGGGATTAGTTTTACAGAAGTTGCTGGGGCAGCAGCGTTTGTCACAAGAATACGTGCAGTTTTACTTAGAGATACGGGGGCTACGTTATCACCAATTCATGCATGGATTTTTTTGCAAGGGCTTGAGACATTATCACTGCGTGTAGAAAGACATGTTGAAAATGCTCTTAAGGTAGTAGAATATTTGAATAATCATTCTATGGTGGAAAAAGTGAATCATCCGTCTGTCTCATTAGATTCTGAACAGCAAAAGCTTTACAGAGAATATTATCCTAATGGCGGAGGATCAATATTTACATTTGAAATAAAGGGTGATGCTTTAACGGCGCAGAAATTTATTGATAACCTTGAGCTGTTTTCACTGCTGGCCAATGTAGCTGATGCTAAATCATTAGTGATTCATCCTGCAACGACGACACATTCAGAATTGACAGAGGATGAATTAGTCGATCAAGGGATTAAAGAAAATACTATTAGACTCTCGATTGGATTAGAAAATATTGATGATATTATTGAAGATTTAGATGAGGCATTTAAAGCTGTTCAGTAAACATATAAATTGATATTTAATAAGGTGCGCAATGTTGTATGATATATTTAATAGCAACAGATATATGTAATTATTTTTACAGTCCGGTGATAACTGGGCTGTATTTGATTCAAGTTATTAATATTATTAAAATTTATATTGTTGGGCTTGGAAAATTATGATAAAATAATATTCATAATATATATTGTAAAACAAGGACCCCGCATTTAGTAGTGGGGTCCTTGGCTTGAGGTGATTTATGACTGAAATATATATAATAAATGTTGAGCAGCTAAATAATAAATATATTTTTGAATCTTATATTAGTAAAATGTCTTCATTTAGAAAAAAAAAGATTGAAAAAGTTAAGCGTAATCAAGATAAGTTAAGAGCATTAGGCGTTGGTATATTGATTGATGAATTCCTGCAGAAAAATGGATGCAGAGAAAAACAAATGGTTTATAAATTAAACGAAAATGGGAAACCATATTTTCAGAATAAAGATCAATATTATTTTAATGCTTCTCACTCAGGGAATTATGCGGTATGTGCCTTTTCTGATAAAGAGGTTGGATGTGATATTGAGTGTGTTTCAGAAAAAAGTTTAAAGGTTGCAAAGAGGTTTTTTACTGAAAATGAGAACAAATACATCTTTAATAGCCAAAACATTCAAAAAAGTTTTACTAGGATATGGACCATAAAAGAAAGTTATTTAAAATATCTTGGATGTGGTTTGACTAAATCTTTGAAGTCATTTGAAATTATAGAGCCGGAAAGGGAAAAGATAATAATTGTAGATAATGGGAATAAAATTAAATGTTGTCTAAAAGAATATGAAATTGATAATATGCATATGTGTGTCTGCTCAACAAACGATAGTTTTGTGATGCATAACCCGATAAAAATATAGTGTAATGTAGAAAAAATATATTGAGCTAATTACTGCACGATTATTGATTCATAAAATAAAAAAGGGTCTGTATAACAGACCCATGCTGACGGAGATGAAGGGATTCGAACCCCCGTACCGGCATTATACCGATAAACTGATTTCGAGTCAGCCCCGTTACGACCACTTCGGTACATCTCCAAATATAAATTTTATGCAAAACTGTAAACATTATAGCACAATAATTATAAAAATCAAACTATTTTTGTTGTTAGATTAGAAAAAATGATATATAATTAAATATATATTGTTTTATATATGGAATATATTTCCAAGGGCATTTTGTAAATTATGGTTTTCTAAGCAAAATAACAACTTTGGTGTCTACAATGTATAGAATATAATTAGTCTTTTAAGACAATATATGTTTTAAGTAGTATATTATAGAGTCAAGACAAAATTTTGAGAGATTTATATTATATGGAAAGGATGAGGAAATATGCTTCGAATAGGATTGCTCACCAGCGGCGGAGACTGTCAGGCTCTTAATGCTGCGATGCGCGGTGTTGTAAAGACGCTTTATAACAGATTGGGAGATGTTGAGATTTATGGATTTGAAGAGGGTTATAAAGGTCTTATTTATGGTAAATACAGATTACTTGCTAATTGGGAGTTTTCAGGTATTCTTACAAAAGGAGGCACTATACTAGGGTCTTCAAGACAGCCGTTTAAGTTGATGCGTGTGCCAGATGAGAACGGATTAGATAAAGTGGAGGCAATGAAGCAAACATACCATAAACTATGTCTTGACTGTCTTGTTATTTTAGGAGGAAATGGAACTCATAAAACAGCAAATTTGTTAAGTGAAGAAGGTTTGAATGTAGTAACCCTTCCTAAGACAATAGATAATGATATATGGGGAACCGATATGACGTTTGGTTTCCAGAGTGCTGTTAATATAGCTACAGATGCAATAGATTGTATTCATACAACGGCAGCTTCACATGGAAGAGTATTTATAGTAGAAGTAATGGGACATAAAGTTGGCTGGCTGACACTTCATGCTGGAATTGCCGGGGGAGCAGATATAATTTTGCTGCCGGAGATACCATATGATATTAAAAAGGTTGCGGATGCAATTGATCGCAGAGAGAAAGCAGGAAAAAGATTTACAATTCTTGCAGTAGCAGAGGGAGCGATCTCAAAAGAAGACGCAGCTTTATCAAAAAAAGAATTTAAAGAGAAACAAAAGCGTTCAAAATATCCGTCAATATCTTATGAACTTGCTGACCGTATTAAAGAGCTTACAGGACAGGAAATAAGAATTACAGTACCAGGACATACACAGCGTGGAGGTTCGCCTTGTCCATATGACAGAGTTATATCAACACGTTTTGGAGCGGCAGCAGCAGATTTAATATTAAAAAAAGATTATGGATATATGGTTGGTATAATAAATGGAGAAATAACCAAAGTACCTCTTTCAGAAGTGGCTGGTAAATTGAAAATGATAGATCCTGACTGTTCAATAATAAAGGAAGCCAAAAACGTAGGAATAAGTTTTGGCGATTAAGCGACGGAGGCAGAAATGTCGTACACAGCATTATATAGAAAATTTCGTCCTGCAAAATTTGATGAAGTAAAAGGGCAGGACCATATTGTAACAACGTTAAAGAATCAGATTATAACAAATAGATTAGGACATGCCTATCTTTTTTGCGGAACAAGAGGGACAGGCAAGACTTCTGTTGCAAAAATATTTGCCAAGGCAGTAAATTGTGAGAACCCTATTGATGGAAGTCCATGTGGAATATGCAGTATATGCGAAGCTATTTCAAAAGGTTCTTCTATGAATGTAATAGAGATTGATGCCGCGTCAAATAACGGTGTAGATAATATTCGTGAAATTAGAAGCGAAGTGGAATATTCACCGACTTCAGGAAAATATAAGGTTTATATAATAGATGAGGTGCATATGCTTTCAATGGGTGCATTTAATGCGCTTCTCAAAACATTGGAGGAACCGCCTTCATATGTAATATTTATATTAGCGACAACAGAAGTACACAAATTACCAATCACAATATTATCGAGATGTCAAAGATATGATTTCAGAAGAATTTCAATTGAGACAATTTCAGAACGGCTAAAAGAGCTTCTTGCTGTTGAAAAACAAGAGTATGAGGACAGAGCAGTACGATACGTTGCAAAAATGGGTGACGGCGCAATGCGTGATGCGTTGAGTCTTCTTGATCAATGTATAGCGTTTAATATAGGAGAATGTCTTACATATGATAAAGTTCTTGATGTTCTTGGTGTAGTTGATACGGAAATTTTTACAGAAATGTTTCAAAAAATAGTTAAAAGAGATGTATCAGGTCTAATGAAAACAGTTGAAGAAATAGTAATGCAGGGCAGAGAATTAACTCAGTTTGTAACTGAGCTTACATGGTATTTCAGAAATCTGCTTTTACTCCAAGGCTCTGATAATATGCAGGATGTGTTGGATGTGTCTGCAGAACAGCTTGATTCTATGAAAGAAGCTTCAGCGTTGGCAGATAGTGAAACATTAATAAGATATATTCGTATTTTTTCTGATTTATCAAATGAGATGAAATATGCTGTCCAGAAGAGAATTTTACTTGAAGTTGCATTGATTAAGTTATGTAAACCACAAATGGAGAATGATATAACATCTTTGCTTGATAGAATAAATCAAATAGAAGAAAAGCTGGAAAAAGGTGAATTTAATTTAGATTTTATACAGCAAATTACATCTGAACATACCTCCAATACAGATACTATAGCAGAGCGGCCCAAAATCCGGCCGGATGCAGTACCGGAGGATTTACAAAAAGTTGTGCGTGATTGGAGTGTAATTGTAGGTGCGATGCCGCAGCCTTCTTCATCTTTTCTAAAAAAAAGTCAGTTATCACTTGGAACTGATAATAATTTGGAATTGATTTTTGATGATGATATGGCAGCAGAATGGTTTGAAAGTCCATTGCATTATAACGAACTTAAAGAGACTATTGAAAATACTGTTGAAAGACAAGTTCAATTTAAGATAAGGCATAATGATACAGGGAGAAGCAGAGAGGAAATGTTTGTTGATCTTACTAAGATTATACAGATGCCTATAGATATAGAATAATAAGGAGGAACAATTAATGGCTAAAAGAGGTGGTTTTCCGGGAGGGATGCCTGGAAATATGAATAATTTAATGAAACAGGCACAGAAGATGCAGCGTCAGATGGAGGAAACAACAAAACAGATTGAAGAGTCAGAAGTAACAGGCACAGCCGGCGGTGGAGTTGTAGAGGTGACTGTTTCAGGAAAAAAAGAAGTTACTAAGGTAAAGATAAAAGAAGAGGCGGTAGACCCGGACGATATCGAGATGTTGGAAGATCTGGTTATGGCAGCGACAAATGAAGCATTACGACAAATTGAAGAATTATCTGCCTCATCAATGTCTAAAATAACTGGAGGGTTGGGTAATATGGGAGGACTTGGAGGCCTGCCGTTCTAATGGAGTTTTACAGTAACAATATAAGTAGGCTTATAGAAAATTTATCTGTCCTTCCAGGTGTTGGTACAAAGACAGCACAACGGCTTGCGTTTCATATATTAAGCATGTCAGATGAACAGGTAGAAAAATTTGCTTCTGCAATAGTTAATGCAAAAAAAGGAATTCATTTTTGTAACGAATGTTTAACCCTAACAGATAGTGATATTTGTCCAATATGTGCCAATAAAGAGAGAGATCACAAAACAATTATGGTAGTTGAAAATACAAGAGATTTGGCTGCTTATGAAAAGACTGGAGAGTATAATGGGGTTTATCATGTACTTCATGGTACCATATCTCCTATGTTGGGCAGAGGTCCTGATGATATAAAGCTTAAAGAACTAATCCAGAGACTGCATGGTGACATACAGGAGCTGATAATTGCGACTAACTCAAGTGTTGAGGGAGAGGCAACAGCAATGTATATAAGTAAGCTTGTAAAGCAGGCAGGAATAAAGGTAACAAGAATCGCCAGTGGTGTTCCTGTTGGCGGTGATTTAGAATATATTGATGAAGTTACATTGTCCTATGCGCTGAAAGGACGTATAGAATTATAAAAAAGGAGGAATGTTATGTTAGAACAATTAAAACAACAGGTATATGAAGCTAATATGGAGCTTCCTAAAAGAGGACTTGTAGTGTATACTTGGGGAAATGTCAGCGGCTTTGATAAAGAGAGCGGATATTTTGCAATTAAACCCAGCGGTGTGGAGTATGATGATTTAAAGCCGGAAGATATGGTGATTATGGATTTGGATGGTAATAAAATAGAAGGTAAATACAATCCGTCTTCTGATACTGCTACACATATTGAACTCTACAAAGCATTTAAGAATATTGGCGGTGTAGTACATACTCATTCACAGTGGGCAACACAGTGGGCTCAGGCAGGAAGAAGTGTACCAAGTTATGGCACAACACATGCAGATTATTTTTATGGTGATATTCCATGTGCGAGAAGCTTGACAAAAGAAGAGATTGATGAAGCATATGAGAAAAATACAGGTCTTGTAATTATTGAGACATTTAAGGACAAGAATCCTGAGTATGTTCCGGGAGTACTCTGTACTAATCATGGTCCTTTCTCTTGGGGAAGAGATGCCGCCGAAGCAGTGCATAACGCGGTTGTTCTTGAAGAATGTGCTAAGATGGCATATTATACAGAGTGTATTAATCCACGGGTTAAGCCTATTCCACAGCCGCTGATGGATAAACATTTTTTGAGAAAACATGGAGAAAATGCTTACTATGGACAAGGCAAATAGAGAAATTAAAAGTTTTGAAAAAACAGAACTTTTAAAATAAAGAAGAAAAACACAAGGAGGAATTAGAAAATGAAATTTTTCGTTGATACTGCTAAAATCGAGGACATTAAAAAAGCAAATGATATGGGTGTAATTTGTGGGGTTACAACTAACCCTTCTCTTATTGCAAAAGAAGGCGGTCGTACTCAAGAAGATGTATTAAAAGAAATTGCGTCTATTGTTGATGGACCAATAAGTGGTGAGGTTAAAGCTACCACAGTAGATGCAGAGGGTATGATTGCAGAAGGAAGAGAAATCGCAAAGTTACATGAGAATATGGTAGTAAAAATTCCTATGACGGTTGAAGGTTTAAAAGCTACAAAAGTATTATCAGCAGAGGGAATAAAGACTAATGTAACACTTATTTTCTCAGCCAACCAGGCGCTTCTTGCTGCAAGAGCAGGAGCGACATATGTATCACCGTTCCTTGGACGTCTTGATGATATATCTCAGCCTGGAATTGATTTAATACGTGATATTGCAGAAATATTTGATATTCACTGTATTGAGACAGAAATTATTGCGGCAAGTGTACGTCATCCAATTCATGTTACAGACTGTGCATTAGCGGGAGCTGATATCGCGACAGTGCCTTACAGTGTAATAGAGCAGATGACAAAACATCCGTTAACAACACAGGGAATTGAAAAATTCCAAAAAGATTATATTGCTGTTTTTGGTGATAAATAAGGAGGATAATAATGAGTAATATTGATACAATGTCAGTGAACGCCATTCGTGTGCTTGCAGCTGATTCTATTCAGAAAGCGAAATCAGGACATCCGGGACTCCCTCTCGGTGCAGCGGCAACAGCGTATGAATTATGGGCAAAGCATATGAATCATAATCCAAAAAATCCTGAGTGGAAGAATCGTGATCGTTTTATATTATCAGGCGGACATGGCTCAACATTATTGTATGCGCTGTTTCATTTGTTTGGTTATGGCAACTTATCAATGGATGAGTTAAAGAAATTTCGCCAAGATGGATCATTAACACCAGGACATCCTGAGTATAAGCATACTGTTGGTGTTGAAGCGACCACAGGACCTCTTGGGGCAGGAATGGGTATGGCTGTTGGAATGGCTATGGCAGAAGCACATCTTGCAGAAGTATTTAATAAGGAAGGTTTTCCTGTAGTTGATCATTATACTTATGTACTAGGCGGAGATGGCTGTATGATGGAAGGTATTTCTTCTGAGGCGTTTTCACTGGCAGGAACATTAGGTTTAAGTAAATTAATTGTCTTTTACGATTCAAATAATATCTCAATTGAAGGAGCAACAGATATTGCATTTACAGAGGATGTTAAGAAAAGGTTTGAAGCTTTTGGTTTCCAGACATTGGTAGTAGAAGATGGAAATGATTTGGAAGAGATCGGAAAAGCAATTAAGGAGGCAAAATCTGATAAAACAAGACCGTCAATGATTATGGTTAGAACACAAATCGGTTTTGGATGTCCAGAAAAACAAGGCAAAGCAAGTGCACATGGCGAGCCGCTTGGAGAAGATAATGTTAAAGCGCTAAAAGAAAATTTAGGTTTTCCAGCAGACAAAGATTTCTATGTTCCTGATGAAGTATATGATAACTATAAAAAAATTACTGAGGAAAAAGGCAAGGCAGAGGAAGAATGGAATAAGCTTTTTGAAGATTACTGTTCAAAGTATCCTGATATGAAAGAGTTATGGGATAAATACTATGATTGTAATGCTGCTGATAAATTGATTGATAATGATGATTTTTGGTCTTATGAAGATAAGCCTGAGGCTACACGTAATTTATCAGGAATAATGATTAATAGAATAAAAGATATTCTTCCTAACTTTATCGGCGGTTCAGCAGATTTGGCTCCGTCCAATAAAACAAATATGAAGGATGCAGGCGATTTTTCTAAAGATGATTATGCAGGAAGGAATCTTCACTTTGGTGTTCGTGAAATTGCTATGGCAGCAATTGGAAATGGTCTTGCGCTCCATGGTGGATTAAAACCGTATATTGCTACTTTCTTTGTATTTAGTGATTATACTAAACCTATGGCTAGACTTGCTGCTATTATGGGCTTGCCGTTAACATATGTGTTTACACATGACAGTATTGGTGTAGGAGAGGATGGACCTACACATGAACCAGTTGAGCAGTTGGCAATGCTTCGTTCACTGCCGAATTTCAATGTGTTCCGTCCTGCAGATGCTACGGAGACAGCGGCAGCATGGTATTATGCTGTAAGTAATAAGACTACTCCAACTGCACTTGCACTTACAAGACAGAATCTTCCTCAGCTTCCAGGCTCAAGCAAAGAGGCATTAAAAGGTGGATATATTATAGAAGATTCTAATAAGGATATTCCTGATGCAATTATTATAGCAAGTGGTTCTGAGGTTAGTCTCGCGGTTGATGCAAAGGCCGAACTTGCAAAAGATGGAATGGATGTAAGAGTAGTAAGTATGCCATGTATGGATTTATTTGAGAAACAGTCAGACGAATATAAAGAGAAAGTACTTCCAAAGTCAGTTCGCAAGAGAGTTGCAGTAGAAGCACTGTCAGGATTTGGCTGGGGAAAATATGTAGGTTTGGATGGAGCATATATTACAATGGATGGCTTTGGTGCAAGTGCTCCTTACAGCGTACTGTTCCCTAAATTTGGGTTTACCGTTGATAATGTAGTAAAGACGGTAAAAGGATTATAATCTATGCGGAAACGGTTGGTAAGAGCAGTCGGTAACGTAAAAGGAGAGATAAACAGAGAGTACTATGAAACTGTTCATGATATTTTAAAGCATCCGGTAGTTAGAAAGATGAGTGAATTTAAGCATCATTATGGAACAAGTTGTTATAGGCATTGCCTTCATGTTTCATACTTGAATTTTATCATCTGTAAAAAATTGCACTTAGATGCACGGGCGGCAGCCCGTGCCGGTATGCTTCATGATATGTTTTTGTATGATTGGCATAAGCATGCGGAAGAGACAGGGAATCACTTTCATGGATTAACACATCCACGCTATGCAATGCGTATGGCGGAAACTAATTTTGTATTATCCAAAAAGGAAAAGGAAATTATACTTCATCATATGTGGCCGATTACAATTAGTCTTCCGACAAGCAAGGAAGGATTTATAATTACCTTTACAGATAAAATTAGTGGGTTATTAGAAGCATTAGATTATTACGGAGAAAAGTTTTTTCCTTCAAGAGAAAAGCTCGATGATTATATAACTGTATTAAATAAAAAAATCTTAGGTTTCTTGGATGAGAAAACTAACTTATATTGACTTTATTACAGTTGATTTGTGTTAGTTTTTACCAAAAACATTATTGAAAATATATGTATTATGCACAAATTGTTGTTGTGAATCTCTAAAAATTATAAAAAATTAATAGAATTATCTAAAATAAATGAATATAATAAAAAAGTGCTTGCATTATCAATTTAAAAGTTATATAATAGTCAATGCTAGACAAGGTCATTTAAAGATGACAAATGTAAGGAGGTTGAAAAGAGTGAAAGTTATGAAGAAAATTGCTTCTTTAGTTTTAGCAGGAGCAATGACATTATCAATGTCAATGGCAGCATTTGCATTAACAGGTGTAACAGCAGAAGAGCAGAAAATTCTTGATGCAGCACCTGCGAAAGCAGCAGAGCTTGGTGTTCCTACATCAAGTGCACAGTATCAGAAATACTATTCACAGGCAGTAACATATGTTCAGCAGAACGATATGACAACAGCTCAGGTTGATGGTGCACTTAAAGCTATGGATAATGCTACAGCAGAAGCTAAGACAGCTATGGAGAAAGCAGGAGTATCAAGTCTATTAGATTTAGACGAAGCTACATTAAAATCTTTAACAGCTAGCTGTGCATCTGTAATCAATAAAGAATTACAGGCAGTTGGTATTGAAGTTAGAGTTAGTGCAGATGGTACTGTAACAGGTGTTACAACTCAGGGTTCTAATAAAAATGATCCTACAGCTACAAACACACCAAAACAGAACACTGTAATTTCTTCAACTAAAGTTGTTAAGCAGACTGGTTCTGATATGACAGCAACAGTTGTAGTTGCAGCTACAGTAGTAGGCGCAGTTGCTGCATGTGGCGTTGTTTCTAAGAAAAAAGGTCTTTTTGCAAAGACTGAAGCTTAACATATAGTGAAAAATAAGCTAAAAAGATTAATGGCATATATTTATATGCCATTAATTTTTACTGTTATAGGCTATGGAATACTATGGATTGCAACTGCGCCTGTTATAGATTTTGTATATAATGTAGGTTCTATGGTCATGGCACAGGAAGTGCCGGAATTTAATACACAATTGGGTAGTGTATTTGATGGAAATGATGGGACTCCTGAAGAACAGCCGGAGTTTGTAAGTACATCTAATGTCAATTTGCCAGTTTTTGGTGAACAATATGGACAAATAACCTGTGAGAGAATTGGTCTGGATGCGCCGGTTTACTTTGGTGATGACAATGATATTTTGCGTGTTGGAGCAGGACAGTATATAGGAAGTTTTCTTCCAGGATATGGAAGATTGATAATGTTATGTGCCCACAATACAACATTTTTCAGACCTTTACAAATTATCGAGGCAGGGGATATTATAGTTTTTAAGACAAGTTACGGTGTGTATCAGTACCAGGTCAGCAGAACAGATATAAAGGATCATAATGATTCTTCTGCTTATGATTTGCTTAAGGAAGAAGAAGAATTAATTATGTATACATGTTATCCGTTTGAGACAATGGTTGGGACAAAGACAGACCGTTTGTTTGTGTATTGTGAAAAAATTTCAGGACCTACTGTTATAGACTAGGAGGTAAAAGGATGCGTAATAATAAGAAGAAAAAATCAAATAAATTATTAAAAAAAGTGATAAGTACACTTTTATCCTTTTTGCTTGCAGTTATATTTACAGTAGGTTCTGTGCTTATCGGAGTATATATTGGTTTTTTAAATGAAAATCGTATAATAGATGGTCTTAATTATAAAGATTATTATTCAGGTGTTGAATCGACTTTTTATGAAAATTCAAAAGATATATCAACGCCTATTGGTCTGCCGGATACTGTTTTGGATGGGATTGTTGAATCTGAAAAGGTACATCAGGATGTAAAAAATTATGTTGTTTCAGCAGTTAATGGTCAGACATTTATATTTGATATAGATTCTCTAAAAAATAAACTTGAAGAAAATGTGCGTGGATATTTTGCTTCTCAGGAGTGGGAAATACAGCCGGAGCAGGAAGCAACTATACCTGAATATACACAATTGATAGCGGATGAATATATTAAATGTGTAAAATTACCGTTGGTAGAACATTTTGCATCTGCAAAAAGGGTGTATCAGAAAATATTGCTTTTTGCAATACCTTCCATAGTGATTCTTTCTGCTATAATAATATTTATGATGCTGCATATGCAGAAATGGAAGCATAGAGGAATTCGCTATATAGTTTACAGTTCATTTGCTACGATGTTGATGGTTGCAATACCAGGTGTTGTTGCGTTGGCAAGCGGCTTTTATAAACATATTAATATTTCCTCAGAGTATTTATATTATGCACTTGTAAAATATATTAGTAATGGGTTATGGGTATTTATTTACCTTGCACTTATATGGATAGTAGTTTCAGTGGCCTTGTTATTTTTGATCCGCTTTGTCAAAAATTATAAGAATTAAATCTGATTAAAGGGGGCCCGCAATGGAACATTTATTTGATATGCATTGTCATATACTTCCTGGTATAGATGATGGTGCAAAAGATGAATATGATATGATGAAAATGGTGCGGATAGCTTACAATGAAGGTATTCGCACAATCGTTGCTACACCGCATTTCCATCCTTACAGAGGCAGTGCTGATTCAGAGGCTGTTATGAGAATATTCGGGAAAACATACAGTTTAATAAGACATTATTTTCCAGATATGGATGTATATGAGGGTTGCGAAATTTACTACCAGAGTGATATAGTAAACAAGATAAAAAATGGTGAGCTTCTCACAATGGCAGGCAGTAATTATGTGTTGATAGAATTTTCTACAGATGCAGAATGTACTTATATAAGAGATGCATTAAGTGAAATTCTTTTTGCTGGTTTTCGCCCTGTAATAGCTCATATAGAGAGATATGACAATCTTATGAATAACTTTGATTTAGTAAATGAGCTGGTAGAATCAGGGATCTATATACAAGTAAATTCAGCTTCAATTATAGGAAATGCTGGGATGAAGACTAAGAAAGATATTCGAAAGCTGTTTCAGAATGATTTAGTTCATTTTGTTGGAACAGACGCCCATAATGAAAAAAGCAGGGCGCCGCTTATTAAAAAAAGTGTACGGTATGTAGAAAAGAAATTTGGTGAAGATGTTGCTGAGAGAGTTTTTCATATTAATCCGGCACTGCTTATTAAGAACAAAATAATTTAAGGAGTACATCGATTATGGAAACAAAAAATTCAAATGATGAACTTGAGATAGACTTAGGTGAAATTATTTCTTTAATATTATCCAGGCTTTGGATAATATTATTTATTGGAATTTTAGGTGCCTTGACTATGTTAATTATAAGTAAATTTCTTTTGGCGCCGATATATAGTACAACAACTCAAGTTTATGTGCTGAACAGACAGGATCAGAATTCTAACAGCCTAACATCTGCAGATTTACAGTCTGGTAGTCAGCTCAGTAAGGATTATGTAGAAATAATTACAAGCCGTGCCGTGTTGGAGCAGGTTATAGCTGAGCTTGGACTGGAAGATATGGGAATTGGAGAACTGAAAGGTATGATTTCTGTATCAGCACCTACTGAGACTCGTAGTATTTATATAACAGTTAATGATACAGATGCTTACCGTGCACAGCAAATTGCTAATAAAGTAAGAGAAGTGGCTTCTTTTAGAATATGTGATATTATGAAAGTTGAAGCAGTTAATGTGGTGGATGAGGCATATATACCAACATCACCTTCAAGTCCAAATATAATTAAAAATACGATGTTTGGAGGTATTGCCGGTATTGCAATTGCAATTGCAATTATAGTCATAGGTTTCTTGTTAGACGATACAATAAAGAATACAGATGATGTTGAAAAATATCTTGGTTTAAGTGTATTAGGAAGTATACCTATGCTTGAAGACAGCAAGAAAGCTAAAAAACAGAAAGATAATGCAGATATGGCACTTGAAGATGAACCAGTTTATTATGAAAATCAGGGAAATGAAGTCGAAGATGAATTGGAATATAATGATTTTGACAATGATTATGACTATTCATATGAGGATGATGATGAAGAGTAATAGATTCGGTTGCTGGAGGTAAAATCGATGAAAAACGTAGTAATAAGGAAATTAGATGATTTAGATTTTAGAAGTAACGAGGCTTATAAAACACTTCGTACAAATTTACAGCTTTGCGGAAATGAAGTAAAAGTAATTGCTATTACAAGCTGTACTCCTAATGAAGGAAAAACTAGCGTTACTTTTAATTTGGTCAGATCAATAGCAGATCTAGGAAAAAAAGTATTATATATAGATGCAGATTTGAGAAAGTCTGTAGTTATTGGACGCTACAAAGTTGAAGGAGAGATTCTCGGTCTTACACATTTCCTTGCAGGACAGGAACAGTTTCATAATGTTGTCTATTCTACAAATGTCAATAAGCTTCATATGGTATTTGCTGGTCCGGTTCCGCCAAATCCAGCAGAACTTTTAAGTAATAAATATTTTAAGAAACTTATTCCTACCCTGAAAGATGTTTATGATTATGTTATTATAGATACACCACCTTTAGGGTCGGTTATAGACAGTGCAATAATTGCCCAGCAGTGTGATGGAATAGCGTTTGTATGTGAAGCAAGGCATAATAGTTATAAATTTGCACAGAAAGTTATAGAGCAGTTGAAGAAGACTGATTGTAAAATATTAGGGGTAATTTTAAATAAAGTTCCTATCGCAACAAGAGGATATTATAGTAAGTATTATGGAAAATATTACGGAAAATATTATGGCAAATACTATGGAAGTTATTATGGTCATGACAAAGATGATTAACCATTCAAACGGTGAGGATGTGTGCAGTTGTGGAAAAAATACTTAAGAACAGAAAGATAGTTATAGCGTTACTTGTTTTATATGACATAATTGCAATACAGGTTGCAAGTTTTTTTGCAATTTATATTAGATTCGATTTTCAAATAACCGAGATTCCGATAAACTTTTTTAATAATGTATGTAATTATGCAATAATTAATACTATTGTAACTATATTGTTGTTTGCTGTATTTGGGATGTATAGATATCTTTGGAGATATATAGGTTCATTGGAGGTTATGACTGGCTTATTGGCATCTGTTTTATCCTCATGTTGTTATGGTTTAGGAATTCATATGATGGGTATGTATGTTCCTAGAAGTTTTTATGGCTTTTATCCTTGTTTCCTGCTTTTTCTGACAATGGGATTAAGATGTTCATATCGTATGCTTATGGCGATAACTGTCAGATTAAAAATAAGACAGAATGACGGCGGTAGAAGGGTAATGGTAATAGGAGCTGGAGAAGCAGCCTCTGCCATTATCAAAGAATATCAGAATAGTAAATATTTAAGTCAAAGAGTGGCATGTATTATAGATGATGATCCGACGAAGAGAAATAAATATGTTCATGGAATAAAAATTGTTGGAAATAGAAAGTCGATAGTTGAGAATGTACAGAAATTTGGAATCAATGAAATTGTAATTGCAATTCCTACTTTAAAACAGTTGGAGCTGCGTAAAATAGTTGATATATGTCAGCGCACGGATTGTAGAATAAGAGTATTGCCAGGTATGTATCAATTAATACGAGAAGATGTTTCTGTTTCCCGATTAAAAGAAATTGAGATTGAAGATTTATTGGGAAGAGATTCCGTATGTGTAAATCTTGAAGAAATTGCAGGATATGTTACAGATAAAGTAGTACTTGTAACTGGTGGAGGCGGTTCTATAGGCAGTGAATTGTGCCGTCAGGTTGCACAGCGTAATCCTAAAAGGCTTATAATTTTTGATATTTATGAAAATAATGCATATGATATACAGCAGGAGCTTAAAGCAAAATATCCCAAATTGGAGTTAACTGTGCTTATTGGTTCAGTTAGAAATACATCGCGCTTGGAAAATGTATTTGAAGAGTACCATCCTGATATAGTTTATCATGCTGCTGCACATAAACATGTCCCTCTTATGGAGGACAGTCCGAACGAGGCAATAAAGAATAATGTTTTTGGTACACTTAAAACTGCCAGAGCAGCAGGAAAATATGGCTCAAAGAGATTTGTACTTATATCTACAGATAAAGCAGTGAATCCTACAAATATAATGGGTGCCTCTAAAAGAATGTGTGAGATGATAATTCAGACATTAAATAATCATTATGACACAGAGTATGTTGCAGTTCGTTTTGGAAATGTACTTGGAAGTAATGGAAGCGTAATACCATTATTTAAGAAGCAGATTGCTAAGGGCGGTCCTGTAACAGTAACACATCCAGATATTATAAGATACTTTATGACGATACCTGAAGCTGTTTCATTAGTTTTGCAGGCAGGAGCATATGCAAAGGGTGGAGAAATATTTGTATTTGACATGGGTGAACCAGTTAGAATTGTTGACTTGGCAAAAAATATGATTAGACTATCAGGATATGTTCCAGGTGAAGATATAGAAATAAAATATACAGGTTTACGCCCAGGAGAGAAATTATATGAAGAGCTGCTGATGGAAGAAGAGGGATTGCAAAATACAGCAAATAATCTTATTCATATTGGCAAACCTATAGAATTTGATGAAGAATTATTCAAGGAACAATTAAGTTTACTTGAGAAGGCTGTTAAGAAAGATGAGGAAGACGTGCGCAATTTAGTTAAAGAGATAGTTCCTACTTATCAGCCAAAGAAGATAGATATTTAATTTTAGCATGAAAGTTCCTGCAGATTATGTTTAATACATAAATGTGGGATTTTCTTGTCTTTGACAAGGAGGATGTTTTGTGTATTCAAAAGTAAAAAGGATTATAGATTTTATTGTAGCATTGATAGGTTTAATTGTTTTATCATGGTTATTTTTAATTTTAATAATATGGATTAAAATTGATTCAAAAGGACCAGTTTTGTTTAAGCAAAAAAGAATTGGAATACATAAATCATATTTTAATATTTATAAATTTAGAACAATGTATATTGATACACCAAAGGATATGCCTACACACATGCTTGCTGATCCTGATCAGTATATTACAAAGGCAGGTAAATTCCTTAGAAAAACCAGTCTTGATGAGCTGCCTCAAATTCTGAATATTTTAAAAGGCGAGATGTCAATAATAGGTCCCCGTCCAGCGTTATGGAATCAGGATGATTTAGTTGCGGAGAGGGATAAATATGGTGCTAATGATGTTATGCCAGGTCTTTCAGGCTGGGCACAAATAAATGGAAGGGATGAACTTCCAATAGATGTAAAGGCAAAATTAGATGGAGAGTATGCAGATAAAATTAGCTTGAGTTTTGATTTAAAATGTTTCTTTGGTACAATCAAAAGTGTGCTTAAAAGTGATGGTGTTGTTGAAGGCGGCAC
>CATJTQ010000098.1 GCA_949743325.1 uncultured Lachnospiraceae bacterium
ATCAATACCCGTGCAGATGAGATAGAGTGTTTTGTCAGCGAAATCACAAAGGCGGCAAGCGAGGATGTTATGAACTTTGAGGTCACACAGGGGGAGGCTTTCTTAAGCGTTATCATCACAAGGATAGAGGCAAGATATGCTCCCCGGCTTGCCATGTCGGGAACGGAGCTTGCGATTCAGAAATATGATGACTGCATTCTTTCCTGCGACCCAGATCGTCTTACAGAGTGCATGCAAAATCTGATCGAAAATGCGATCAAATACGGTGACGGTAGACGAATTGAGATTAGCTTTGATAAAGTGGACGGTTGTGAGCTTATCACGGTATCAAATACAGGCTGTACTCTTGAAGCGAAAGAACTGCCGCAGATATTCGAGAGCTTTCATCGTGGAAATAATGCGGACAGGGTGCAGGGCAACGGGCTTGGACTTTTCATATGCAAAAGGCTGATGTGGCTTATGAATGGAGAGGTATATGCTGATATTCGTGATAAGTGCTTTTATATAACGCTTGTTGTTAAAATGGCGTAAGGTGACAGCTTCTTGTCTGGGGCGAAAATTGTCTCCAATCAAGGTATCTGAGGAAGAAACTGTCACCATTAAGGCGTATAAAGCTCTAAAGAAAGCCAGAATCTTAAGATTGAGAATGAAATACTAAAAAAATGCAATATTCGTAAAAAAACAATAGCCGAGATTGTGGCTTTTATCCAGAATAACTTAACTAATTAATCTGTGCAACAGCTTCGCAGTGCTTTGAAATTCTCAAGAAGCACCTATTTCAAGGCTCTGATTTGTGTACCTTCAAACAGGCGGCAGGAGTACGAAAAGTTTGGAAGGAAAGTGAAACAGGCATAAAACATATCATTTGACATCAATCTAAAAGCATGTCACGGCATTTTTATTGTAAGTATATCGAATAAGTGGTAAAATAATATATTCGGAAAATGAGGTGATACTATGCTATATCTTGCAATTTGTGACGATGACCGATATATATTGGAAAAATTAAAAAATTTAGTGAGAGATTTTTTTGCAAAAAACAATATTGATATAATAATTATGCTATTCGCAAGCGGAGAAGAATTATTACAGTGTGAAAATCATATAGATATTGTTTTCCTTGATATTCAAATGAAAAAATTAAATGGAATGGAAACGGCAAAAAAACTTCGTCAGTCAGATTTTAAAGGTTTTTTAATTTTTATTACTATTTTGAAAGAAATGGTATTCCGTGCTTTTGAGGTACAGGCTTTTGATTATCTGTTGAAACCAGTTCAAGAAGATTGTTTCTCGAAAACTATGTATCGTTTGTTAGATTGTTTGAAAAAAACAGGGGATAAAAACTTGCTTATCCGTATTGGATATGAAAGCAGACTGATCCCATTTGACGATATAGTTTTTTGTGAGGTGATTGACAGAAAAATATATTTGCATTTAGTATCGTCAGAAGTGATTGGTTATTACGAAAAAATAGAGGGTTTAGAAAAGAGATTGACCTCATGCTTTTATAAATGTCATAGAAGTTTTTTAATCAATCTGAAATATGTGAGAAGTTATAAAAACGGAGCGGTGTATATGAAGGGTGGTAAAGAAATACCCATATCACGTTTACGGAGTAAAGACTTTTCAAATGTCATTTTACAGTATATGAAAGACGGGTGGATATAAAATATGAATTATTTAGATTTTTTCAACCGTTATATTATGACAGGTGTACAGATATTTATTGGTTTTGTTTTTTACACAAAATTTTTGAAAAAGAAGGTAAAGCCAATATGCTATTTACTGTTTGCAATATTAGGCACTGTAATCATTCAAACGATTAAAGTGGGGAATATAGTGGAATTTGTACTATATGTCCTGTTGCTTTCTGCAAGCGGATTCTTTCTATACAAAATCCATAATATTTCTGTTGTTTTATATGCAGTTATCACAGTTGAAATCATGCAATTTATGTTTGGGATTTTCAATTCTATTTTGTCTATTTTATATCCATTAACCGTAACAACCAATCTAAAATCGATAGGCATTATATTCATGCTGTTAGGATATTTGTCGTTACCCACGGCAATTATCTGTTACTATATAGCAGACAGATTCTTTTCGTATGATGAAACAATAAATAGTCAATATACGCTTATGTTTTTGACACCTACATTGATGATATTTTTAACTGGGGAATATATTAGTTCTTCAATTTATGGCAATACAATTATCACGGACAATAACGGGAAAATCATAGGCGCAAACCATTATCAAATGCTTATTATACAGTTTTTGGGGATAGCAAGTTTGTTTTGTATCATGTTCTCTTATAAAAAGTTATTAGAAAATTTCTGTTTAAATACCAAATTGTCGCTGCTTGAGCAGGAAGAATATTCTTTAAACCAGTATGTAATAGAAGCAAAAAGCAGATATGAAAAAACAAAGTCATTCCGACATGACATAAAAAACCATATAACTGTCTTAAAAAAACTGATACAAGAAGAAAAAATAGAACAGGCAGTAAATTACATGGGCGGCATGGAAGAAATAACAGAAGAACTGTCATTTCCATGCAGTACCAATAATCCGATAGCGGATATTTTGATAGAGAACAAATTAGGAATAGCAAAAGATATTGGGATAGATATTTCCTGTTCTTTAACTTTGCCATATCCATGTTCCATTCGTGATATTGATTTTGCTGTTATCCTCTCTAATGCTTTGGACAATGCGGTAAATGCCTGTAAAAACATGGAGCATGATTCTGAAAAATATATTCGTATAGCTGGGAAAATACAAGGAGATTTTATTTTGCTTGAAATTGAGAACAGTTTCCAGAAAAAGGGATTGCCCAGAAAAGGAACAGGGCTTTTAAACATAAAGACTATTGCGGAAAAATATCATGGTGCGGTGAATATAAAGGTACAGGACAATGTTTTCATACTCAGCGTATTGCTTATCATTCCACAGCATTCAGAAAGCATTTCACAGCAAATCAGTTAAATGCTGGTTTTGATTGCCGAAAAAGTGAATATAGGGATCTTATTCAGAGATAAGACACCTAAAATAAAAACAGGAGGGCATACGATATGTCAATGGAAATCAATGGAAATTACGGTCATCATAAAGCGAATTATGCGGAGCCGATAAAATCTGAACAGGTGCAGACAAGGAAAATGCAGGAGGATAAAGAAGAATCGGCGGGTAAGAAGTCTGTGTCACAGGACGAATATATCAGCAGTGAAAAATCGGCGACAAAACCAACCGGCTTATATCGGTTAGGGCAGGACGAGAATGGAAATCCCAAAGTTTTATTTGATGACCCTAAGAAAACAGGCGGTACAGATGCAAAAGGACAGCCGAAAACAAAATTTGATATTCCCGAAAAATCAGCCGAAAAGTGTACTGCAAATACTGATAAAGTAGACCGGGAAATAGAGAAATTGAAAGAGGAAAAGCAGCAGTTGGAAAAGCAGATACAGTCGGCTTCAGGAAATGAAAAGAAAGTTCGGGAATTGGAAAGAAAATTAGCTCAAATAGAGAGTGAGTTAAGCCAGAAAGATAATGATACATACAGGAGGCAGAATGCAGAGGTTTCATAACAGAAAGGCTTTCGGCAATAGCAACGACTATACTCTTTTCAACGGTAATGCCCAATGGGACAAACAGATTTTCTTTTGCAAAATCCAATACCGATTGTTCTTTTACTTTTACAAATATACCTGATAAAATGTCGAGACCGATAAGCGGAGCATATCTAAATTTTCTGATATGTCGTTCTCTAATTGTGTTAAAATTAGCCTATTGACAAATGTGTATAGTATGAATATAATTATAACGGCCGTTTTAATACATGTGTTGCAAAACAAGAGATTTAACATAAGGAGGATATAAGATGCCGCCCAAAGCAAAATTTACAAAAGATGATATTATTCAAGCTGGTTTAGATATAGTAAAAAAAAATGGAATAGATGCTTTAACTGCCAGAGCATTGGGGAGCAAACTGGGTAGTTCTTCCAGACCCATTTTTACAGTGTTTCAAAATATGGAAGAAGTGCAGGAGGAAGTGAAACACTCGGTACAATTGCTTTATGACGAATATGTCAGGAAAGGACTAGAGCAAGAATTAGCATTTAAGGGTGTAGGAAAACAATATATTCTTTTTGCAATTCAAGAGCCAAAATTGTTTCAACTGCTTTTTATGACAGAACAAAAGAAAAAAACGGCAGTTGTAAGTCTAATGCCAATCATAGATGATAACTACGAAGATATTTTATTGTCTGTTCAAAAAGGATATGATTTATCCGCAAATATGGCGGAACAGTTATATCGGCATTTGTGGATTTACACACATGGTATTGCGGTACTTTGTGCGACCAATATGTGTGTATTTACTGAAGAAGAAATAAATAACATGATTACACAAGTATTCAAAGGTATATTAAAAGAACTTAAGCAGCAAGAATCTTTATAAAAGAATGTTAAACTTTAATAAAATATTTTTTGTATAAGAGAGGATAATTGTTACCTATTGCACCCCAATATATCAATAAAAAGATATATAAAATTGCAGTGGTGCTGAAAACTTATAATATTTTAACAAGTAATCAATACATAGTGCAACAAGCGGCAGATAAGAAAATTATCTAACAATATTGTTTTTGGTAATTTAATAATAAGTTTTGCAATGTTAAAGTAAGCGTTTATTTTTAATATAAAAAGAAAATTTAATAATTTAACTTTACAGACAATTTTGCTCCTGTCTATATTTTTCTGCCTGCATATTAAACATTTCCGCATACTTTCCGTTTAATTGCATCAATTTTTCATGACTGCCTTCCTCTATGATTTCACCGTTAGATAACATAATTATACGGTCGGCATTTTTTGTTGTAGAAAGACGATGCGATATAAATATGACAGTTTTATCTTTAGCAGCCTCTAACATACTTTGATTTACATTATATTCGCTGATAGGGTCCAATGCACTTGAAGGTTCATCTAATATAACTATGCTGCAATCTCGAGGGAAAATTCTGGCAATTGCAACTTTCTGCGCTTCACCACCTGACAAATTAATACCATCTTTATCAAATTCTCTCGTTAGACTTGTGTTTATTCCATTCTTTAAAGTATTTAATTTTTCATCAAAACCACTTTGACGGAGCGCTTCTATAATTAGCTGTTCATCCTTATCTTCCACACAATCCATTTTGACATTTTCACCTATCGTTGCTGCAAATATTTGATAATCCTGAAATACAACACCAAAATATTTTCTATAATCTGTAATAGAAAAATTGCTAATATTTGTGTCGCCAAGATTTATTTCACCTTCTGCTGCATCATATAAACGCATTAAAAGTTTAATTAAAGTAGATTTGCCAGCGCCATTGTATCCCACTAATGCAACCTTTTCTCCAGGGTGAATTGTTAAATTAATATTTTTCAATGTAGGTTCTTTCAAGCTTTCATAAGTAAAACTGACATTGGCAAGACATAATGGTTTTGGCGTACTCGGCATTTCTTTTGGATGTTTAGCGTCCTGCAGTTTTGGTTCATACTCTATAAATGTACGAAAACGTTCAATATAGAGGCTATGCTTGTGAAATGTTGTAAAACTTGTTATTAGGCCCTGAAGATCGTTTTGCAGTTTACCAGTACCAGAATACAAAGCATAAAAAGATCCATATGTAAATGCATTTTTCACAATAGTTTTATAAAGAAGATAACCAATATAAATAATATCTATTAATATTGTATTTGTAATGGTATATACAGCAAAATCCCATTTCACCATTTTTTTTGAATATTTGTTTATTGTCTCTATTAGTTTATTATTTGAAATTTTAAAATTTTCAATAAGCTTGCCTTTTACCGCATTTAATCGGACTTCTTTTGCATACTCTGGCTGATATAAAACACGGCTCGTATAATCTCTTCGTCTTTGTATTGGTGTTTGATTTGCAGACAATTCATACTCTATTTTATTACATGCTACACTCCCTGCAAATGTAAATGACACAACAATTAAAGCTACAAAAATACCGCATAAGTCAACACTGACTATAATGGCAATTACACTTGCGACCGATGTTAAATTATAGATAAATTCACCAAGACTATCTAATACGGATAGTGCTTTTTCATTAGCTTCTCCCATTGCCCATACAAAGTCTGTATAAAATTTGGGATTATCATAACATGCAAGTTCCATTTCATGAGCCTTCAAAAAAAGCTCACTATGCATTTTCTGATAAAGTATTTCCTTTTTTTGTGAAAGATAACTTCCTTCATAAATGGACTGCATTAAAATCATTACAACATTAGCACTTACAGCAATTATAATAACTATAAGTACATATTCAATTGATTTTTCTTTTTGTACTGCATCAAGCACTGACTTGGCGACATATACATAACTTAATACACCTGCAATTGCTCTAATAATTTTCAATATTACATTATAAATGATTAGACCAGGTGTATATTTAAAAATATATTTAAGCATAAACAAGTTATTAGAAACCATTCTTAATGTATTAAACTTTTTATTCTGTTTAATGAAATCTCTATTATTTCCCATTATATCCTCCTATACATAATTTTCCGCTTGAAAACGGAACATCTGTGCATACTTTCCGTTCTTGTTCATAAGTTGTGAATGACTTCCGGCTTCAACTATTTCACCATTTTCAAGCATATAGATTCTATCTGCAAGAACTGCAGAGGATAATCTATGTGAAATAAAAATAACTGATTTATCTTTACATGCTCGAAGCATACTTTCATACATTTTATATTCTGCTATAGGGTCTAACGCACTTGATGGTTCGTCCAAAATTGCTACAGAGCTACCCTTTGCAAACACTCGGGCTATGGCAATCTTTTGAAATTCTCCGCCTGAAAGTTCAGCGCCTTCCTCATCAAATTCCCGTGTCAGCATTGTGTCCATTCCTTTAGATAATGTCATGACTTTATCATAAACACCGCTGTCACGCAATGCCTGTTCAATCCTTGGGCGGTCTTCTTCATTTACAGAATCCATTAAAACATTTTCTGCAACAGTAAGTGACAACACTTTATAATCTTGAAATACAGTTCCAAACAGTTTTCTGTATGCCTGAACGTTATAATCTTTTATATTATAATTATTTAGAAGAATTTCACCTTCCGTAACATCATACAAACGCATTAAAAGTTTCACAAGTGTTGATTTTCCTGCCCCGTTATGCCCGACAAGTGCAATTTTTTCTCCTTTTTCAATTTTCATATTTATATGTTTTAATACAGGTTGGGTTTGTCCAAAATATGTAAATGACACATCTTTAAAATATAAGTTAATGTTTCTTGCTTCAGGAATTCGTCCTTTCTGGCTCTCGGAGATTTTGGGTTTATATTCCAGAAAATCTTTTACATTTTGAATGTACAGACTGGTATCTTGAACCTTAGAAAGTAATTTAGCAGCCCTCGTGAGACACCATGACAAATATCCAATTGCGCTGACAAGTACCATATAATCACTTATCTTTATATTTTTTAAGAATAAAAGACGTACGGTTGAATAAACAATGACTCCCATTCCTGTGATAAGTTCATTAGTACTTCCCTGAATAAAATTCAATAACCCAATTTTTAAGCCAAACTTTTTTGTATTATAAATAACGGACTCTGTCGCTTCTTTAAAATGTTTCATCATCATCGTGAATACATTGGTAAGTCGAATTTCTTTTGCATATTCTTTTTGATAAATGGTTCTCTTAATATATTCCTTTTCACGTTCTTTTGGTATGTTTTCTTGATACAATTTATATTTAGCCTGATTAATTTTCTTTCCGAAAAAATAGGTGGAAAACAGCGGGATGATACCAAGTAAAATTGCGTATCTGTCAATCATAACGATTTTTACAGAAGAAAAAAAAGTACAAAGAATACTGCATATAAGTTCTGGTAATACGTGAACAACAAGGAAAGCTCGTCCCTTTATTTGAGATACAGCCTTTGTATACTGGTTATAAAATTGAGGATTTTCGTAACATTCCAGCTCAACGTCAGTTGCTTTTTCGTACATTCGTAAATGAAGATTTTCATAAAGTTTCTGATTGCCGACAGGGGAGACAGTTCTTTCATAAATTGCCCTGTACAATCCGCCTGTTCCCCAAAACAATCCAGCAATAATCAGAAAAAATAATACGGTATTAAAGTCAGTGTCTTCTTCAATAAATTTAAAAATTAATCCCATAAATATTATTAAATAAAACAAGCTGGAACCATATCTGTATCCTATGTAAAAAAACTCCCCTATTACCCTGCTGGGACAGGCTTCAAATGATAATTTTAGCAAATAAAAATTATTTTCTAAAGCATTCCATAAGCTGTCTTTTTTCTTATATTTCATAATAAATCCTTTCATATTACTAATTTTTTTTCTTTTTAAAATTATATTTTTCTTATATGGTTATACCATACAAAAACATATTTTACTATAGTTTTAGATAATAAAAAATTAACTATATAATATTAGAATTGTAATTGCTCAATAAGTTAAGTTATTTTCATTGATTAATGATACAGCAAAGACGTTTATGTTTTGTAATTAATGTTAGTTATTAACATTATGGGCGCTATTAGAATTAATGTGGTATAATTTTCTTAGTAATATTACAGCAGAAAGAGGAAATTGCAGTTTTGCAATAAATATTATATTTGGTGTTTTACTATAACTATCAGATAATTAAGGGAGGTCTTATAATGATTAAGATTTTGTTGGTTGAGGATGATATTGAGATTAGTACAATGTTAAAGAATTTCTTGACGACAGAAAATTTTGATGTAGTTACAGCTTTAGATGGTGAGAGCGCATGTAAGAAGTTTTATGAAGATAGATTCAGTCTTGTTTTGTTGGACTTGATGATACCTAAGATGAGCGGCATGGAAGTGATGAGTAAAATTAGAGAAAATAATACAGTTCCAATAATTATCATTTCTGCCAAAGATACAGATTCTGATAAGGCACTCGGTCTAGGATTGGGAGCGGATGATTATATTACCAAACCATTTTCGGTTACGGAGGTTTTGGCAAGGATAAAAGCAAATATAAGACGAAGTACACAATATACTTGTGGAACAACGCATCAGCAGACAATAATAAAAGAGGGTGGTGTAGTTATGAATTTAAGCGATTACTCAGTTACAAAAGATGGAAGCCATATAGAACTTACATCAAAAGAATTTGAAATATTAAAATTATTAATGCAGAATCCGAAAAAGGTATATACAAAAGAGCAAATATATTCGTTAGTGTGGAAAGATGCATATCTGGGGGATGAGAATGCTGTAAATGTCCACATTAGCAGACTGAGGAACAAAATAGAGGATAATCCGCGCAACCCTCAATATATTGTCACTGTATGGGGAATAGGGTATAAATTAGGAGATATGAAAGATGAGCGATAAAGTAATTATATTTTTTATGATTGTTACAATTATTGTACTATTACTAATTGTTCTTTATCAGAGATTTGTGTTTCGCAGGGGAATACAGACAAAATTAAGACAGATAAATGACAAAATAGAAGAAATTTTAGAAACAGACAGTGATGAGAAAGTTATGGTTTTTACAGATAATCCTGTTTTGATGGAGTTAGGAGCACAGATAAATTGTATGCTGGTAGAGCGTCAGAGAATAAAGGCTGAATTTAATCGGGAAAAAATATCTTCTAAAAAAATGTTGTCAAATATATCACATGATATAAAGACCCCGTTAACAGTAATATTGGGTTATTTGGAAATAATGCGCCTTAAATGTGCGGATGATGAAATGCTAAAAAAGGCAGAGTCAAAGGCAAACCATGTTATGGAACTTATAAATCAATTTTTTACATTAGCAAAATTGGAGGCAAAAGATATGGATATAGATATTTGCCGGCTTGATATTTGTGAAGTTTGCAGAGAAAGTGTTCTGGAGTTTTATGAGATTTTAATGCAGAAAGATTTTGAAGTGGATTTATTTATTCCTGAAACATCTATTTATGTGCAGGGAAATAAAGAGGCGATCCAAAGAATTCTATATAATTTATTGTCAAATGTTATACGCTATGGCAGTGATGGTAAATATTTGGGAGTATACTTTTGGCAAGATAAAAGCAATGTGTATATAGATGTAGTAGATAAGGGTAAAGGGATTGAACCTGAATTTGTAGCAAATGTGTTTGACAGATTATATACAATGGAAGATTCAAGAAACCGTGAAATACAGGGGAATGGTTTGGGCTTAACAATTGCCAAAAATCTTGCTGGTCAACTTGGAGGTGACTTGATTTTAGAAAGTATGCCTAATAAAAAAACGACATTTACATTAAAGTTGAAGAAAATTAATTATTAGGATAATCAACGAAAGAAATTTGTAAGAATTAGTCAAGAGTTTTGAAAATCCATATAATTATAATGGTATTTGTAAAACAAAATGAAAGGGGTTAGTACAATGTCTTATATTTTACAAACAGACCATTTAGGAAAGATTATAGATGGTAAAGAAATAGTTACAGATGTTAATATTCATATAACAAAGGGTGAAATATATGGATTTTTAGGACCAAACGGTGCAGGAAAAACTTCGGTAATGAAAATGATTACAAATCTATGGAAGCCAACCAACGGCAGAGTTTCACTTTTTGGCAAAACCTTGGAGACTACATCCTATGAAGTTTTTAAGCGAATGGGCAGTATTATTGAATTTCCTACCTTCTATGAACATTTGAGCGGAAAGGATAATCTGCAGTTTCACTGTGAGTACATGGGGTATTATAATAAAGGCAGTGTTATGGAAGCATTGGAAATGTTAAATCTTATAGATTCGGCAGATAAGCCAGTAAAAAATTATTCTTTGGGAATGAAACAGCGTTTGGGAATTGCACGTGCTATATTATGCAGACCAGAGCTTGTTATTCTTGACGAACCAACCAATGGTTTAGACCCTGCTGGTATGAAGCAAATACGAGATTTGTTTAAGATGCTTTGTACCGAATATGGTATGACTCTGATGATATCCAGTCATCTTCTTTCTGAAATTGAGAGTATTGCCAATACGATAGGTGTAATAAATCAAGGAAAGATGATGAAAGAGATAGCTATTGAAGAAATTGCTGAAACAAATACTTTTTATGTGGAACTTGTTGTTGAGGATATGAAAAGGGCTGCGTTTGTGCTTGCAGAAAATATGCATTTAAGTAATTTCAAAATAATAGGAGATTCTACTATTCGTATTTATGAACAAGGCGTTGCAACACAGAAAGTTTCAAAGGAACTAATGCTTAATGATGTAGCGATTTTGTCAATTACTCAACATACAGAAAGCTTGGAAGATTATTTCTTAAAAATGACACAGGGGGTGTAAATAATATGTTAAAGCTGATAAAATTGGAATATAAGAAAAATAATATAAAAAAATATATAAGAATTGCAGTTATTATGGCTATAATTCTTTGTTTATTTATTTTTGCACTGGCATTCTTGGGCATTGCAAATGATCCTGACGGGACGCTTGATGCAGCTTCTGGAACAGATGTAATATCTGCGCCGATCGAATTATTTACAAGTATGACCTTTCTTATTTTTACAAGTGTTATGTTAGCCTCCTTTATTATAAGCGCATATAAAGATAAGACAATGAATTTAATGTTTACATATCCGATTAAACGACAGAAGATACAGGCCTCCCAAATGATTGCAGTCTGGTTATTTAATTTTATAGCGCTTGTATTAACAAAACTTGCAATTTATATGTGTATATTTATTGGTGCAAAGTTTATGCAATCTTCATTTATGGTTGATTTTAATATAGGCAGTTTATTTTTTTATGTACAATTGCTGTTAAAAGCAGTTTCAATAGTAACTATGAGCTTTATAGCTTTGTTTGTGGGGATGGCTTTTAAATCTTCAAAAGCAGCAATTATTACATCATTTCTATTAATATTACTGACACAGGCAAATGTAGGCGATTTAACGATGGCAGGAAATACGATATTCCCAGTTGTTTTAACAGTAGTTTCACTGGTTTTCGCAGTGTTGTCAATATATAATGTAGAAAAGAAAGATTTTTAGGTTTTGCATCTAATAATGCAGCAATCGAATCAGATTCAGGTGAAATAGATATCAGCAAAGAGTGACAGCGGAACGATAATAGCAAAATAGAAATAATAAAAGGTTGTCAGAAAATGATTGTATTTGCACAATAATATTGTGTGATAATTCATTTAATGACAACCTTTTATATCTATTATAATTATTATTTTTTTATATATCGCTTGAGTTTAGATTTTCATCATTTATAATAATAAATAATTAAGCAGACGCGTTTTTATCTAATATTTCTTGAATTTTATTTCTTGTATAGGCGCCGAGATATTTTTTATCCTCTTTGTCAAGTGTTTCTATATCAATAGGTTCGCCTACTTCCATTATCACATGTGCAGGTTTCATAATAGGAAAATGATCTTCCCAAATTGCAGCGGTGTTAGTTAAAGCAATGGGAACGATTTTACATTTTGCTTTTTGCGCCATTTTAAGGCTGCCTTCTTTGAAAGAGGCCATTTTTCCCTCTTCTTCACCGCGGGTTCCCTCAGGGAAAATAAAGACTGACACACCGTTTTTTATTTGTTCTGCCCCTGAGATAATAGTTTTCATGCCCTCTTTAAGATCAGAGCGGTTTAAAAACAGACAATGAATATACTTCATCCATATTCGTAATATATATGCTTTCTGCATAGAATCTTTAGCTACAAAACCAAATGGACGGTCAAGATAAGCGTAAGTTACAAGAATGTCAAAGTAACTTCTATGATTTCCTACAAATAAAACAGCTTCATTTTTTGGTAGTCGTTCAATTCCGCGTACTTCAATTTTAGAACCGGTAATAAATATAAAAAGGCGGAACATAACCCGTACATTAAAACGTATAATTTTATCTCGCACGAAAGGGGCAAAATTTCCTATCAGAAGCAATATTAATATAAATGGCAGGGTAATGATTAAGTATGCAATAAGTATAATACATACAAGAAGAAAACGAATCATAATATTTACTCCAATTATTTTGCTAATTTAGTTTGTTGTTTGTTTCTGTTAAAAGTAATAGTAAGTTTTTTCAAGTATTTTGCCCAGTAAAGGTCCAAATCTTTATCTTCAAAGCGCCAGCTCCAATTTCCATCAGCTTTACCAGGAGTATTCATTCTGGCGTCGCTGTCCAGAGACATTATATCCTGAAGAGGAATAATTACATTGTTGGCTGTGCTTGAGAGGGCAGTGTGTATAAATGCCCATGATACAGTTGCGGCACCAGTATTCATATAACTTCTAACTTTTTTCTGACTTTCTTTACTTGTGTTTTTATACCATCCTAGCGAAGTATCATTGTCATGTGTTCCTGTATAGACAATACAGTTAGGAATATGGTAATAAGGCATCATATCATTGTCTTCAGGGTTCTCAAAAGCAAACTGCAGTACTTTCATTCCAGGAAAATTAAATTTATCCCTCAATGATTTAATATCTTCTGTAATTACTCCTAAATCTTCAGCCCAAATAGGAATTTCTCCTAATGAATCTTTGACTGCAGTAAAAAGTTTATCTTTTGGTCCGTCCTGCCATGTTCCATTGATAGCTGTTTCCTCGCCAAAAGGTACTGCCCAGTATGAATCAAATCCTCTAAAATGGTCAATTCTTATTATGTCAACCAATGCAAGCTGGCTTTTAACTCTTTTTATCCACCAAGCATATTTTTCTTTTTCATGTGCATCCCAATCATATAATGGATTACCCCATAATTGACCTGTTTCACTGAAATAGTCAGGCGGAACGCCTGCAACTTTTGTAGGGTAACCATCAGAATCAAGCTGAAATAAATCCTTGTTTGCCCATACGTCAGCACTGTCTAAAGATACAAATATTGGGATATCACCTATAATTTTAATAAGACGGTCATTTGCGTATTTTTTAAGCGCATACCATTGGTCAAAGAATAAAAACTGAATTACTTTATAGTATGCTATGCGTTCTTTAAGAGATTGAGCAAGTTCTTCTTTTTCTGAATTTGTCGGCTTTCTTTCTGAGTCTTTCCATTCAAGCCACAGTTTACCGCTATTTTTGTCCTTAATAGACATAAATAATGCATAATCATCAAGCCAAAAAGCCTGTTTTTCACAGAAATGATTATATTCTTTAACTAAATCTGAAGTCTTATCGAGTTTAGCAAAATTTTTATTAGCTTTGTCTAAAAGCTTGTTTTTTGCAGAAATAACAGCTCCATATTCTACTTTTTTTGAATTAAGAACAGGATAGTTGTCTAAATCCGACTGACTTACAAGTCCCTGTTCAAATAATTTATCAGGACTTATAAGCAGAGGTTGACCTGCAAAGGCAGAAAAACCCTGATAAGGTGAATCTCCGAATCCTGTAGGGCAAAGAGGAAGAATTTGCCATAATGTCTGACCGGCATCTACTAGATAATCAATAAATTGGTAAGCTTTTTTTCCAAGATCTCCGATTCCGTATGGAGATGGAAATGAAGTAGGGTGAACTAATATCCCAGAATGACGGCTATGACTGGTCACTGGCGTAGTTATTATAGTGTTAAACATTTATTCTTATACTTTCCTTTCTCTAAACGCTGCTATACTTAATAATTTATACAGCGTTATTATGTAATCTCTACATTATATTATATTAAAAATAAAGAAAAAAACAATGGAAAAAAACATATTTTTTAAAGACCGTCATATATTTTTTACAAAAGAGAAGTTGGGCAAAAAATGAAAAAACGGATAGTGCTTGTTTTACTTTGTATGGCATTTCTAATATCCTTGTCTGCATGCGGATATGAGGAGGAAAATACTGAGAAGGTATGTGATTTAGAATTTACAGTTTTAAGGAAGGAGGAGATTCCGCAAGAATTAGCTCAAGTTATAGAAGAAAAAAAGGCAGAGCCTTTTCATTTAACATATGAAGATGATGCCCTATATATTGCAGTAGGGTACGGAGAGAAAAGCAGCGGCGGATACAGTATTGAGGTAAAGGAGCTGTATCTTGGCAAGACAGCAATTTGTTTTCATACACAATTGATAGGACCGAAGAAATCAGATAAAGTAGAAGAGGCAAGTTCCTATCCTTATATTGTTGTGAAAACTGAATATAGAGAAGAAAAGGTAGTTTTTGAAGATTAAAAAGGAGCATAATATGGAATTGGTAAAAAGTTCGCTGTCAATGGGGCGGCAAAAAAGTAAGGCAATGACTTATGCGGCAAAAGAAGAGGCGTTTAACCTAAATGAGTCAATGGAGGATATTGCACATATACTTCAGCAGCGCGGGGAAGTAAATATTCATGAAATACGAGGAGAAGAGAATAAAGTTAGAGTATTAGGCGAGGTATCATTTTCAATACTTTATGAGAGCGCATCGCTTGAAAGACATCTTTCTTCCTATAATGGAAGAATGTCATTTGAGGAAGATATTAATATAGAAGGTCTTGTAGTTAATGATGATATATCAATGCAGGCTAATATAGAAGAGTTAAAGATAGAAGTAGTAAATTCACGAAAGATAAGAGTAAATTCAATGGTTTCGTTAATGGTAACAGCTGAGGAGATGCTTGAAGAAGAAATATTAACAGATGTGTCAGAAGAAAATAGAGGAGTACAAACGAAAAAAAATAAAATCAAATTTTTAAATAAATGTGCTCATATAAGAGATAGCGCAAAGATTGATGGTGATATAACTCTTCCGACAGGGCATGAGAATATTGGCAAGCTTATTTGGTATAGAGTTACGCCGTACAATGTGGAATTCTCTAATCAAGAAGGTCAAATTACATTAAGCGGTGATTTGCAGATTTTTGCATTATATCAAAGTGAAGATGAGATGAAGACTGAGTTTATACAAGAGACAATGCCGTTTTCAAAAATGATACCGGCAGATAATTGTACAGATGGAAGTATTCTAAATGCAAGATTTAACTGTTCATCTGCAGATGTAGAAGTTCAGGCAGATTATGATGGTGAGGACCGTAGTTTACATATTTTGTGTATGTTAGATTTAGACATATCTATTTATAAAGAAGAAACGGTCGAGTTTGTGGAAGATATATATTCAGTTAGAGAATCCGTAAGACCAGTGACATCAATGCTTACATGTCAGAAATTATTGTCGCAAAATACATCAAAGTGCCGTATAAATGAGCCAGTAAGTATTAAAAAATCTCAAAATACAGTGCTTCAGTTAATGTGCAGCAGCGGAAAGATAAAAGGTTTAAAGCAAAATCAGGAAGATGGCGGTGTTCTTGTAGACGGAAGTTTAGAAATAAGCGGTTTGCTTGTAACATCAGATGATGAACAGCCGTTTGAGAAGTTTGAAGGCATGGTTCCATTTAAACACTTAGTAGAAATACCAAATATGGATATGCAGTCAGAATATCAAATTGAAGTTCGTTTAGAGCAATTGTCTGTCAGTATGGCAGGAGAGAATGAGATAGAAGTCAAAGCATTAGTATCAGTTGTCGTGTTGGCATATGATATTGTGCTGTATCCAGTGATATTGAAAATCGACACTGAAGAAATAGATTCTGAAGTTATGAAACGTATCCCTGGTATAACAGGATATGTAGTAAAAGAAGAAGATACTCTATGGGATATTGCAAAGAAATATATGACAACGATTGATGAGCTGAAAGAGATAAACGAGCTGAAAACTGAAGAATTACATTCAGGAGATACGATAATAATTGTAAAGACAGTGGGCGAGTATTTTAGTGATTTAGCATAGGTCAAAATTATTGTTTTAGAAATGTTAATACAATAAAAAAATATATTATTATATAATAGAAAAATAGGTTAAGAAGCACTATAAAGTATCTCTTAACCTATTTTTCTTTGGATTATTGTGAGTGACTACATATAATATATAAGGAAAAAATCCTTCAAATAATAGATAATAACTAAGTTAATCAAACAGCATAATTATTGTTCTGCTGTTTTTGGTCTAGCTGCCAATTCTTTTCTAACTATTCGGTTTAATGCTATTCCCATGCCCATAAGTCCCCAGAAGACCGGAGCATACGTTATAGTTGAATCATTTGTAATTCCTGATACCATATATCCTAACATTCCAGCGGCAATGCCTATTCCAAGTTTGGATAAGGTTGTATCAAGAGGGTGTTTCCAAAACAAAATAATAGAACGAACAAAATAAATCATAAAAAATACTATAAATGCCAGCAATGAAATTACTCCTGTTTGCACTCCTATCTGCAGATACAAACTGTGAGGCTTTGTAACGATTTGATTAAGAAATCCTACATATGCGGCATTTGCATAATCATAATTTGGAAAGACAAATGAAAAAGTGTCAGGACCGCTTCCCACAAATAAATATTTTTTTAATAGCGGAATAGTCCTTGCCCAAATATAACCTCTGTTAGAAAATAATTTAGGGTTGTTTGTAAATATTGAAGTTTCTGCAGGTCCCATAGCAACCCATTTACCAGATGCATTAAGGTAATAATATCCTGGACTGTTGCCGTATACATTCATAAGCTGATTTGTAAATGAATATGAATATCCGTCAATAGTAAGCTGAACAGAAGGCACTACAGTATTTTCATCCATACTGTAATTTAATGGTGTAAGTGTAAACGGAAATGACTTATCATCTGACACTATTGACTGTCCATCTTCGGAATGTTTTGTTGATACCATATTTCCTGATGTATCTAACATATATACACCAATTGTTCCGCTGTTGTCAACCTGCATACTTAATTTATATAATTTCCCATCATATGCTATATCTATACAGTCATTTTTACAGGAAATTCCATCCAAGTGACGTGTAGTTTCTGTTTTTTTAAACAAAATATTCAGTGAACTCTTTATAGAATCTATCATTGCATTATGACGTAATGCATTAATACCTAAAAATACAGCAACCAGAGCAACAACTGTAATGATTGGTATATACCAACGCTTGAGGAGCTGCCTGCGGAACATAATAATCATAAACAATGCAACAGCGATAAGTGCTACAAGTCCGTTTTTCGCACCAGAACCAATGGCACAAATAAATACGCCTATAACAGTTACAGCAAACAAAGCTTTTTTCCAATATTCCTTTGCATATATGGCAAGTGTAAGGAATATTGGAATTGTAATACTTGCAAAATAACCTACATAATTAGGATTATATAACGTAATATAAACCTGACCTAATTCAAAATTAAGAGTAAGTGAATGATCTTGCATATTACTTGGCAGAACAATATGTTTAAAGAATTCAGTTGTAAATATATCGAGCTTAAATGCTTGAAATACACCAATAAGCATTAATATCCATGTTCCTATAAGCAAACCATATATTACTATTTTTATTGCAGCAGTGTTGTCTATTACTATCGCTCCATAAAATGCCAGAACTACATATGCAAGTAAAACCCACATAGACTCAAAGTGATTTTCAATACCATTAATGGAAAAATAAATATTTTGAGACAGAGCCGTTGATAAAAGCACAAATACTAAATAAACAGTTAAAGGTGCATATTCAATCTCAAATTTAAACTTTTTAGTTTGGATTACAAGTGCTGTAATAAGTAAAAATAATAATAAAACACCAAAAGCTATTAAAAATCCGCTTTTATAATAGAGAAAGATATCTGCAGAAATAGGAGAAGCGCTGTGCCAATATTCATTCTGCAGATTGTTTTCATAGCTTTTATACCTTACGATAAGTGGTATTGCTGCAAGAACAAAAATAAAAGGGACAAGGTACATTAATGGTGTATTCGATTCAGTGAAAGCATAACCTGTTCTTTTATTTTTGTTCTGATTAGATGGATTGTTATAAGTTGTTTTGTTTTTTTTATCAATGGCCATTGTAAAAAAATCCTTTCATTAATTTACGCAAACAACATGCTAAGCAGTTGTGACTGCGTGGATATTTGATTAACAATAACTGTTAAAGAGCATACCGCTGTATATGGAAGTAACATATGGATTCACAAAAGCTTTACCTGGGTTCGGATAGGTGACAATAGTTCTGTTTACATATTCCATTGGGTTTAAAAGGACTTTGTCAGTCTTATTTACAAGTGCAGACCTATAATTAAATATAGTCTGTACAGTATCATCAGTATCCTCTTCTAAAGCCTGATATAAAAGGCTGTCATCAATAGAAATTTTTCCATCCTCATCTGTGTTAAGCCCAATAGATTCTAATGGGCTGTGGAATTGCTTTGTCAGTGAGTTTAAGTCTTTTGTCAGTGAATGAGATTGAACTTTATTCACTGTTGTATATTGACTTGCAGTATCTACCATTGAGTTATATTGTAAAACTAATGATTTAATATTATCAGCTATTGTGTCAATGTCAGTTTTAAATCCAATATAAACCGGTTTTTCCGGTTCTGTACATTTCTTTAATGTCAGTTCAAAAGAATTATCTAATGTAAATGTGTTCGATGGTGATGTCCGTTCTTCGCCATTTAAAGTGAATACTGCGTCGTCAGGAAGCTGTGATACATTATTTAATCCAAAATATTTCACTACATCATCTAAATCTTCTGGTGAAGAACTGATATTAAATAAAGTAGAAATAGGATTCGAATCCTGCTGACCTGTGTAGTCCGAAGTGATTTGAATCGCGCTGTTTCCTTTTTCATCAGAAAGGATTGATGCAGAAACTCCAATATCAGAATTGTTAATCAGTTTAGTTAGTCGTTTCTGAATAGAGTTATTCGTGTCATTATGAGAAATGTGAAATTTAAATTCATAAGTAGTATTCTTTGTCTGTAATTCAAATGAATAGTCATTTGGCAAAAGACTCAGTTCTTCTTCAGGAAGAAAAATTCCAGTATTAACTTGTGGTTTTGCAAGTTCTGAAACCTCAAGTTCATAAGAATTCTTACTGTCAGAAGATGAATTATTTCCAACATAAGAAACAGAGATTGCATCAGGATAACTTGAGTTAGCTATCTTTCTGCCGATAATAGAAGTCGGATCAGCTTCGTTAGTAAGTGCAGTCAAAGCGTCCTTTAATCCTAAAGCCTCTTCTTTTATGTTAATTGCATACTTAAATACCGATTTTGAGCGGTCGTATAAGTATGTCGGTGATTCCTTACTCATCTTAACTATAGAATTGTAAACATCTTTGAGTTCACTTTGTTTGTGTGTGCTGTAGCGGCTTCGTGACTGTTTCGGAGCATATGTTGTCATATAATAATTATAAGCATTAGTAATTACATTCATATGAAAAAACTCCTTTCTACGATTTGGTGTAAATATCCACTATCAACATTTTGATATATTTTAACACATATTGTAAAAAAAGAAAAGGGCTAATATATAAAAAGAACAAAAAATTTATTGACTTAAAGCGGTTGGTGTGGTATAGTATATGGGCGATGGAAGTAGGTCTTTTTTTTATGCCTAAAAATATGTTCTGAATTGTATACAGAACAATACAACAAGCGAAATTTAAAGCTGGAGGTGGAAAGTTGTGCGCGTAAAAATCACATTGGCATGTACAGAATGTAAACAGCGGAATTACGATCTTACAAAAGAAAAAAAAGCACATCCTGATAGGATGGAAACTAAGAAATATTGCAAATTCTGCAGAAAACACACATTACACAAAGAAACTAAATAATATGACAGCAACAGCAAGGAAGTGAAATTATGAGCGAAAAAGCAAAAAGTGAACAAGTAAAAAAGAAAAGCTGGTTTAAGGCTATGTCTGCCGAATATAAGAAAATAATATGGCCGACTAAAGAAGATATTGCAAAAAACACAGTAGTGGTTGTTGTTGCATCTGTTATTTTAGGACTGATTATTGCCGGTTTGGACTTTCTGGCAACAATGGGCGTTGGTTTTATTGGACAACTTTAAAAGGGATAAGGTGATCATATGTCAGAAGCAAGCTGGTATGTAGTTCATACCTATTCAGGTTACGAAAATAAAGTAAAAGCGAACATTGATAAAACAATTGAAAATAGACATTTAGAAGATCAGATTTTAGAAGTTCGTGTTCCAATGCAGGAAGTTGTTGAGATGAAAAATGGAGCCAAAAAGCAAGTTCAGAAAAAAATGTTTCCAGGTTATGTGTTAATCAACATGATTATGAATGATGATACATGGTATGTTGTGAGGAATACTCGTGGAGTGACCGGTTTTGTTGGTCCAGGATCAAAGCCTGTTCCTTTAACTGAGGAAGAAATGAGACCGCTTGGTATTAAAGCTCAGGAGGTAGAGGTTGACTTCGCTGAGGGTGATACAGTAATTGTTACCGGAGGAGTTTGGGCTGATACTGTCGGAGTGGTACAGAGCATGAATCAGGGCAAACAGAGCCTTATCATCAATGTTGATTTGTTTGGACGTGAAACGCCGGTAGAAATCGGTTTTGCGGATGTAAAGAAGATGTAAAAAATTTTGCCTGTAATCCGCGTTATAGGCTGAATTTAAGAATAAGGTATCATATTTGACGATACCGTGGGAGGGATATCCCCCGCCAATACCACATTATATAGGAGGTGCCGATATGGCAAAGAAAGTAGAAGGATATATTAAGTTACAAATTCCAGCAGGAAAAGCAACACCTGCACCACCAGTTGGTCCAGCTCTTGGTCAGCATGGTGTAAATATTGTGCAGTTTACTAAGGAGTTTAATGCCAGAACAGCAGATCAGGGAGATTTGATTATTCCTGTAGTTATCACTGTATATACTGATAGAAGTTTTAGTTTTGTGACAAAGACTCCGCCAGCACCAGTTTTGTTAAAGAAAGCATGTAAAATTAAATCTGGTTCTGCAACACCAAATAAGACAAAGGTTGCTACAATAAGCAAAGCTGAAGTTCAGAAAATTGCTGAACTGAAAATGCCAGACTTAAATGCTGCATCAGTTGAAGCTGCTATAAGCATGATTTCAGGTACAGCAAGAAGTATGGGTATTGTTGTTGAAGATTAATGAAGATGTGGGAGGGTTGGCTTCCCGATATTACCACTAGGAGGTTATATATAATGAAACATGGAAAGAAATATATAGAAGCTGCTAAGTTGATTGACAGTGCAGTTCAATATGAAACAGAAGAAGGCATTGCATTAGTAAAAAAATCTGCAGTAGCTAAATTTGATGAGACTATAGAAGCTCACATTAGAACAGGCTGTGACGGACGTCACGCAGAGCAGCAGGTTCGAGGAGCGGTTGTTCTTCCACATGGTACTGGAAAGAAAGTTCGTGTTCTTGTTTTTGCAAAGGCTGATAAAATTGATGAAGCATTAGCAGCAGGAGCCGATTTTGCAGGTGGAGAAGAATTAGTTCAGAAAATTCAGAGTGAAAACTGGTTTGATTTTGATGTAGTAGTTGCTACACCAGATATGATGGGTGTTGTTGGACGTATCGGTCGTGTACTTGGACCTAAAGGATTAATGCCAAACCCAAAAGCTGGTACTGTAACAATGGATGTCACTAAAGCAGTAAAAGATATTAAAGCCGGTAAGATTGAATATAGATTAGATAAGACAAATATAATTCATGTGCCAATTGGTAAAGCTTCATTTAGTGAGGAGCAGTTAGCGGACAACTTCCAGACGCTTATGGGTGCAATTGTTAAAGCGAAACCAAGTTCATTGAAAGGTCAGTATTTAAAGAGTATTACACTTACATCAACAATGGGACCTGGAGTGAAATTAAATACAGCTAAATTTGCATAAATAAATATAATATTTTTTTCTGTAAGAAGGTATGATTGATGAAAAGGTGAGTTAATCAGATTATCTGAAATTGCAGAAGTTAAAAAAATAATTGACATCTTAAATAAATAGTGATATTATATCACAGTATTTGCTGCCGAAGACAGTAGGTGCCGTAAGGCATAAGTTGAAAACACCTACCGAGGTTTATTCTTTTTATAAAAGATTTTCAAACCTCTTTATATCCATTGGGCTGTAAAGAGGTTTTTTGTTTTTAGTGGCAGTACACAAAATATTGAAGGAGGTGTACGAAAGTGGCAAAAGTTGAACTTAAACAGCCAATCGTTGACGAGATCAGCGAAAGTATAAAGGATGCACAGGGCGTTGTATTAGTTGACCATCGTGGACTTACTGTTGAGCAGGATACAAAACTCCGTAAACAGTTAAGAGAAGCCGGTGTGGTTTACAAAGTTTATAAAAATACAATGATGAAGAGAGCGTTTGACGGCACACAGTTTGAGGAGTTAAACAAGCATTTAGAAGGACCAAGCGCGCTTGCAATTTCAAAAGAAGATGCAACAGCGCCTGCAAGAATTCTTGCTAAGTTTGCTAAAGAAGCACCTGCATTAGAGTTAAAGGCAGGTATGGTTGAAGGTAATTATTATGATGTGGATGGAGTTAAATCACTTGCTTCAATTCCATCAAGAGAAGAACTTCTCTCAAAATTGCTTGGCAGCATACAGTCACCAATTGCAAACTTTGCACGTGTGGTTGATCAGATTGCAAAATCAAAAGAAGCAGAAGCTTAATATTAGAAATAATTTGTTCGTAATTTATGAATTAAAACAAAATTTGATATGGAGGAAAATATAATGACAACAGCAGAGATTATTGAAGCTATAAAAGGCTTGACGGTTTTAGAATTAAATGATTTAGTAAAAGCTTGCGAGGAAGAGTTTGGCGTATCTGCAGCAGCAGGTGTTGTAGTAGCGGCAGGCGGAGCAGCAGGTGCAGAAGCAGGCGGAGAAGAGAAGACTGAATTCAATGTTGAACTTACAGAAGTAGGTCCAAACAAAGTTAAAGTAATCAAAGTAGTTCGTGAAGCAACAGGATTAGGTCTTAAAGAAGCTAAAGATTTAGTTGACAATGCTCCTAAAGTACTTAAAGAGGGTGCTGAGAAATCAGAAGCAGAAGAAATTAAAACTAAACTTGAAGCTGAGGGAGCTAAAGTTACTCTTAAATAATTATTCAGAGGCAATACAGATTATAAGGCTATCGTTTTTCGATAGCCTTTTTTGCAAAGTTTAAAAGAAAAGGCTTGACAACTTGAACTTTGTGTGCTAGCATGAAAAATGCACTATTGTGAGAAGTGTGTCTATTTTTCTGTGTTTTTATTTATGGTCCTGATTTATTCCTTGGGATAATGGGCTGTTTATGCGGAACCCGGGGAATAAATCAGGGCTATGAATGTGTAAAATAGTGGCACCAAATTTTAAATAAGGGGTGAAATTGATAATGGAAAAGAACAGAATATGTCCATCAAAATCTGGAAAAAGTATGCGAATGAGCTATGCCAGACAAAAAGAGGTTCTTGAAATGCCTAACCTTATTGAGGTACAGAAGGATTCTTATCAATGGTTTTTGAAGGAAGGCTTAAAAGAGGTATTTGAAGATATTTCACCAATTACTGACTACAGTGGTCAGCTTAGTCTGGAATTTGTGGATTTTACACTCTGTGAGAATGAAAAAAAATACACAATTGAGGAATGTAAGGAGAGGGATGCGACTTACGCGGCTCCTCTTAGAGTAAAGGTGCGTCTGCACAATGCTGAAGCAGCGGAGGAACATACAGAACATCATATATTTATGGGTGTCCTGCCTTTGATGACTGAGACAGGTACATTTGTAATTAATGGTGCAGAACGTGTTATTGTTAGTCAGTTAGTGCGTTCGCCAGGTATTTATTATAATATCGGTCATGACAAGATCGGAAAGGAACTGTATTCATGTACAGTAATTCCGAATCGCGGTGCGTGGCTGGAATATGAGACAGATTCCAATGACGTATTTTATGTACGTGTTGATCGTACAAGAAAAGTACCTATCACTGTATTGATTCGTGCTCTTGGAGTTGGAACGAATGCGGAAATAATTGAACTTTTTGGTGAAGAACCAAAAATTTTGGCAAGTTTAACAAAGGACGTTGCTGAGAATTATGAGCAAGGTCTTTTAGAGTTATATAAAAAGCTTCGTCCAGGTGAGCCCCTTACCGTAGAAAGTGCAGAAAGTCTTGTTACTAATACATTTTTTGATGCCAGAAGATATGACCTTGCTAAAGTTGGACGCTATAAATTTAATAAGAAATTAGCTCTTAAAAATCGTATTAACGGACAGAAGCTGGCTGAAGATGTTGTTGATACAAGTACGGGAGAGATTATCGCTGAGGCAGGAACTGTTATAGACAGGGATTTGGCTGATAAAATTCAAAATGCGGCAGTTCCGTCTGTTTTAATACAATGTGAAGAGAGAAATGTTAAGATTCTCTCAAATTTAATGGTAGATATAAATGCATATGTAGATATAGATTCTGAGGCGTTAGGTATTAAAGAGCAAGTGTATTATCCTGTTCTTGAGAAATTGCTGCAGGAAAACAGTGATGATAAAGAAGCGCTTGAACTTGCTATTCGCCGCAATATTGCAGAGCTTATTCCTAAACATATCACTAAAGAAGATATTATGGCTTCAATCAATTATAATATGCATTTAGAATATAGAGTCGGCAATGATGATGATATTGATCATTTGGGAAATAGAAGAATCCGTGCTGTAGGTGAGCTTTTACAGAATCAGTATCGTATAGGTCTTTCACGTTTGGAAAGGGTTGTACGTGAGAGAATGACAACTCAGGATTTAGAAGGTGTGACTCCGCAGTCGCTCGTTAATATAAAGCCTGTTACGGCTGCAGTGAAAGAATTTTTTGGATCTTCACAGCTGTCACAGTTTATGGATCAGAACAATCCTCTCGGTGAGTTGACACATAAGAGACGTTTGTCTGCGTTGGGACCAGGAGGTTTGTCAAGAGACAGGGCCGGATTTGAGGTTCGAGACGTACATTATTCTCACTATGGAAGAATGTGCCCGATTGAGACTCCTGAAGGACCAAATATCGGTTTGATTAATTCACTTGCGACATATGCAAGAATAAATGAATATGGTTTTGTTGAGGCGCCTTACCGAAAAGTAGATAAGACTAATATTGATAATCCTGTTGTCACTGATGAAGTTGTATATATGACAGCTGATGAAGAGGACAATTATCATGTAGCACAGGCTAATGAACCGCTTGATTCAGAGGGACATTTTGTAAATAAAACAGTATCAGGACGATATCGTGAAGAGACACAGAAATATGAGAGAAGAATGTTTGATTATATGGATGTATCTCCTAAAATGGTATTTTCAGTAGCTACTGCACTTATACCATTCCTTGAGAATGATGATGCTAACCGTGCTCTTATGGGATCTAACATGCAGAGGCAGGCAGTTCCTCTTCTTACAACAGAAGCTCCTGTAGTCGGTACAGGTATGGAAGTTAAGACAGCGGTAGATTCCGGCGTTTGTGTTGTTGCAAAGAAGGCTGGAACAATAACAGTATCAAGTTCTAAAGAGATTGCAGTTAAAAATGACGATGGAACGCGTTCAGTGTATCATCTCACAAAATTTGCAAGAAGCAATCAGAGCAACTGTTATAACCAGCGCCCTATTGTTGTTAAAGGAGAGCATGTTGAGGAAGGACAGGTAATTGCAGACGGACCATCTACATCGAACGGAGAGATTGCGTTAGGAAAGAATCCTCTTATAGGATTTATGACATGGGAAGGATACAATTATGAAGACGCTGTTCTTCTCAGTGAAAGACTTGTACAGGATGATGTATATACATCTGTTCATATAGAAGAATATGAGGCGGAAGCTAGAGATACTAAGTTAGGACCGGAAGAAATAACCAGGGATGTTCCAGGCGTCGGTGATGATGCTCTGAAAGATTTGGATGAGCGTGGTATTATTCGTATTGGTGCAGAAGTTCGTGCAGGCGATATTCTCGTCGGCAAGGTTACACCAAAAGGAGAAACAGAACTGACAGCAGAAGAGAGGCTTCTTCGTGCAATATTTGGTGAGAAGGCAAGAGAGGTAAGGGATACATCTCTAAAAGTACCTCATGGTGAATATGGTATTGTAGTAGATGCAAAAGTATTTACCAGAGAAAATGGAGGAGAACTCTCACCTGGAGTAAATCAGGCGGTTCGAATATATATTGCACAGAAGAGAAAAATCTCTGTTGGTGATAAGATGGCTGGACGACATGGTAATAAAGGTGTAGTTTCACGCGTGCTTCCTGTGGAAGATATGCCGTTCCTTCCAAATGGAAGACCATTGGATATTGTGCTTAATCCTCTTGGTGTGCCATCACGTATGAATATCGGTCAGGTATTGGAGATACATTTAAGTCTTGCGGCTAAAGCTTTAGGGTTTAATATAGCAACGCCTGTATTTGACGGTGCTAATGAAAATGATATTATGGATACACTTGACTTGGCGAATGATTATGTAAATCTTGATTGGGAAGAGTTTGAATCTCGTCACGGTGAGGAATTACTTCCAGAAGTTTTAGAGTATCTAAAAGAAAATAGAGAGCATAGAGAATTGTGGAAAGGCGTGCCTTTATCAAGAGATGGTAAAGTACGGCTGCGTGACGGAAGAACAGGAGAATATTTTGACAGTCCTGTAACTATCGGTCATATGCACTATCTGAAATTGCATCATCTCGTTGATGATAAAATTCATGCGCGTTCAACAGGTCCATATTCACTTGTAACACAGCAGCCTCTTGGCGGTAAAGCGCAGTTCGGTGGACAGCGTTTCGGAGAAATGGAAGTTTGGGCATTGGAGGCATACGGCGCTGCATATACACTTCAGGAGATATTGACAGTTAAGTCTGATGATGTTATTGGTCGTGTAAAGACATATGAGGCTATAATTAAAGGTGTCAATATTCCGGCACCTGGAATTCCGGAATCATTTAAAGTATTGTTGAAAGAGTTACAGTCGCTTGGTCTTGATGTGAGGGTTCTTAGAGAAGACAATACAGAGGTAGAAATTGTTGAAACAATTGACTATGGTACAACTGATTTGAACTCTGTTATGGAAGGCGAAAGAAACTTCAATGACGGAGAAAATGAATCGTTTGAGAGTTTTGGATATACAAAACAGGAATTTGACAGTGCCAGTGAAGAATTTGTAAATGTTGAAGAGGAAAATGAAGATGAATTTGTAAGTGTGTATGAAGGAGACTCATTTTCCGAAGATGAAATGTAATTCCCCTAAAGGTGATTTACTAAGTTGAAAATAATTGAAAGGGAGTGCCGGAATGTCGGAAGAAAACAGCAAAGAGGCTTACGAGCCAATTACCTTTGATAAGATTCAAATAGGATTAGCATCTCCTGAGAAAATTCTTGAATGGTCAAGAGGTGAGGTTAAGAAACCGGAAACAATTAATTATAGAACACTAAAACCAGAAAAAGATGGTCTCTTTTGTGAACGTATATTTGGACCAAGCAGAGACTGGGAATGTCACTGTGGTAAATATAAAAAAATACGATATAAAGGCGTCGTTTGCGATCGCTGTGGTGTGGAAGTTACAAAATCAAATGTTCGTCGTGAGAGGATGGGACATATAGAGTTAGCAGCGCCAGTATCTCACATTTGGTATTTTAAAGGGATTCCAAGTCGAATGGGTCTTATTCTTGACTTGTCTCCTAGAGTTCTGGAGAAGGTTTTGTATTTTGCTTCATATATTGTTCTTGATGCAGGAGAAGGAACAAATCTTGAATATAAACAAGTATTGTCGGAAAAAGAATACCAAGATGCAAGAGAGACTTATGGAAGTGCTTTCCGTGTTGGTATGGGAGCAGAATCAATTATGGAGCTGCTTGAAGCTATTGATTTGGAAAAAGAGTCGACTGAGCTTAGAGCAGGATTAATAGATGCGACAGGGCAGAAGAGAGCTAGAATAGTTAAAAGGCTTGAAGTTGTAGATGCATTTCTTAATTCTGGCAACAGACCTGAGTGGATGATAATGACAGTTGTTCCTGTAATTCCACCAGATCTGCGTCCTATGGTACAGCTTGATGGCGGCCGTTTTGCAACATCAGATTTAAATGATTTATACAGAAGGATAATAAATAGAAATAATCGTTTGAAAAGATTGTTAGAGCTTGGAGCTCCGGATATAATTGTAAGAAATGAGAAGAGAATGCTGCAGGAAGCAGTCGACGCGCTGATTGATAATGGAAGACGTGGACGTCCTGTTACAGGTCCTGGAAACAGAGCGCTGAAATCTCTGTCTGATATGTTAAAAGGAAAGTCAGGACGTTTCCGTCAAAATCTTCTCGGAAAGCGTGTGGATTATTCAGGCCGTTCAGTTATTGTAGTTGGTCCTGAACTTAAAATATATCAGTGTGGTCTGCCAAAGGAAATGGCAATAGAACTTTTCAAGCCGTTCGTTATGAAAGAACTTGTGGCAAATGGAGCATCACATAATATAAAGAGCGCCAAGAAAATGGTTGAAAGACTTGAGCCGGGCGTATGGGATGTATTAGAGGATGTAATTAAGGAACATCCGGTAATGCTGAACCGTGCTCCTACTCTGCACAGACTTGGTATTCAGGCATTTGAGCCTATTCTTGTTGAAGGTAAAGCTATTAAGCTTCATCCCCTTGTTTGTACAGCTTATAATGCTGACTTTGACGGAGACCAGATGGCTGTGCATTTGCCATTGTCAGTGGAGGCTCAAGCAGAATGCCGTTTCTTGCTTTTGTCACCAAATAACTTATTAAAGCCGTCAGATGGAGGTCCGGTAGCTGTTCCTTCGCAGGATATGGTTCTAGGCATTTATTATTTAACTATGCTTCGTGATGCTGATTATTCAGATGATATGGAGAAGGTAGAACAGATTGTAGCTGAATTTGATGCAAAATCAGTGATAGAGGGTGCAGCAACAAAGGGTGCTGATGAAATCAAACGGTATGTGGAAGAAGTTAATTCAATGAAGGCAGTGAAAGATGCATATATGAATTACCAGGCTGAAAAAAAGGCGTTGTTTGATGCTGGTAAAAATGAGCTGCCTGAAGGAAAGCCATTAGAGTTTGATTCTATAATAAAAGTTTCAATTATAGATAATCCGGAAATTTTTGAAACACTTAGTGCAGACTCTGCAAATATATCAGAAATATTAAGTCAGGTTAATTATAGGACACTTGTATGTACAATAGAAGATATTCTGGGACATTATTATAGCGATATGAATCAGGCTCTTTTAGCATATGAAAATGGAAAAATTACATTACATCAGAATATTCATGTAAATATGAGAGGTATATGTAATGGAGTCGAGAAGTCAAGAATAATATCTACAACTCTTGGCCGTTTGATTTTTAATGAGATAATACCGCAGGATATCGGATTTATTGACAGAACAAAAGAAGAAAATGATTTATTGCCTGAAGTTGATTTCCATGTCGGCAAGAAAGGTTTGAAAAAAATTCTGGAAAAAGTTATTGATACGCATGGAGCGACAAAAACTGCAGAGGTGCTTGATGCTATTAAAGCTATGGGATATAAATATTCTACAAGGGCTGCAATGACGGTATCAATTTCTGATATGACAGTTCCTGCAGAGAAGAAGGAGCTGCTTCAGTCGGCACAGGAAACTGTGGATAAGATTGGAATGCATTATAAACGTGGTCTTGTGACAGAAGAAGAGAGATATAAACAGGTTGTAGAGACTTGGAAGATTACAGATGATGCTATTACAAAAAAATTGTTAGGCGGTCTTGATAAATATAATAATATTCATATGATGGCTGATTCGGGAGCCCGTGGTTCTGACAAGCAGATTAAACAGCTTGCAGGTATGCGTGGATTGATGGCAGATACAACCGGACGTACAATTGAACTTCCTATTAAGTCAAATTTCCGTGAAGGATTGGACGTATTGGAATATTTTATGTCGGCACATGGAGCGCGTAAAGGATTGTCAGATACAGCTCTTCGTACAGCCGATTCGGGATATCTTACAAGAAGACTTGTTGATGTTTCGCAACAGCTCATTATCAGAGAGGTAGATTGTTGTGAGGGTAAGGCAATACCGGGAATGTATGTCAGTGCGTTTATGAACGGCAACGAGCCTGTTGAAAGTCTTCAGGAAAGAATCACAGGACGTTATGCCGCAGAAAATATAGTTGATGCTGATGGCAATATAATTGTTAAAGCAAATACAATGATTACACCAAAACGTGCAGTAAAGGTAATGGAAAAGGGTGTAGATGAGAATGGAGAACAGCTTACAAAAATAAAGATTCGTACAATTCTCACATGCCGTTCACACGTTGGTGTATGTTCAAAATGTTATGGTGCAAACATGGCAACCGGAGAACCTGTTCAGGTAGGTGAAGCAGTAGGTATTATTGCGGCTCAGTCAATTGGTGAGCCTGGTACACAGCTTACTATGCGTACTTTCCATACAGGTGGTGTAGCCGGTGATGATATAACACAAGGTCTTCCTCGTGTTGAAGAATTATTTGAGGCAAGGAAACCAAAAGGTCTTGCAATTATTACAGAATTCGCTGGGAATGCAGTTATTCGTGATACAAAGAAAAAAAGGGAAATAGTTGTGACGAATCCTGACAGCGGTGAATCAAAAGCATATCTTATTCCATATGGTTCAAGAATAAAAATTCAGGAAAATACCTGGTTAGATGCTGGAGATGAACTTACAGAGGGTAGTGTAAATCTTCATGATATTCTTAGAATTAAGGGTGTACGTGCAGTACAGGATTATATGATTGCCGAGGTTCAGAAAGTATATAGACTTCAAGGTGTTGATATAAATGATAAGCATATTGAAGTGATAGTTCGTCAAATGTTAAAGAAGATTAGAATTGAGAATAGTGGAGATTCTGATTTTCTCTCAGGAACACTTGTTGATATTCTTGATTTTGAAGATACTAATGAGTTGTTAATTGCTGACGGAAAACAGCCAGCGGAAGGTCAGGCTGTTATGCTTGGAATAACAAAGGCTTCACTTGCTACAAGTTCGTTTATGTCAGCAGCTTCATTCCAAGAGACAACAAAGGTTCTTACAGAGGCTGCTATTAAAGGAAAGATTGATCCGCTTACAGGTCTGAAAGAAAATGTTATTATAGGTAAACTGATTCCTGCCGGTACTGGCATGAAGAGGTATCGTTCTGTACAACTTGATACAGATACCCGTATTGATGAATTGAAAGAAGAATTACAGAGAAAAAAAGAGGAAGAAGAACTTAGAAGAGCTGTAGAAGAGGCAGAGGCAAAAGAAGCGGAGATGGCAGCTGAGATTGAGCAGCTTGCTAAAATGGATGGTATATCTCCAGAAGAGTTAGATGCTGAAATTGCAGCAGAAGAAATCGGAGATATTGAGGGTATCGGTGATGCGGATGACATCGAAGATTTGGAATTAATTGATGAATTAAATATTTCTGAAGATGTTTAAAAATAGACTTAAGTTGAACTTACACCCGTTGGGTGCTTAATAAGGAGGATAATTCAAAAAATGAGCGTACAGGTTGAGAATTTAGAGAAAAGTTTGGCAAAACTTACAATAGAAGTGGATGCAGATGTACTTGAAAAATCAATTGAAAAAGTATATCAAAAGCAGAAGAGCCGTATTTCAATTCAAGGGTTCCGTAAAGGAAAAGCTCCTCGTCATATAATTGAGAAAATGTATGGTTCAGCTGTTTTTTATGAGGATGCTGCCAATGATATAGTTCCTCAGGCTTATGAAGACGCTTCTAAAGAATGTGGTTTAGATATTGTTTCACAGCCAAAACTTGAGGTTGTTCAGCTTGAGAAAGGCAAACCGTTTATATTTACTGCAGAAGTAGCCGTAAGACCGGAAGTTACTCTTGGGGAATATAAAGGAATAGAAGTAGAGAAAACGGAGATTGAGGTTACAGAAGAAGATATAATGGCTGAAATTGATAAAGAGAGAGAGAGTAATGCTCGTACAATTACAGTTGAAGACAGACCAGTTCAAGATAAAGATATAACAACTATTGATTTTGAAGGATTTATTGACGGTAATTCTTTTGAAGGCGGAAAAGCAGAAGATTATTCACTTACAATAGGTTCTCATTCATTTATTGATAATTTTGAAGAGCAGTTAATTGGTGTAAATATAGGTGAAGAAGTTACAGTAAATGTAACATTTCCAGAAAATTATCAGGCTGAGGAGCTTGCAGGCAAACCTGCAGAATTTAAAGTTACAGTAAAAGAAATTAAAGTTAAAGAACTTCCGGATCTAGATGATGAATTGGCTAAAGATGTCTCAGAATTTGATACCTTGGAAGAGTACAAGGCTGACATTAAGAAAAATCTTGAGGAAGAAAAAAAGAATGAAATGTTAGCAGAAAAGGAAGACAAGGTAATTGAAAAAATTATTGAGAATTCTACAATGGAAATAGCAGATCTTATGGTTGATACTCAAACTAAAAATATTATTGAAGATTTTGCAAGACGTATTCAGCAGCAAGGATTATCAATTGAGCAGTATTTACAGTTTACAGGTTTAACTCCTGAGGCATTTATGGAACAGATGAAGCCGCAGGCACTGAAACGTATTCAGACAAGACTTGTATTAGAAAAAATTGTAGAAGTTGAAAATATTGAAGTTTCAGATGAGAGAATTGAAGAAGAACTGCAGAAAATGGCTGAGACATACAATATGGAAATTGATAAACTTAAAGAAATGCTCGGAGAAGATGAGATGAAACAGCTGCATACAGATATAGCTGTAATGGAAGCTGCTACTCTTGTAAGAGATGCAGCAAAAGAAGTTTAAATGACAGGAGGATATTATAATGAGCCTGGTACCTTATGTTATTGAACAGACGAGCAGAGGAGAGCGTTCATATGATATATATTCAAGGCTTCTCAAGGAAAGAATAATCTTTCTTGGCGAGGAAGTGAACGAGACAACAGCTAGTCTTATAGTTGCTCAGTTATTGTTCTTAGAAGGTGAAGATCCATCAAAAGATATTCATATGTATATAAATAGTCCTGGTGGAGTAGTTACTGCAGGGATGGCTATTTATGATACGATGCATTATATTAAATGCGATGTTTCAACAATGTGTATTGGAATGGCTGCCAGTATGGGTGCCTTTCTGCTTGCCGGAGGTACAAAAGGTAAGAGACTTGCGCTTCCTAATGCGGAGATTATGATACATCAGCCATCTGGCGGTGCACAGGGTCAGGCGACAGATATCAAAATTGTCGCAGACAGAATAATTCATATGAAGAAGAAGTTGAATTCTATATTATCAGAAAATACAGGTCAGCCTCTTGAAGTAATTGAAGTAGATACAGAGAGAGATAATTATATGACAGCAGAAGAAGCAGTTGCTTACGGTTTAATAGACAAGGTAGTGACAAGCCGGTAAGTAGGTTTTTTCCGGGATTAAGCAAAAACTCCTACTTGTTTAGTAGGAGTTTTTACAGTATTATATAAATGAGGTGATAATAATGCCAAAAAAAGGAAATGGATTGGGACCTATTAGATGTTCTTTTTGCAATAAGCCTGAGACGCAAGTTGCGCGTATGCTCTCTGGCTCAAACGATGTATATATATGTGACGAATGTGTAGAGTTATGTGCTGCGATAATGGATGAGGAGAGTGAAGAAGAATTACCGACAGATGAAATGGACATAAATCTTCTTCGGCCAAAAGAAATAAAGAAATTTTTAGATGAATATGTAATTGGACAGGATGAGGCTAAAAAAGCATTAGCAGTAGCTGTGTACAATCATTATAAAAGAATTGCCTTTGACAGAGATATGGATGTTGAAATTCAAAAGAGCAATATTCTTATGCTTGGGCCTACTGGATCTGGTAAAACCTATCTTGCACAGACATTGGCAAAACTCTTAAACGTACCATTTGCAATTGCAGATGCTACTTCACTGACAGAGGCAGGATATGTCGGAGAAGATGTAGAGAATATATTGCTGAAAATTATACAGGCTGCCGAGTATGATATAAAGAGGGCGCAGTATGGAATAATTTATATAGATGAGATAGACAAAATTACAAGGAAATCCGAGAATGTATCAATAACAAGAGATGTTTCAGGAGAAGGGGTTCAGCAGGCGCTTCTTAAAATATTAGAAGGTACAGTTGCTTCAGTGCCTCCGCAGGGAGGAAGAAAACATCCTCATCAAGAGCTTATACCAATTGATACAACAAATATTCTTTTCATATGCGGCGGAGCGTTTGAGGGATTAGATAAGATTATTGAGTCAAGACTGGATCAAAAGTCTATTGGATTTAATGTAGATATAGGTGATCGCAGGGAAAAAAATATTGGAGAAGTGTTAAAACAGGTACTGCCTGAAGATTTAGTTAAATTTGGACTTATTCCAGAATTTGTAGGTCGTGTACCCGTAAATGTGACTCTTGACTTGTTAGATGAAGAAGCCTTAGTAAGAATATTGCGTGAACCTAAAAATTCAATAGTAAAACAGTATCAAAAATTATTTGAGATGGATGGAGTTCGTCTTACATTTACAGATGATGCGCTTAAGGCAGTGGCTCAGAAATCAGTTAAGAGAAAGACTGGAGCTAGAGGGTTAAGAGCGATTATGGAGCAGACGATGATGGATGTTATGTATGAAATTCCATCAGATGAATCTATACTTGGATGTGAAATTACTGAAGATATGGTTCTAAATAAAGGTAATGCGGTAATCGAGCATACTAAAATGATAGAAAATGGAAATACAAATGCTGCGAAAAATGGTAAACTAACAAAAAAGGCGGATGATGAGAGTGCATAATCAGGAAGAAATGTTATTTGTATCAGTGGCACTTAGAGGACTTACTGTTTTGCCCAAATATGTAGTTCATTTTGATGTGAGCCGTGAAAAGTCTATACTTGCAATAGAACAGGCAATGAAAGAAGACCAGAGAATTTTTTTAGTAGCACAGAAGGATGAAATGATTGAAGATCCAAAGCCGGACGATTTGTATAAAGTTGGAGTGGTTGCTAAGATTCATCAGGTTATAAAAGTTCCAGGCAATGTTTTAAGAGTACTTGCCGAAGGCGAGGAGAGGGCTGTCTGGACTAAAGTTGAAGACGAAGAAGGTTATTTAACAGCTGTTGTTGAATATTTGCCTTCAATAAATGATATCGATAATGAAACCCAGCAGGAAGCTATGATGAGGGAATTAGGAGATATGTTTTCCCGGTATCTGCTTACAAGCCGAAAATTTGGAAAAGGTTTTGCAAAACAGATGTTGGAAATATCATCGCTGGAGAAGCTGGTAGATTTTGCCTGTGCAAACATTCCTTTCGGATATGAGGACAGGCAGAAATTGTTGGAGCAGGAGAAATTAAGCGCCCGGTATCAGCTGCTGCTTGTGTTGTTGGAGAATGAAATATCTATTGCTGCCATCAGAGGAGATTTACAGAAAAAAGTGCGGCAGAAAGTAGATGAAAATCAAAAGAAGTATGTTCTCAGAGAACAGATGCAGGTTATCAGGGAAGAACTAGGTGAAGATAATTTTGATAATGAAATCGAAGAGTACAGGGTTAAGACTGAGCGGTTAAAAGCTCCAAAAGAAGTTAAAGAAAAGCTTAATAAAGAGATAGATCGTCTGGAAGGTATTTCACAGAGTAATTCTGAGGCCACGGTTGTGCGTGGGTATATAGAGACTCTTTTAGATATGCCATGGAGTAAGAAATCAAAAGACAACCTTGATATAAGAGATGCCAAAGAGATTTTGGAAGAAGATCATTATGGACTTGAAGATGTTAAGAAAAGAGTGCTTGAATTTCTAGCTGTAAGAATTTTATCTAAAAAAGGTGATGCACCTATAATTTGCCTAGTGGGACCTCCCGGAACAGGAAAGACATCAATAGCCAGATCAGTTGCCAGAGCATTAAATAAAAAGTATGTGCGTATTTGTCTTGGAGGAGTACGTGACGAGGCGGAGATTCGCGGTCACAGAAAGACATATATTGGCGCAATGCCAGGCAGAATTGCAAATGGATTAAAACAGGCGGGAGTGAATAATCCACTTATGCTGTTGGATGAGATAGATAAAGTGAGTTCAGATTATAAAGGTGATACTCAGTCAGCACTTTTGGAAGTTCTTGACAGTGAACAGAACTATCAGTTCAGGGATCATTATGTTGAAATTCCAATGGATTTATCAAATGTATTATTTATTGCTACAGCAAATTCAGTAGAAACAATTTCAAGACCGCTTCTTGACAGAATGGAAATAATAGAAGTTTCAGGTTATACTGAAAATGAAAAATTTCATATTGCTAAACAGTATCTTATATCCAAACAGATGAAGAAAAATGGCCTTAATGATGGACAGTTAGGCATAAGTGATAAAGCTTTAAAGAAAATAATTGGAAGATACACTAAAGAGGCGGGAGTTCGAAATTTAGAAAGAAATATTGCTTCGCTATGCAGAAAATCGGCTTGGAAGATTTTGGAAGAAGATAAAGAAACTGTAAAAATAACAGAAAGTAACTTAAAAACTTATCTTGGAAAAGAAAAATATCGTATTGACATGGCAAATGAAAAACCTCAGGTTGGAATTGTTAGAGGTCTTGCGTGGACAAGTGTCGGCGGAGATACATTAGAGATAGAGGTTAATGTTATGCCGGGAAAAGGAGAGGTATCTCTTACAGGAAAACTTGGAGAAGTAATGCAGGAGTCAGCGAAAACTGGAATCAGTTATATTCGTTCAGTCAGCAAAGAATATAATATAGCAGCAGATTTTTTTAAGAAAAATGATATTCATATTCATATACCTGAAGGCGCAGTTCCAAAGGACGGTCCTTCAGCTGGTATTACGATGGCAACAGCGATTCTTTCTGCCGCAACTAAAACACCAGTCAGGCCGGATGTTGCAATGACTGGAGAAATAACTCTTAGGGGAAGAGTTTTGCCAATCGGTGGATTAAAAGAAAAAATGTTGGCTGCTAAACTTGCGGGAATAAAAACAATTTTAGTTCCTAAGAAGAATGAGGCTGATGTGGAAGAAATAGATAATGAAATTAAAAGAGATATGAATATTTGTTTTGTTGAAGAGATGAAGCATGTAGTTGAAAATGCGTTTGTTGAACGTATATAAGAGGATTATGCTAATGAAGATAAAAAATGCAGAATTGGAAACTGTTTGTGGTATTACGAGCAAACTTCCGCAGAATAATAAGTTGGAAATAGCATTTGCTGGGAAGTCAAATGTAGGAAAGTCATCATTGATAAACAGTTTAATGAATCGCAAGTCATTGGCACGCACTTCTTCATCGCCAGGTAAAACACAGACAATTAACTTTTATAATATTAATAATGAGTTATATTTTGTGGATTTACCTGGATATGGTTATGCCAAAGTGTCAATGAGCGTTCGTGAAAAATGGGGAAAAATGATTGAGAGGTATTTGAAATCATCTAAGGTCCTCTCAAAAGTTTTTCTTTTGATTGATATACGTCATGAACCGTCTGCTAATGACAGACAGATGTATGAGTGGATATTGTCAAATGGGTTTCAGCCAATTATTATTGCAACAAAGCTTGATAAGATAAAGAAAAGTCAGCTGCAGAAACAGATATCTTTAATAAAAAAAGGATTAAACTGCGTTCCTGATACACTTATTTTCCCTTTTTCTGCTTTGACAAAGCAGGGACGTGATGAAATTTGGAATTATATAGGTGGATTGTTAGAACAGGAAATCGAAAAGGAATAAGTTATGTGGAGAAATAAATATGTATTGACATTTCTTTTATTGTGTATAATGAGCATTGCTAGTTTTGTAATTATTAAAACTGGCAATGCTAATAATTTGCAAAAGAAAAACTATGTAATTGTAACAAGTTTTTATCCAATATATATTGCTGCCCTTAATATTACAGATGGTATAGATGACATAGAAGTTTATAATCTGACTAACAATTCAACGGGGTGTGTTCATGATTATCAGCTGAGTTCTAAAGATTTAAAACTGTTGGACAAAGCAGATATTGTTATTGTAAACGGTGCAGGAATGGAGAATTTTCTTGAGGATATTATAAATTATTATGAAGAATTGTATGTTGTGACAGCGACAGAGGGTGTTGAACTTTTAAGTGAGGTGACAGAAGAGGACAAGTCAGAAGAAATTCATGATAATTCAGCACATAAGCACAGTGAAAACGAGTTTAATGCTCATTCGTGGATGGATGTCTCTCTTTATATTCAGGAAGTTGAAAATATTACAGAGGCTCTTGTTGAACAAGATCCACATCATAAAGTACAATATGAGGCTAATTTTGAAAAATATAAGAAAAAACTTAATAAGCTTTCAGAGCAGGCAATGGATATAAATCATTCAATATTGACGAGAGGGCAAAAACCAAATGAGTATGGCGTTGTATTATTTCATGAGGCTTTTGAATATTTAGAGAAACTATGTAATTTTCATATAGAAGAAGTTGTGGATATGGATGAAAATACAGCGTTAAGTGCAGCACAGATAAGCAATATTATTGATAAGGCTAATTCTGGAAACGTGCAGTTTATAATTGCAGATGAGAATACAGGCAGAGCAGCGGCCGAAGCAGTTAAGGGAGAGTGCAGTGTTAAAGTACTTTATTTAGACCCATTAACTACAGGTGAAGATGATAAAGATTCATATATAAATGGTATGGGCAGAAATCTTGAAATATTAAAGGAGGCTTTTGTCAAATGATAAATGAACTAAATAAAGACAGAAAGCCATGTGGTCTTCACTGTATTAAAATACATCATTTTCATGTAAACTATGGAAGCGAAGTTATATTAGATGATATAAATATGCATATTCACTGCGGAAAGCTTTATGTACTTATTGGTAAAAATGGCGGGGGAAAATCAACGCTTGTCAAAGCGATTCTTGATGAAGTTCCGCATGAAGGAAAAATTGTTTTACAGACTCCAGAGGGTCGCTCGTTAAAGAAAAAAAACCCTTTAAGAATAGGATATGTGCCTCAAAGTCTTAATATAGATAAAGGAACACCAGTGAGTGTCTATGATTTTATGGCGGCTTATATAAGTAGTAAGCCTATTTTTTTATGTAAAAGAAAGAAAATTTATAATAAGATAATAGATGTTCTTTCCATTTTCGAGGTTGACGATTGTATTGATAGGCAGCTTTCAAATTTGTCGGGAGGACAATTACAGAGAGTTCTGCTGTCACTTGCACTATTAAACGAGCCTAATCTGTTGCTGTTAGACGAGCCCGTTTCAGGAATTGATAAAAAAGGTATGGATTTGTTTTATGAAATAATAAATAAATTAAAGAAAAACTATGATGTAGCAATTTTATTAGTTTCTCATGACTTGGACTATGTAAAAAAATATGCAGATGAGGTTATCTTGCTTGACAGAAAAATATTGAGAAAAGGAACCGCTGCATCAGTATTTGCAAGCAAAGAATTTAAGGAAGTTTTTGGAATTTAGGAGGTAGATTTTATGGGAATAGTATATGATATTCTGGAAAAAATACTGCCTTTTTCATGGACCTCTTATGAATTTATGAAAAATGCATTTATTGCTGTTATTCTTATAACTCCATTGTTAGGCATGGTGGGAACAATGGTTGTACAAAAGAAAATGGCTTTTTTTTCTGATGCGCTTGGGCATTCGGCGCTTACGGGAATTGCATTAGGCGTAATTTTAGGTGTTAGAAATACTAATGTTTCAATGGTAATATTTGCAGTAATATTTGCACTTCTTCTTAATAAAATAAAGAGTAGGCAGGGAATTGAAGCAGACACAATAATATCAGTTTTTGCATCATGCAGTATTGCGGTTGGTTTAATTGTACTGTCTTATAAGGGTAATTTTAACAATTATTCTGCGCTGCTTATCGGTGATATTTTAAGTATTACAACAGGAGAGATAAAGGCACTTCTTATAGTATTTGTAGTCACCAGCCTGCTTTGGGGAGTGCTGTATAATAAAATGCTTTTTATAAGCATGAATTCTGCCTTGGCGAGAAGTAAAGGTATTAGAGTAAATTTGATAGAAAATATATTTGTAATATTAATTGCGGTTATAGTTATGCTGGCAATTAGATGGATTGGAATTCTGTTAATAAATGCGCTTATGATATTGCCGGTTGCAGCGGCCAAAAATATAGCTTCAAATGTCAGAGAATACCATTTTTTTGCAGTAACATTTGCACTTTTTTCAGGAATTAGCGGATTATTAGTATCATACTATATGAATGTAGCCTGCGGTCCTGTAATTATTGTGTATGCGTCAGCATTATTTTTTCTTTCATATATAGTAAAAATCTTAAAAAAATAGAAAATTTTATAAAAAGTTTTATCTATTATTATCAATTGAAATATGGAAAATCCTATTGTATCATAATAATAGGCTGATTTCCTTTATACTGCAAAGGAATGGAGATTTGTATGATTACAGAAAAAAATATTAAAGATTTGTCACAGATAGTAGGTTCAGAATACTGTTATATAGATGAATTAATGAAGAAACATACAACATTTAAGGTTGGCGGACCTGCTAAAATATTTTTAGTTCCAAATTCAACAGAAGAATTGAGAGAAGTTCTTCTTTACTGCAGAAATAATAAACTGGAATATTTTATTTTAGGTAACGGCAGTAATTTGTTAGTATCAGATAATGGATTTGATGGAGTAATTATTCAGATTTTTAAAAATCTTAATGATATAAGGAGAGAAGGTAATAGTTTTAGAGTAATGGCCGGCGCTCTTTTAGCTTCAATCTCAGCTAAAGCTTGTGAAGCGGGTCTAACTGGTTTTGAGTTTGCATCAGGTATTCCAGGCACAATTGGAGGCGCTGTAATAATGAATGCAGGTGCATATGGCGGTGAAATAAGTCAGGTTGTTGCAGAGGTTACTGTGCTGACTGAAGATTTACAAGTAAAGGTACTGAAAAAAGACTCTCTTAAGTTTGGATACAGAAAGAGTTCTGTGGCAGATATGAACGCCATAGTATTAGAAGTTTTAGTTGAACTTAGAGAGGGAAATCAGGAGCAGATTAAAGCACTGATGGATGACTTGAGAAAGAAGAGACAAGAAAAACAGCCTCTGGAATTTCCAAGTGCAGGTTCTACTTTTAAAAGGCCTGAGGGAAACTTTGCAGGTAAGCTGATTATGGATGCTGGATTTAGAGGATATAGTGTAGGCGGTGCACAAGTTTCTGATAAGCATTGTGGTTTTGTTGTTAATAAAGGAAATGCTTCGTCAGCAGATGTGATTGAGCTTACTAATAGAATCAAGAAAAAAGTTTACGAAAAAGACAAGATTCCATTAGAATTAGAGATAAAGTTGCTGGGAGATTTTTAGAGTTAAGAGGCAAAGGATAATAAGGTGGTGTATTTTGAGATTTGTAATAGTTACTGGTATGTCAGGTGCCGGGAAGAGTGTTACATTAAAAATGCTTGAAGATATGGGTTATTACTGTGTAGACAATTTGCCTATACCATTGATAGATAAATTTGTCGAATTACTGTATATTCCCAATCAGGAGATATCAAAAGTAGCCGTAGGGATTGATATAAGAAGCGGTGAAATTTCCAAGATGGAGGAATTTGTAGAAAAATTTTCACGGGATAACCAAAAATATGAGATGCTTTTTCTTGATGCGAAAGATGAAGTTTTAGTTAAACGTTATAAAGAGACTAGAAGGAATCATCCGCTTGCCGGAGAAGGCAGAATTGACAGTGGAATAAAAAAAGAGCGTACTATGCTTGCAAATTTAAAAAAGAAGTCAAATTATATTTTAGATACAAGCAGTATGCTGACGAGAGATTTACGCAGAGCATTAGAGCAGATTTTTGTAAATAACATAGAATTTAAGAATTTAATTGTAAATATAGTATCATTCGGATTTAAATATGGTATTCCGAGTGATTCGGATTTAGTTTTTGATGTAAGGTTTCTGCCAAATCCCTATTATATTACAGAATTAAAAGAAAAGACCGGAAATGATAGGGAAGTACAGGAATTTGTGATGAAAACTGATATTTCACAGCAGTTTTTGAAAAAACTTGTGGATATGGTTAAGTTTTTAATTCCTAATTATATTCAGGAAGGTAAAAATCAATTAGTAATAAGTATTGGATGTACAGGTGGTAAGCATCGTTCTGTAACACTTGCCAATAAACTTTATAATTCACTTGATGGTAAGAGTAATTATGGAATTAAGATTGAACATAGAGATATACTAAAGGATACGCACAGAAAATCTTAGTAAAAGGAGTCAGCAGGATGTCTTTTTCAGCAGATGTAAAGGAAGAGCTTGCCGATTGCATTGGAAAAAGCCGTCATTGCCAGATTGCACAGCTTGCCGGACTTTTTGCTTTTTGTGGACATGTAAGAAGCAGAGAAGGAAAATCTTTTTTTATAATTAAATCAGAAAGTTTTCCTGTAATAAAAGCAGCCGAGCAATTAATTGAAACTGCATTTGGAAAGGCCGCGGTTTCATTTGCGGGTGAGGACTGTTCAAGTAAAGGAAAAGTTTATATAGTTCAATGTGATAAAGCCGATGAGTCGATCCGTATTCTAAAAGCGTTAAAATTTATAGATGAAACTGTAAATTATAATTCTAATACAGTTCTTGTCAACAATATGGTAATACAGAAAAATTGCTGCAAACGTGCTTTTATCCGAGGGGCATTTCTTGCTGCAGGCTCAATAAGCGATCCAGAGAAATTTTACCATTTTGAGATTGTTTGTCAGACAAAAGATAAGGCCCGACAGATGATAGAGATATTAAATTGTTTCAGTCTTGGAGCTAAAATGGTGGAGAGAAAGAGCCACTATGTTGTTTATTTAAAAGAAGGAGACAAGATTGTTGACGCTCTTAATATTATGGAGGCATATGTGTCTCTGATGAAATTAGAGAATATCCGTATATTAAAGGAGATGCGTAATAATGTAAATCGTCAGGTAAATTGTGAGACCGCAAATATAAATAAGACTGTATCAGCGGCAGTTAAACAGAGAGAAGATATAGAATATATTATTAATAATATTGGGTTAGAGGCTCTTCCTGAACAGTTAAGGGAGATTGCAGTTCTTCGGCTTGAGAATAGTGATGCAAGTTTAAAAGAGCTTGGAAAACTGCTCACTTCACCTGTGGGTAAGTCAGGGGTAAACCACAGATTGAGAAAAATAAGTACTTTAGCAGATGAATTGCGTATGAAGAAGGAGGATTATTTTAATGATTAAGAAACCAGTAACAGTTAAAATCTCAGCGGGATTGGAAAATCGTCCGGTAGCACAGATAGTACAGATGGCAAGTCAATATGAAAGCAGAATATATTTAGATAGCGGTAATAAACATGTAAATGCAAAAAGTATTATGGGGATGATGACATTAAATATAACTGAGGGTGAGAATATGGTAATCTCTACCGAAGGAGAGGATGAAGAGGAAGCTGCTATGCAGTTAGAAGGTCTCTTGATTGGTAAAATAGCAATATAATTTTTATGAAGTTAAATTTTTTCTGCGGCAATTAGAAAAATATCCAAGTTTTTATCGATATCAACGAAAGCTGCGGAATAACAGAGCGGTTATAACTAAAAAAATTAATTTTATAAATTAATTGACATTTTAGAATGTCCTGTGATATATTAAATAAATAAAGGGAGTAGCTTGCATGGAACACTCCATGTTTACTTTACCGTCAGTACGATTTTCACTTAGGAAATCTGGTTTTGTAATTAAAAAGCGAGACTTTGTTGTAAATAATGCAGCAGAGTACTCGTTTTTTTTGTGTATTAAAATAACGAGAATACTTTAATCGCTGCAAATAGGATTAAGGAGGATTTTACTATGGAAATGTTTGGTTCAATGTTATTATTGGCTGTTGGCTTTGTAATGCTTGTAAAGGGAGCAGATTGGTTTGTTGATGGGGCGTCTGGAATAGCGGCAAGATTTGGAATTCCTCAATTGATAATTGGGCTGACAATTGTTGCCATGGGAACAAGCGCACCGGAAGCTGCTGTAAGTATTACTGCAGCAATAAAGGGGAATGCTGATATTACAATTGGAAATATTGTAGGGAGTAATATATTAAATATATTAATTATACTGGGAATCTCATCAATAATTACTCCTCTTGCAGTTTCAAAGACTACAATACTGCGTGAAATACCTTTTATGATTGTAATTACAATGCTGTTGTTAGTTCAGGGATTGAGCGGTACGGTAGAGTTATATGATGGTGTTGTATTAATAATAGTTTTTATTTGTTATTTACTATATTTATTTATCATGGCAAAGAAAGAAAACAACAGAGAAAAATCTGCTGTTAAATATAAGAAAATTTGGGTTTCTGTATTTTTAACTGTAGTTGGGTTGGTGTTTATAGTTGTAGGTAGCAATATAGCGGTAGATGCGGCAAGCAGTATAGCAAGAATATTTGGTATGAGTGAACGATTTATAGGATTGACTATTGTGGCTTTGGGAACCTCACTGCCGGAATTATTTACATCAGTTATAGCTGCAAAAAAGGGAAATGCTGATATTGCTATTGGTAATATTGTAGGCAGTAATATTTTCAATATATTGTTTGTAATAGGAATTTCAGCATTAATTATTCCGGTTCCATTCTCCGAGAGCTTTTACATTGATACTATTATCGCAGCACTTGCAGGTATTATGCTTTTGATATATAGTATTAAAGATAAAAAACTTATGCGGATAAGCGGAATAATTATGCTTCTCAGTTATATACTGTATTTTGTGTTTATCTGTGTTAAGTAAAAACTCAAATACTTTTTTAGGAGGAGTATATAATGATTTTTTGTGTGGAAGATGACGAATCAATAAGGGATTTAATGATATATACGTTAAATTCAGTTGGATTTGAATCAAAGGGATTTTCAAACAGTACTTTATTTTGGAAAGAGTTGAAAAACACAAGTCCAAAACTTATAATACTTGATATTATGCTTCCTGGTGAAGATGGACTTTCTATTTTGAAGAAGCTTCGCTCTAATGCTGCAACCCAGAATATTCCCGTTATTATGGCTACCGCAAAAGGAACCGAATATGATAAAGTTATTGGATTGGATCTTGGCGCAGATGATTATCTTGCAAAACCGTTTGGTATGATGGAAATGGTATCAAGAATAAAAGCTGTGTTGAGAAGAACCGCGTCAAAAGAGAACGAAAAGATTTTGAAAGCAGGTGAATTAGAATTAAATATGTCTGAACATACTGTAACTGCAAATGGATGCAGATTAATTTTGACATTAAAAGAATATGAATTACTGTTGAAATTTATGAAAAATCTTGGATTGGTATTTACAAGGGAACAATTACTTTCAAGTGTTTGGGGAGCAGATTTTGTAGGAGAAACTAGGACTGTTGATGTTCATATTGGTACTCTTCGCACAAAGCTTGGCGATTGTGGTAAATATATAAAAACTGTACGCGGTGTAGGTTACCGAATGGAGGTAAAATGAATAGAAAAATTATAACACCTATTTGTATAACAGTATTTACAGTTTTATTTTTTTCTCTTATTTTAATGTTGTTTATGATATACGAACATTTTTCAGAAATACATCAAAATCAACTTAAAGTTCAGACTGAATTGGCATCTAATGGTATTTCAAAAAGCGGAATTGAATTTTTTAATAATCTAAATATGGAAAACTGCCGCATTACATGGATCGCTTCTGATGGAAAAGTTATATTTGACACGGATGCCGAGGCCTCTTTAATGGAAAATCATTTAGACCGTATTGAGATAGAACAGGCTTTAACAGAAGGATATGGAGAAAGTTCACACTATTCCAATACACTGACTAAGCGATTATTTTATACAGCGCAGAGACTTCCCGACGGAACGGTAGTTCGTCTGTCCAGTACACAATATACAATTTGGATAATTTTATTGGCAATTTTGCGTCCAATATTAATTGTAGTCATAATTGCAGTAATCTTTTCATTTATTATATCTATATTGTTGTCAAAAAAATTTGTAACTCCGTTCAATGAATCAATGAGACGTGAATTTACTGCTAATGTGTCTCATGAATTAAAAACGCCGTTGCATTCAATTTCAGGTTATGCAGAGTTGTTAAAAAATGATATGGTACAGCAGGATGATATTGCTCAGTTTTCAGAACGTATTTATACAGAAGCTCAGAGGATGATAGTTCTTGTTGATGATATAATAAATTTATCTCATTTGGATGAGGGAGCAGAGGATTTGCAGCATGAAGAAACGGATTTATTTTCTTTGGCGGACGAGACAGTACTAAGTCTGCAGCCAAAAGCAAAGGCAGCCGGAATAAATATGTCATTAACTGGTGAGAGTGCGGTTATAAACGGTATTCCGCAGTTGTTAAAAGGTATTATATTTAATCTGTGTGATAATGCTGTTAAATATAATCGGAAAGATGGTAATGTTGACGTTAGTATTAAGGATGAGGGCAATTATGTAATTCTGTCTGTTAAAGATACAGGGATAGGGATTCCGAAAGAGCATCATAATCGTATTTTTGAAAGATTTTACAGAGTAGATAAAAGTCATTCAAAAGAGGTTGGAGGAACCGGGCTTGGACTTTCTATAGTAAAACATGCGGCAAGGCTGCATAAGGCTGAAATTAAATTAGATAGTGTTGTTGATTGCGGTACGTCTATAATAGTAAAATTTCCCAAAAATTAAAATAAATAAAATACTTTACAAGAATTTTACAAAGCTACGATAATAGATTTGATATATGTCTGTTAATGTGTTCTCATAACGATATTAAAAAGTAAAGGAATGAGGTTTAATGGATATTTTTAATGTATTGACGTTGATTGGAGGTTTGTGTCTTTTCCTCTTTGGAATGAATGTGATGGGTCAGGCTTTAGAGCGCAGAGCAGGAGGACAGCTGCAGGCTGTACTTGGAAAACTGACAACTGGCAGGGCTGCCGGAGTTCTGACCGGAATGGGTGTGACAGCCCTTATTCAAAGTTCATCAGCTACAACTGTTATGGTAGTAGGCTTTGTAAATTCAGGTATTATGAGTTTAAAACAGGCAATAAATGTTATTATTGGTGCAAATATAGGAACAACTGTTACCGCATGGCTTTTAAGTCTTGCAGGTATTGACAGCAGCAATATGTTTATAAGACTTTTAAAACCGTCTTCTTTTACTCCTGTACTTGCTTTGATTGGTATTTTTTTCTTTATGTTTTGTGCTTCTGAGAAGAAGAAGGATACAGGAATGGTTTTACTTGGTTTTGCAACGTTGATGTTTGGTATGGAAGAAATGTCTGGAGCTGTATCAGGTCTTTGTGACGTTCCTGCATTTCAAAATCTTTTTATAATGTTTAAAAACCCAATTCTTGGTGTGATTGCAGGAACTGTATTAACGGCAATTATACAGTCCAGTTCTGCATCAGTAGGAATATTACAGGCGTTGGCAGTTACAGGACAGGTGTCATACAGTGCGGCTATACCAATTATAATGGGCCAGAATATAGGTACTTGCGTGACAGCAATTTTATCTTCTGTCGGAGCAAATAGAAATGCAAAGCGTGTTGCGATGGTACACTTGATATTTAATATTATTGGTACAGTATTTGGGTTAATGTTGTTCTGTTTGATAAAGTCGGTATTTAGTCCGGCATTGTTTGAAGAGTCAGCTTCACTGTTTGGTATTGCCACAGCTCACTCAGCGTTTAACATTTTAGGTACTATGTTAGTATTGCCAATGTCAGGTCTTCTTGAAAAATTTGTAAGCTATCCTTCACCAAAGCATCTGATTATATCAAAATTATATTATGCTAAACGTCTGATAGTCAGTCAGGTGCCTCGCAATGGTAAGTAGTGTTTTGATGATTGTTTAAGGGCTGTTGAGAAGTAGAGAGACAATTATATTGTTTTTGTCTATCTATCTTAGTCAATAGCTCTTTTTGTTTTTTAATAATAGATATTGAAAAGTTAATAAAGAGTAAGTGAGTTAAAAGTCGGTTTCTATAGTAATATAACTTCCATTTATAACAGTTTTATTTTCTTGGTTGCTGTTACATTTTTTGATTTTAATTTGCTGAGATATATTTTCCATTAATTCTTCACGATGACTGATAATTCCGACCAGTTTGCTGCATCCTGATAAATTAATTAAAATGTCCAGTGCATTTTCAATTGATTTGCGGTCTAAAGTTCCAAAACCTTCATCGATAAACAGTGCATCCATCTGAATGCCCCCAAGATTTGAGGAAATTGTATCAGAGAGCCCTAATGCTAAACTTAGTGAGGCCTTAAAACTCTCACCCCCGGAAAGGCTGCCTACAGGTCTTTTGTGTCCGCTGAAATTATCAAGAACTTCAAGGTTAAGTGAGGTATTAGACTTTTTGTCAGCTGAATCTTTTTGTCTGTACAGTTCATATTGATTGTCTGTCATAGGAAGAAGTCTCTTATTTGCGGCAGCTATGATACAGTCAAAATGTGCAGCTTGAATATATTGTTCGAGCGTAATTTTGGGTTTTCCGCTTATCTGTCCTGTTACCAATTCATATAGACGTGTGCAGTTATCTGTTTCTTTTCTAAGGTTTTCTAAAGTTGATTTCTTTGAAATTATTTGAGTAAGTAATTTTTTATTGTTTTCTAGTCTATGTTTAATAGTTGATTTTTTTGTTTGAAGTATTTCAGCATCATTATTTTTTACAATAATATATTGTTCAAGCTTACCTTCATCAATTAAAATCTTATCTTTAGCGTCAGCTTCTGCCTGTTTTAATTTCTCATTATTTATTTTAACTTCAGTATCATAGTCTGTTTTTATCTTTTCATTTTCCTCAATTATATTTTCCGTAACTGAATAATGTAAAAAATCTTCTAAAGACTCAAAGTTATTATCAACAAGCGCTTTCTTATATTTATTGAATAACTCTTGATCTTTTTTCTTTTCTTGGCTGTAGGTGGTTTGCAAAATTGAAATAGCAGATTCACATTTTACCTTCTCTTTTTCTGCAGTCTCTTTTTCGTGTTTTGCCGCCTCAATAGCTGAATAAATTTTTTGGTATTCACTCTCGTAGTTTTGCTGTGCCTCTTTTGCCTCTGTTAAATTTTTATATTCTAATTTATTAAGATTTTCCATTAGAGCTTTTTTTTCTGCCAATTTAATGTGGTTATTATCTCTGTTTTTTGATAATTGCAATTTTTTATTTTCAAGAATTGTTGTTTCTTCACCGCGTGCTTGCTGCAGTTTATCTTCATATATTTTTAAAGCATTGCAATTATTTAGTAAATCTTTTTCTTTTTCATTGCTAATTTTTAGTTTTTCTGAAATATCTGTTAATGCAGAGATAATTAAATTATTTAACTGATCAATTGTCATATTTCTTTCGTAATTGATGAAAAGATAATCATTGCTGAATGTTTCAAATATCTGAGTTTTTAAAACTTTTTCAGTGGTTTGAGCTGCTGTTTTGATGTTTTCAGCATCTAGCAGTGCCTTATCCTTATCCCGCTTTGCCTTTTCTTCATCTTGCTGAAATTTTTTGAGTTTTGTTTCGGTAATTGATTCTTCAGGCATTGCTGCTGGTTCGGGGTGGTTGGTAGAGCCGCATACAGGGCATTTTATGCCATCTTTTAAGTTTTTGGCAAGAAGGCCTGCTCTGCAGTTGTCAAATATAATTTCTGCCTTTTTTCTCTTGCTTTCTAAGTTATTATGTATTTGCTGCTTTTCTTTAAATATAGTTTGCTTTTCAGTTAAATCTTTTAGTATGTTATTGTAGTTCGGAATGTTTTCTTCTGATAGTAAAATTAATTTATTTTTTAGCGATTGTATAGCTGTATTGTGATTTTTTATGGCTTCTAACTCGGCAGGTTTGTCCTTTAATGTTTTAATTATCTCTTCTAATGAGCTTATTTTTTCGTTGAGGTTTTTTTCAGTGCTTTCTATATTATGCCATTCGTTATCTAATTGTAGTTTTTCATTTTCAAGGGTTAAAATATTATTGTTAAGCAGCTCCTTTTGTTTGTATTTTTCAAAATCCTCTTTGATTTTTTCAGAAGACTTTTTAAAAAGTTCGCCATTTTTCTCTTCTTTTAATACAGTATTTAAATTGTCTGCAGTTTTGATTTGACGTGCGTCTATATCTTTTAAATTTACTTTGTGCAAGGTAATCGTTTTTTCAGTGTTTTTTAATTGCTGATTGTTTTCTAACCACATATTGTATATTGGTTTTACATTTCTTGACGCAGCAGTCTGTTTTTTTATTAATGTGGATAATTCCTTAATTTCCGCTTCTTTAGCTTTAAGAAAGGTTTTATTTTCAAGTAGTTTCTTATGCCGGTTAATAAACTCATTATTTGTTTTTGCTTTAGCTAATTCAGCTTTTTTTGTGTCTAAAATCTTTAGAAGTTTATTTAATTTGTTTTCGTTTTCAAAATATAGATGATTATCTTCTGAAATTATATTGTCTATAATATTTATGATTTCATCTATGTTCCATGTGCTTTTGCTTTTTAAAGTATTTTGCTGAAGAATTAATAAATCTTTATAGTATGTGCTTTTATCGTCTACTGCCGCCTCATTAAAATATTGTATAATACTCTGTTCTGCTGCCGTTTTATTTGAACTTGCTGTATCTTTTCTTGATTTTAGTCTGTCGCCTATTTTCTTATAGCTGTCTGTCATAAAAATTGTGCGCAGAATATTGGTTCTTACATCTGTTTTCGCATTTAGTAGTTCTCTGAATTCTCCCTGGGCGATCATTGCAATTTGCTTAAATTGTTTGCAGTCTATATTAAGCAGTTCATGTATTGCTCTATTAACTGCGCTACATCCTTCTGTTGGGGGTTCATCTTCACAGTAAAAGATTGCCTTTTCACTTTGGATAATAGTTCCCTCGCCTCGCTGTTTTGGGCGCTCATAAGCAGGCTGGCGGTAAATATGGTATTTTTTCCCTTGATGAGAGAAATAAAAAACTACAAAGCTTTCCGTCTGAAAAGAGGCGTAATCGCAGCGGAGATTTTTAGTATCTCTATAGCTACCGCTTGTCTCGCCATATAACGCAAAGCAAATTGCATCAAATAATGTTGTCTTTCCGGCTCCTGTATCCCCAGAAATTAAAAATAATCCTCGTTCTTCAAATTGCTCAAAATTAATCTCAGGCATCGTATCAGCGTAAGGTCCGAACGCGCTTATGATAAGTTTAATTGGTTTCATCTGTTATTCCCGCCTCCTTTGCTGTATCAAGTAAAATTTTCATCTCATCTTCATTCATTTCACAACCAAACATCATATTATAAAAATCAGATATCAGTTCTTCAAATGATTTTTCTCGTGTAACTTTTGCCAAGTCAATAAGCTCAGTATTGCCTGTATGTAAATTTTTATAATCAAGTTTTAATGTGTTAGGATAGTACTGCCTGATAATTGTTATTGCGTTTTCTATAGGATTTTCGTCTGTAAGAGTAACATAAATATAATCGTCAGGATTTGTAATATGATTTTTATTAAGCAGCTGCTCCATTTTTCCAATCAAGTGCCTGATATCGCGCAGAGGCTGCAGTTTAATTAAGTCAATATCAATTGTATTATTATCGTCTATTGAAATAATGGGAATTGATTTATTATTTTCAATTTCACTTATAGAATATTTAAGCGGTGAACCGGCGTATCTAATCGTATCTTTTCCAATTTTTTGGGGTGAGTGAATATGTCCAAGCGCAACATAATCAAAATCGTCAAAACAGTCATATCCAATTTTCTCTACATTGCCTACATTTGGAATGGCAATATTTTTTACTGAAGCGTTTTCAGAACCTCCGATTACAGGCTGTTCATTTTTTCCGGCAACAAATTGATGTGCTGCCAGAATATTTATTTCATTCTTATTTATGGGTTCATTTTGCAAAATAACACGAACAGCCTTATCATAAGAATCAATTTGTTCATCAGGAAAATAATGTTTTACAGTTGATGCTTTTACAAACGGTAAGAGGTAAATATTTACATTGTTATTGTTGTGTTCAATAGAATATTTAAATAGTTTTCCTTCATATTTTGTAGAAATATAAATACCGCTTAATTTAAACAACGAGCTTCCAAAGTTAAGGCGTTCGTCGGAATCATGATTACCGCTAATAATAAAAGTTTTTATTTTTTTTACGGCAAGTTGGCAAATAAAGTCGTTGAATATTCTTACAGCTTCTTCACTGGGAATTGCTTTATCATAAATATCCCCTGCTATTATAAGAATTTCAACAGCTTGCTCGTCAATAATAGATAAAATTTGATTTAAAATATATTTCTGATCATCAATTAGGCTGTAATCATTTAATGATTTACCTATATGCAAATCCCCCAGATGCATTAATTTCATTAACATTTCTCCTATGTATATTATTTTTTAATTAAGTTAAATACTTATTTAAAGTATTTTATCATAATCATCTGTCTATATAAAGTCAGTTTTACTGATTATTAGTTTACTTAGATATTAAAAGTCAGCGGTGATACTGTATATAGTTTCTCATACATTCACCTAAATCAATGATTAGAAAAATTAAGAGTGTTTTATTTAGTTTAAAGTGCTTATATTAGGCATTTTATGAAACTGATATTATATTGTAAATAAAATTAACGATATAATAAATATAAATGATATTTTATAAGAAGGAGTACAATTATGTCAGTTAAACTAGATAATAACAGGCTATTAAATCAATTTAGTAATTTTAATGTTAATGTAGAAAATTTTAGAAAAAAAACTTTAGTAATGTCAAATAATTCACAGAAAGTAAATGCATTAGAGACTTTGTCTGTGGAAAAGAGAGAGGCAGCAAAAAAAATAAGAGATAGAATAAATAACACAGTGGTAAATTCTGTTACGATATTCGCAGATAAGAGGGCTGGTCTTTTAAGAGAAATAAGAGAAGAAAAAGGGGCGTATAATTGCAACGATATTGTTAATACAAGTGGTTTTTGCTATGCAGAGCTTTATTCTGAAGTTGAAAAGCGGCACGAGAATTCAAAAGAACAATTATTTAAGCTTGATGGCAGTTTACTAACAAAAGAAGATGAGATACAGTGGCTGGACGATCTGTATGAAAATGATGTCAGATGGCAGATATCGTGTGTTAATATTGCTGCTCAGCGTGAAAAATATCTTGGACATATTGAAGAGATTCCTAAAAAAGAAATTGAACAGTATGAAGCGTGTTTTTTTGATGCCAAAAAAACTTATATGGATATATATAAAACTTCATATCGCGATGGAAAGGAAATTAAATTAAACAATTTAATATTTCTGCCGCAGACTGGTCAGCTGGATGTTATTTCTAAGATATTAGGCGATTTTTGTTAATTGGAGAATTTAATGGAAACTTATTTGAAATGTTTGCTATTTTAAATGAAGAAATTGTTGTCGGTACAATTTCGGTATATCAGCGTTTTGAAACTATGTGTTCATGCGGTTTAGAGATTTTTGCCGATTATCGCAGGAAAGGTTTCGGCAAGAAAGCAATTATACAAGTAATAATTATTACAATATAATACATTGTAAAAGCATATCATTCAATAAAAAGTATTATTTAAGGAAATAGTTGACAAAATCCATTTGTTGGTATATCCTAGTTATGTGCTATGATTAAAATTTTGGAGGAAATAAATTTGTATGAGCAGGATTATATAATGCGGCTTATAAAAGAGATGGTTAGAATGATATTAAAATTATTGTTTAATATTGATACTAAATCACCATCTGCTGAATTAATAGAAGAACAAGCAGAAAAAGAGATATTGAATGAATTATTAAAGTTGGCGGACAGCGGAAGAATTATTGAGGCAGAGGAACAAATTCAGCAAATGGTATCAGGCGGAAATAAGAGAAAATTAAAGATAGCTTTGATTTTCTATTCATATATTAATGATATGACAGATGAATTTTTGCAGCAGAATGACTATAGCCGGGATAAATTATCATCAGATTTAAAAGCTTTAATATCATTATATGGTCTTGAAAGTATGGCTGAGACGTTTTTAGAATATTAAGCATATAAGGGTATAGTCATGTACATAAATTTTATGATATCGGCGAAACATTTCAATATACAAGGAGAGTGTGAAAGATGGAGAATGAAAGATATGGTTTGAATAAGGAGCTGGCACAGATGTTAAAGGGAGGGGTAATAATGGATGTTACCACTCCTGAGCAGGCAAAGATTGCCGAGGCGGCAGGTGCCTGCGCTGTTATGGCTCTGGAGAGAATACCTGCAGATATAAGAGCAGCGGGTGGGGTTTCAAGAATGAGCGACCCTAAAATGATTAAAGGTATACAGAGTGCAGTTTCTATTCCTGTTATGGCAAAATGCAGAATAGGGCATTTTGTAGAGGCGCAGATTTTGGAAGCTATTGAAATAGATTATATAGATGAAAGTGAGGTATTGTCCCCGGCAGACGACGTATATCATATAGATAAAACAGCATTTAAAGTGCCTTTTGTATGCGGTTCTAAAGATTTAGGCGAAGCGCTTAGAAGAATAAGCGAGGGAGCTTCAATGATAAGGACAAAAGGGGAACCGGGAACAGGAGATATTATTCAGGCTGTAAGGCATATGAGAAAAATGAATAGTCAGATTGCCCAAATATCATCAATGCGTTCAGATGAACTGTATGAAGCTGCAAAATCGCTGCAGGTACCTGTTGAACTTGTTAATTATGTACATGAAAATAAAAAACTTCCGGTAGTGAATTTTGCCGCCGGCGGTGTGGCTACTCCTGCCGACGCCGCGTTAATGATGCAGCTCGGCGCTGAGGGCGTATTTGTTGGTTCGGGAATTTTTAAATCAGGAGATCCTAAAAAGAGGGCGGCAGCAATAGTAAAAGCAGTAACAAATTATAATGATAAAGACTTATTGGCAAAATTATCAGAAGATTTAGGTGAAGCTATGGTAGGTATAAATGAAGAAGAAATTAATCTGCTAATGGCTGAAAGAGGCAGGTAATACAGATGAGAATCGGTGTTTTAGCTGTTCAGGGTGCATTTATAGAGCATGAAAATATATTGAAAAATCTTGGGGCAGAATGTGTAGAGATTAGAAAATCAGAGCATCTGCAGCAGGAATTGGATGGAATTGTGCTTCCCGGAGGGGAAAGCACAGTAATGGGTAAGTTATTATTTGAACTTAAGCTTTTTGAAAACATTAAGACCAGAATAGAAAATGGACTTCCTGTACTTGGCACATGTGCGGGGGCTATTTTGCTCGCAGATAAAATAGAAGGTGAAAATATATCATATTTGGGAACAATACCTATGAAAATTAAGCGAAATGCATATGGAAGGCAGTTAGGAAGCTTTGCGGCAGAACAGGAAATAAAAGGCATTGGTAAATTTCCTATGAGATTTATTAGAGCACCGTATATTATTTCTGCTGCACCAAATGTAAAAATACTTAGTACTGTTGAAGAGAAAATTGTTGCAGTTGAGTATGGAAATCAGCTTGCGTTAACATTTCACCCTGAATTGACAGATGATTATAGTATACATAAATATTTTCTAAATGTAATATGTAGTAGAACTTAAAAGTACAGCAGCCTTTATCGGCTGCTGTTTTATATGTTAAATGAATATAATTTGCATATGAAAGATATTGACATGTTAAATTTGTCAATATATAATATATAACATATAATTCATATCAGAAAAGTATGATTTGAGAAAGGGTGGAAATTTGGATGAATAATGTAAAACAAAGCTCTATTGAACTAATTGGGAGTACTCCAATGCTTCAGTTAAGCAGGTACTCAAAATATGCAGGAGTTTCTGACGTACTTATTATTGCAAAATTGGAGTATTTAAATCCGGCGGGTTCTGTGAAAGACCGTGTTGCGTTGGCGATGATTGAAGATGCAGAACAGAAAGGAATTATAAAGCAAGGTGCAACGATAATAGAGCCAACAAGCGGCAATACAGGAATTGGTATAGCTGCAGTGGCAGCAGCAAAAGGATACAGGGCAATACTTACACTTCCTGATACAATGAGCGTTGAGAGAAGGAATCTTCTTAAGGCATATGGAGCAGAAATTGTACTTACAGAAGGTTCAAAAGGAATGAAGGGTGCAATTGAAAAAGCTGAGGAACTATCACAGAAAATTTCAGGCTCTATTATATTAGGTCAGTTTGAAAATCCTGCTAATCCCAAAGTCCATAAAAACGTTACCGGACCAGAAATATGGGATCAGACAGGTGGAAATGTTGATATATTTGTTGCAGGAGTTGGAACAGGAGGAACTATAACAGGTGTAGGCGAATATTTAAAAAAGAAAAATCCTGATATTAAAGTAGTTGCAGTAGAGCCTGCGGACAGTCCGGTTTTATCATCAGGACAGTCTGGTGCACATAAAATACAAGGTATTGGCGCTGGATTTGTTCCAAGGGCGCTTAACACATCAGTATATGATGAAATAATTACAATTGAGAATGAGGATGCATTTGCAGAGGGCAGATCTTTTGCAGTGAGCGAGGGGATTCTTGTTGGTATTTCATCTGGTGCGGCGTTAAAAGCGGCGGTGCTTCTTGCTAAAAGACCGGAAAATAAAGGAAAGACAATAGTTGTTCTTCTTCCTGATTCGGGAGACAGATATTTATCTACCCCGTTATTTAATAATTAAGTGTAGAGAATTTTCATTATATATATTTATTTGAAAAATAATTTAGCTAATCTCCTAATGGGTATATGAACTATTTGGATAGTTATTTAGAACTATTTAAATGGGGATTATACCTTTTTTATATAAATCTTTTAAGTCAAAATGCAAACATTTTAAGTTGGGGTTAAATGTAATTTTATTGTTTATTAGATGTTGGTTAATGCCAGATAAGGATAAATTTTTAGATTGTCAAAAGTATATTGAAAAAGATTTCTGCATATGCTATAATGCCTATAGGCAAAAAGATGTAAGAAATTCCAACATTGACACCTCCTCCCTGTTGCGGGTGTCGGTGAGCAACATAAAAATTATAGCATATTATTTTCTATTCTTCTATCTTTTCTCTAAAAATGGTTTGA